>NZ_JBITMD010000038.1:0-91361 GCF_044465905.1 Nonomuraea sp. NPDC049480
ATACGCCACCAACTGACCGAACGCCCGAATTGACAGCCGACCCCGCCACTTAACTACGTGGCCTTGTCGCACGGTCCGGTGGTGTTGAAGTACTTCGCTCGGGGTGGCCGCATGGTCACATTCTGCCATCACCCGCTGTGCCGATTGCGAGATTCCGCGTCGAGACCGCCGAGATCGATAGCGTGCGGCCAGGGCCACGCTCCGTAACATCGTCGCTCAGCGAGGGGCCTGCCTAGTGGAGCTGGGAGGCGATGCTCGGGTCGGTGATCGCCTTGTCCTCGGCCAGCAGGAACGCCTTCGACAGGATGATCGACAACATGCCGCCGTCCTCCTCGAAGGGCAGGAAGACCTGGTCGCCAGAGCCCTGCGGGACGATGCACAGGTAAGCGTCGTTCGGCTCCATGAGGATGTTGCCTGACCCGAGATGGATCTTGTATGTGCGCAGATCGCCTCGGACGCGCAGAAAACGGTCGGTGAGCTCCGCCCGGTCGGCGATGACCAGGCGGGGGAGCAGTCTGGTGAGGGCGTCGCGGCGGACCCGGGCGGTCTCGCTCAGGTCGCCGAAGCCGTACGAGTGCCAATAGTCGCCGTGGCCCTGAGGGTCCAGGCCGGTGGAGGTAACGCCGACGGCCAGATCGGCGTCACGCAACATCTCCGACAGGATGAGCGGCGGCACCTCGGCCAGCGGGACCGGCCGCCGCCCGTCCTCGGAGATGACACGGAGGTCACCGCTCACGCAGATGGAGGCGGTCCCGCCGTAGCCGTCGCGGTCGAAGGAATCCATGTCCAGCTCGAACGACCACGACGCGGTCAGCCCGCCGGGAAGGGTTTTGACCGCGGCGCTCTGTCCCGAACCTCCGGCCCAGTCCCAGTGGCCCAGCGACATCCCGGTCCAGCCGCGGCCGGTCAGCAAGGCCTTGGCCTGGCCGTAGCGGAGCAGGTGGTTCGCGAACCGGAGGGAATGGTCGCGGGTTCGCTCCTCGGCGGGGGTGAGCAGGTAGACCTCGCGGAAGGCCTGCTTGAACGGCTGGCGCAGGCCGTACGAGATCAGGTGGTCCCGCCAGACGCGGACCTCGTCGGCGGAGTGCGAGATCGGATGCCACAGCTGAACGGGGGTGTCGGGCCGGGGCCGGATGCGGCGGCCGTCGGGGTCCATGAGCTCCCACGCGCCGTCCACCTGGACGGGAAGCCCGGCGGGGCCCTGCAGGATCTCCCAGATCAGGGTGCGGCCGAATGAGCCGGTGACCGGGTGGCCGAGGTAGAACTCGCACACCTCGTGCCAGCGCCAGATCCGCTCGGTGGACAGGGCGCGTTCGACCCGGAAGCGCTCGGCCGGCAGCGCCTTCTTCAGCTCCTTGGCGGTCGCCTTGAGCTCGGTCAGCAGGTCCTTGTGCTTCTCGCGGACGGCCTTGGGGATGGTCTTGCGCGAACCGTAGGTGATCGTGCCGTCGAGGGAGATCCGGAGGCCGTGTTCTGTACGGGTGCCGTCGCGGCCCAGGCCGAACGTGGGGACGGTGCGCTCCAGCAGCTGTTCCGGGGACAGCCCGGTCCGGGCCGACACCGCCTCCAGGGTCCGGTCGACCTTGGACAGGATGCTCTTCTTGCGGACCTTGGCCTGGACCCGGGCCAGTTGCGTGACCACGTCGAGGCCGCCGCGCCGGGCCAGGGCGCCGATCGCGGCGTTGGCCACGAGCTCGCTGCGGGAGTTGGCGCCCGACCCGCCGATGCCGGTGCCGGTGGCCACGGCGACGTCGCCCAGCAGCCCGGTCACCCAGGGCTCGTCGACGAGGTCGAGCGTCCAGATCATGCCGCGCAGCAGGACGGCGGTGCGCTCGTGGAAGTAGGTGACCACGGTGTGCTCGTAGTCGCCGTACTGGCGCTTTTCGACCTTCTCGCGGTAGGCGGGGACGCGGCCGAGCACCTCCCTGACCAGGGCGACGGCCTCGGGGGTGAGCAGGCTGGAGGCTCGTGCCGACCACTTGGCGGCGGGGTTGCCGGCCGTGGCGGCGGTCCAGTGCCGAACGAGCGGGACCAGAGCCGGGTGGCCGAGACGCCTGCCGTACTCCTCGCGCACCAGCGCGGCGAAGCCGTCGCCTTCGGGGAGCAGAGAGCGCGTGGCGTCGGCGGGGTCGTCGGTCGGGTGCTCGGCCAGGAGGTCGTCCAGCACACGCTTGGCCTGCCAGTTCGACGCGTGGGGCACGTCGTCAATCTCGCGCTGGGCCTGGCGCAGGTAGGGCAGCAACGGCTCGCGTTCGGCCGCGGACAGGTGTTTGATCGCGGCGATCGGGATGCGGTAGAGGTGATCGGTCATCCGTTCCCGCTCCGACGGGGCGAGCGTCGTACGCCACAACAGGTCCAGCTCCTGAGCGGTCCAGCGCAGCTTGCGGCGGGCCATGTCCGTCGACACCGGGTTCGAGATGCCGTAAGGCGTCCGCATGCACAACTGCATCCACAACGCCATGTTCCGCCATCCGGCGTCGCCCCAGGTTCTGGCCAGTCGCCCCAGCGGGCTGTCGTCGGGAAAGCGGCCGTAGTGGATGGCGGTGTAGGCCGCGTCGAGGTGCCGAAACGCCTCCAGCGTGGCCTCGCCGAGCTCGTCCAGCCAGCCGCGGTGCGCGGCGGGCAGGTCGTCGAGGACCCCCATGTCACCCTCCGACCAGCGAGACGAGCTTGACGAAGGAGACCACCGGGTCGGCGGTCAGGTCGATCACCTCGCCGAGGTCCTCGATCTGCCGGTCACCGACGAGCAGCAGGAAGCCGTTGCGGGCGAAAGCGGCCTCGGCGGCGTCGGCCTGCTTCTCCCAGTCGAGCCTGCGTGCGGTGCGCATCCGGTAGCCGTTCAGCTCGGTCTCGGCGTCTGTGGGCTTGACCAGGCCGCGGAAGTGGTGGGAGGGGGCGGCGTTGTGGCGGGCCACTTCCTCGCGGACGCGGAGTCGTACGAGCTCGCGGGCCGAGATCCGGTCGGGCAGGTCCGGGAGGGAGAACTCCTCCAACGCCCGGCCGGTCGCCGTCTCATCGCGAAACACCACTAACGCCATCGAAGGCCCCTGTTCTATGAAATGTCAGATGATGGCGCCATCTATAGCAGCGTCGAACGACAAAACCTCGGCCGCGCCGGGCACGCTGCCCACATGATCAACGATGCCGTCCGCCGGGCGGGTGCGTGCCTTCGAGCCTGGCGTGGTGCTTGCCAGGACCTGGGCGGCAGGCTGTAATGAAAACAGCACGACGTTGAACGATCTGGCCGTGATCGCCTCGTTCGACGCTCTGGACATCGTGGACATCTCCGGCGTGTGAGCCGTGCGAGAACCGCCACTGTCCCATCACTCCATTCCCCGGGTTCCACTGACCCCGATGCCTGTGTTCGACATGCACGAAAGGCTTCCGACCATGCGGCGTTACGTTCTCACCGGCCCGCCCGGCGCGGGGAAGACCTCGATCCTGCGGCGCCTGGCCGAGCTCGGCCATGGGGTCGTCGAGGAGGCGGCGACTGATGTCATCGCGCGAGCGCACGCTCGCGGCGAGGACGAGCCATGGAGGCGGGCGTCCTTCATCGACGAGATCGTCACTCTGCAGCGGCAGCGGCAACTGGAGGCCTCTGCCGCGGGTTCCGTCCAAGTGTTCGACCGGTCGCCGGTCTGCACCCATGCGCTGGCCGTGCACTTGGGGCGGCCGGTGTCCCGGACACTGGCCGCAGAGCTCGAACGGATCACCTCCGAGGGGATCTACGAGCGACAGGTGCTCTTCATCCGCAATCTGGGGTTCTGCGAGCCGACCGCGGCCCGGCGGATCGGTTTCCAGGAGTCACTGGTGTTCGAGCGAATCCACGAACAGAGCTACCGCGCGTTCGGCTACGAGCTCATCGACATCCCTGCCGGCGACCTCGACCAACGTCTCGCCAAGGTGAACGCGCTGATCTCATCGCACCTGTCATGAACGACACCTGGTGCCGTCGATTCGCGGCCATCCACATCCCCGCTGCGAACTACTGGTCCATGAGCGTGTGCTGTCGTGGTCTTCTTCCTACGCACGCCACCGGCTCCCTGAGCAGGGCCCTCTCTCGGACGGGTCCTCGGCAGGCGGCATGCGGGTCGGCGGGCCGGACTTACACGGTGACATTCCGGGCTCGTACGGCGCGGCATCCTCACCGACGTCATCGCCCTGCCCTCCGGGATGGTGGCCTCCCACGCCCAGCCCGTATACCTGTGGCTCCTGACCCGGCCCGCCTCTCCCGATGGCGCGGCGTCCTCGATCCGCATGGCGTACCTGACAGGCAACGATCCGGACGGCCCGTTCGAACCATCTCCGGGCCAGGTCGTGAACGTGCCGCTGATCGATCTCCTCGACGAGATGGTTGACCTCACACCCGCGAAGTACGTCGCGGCCTCGCACACCGACCACCTGGCGGAGTACGCGTCCGCCAGGCAAGCGCTGACAGGCCGGATCCAGGAACTGCTGGAGCTGTTGCCGCCCCTCACATCAGGCCCCGGTCCTCTCGACGGCGCCACGGTCAAGGTGGGTGATCTGGCCAGGGCCGGGCTCGTCGACATCACCGAGGGACAAGTCCTCTCCACCAGCGATCAGCTCGACACCTCCTATCTGGAGGGGTTCGTCCGCAGCGGTGCGAACATCAGGCGATCCACCAGCGCCAGCGGAGGCTCCCGGGCCGATGCCGGAGGCTCGCGCATCCCCAGATGGCCATCGAGGACCAGCGACTGTAGGGGAAAGCCTTCCGGGCGCTCGAGGAGTTCGAACGCCGCGTCAAGGAACTCGCCGAGCTGGGCGATCGAGCGGCCTCGCCGGCACGCGACGGTCTCACCAGCGGCGCTCTGCGCCCCTCGCCGGAGGGCTGACCTGCAGGAACGGGCTCGGAGTCCCGCTCCACGACATGTACAGCGCCTCCCTGGCCCGGGTGCACGCCACGAAGAGCACACAGCGCTCCCTGGGCAGGTCACTGTCGTGCTGGATACGGTCCACCTCCAGCGGAGTGATCCCCTTCGCGAACGGCACGGCGCTCGCGGTCACCCCCACCACCGCGACGCACCGGAATTCCAGCCCTTTCATGGCGTGCATGGTCGCCAGACGTACCCCATCGGCATCCGCCGCGGCGCTCACCCACCTGCTGAAGAAATGCTGCGAGCTACACCATCCGGGAGGCCAGGTGACGATCTATCTCGATCGCTCGCGCGCGCTCCGCAACGTGATCGAGGTCGTGATCCATCCCGGAAACGCGTGCGGTGTTGCTTGAGGCGCTTGAGGCCATCCACGGCCTGGCCGTTAAGTCCGGCTTGCGGCATCATTCGAACTTGCGTCGATTTCCCAAAAGACGTAACAACGGCGTAGCGGAGATCACCTTCGGTCACCCGGTCGGATGTTCGGATATCAGCGCCTTTGAACGCCTGCTTCAGACGCTCATCGCCGGCTGATCCAATTGCGGTTCTTGCAGTGATTTTCTCGGCCCAGCACGCCCGCGCGGGCCTCAGAGTATATGGGGAGCGCACGCGTCTCGATCGAGACCGAGAGGAGAATCGGGTTTTTAAATCCCCCAATTAAAAACTATTTTGTTCGCTCTACACCTTCGAGGTGTCCCGCGATGAAGACCTCTCCATCCGGAATCTTCCTTATGCACCTAGCGGCACTGTCTATATGAAACTCCGCAGGTGGTTGTTTTCCCCAGAATTCGTATCCGCCGACCATGGATAGCCTATCTCCTACATAAATCCGACCTAACTTCGGCACGTCCACTCCACGTCGACCATTGTGATTAATGGGGTGTGTACCTTTGGGCCATACAATGGCCGAGTGTCCATGTTTCTGCATAAGAACAAGGCACTTGCTCTCCGCGTCGTACCCGAGTGTTCTCTGCTCTCCCATGAGGTAGCTAGCGCTCGTGTCCCGAATGATGATCAGTGGGTCATCACCTTCAGTCCAGTGACCGCCTGTCGGTGTCGCGCTAACCGATGAGGCTGACGTTGCGGTGTTGGAGGAGTTGGATGCCTGAGACGTCTCGCCACCGGAACAGGCAGTGCTCGCGAGAAGCAGCACCAGCGATGATGCGAGAGGAAGGGGTCTCTTGAGTAAGGCAGACCATGTATCCATGGGGCCATCAAACCGCGATGGCGTCTCGGCTGAGCCGTCGTCCTGCGCGGGAGGGAAAGAGCGGCTCGTGGGGGTGCCCTGCCCGTTCGGTGAGCCAATCCCGTAGGAGGTCCTGGACGGGACTGGTAAGCGGGACAGCGCGGTGCTTGCGTCCTTTGCCTTCGCAGCGGACGTTCGCGCCGGTGCCGAGTGTGACGTCGCGGCAGCTGAGGCCGATGATCTCGGAAACCCGCAGGCCGGTCTGGACGGCCAGGAGTATGAGGGCGCGGTCGCGTCGTCCTTCCCAGCGGGATGGGTCCGGCGCGGCCAGGAGCGCGTCGATCTCCGGTGCAGTCAGGAACGTCACGATCCGCTTGTCGAACCGTTTGGGTGGGATGGCCGGGACACGCTGGATGAGCAGGGCGTGCTCGGGATGGTGCAGGGCCGCGTAGGAGAACAGCGAACGGAATCGCGGTCAGCCGGACGTTTCGGATCCGGATGCTGTTGTTGCGTTCGCTTTCGAGGCCTGGAAGGTGTCACGCAACAGCAGTTGCGGGGGGCGGCGACGGGAGGCGGCGTCGATCCACTCGGTGAACGAGCCCAGCTCCCCGGCGAGCAGTGCCGCCATCTCAGTCGTCATGCCCCGGAACGAGTCGCAGAGTTCCTTGGAGATCAGGTCAAGGTTGTGCAGTCGCCAGGCGAGCGCGCTCGGTGACACCCACCACCGGAAGGCCGGCTTGGCGAAGGCGTCGTCTGTCCACGCCATGTCGCTCGTCTCCGACCTCAGCAACTCCTCCGGCAAAAGGAAGGCGGTGGCGAAAGCGTTGGCACGGATTTCGGAGGACTGCTTGCTGTGGTGCTTGTCGTAGATGTCAGTGTCAAGCAGCAGGCCTTGATCATCCGCGGCCAGCACATGCCCCAGCTCGTGGGCGAGGGTGAACCGCTGGCGGCTGGGGACCGTCGAGGTGTCGGTGATGATCAGCCGGTAGTGCTCCTTACTGCAAGCCAGGCCGTCGAAGCCCACAGGCAGCTCGCTGATCGCCACGTCGATGCCGAAGATGCTTGAAGTATTTCACGGAGCGTGGCTATATTGTCACATTCTGTTATCGCCCGCGGTTGCCCGCTCAGATGCCGATGAGCCGGACGCGGTCGCCGCACAGCCGGGCCATGTCGTCGACGTCGGAGGTCAGTATGGCCACCGGTCCCGGCTGGCGCAGTGCCACCTCGGCGACCGTCGCGTCGATCGCGTACTTGTGGCCGTGCAGACGTGCTCCCTTGAGCAGCTTCGCGGCCGCCTTCGCCGCACTCTCAGTTACTGGCTCGACCTTGACGCGGGAGAGCGCCCACTGCAGTCGAGGCATGTTCACCCGCGTGTGGCTGACTTCCACGATGGTGTTGGCGCCGATGACGAAATCGGCGCCCATGGTCTGGAACACCTGGAACATCGCGAGAATCTTGCGATCTTGCGCGATCCAGGAGGAGAGCCCCTGGGAGTCCAGAACGACGGTTTCGACGTGCTCGATCACGCCGTGCCCGCTGAACCGTCGAGGTCCGCCGCCCCGAAGATCCTGGAGCGGGCCTGAGCCAGCTCCTCCTCGGTGAACTCTCCGTGCTCCTCCTGATAACGCAGCAGGTCGGCGCCCAGGAGCTGGTGTCGCAGCTGACGTGCGACCGCCTCGGCCACATAGCCGGAGACGTTGTCGGTGAGCTTCCTGAGCTCGGCGACCTGGTCACTCGGCAGCGTCACCGTGATGCGTGTCGTATCCGCCATGGACCAAGCATACTGCGGTATGCACGACGGTGCCGCTTCGCTCGTGACGGGCCGCTCGAAGTGGACACCCAGCCTGGCGCCCACCTTGACGTGGAATTGCCGTGATGTCGGTGTGTGAACCGTGAACATCGGAATCACCCACCAGGATCTCTGGAAGTGCGTAACGTTGCGGCCCCTGAGGGAGCTCAATCGGCGGGCTGGCCGGCTGCAGTCGGTCGCGGCTGTGGGCCGAGACGCTGAGGACGGGCGCCGAGGGTAGAGACCACTACAGGGGGATCGTGCCGCTGTTCCCGAACTACCCCGACCTCTTCCAGCAGACCGTCACCCGGATGAGGTCCACGTGAACGGCATGGCGCTGGCCGGGACTTTGGCATGAGCGTACGCTCGGCACGTTCCCCGAGGAGAATCCGCACGTTCCCCCGAGGAGGGCCGCATGACCGTACGCGTGGAGCGCCAGGGTCCCGTCACCACCGTGGTGATCAGCAGGCCGGAGGCGCGCAACGCCGTCGATCGCAAGACCGCCGACGCGCTGACGGACGCGTTCCGGGACTTCGAGGATTCCGACGCCGACGTGGCGGTGTTGTGGGGCGAGGGTGGCACGTTCTGCGCCGGCGCCGATCTCAAGGCGCTCGACAACCACGTCGGCGAGGAGGGCGACGGGCCGATGGGGCCGACCAGGATGCGCCTGGCCAAGCCGGTCATCGCCGCCGTCGCCGGGCACGCTGTCGCGGGCGGGCTGGAGCTCGCTCTCTGGTGCGACCTGCGGGTGGCCGAAGAAGAGGCGGTGTTCGGGGTGTTCTGCCGGCGGTGGGGGGTACCGCTGATCGACGGGGGCACCGTGCGGTTGCCCAGGCTCATCGGGGCGTCCAGGGCCATGGACATGATCCTCACCGGGCGGACGGTGGGCGGGCGGGAGGCGTACGAGATGGGGCTGGCCAACCGGCTGGTTCCCACGGGGATGGCGCGGCGGCACGCCGAGGAGCTGGCGCGCGAGATCGCCCGCTTCCCGCAGACCTGTCTGCGCGGGGATCGGCTGTCGGCGCTGGAGCAGGAGGGGCTCGGCGAGGAGGAGGCGATGCGGAACGAGCTGCGGCACGGGCTGGTGTCGCTGCCCGACGCCGTCGGCGGTGCCGCCAGCTTCGCCGAGGGGGCGGGCCGCCATGGCGGCTACAACGCGATCTGACGGCGGCTGATCGATCGATGAGGTGTGGCGGTACGGCGAGCGGCCATCGCCGTTCGCCATCGTCGTGGTTCGACGTACTGGGAGGAGCCCCGCCGCGCCAGGAAGACGGTGGTGTCGTCGTACGGCGACAAGTATTCTGATGTCGCCGTACGATGACAATTTGAGGTTTCCATGTACGCGAAAACTCCGATCGAGCTTGGCGCGCTCGTTCGCCGGCGGCGTCGTGCGCTCGGCCGGACACAGCAGGCGGTGGCCGACGAGCTCGGAGTGAGCCGTCAGTGGATCGTCCGGCTTGAGGCCGGCCGGGCCACGCTGGAGCTCGGCCTGGTCATGCGGGCGCTGGGCGTGCTGGGACTCACTATGGAGATCAAGGATCCTGCCGTGCCAAGGCCGGCGATGTCCTATGGCCGTTCCATCGACCTGGACGAGGTCCTCGCCGCCGTACGGAGGAATCCCTGATGCCCGGCAGCACGCTGATGGTCCTGCTGAACGGCATCTGCATCGGCGAGCTGACGCAGGACGCCATGGGCCGGATCCGGTTTTCCTATGACCTGGAGGTGCGGGAGTGGCTGCCGAACGCGACCCCGTTGTCGCTGTCCCTGCCATCCCATGTGGAGACGCATGATGGGCCCGAGGTGGAGGCGTTCCTCTGGGGGCTGTTGCCGGAGAATCCCGCCGTTCTGACCAGGTGGGCACGGGAGTTCGGGGTGTCCGCAGCCAATCCCGTCGCTCTGCTGCAGCACGTCGGGATGGACTGCGCGGGTGCCGTGCAGTTCGCCCCATTGAGCCACTACGAGCGGGTTCTGGATGCCGGTGGCGTTGAATGGCTGGACGAGGACGGGATCGCCCAGATAGTGCGCGGCCTGAACCGCGACTCCGCCGCATGGCACTCCGGTCCAGAAGAGGGGCAGTTCAGCCTCGCCGGAGTGCAGGCCAAAGTGGCGCTCCTGTGCGAAGACGGCAAATGGGGCCGAACGTGGGGGCGGATTCCCACGACGCACATCGTCAAGCCGGCCATCCCCGACCTCGTCGACCAGGATGTCAACGAGCACCTCTGCCTCAGGGCCGCCCGGGCCGTTGGGCTGACCGCTGCTCGCACTGACATCCGGACCTTCGGCGACCAGAGTGCCGTGGTCGTTGAGCGCTATGACAGGCTCCGCGCGAACGATGTGTGGGTCCGGGTGCACCAGGAGGATCTATGTCAGTCTCTCGGCATCCATCCGGTGCACAAATACCAGAGCGAGGGTGGGCCCGGCCCCGAGGACGTCGCCGCGTTGTTCCGCCGGGTTCAGCCTCCCCATCAGGCGCAGGTTTCGGTGCGAGCGTTCGTTGACGCGCTCGTCTTCAACTGGTTGCTGGCCGGGACCGACGGACATGCCAAGAACTATTCGGTGCTGCTGTCAGGCGATCAAGTACGGCTGGCCCCTCTCTATGACATTTCTTCGGCCCTGCCGTACCCCGACGTGATGAACCCGCACAAGATCAAACTGGCGATGAAGATAGGTGGTGAATACCGGCTGAAATCCGTCGGATGGAGCTCGTGGCGGCGCCTCGCGGAACGGCTCGGCCTGGACGGCGACGAGCTGTGGAGCAGGATCGACGAGCTGGCTCGCGCGTTGCCCGATGCGCTGTCCGACGCGGCGGCCGCTCCGGAGGTCCGCTCCTTGGGGCGGCCACTGCCAGGCACGCTGGTGGACGCGGCAGCGGCGCGGGTCTCCACCTTGCTGCGCCTGCCACGTGCCGTCGGGCGAGGGTGACTGCCGGGGAATGTCAGGGGCGCCGCGTATCGTGACCTCATGCCTGACATCGAGGTCGCCGGGCGCGAAGTCCGCATCACCAGCCCCGACAAGGTCGTCTTCCCGCAGTCCGGGCACACCAAGCTCGACCTGATCCGGTTCTACGAGGCCGTGGGCGAGGGGGCGCTGCGGGGCGTGCACGGCCGGCCGATGGTGCTCAAGCGGTTCGTGCACGGCATCGAGCAGGAGGCGTTCTTCCAGAAACGCGCCCCGGCCAAGCGGCCCGACTGGATCGAGGTGGCCGAGCTCAAATACCGGTCGGGGCTCAGTGCCGAAGAGGTCGTATGCACCGACTTGGCGCAGTTGTTGTGGGTGGTCAACCTCGGGTGCGTCGATCTGAACCCGCATCCCGTGCGTTCCGACGACCTCTCCCAGCCCGACGAGCTGCGCATCGACCTCGACCCGGTCCCCGGCGTCGAGTGGGCCGACGTGCTGAAGACGGCGCAGGTGGCGCGGGAGGTGCTCGCCGACCACGGGCTGGTCGCCTGGCCGAAGACGTCCGGGTCGCGGGGTTTTCATGTGTACGCGCGGATCGAGCGGCGCTGGCCGTTCGCGAAGGTGCGCAAGGCGGCCGAGACCGTGGCGCGGGAGGTCGAGCGGCGCGCCCCCGACCTGGCGACCAGCCGGTGGTGGAAGGAGGAACGGCACGGGGTGTTCGTCGACTTCAACCAGAACGCCTACGACCGGACCGTCGCTTCTGCCTATTCGGTGCGGGCCGTGCCGGATGCCCGGGTTTCGACCCCGCTGACGTGGGACGAGGTGCCCGGGTGCCGGCCGGAGGTCTTCACCATCGAGACCGTGCCGCGACGGCTGGCCGAGGTCGGCGACCCGTGGGAGGACATGGATCTGCACGCCGGGTCGCTGGACGGGCTGCTGGAGCTGGCCGAGGAGCTCGGGCCCGCGCCCAAGCCGCCCAAGGGGGCCGGGCGCAGGCAGCAGACGATGCCCGTCATCGAGATCGCCAGGGCCGAGCACAAGGACGAGGCCATGGCGGGGTTCGAGCGGTGGAAGGCGCGGCATCCCGAGGTGGCCGCCAAACTGGAGCCCGCGGATGTGCTGGTGGACGGGATGCGGGGCCGCAGCAGCGTGTGGTATCGGATCAGGGTCAATCTGCAGAATGTTCCCGAAGGGGAGCGGCCGCCGCAGGAGGCGCTGGAGGTCGACTACGATCCCTGGCGCGGCATGGACCCGAGAGGCTAGCCCTGTCTCCGAGAAGATGAGCAGGGCATTGCGCTCCGCGTTCACGGGTGGATAGAGTCCAGAGATCTTTCCGCAAACGTTTTCAGGACCTCGGGTGCGGTGATGACGAGGCGGGGCAAGCGTGGCGCGACCCTCCAGGAGATCGCGCAGGAGATCGGCGTGTCGGTGGCGACCGTCTCCAGGGTGGCCCGCGGCGTGGGCCAGGTCTCCGACGACACCCGCCGCCGTGTGCTGGCCGCCATCGAGCGGCACGATTTCCGGCCGAGCCGGCTGGGCAGCGGGCTGGCCAAGCGCTCGCACGGCGCGCTCGGCATCGTGTTCCCCGGCCTGTCGGGGCCGTACTACTCCGAGGTGATCGGCGGATTCGAAGAAGAGGCCGTACGCGCTCAGCTCGCCGTCGTCATCCTCGGCACTCACCTGCTTCGCGAGTCCGACGAACTGGTCAGGGACACCGCCGCGCGGGTCGACGGGCTCGCCGTCATGGGCGGGGTCCTGCCCGACGAGGTGGTGGACCGGCTGCGCGACCGCGGCGACCCGGTGGTGCTGCTGGCCAGCAGGCCCCGGGCGGGCGTTCCCACGGTGCGGGTCGAGAACGTCTCGGTGTTCGACCGCTTGACCAGGCACCTGCTGGTCGACCACGGCTATGACCGGCTGGCGTTCGTCGGTGATCCCGGTAGTTCGCCGGACGCCGGGTATCGCTGGCAGGGGTTCACGCAGGCGCACCGGCACGCCGGGGCCGGGGCGCCCGCGGAGCCGGTTCGGGTGGGGCTGACCCAGTCTGAGGGGTTCATCGCCGTCAACCGGCTGCTGGCGGCCGCGTCGCCGCCGCGTGCCCTGGTCTGCGCCAACGACGAGACCGCGATCGGCGCCGTGCTCGGGCTCCTCGACCGGGGGCATCGGGTGCCGCAGGACGTGGCGGTCACCGGCTTCGACGACATCCCGATGGCCGGCCTGCCGGTTTCCGGGCTCACTACAGTGCACCAGCCGATGCGCGAGCTGGGGATGGAGACCGCACGGTTGCTCCTGCGCGACGTCGAGGGCACCGTGCCCGCCGCGGTCGACCGCGTGCTGGAGACCCATCTGGTGATCCGCGGCAGCTGCGGCTGCGGCGCGGCCTGACCGCCCTCCCGCATTCGCGGCGACGCGACAGGGGAGTGGGGTGACCGTTTCCTGACACGGGTCTTGACAGGTCAGGCTTGGCTGCTCACTGTGAAAATCGCGCTGTAAGCGCTTGCAGCAAGCCAGTCCGCCGGCGGCCCTTCCCCGGGGCCCGGCCGAAGGGAGACCTCAGTGACACGCTTACGTCCTTGGCTCAGGAGTGCGCTCACGCTGGCGATGTTCGCCGCCTCGGCGGCCATCGGCGGGACCGCGGCGGCCGGACCCGCCCTCGCCGCAGACCCCAAGGCAGGCGAACCCTGCACCGCAGCCGATCTCGGCAAGCGTTATCCGTTGATCAAGAGCGCGACGATGACCCCGACGATCACCCACTTCAAGACCTTCTTCGTCACGGCCGGCACCACGGGCAGCCAGGTCATCACACTCGAGAACTCGACCACCATCACCGTAGAAGTCGGCACGACCACGCAGATCACAGCCCAGTTCAACATCGCTACGCTCGGCTTCGTTTCGGGGTTCGTGAACCGGACCGTCAAGACGAGCACCGCCTCCACGGACAAGGAAGTCCAGCAGATCACCTGGAACTTCCTCGCTCCCGGCTACTACGGCCTGTTCAAGGGCACCCGCAAGGTCACCGGCCAGTACGCCGGTATCAACTGCAGCCGCGTCGACAAGGGCGGCGGCCAGTACGCCACCGAGTGGATCGAGCGCCCCGGCGGCGCCTACACGACCTACTCGGTGATGGAGGAAGGCGCCATCCGGTGCGAGGACGCCGTACCCCCCAACAGCCTCATGAGGCTGGCGCAGATACAACTCGGCTGTGACGGCGCGGCGGCCAAGGAGAAGGCGGAAAAGCAGGCGCGGCAGCAGGCGGACGAACCGCTCACGGTGGAAGGCGCCTCGGGAACCGTGGTGGCGCCGTTCGCCGTGCCACCGGGCTTCGCGTGTGAGGCGGGCTACTACCGGATCGGCACCCCGGACCGGCTGCTGAACTGGTGGAACCAGGACGGCACCGAGGAGATCCGGCTGCAGGCCTGGTCGAGTTCCTCCCGCGCCCAATGGAGCCTGTGCCAGGGGCCTGTGAGCAACGGCATGCCCGAGCACGTCCTCATCACCCGCTACAGCGGCAAGTGCCTGACGTTGCATTCCGGGGAGACGGCCGCCGAGGGCGGCAGGCTCATGGAGGAGAGCTGCCGGACTGTGGACGACCGCCAGCGCTTCTACATTTACCGGGACGTGCCGGGCTCGGACAAGGTCGGGCTCCAGATCAAGAGCACCGGCTTCATGGCCGGCCAGTCCGTGCTCGCGAACAACCAGGAGCTGCGGCAGTACAGCATGGGCATGGCCGACGGCACCGGCACGTACCTCCTGGAGAAGGTCGCGTAGAACGCGGGACACCGGGCGGCGTGGCGTCATGGTGTCTTCGGCCACATGCCGGCTGCCGCGCCGCTCGACGTGCCGGAACCGGGGCTAGCCGCGCGTCGGGCGCTCGTAACCCTCGTCACCGCCGTAAACGTGCAGGTCCGGGTCCTGCTCGGGCTGGTTGGCCGGGCTGGTGGGGGAGGCGGTGTGCTCGGAGGCGAAGTCGTCCGAGGGGACGGGCGGGGGCGGGACCAGATAGTCCTGCCAGGTGATCCCGCCCTTGGGCGTCGCGTCTGTGGTCAGGTCGCCGGCCCGCTGGGCCGCGTACAGGCGGCCGGGGTAGCGGATGGGCAGGCAGGGGCGGCGCAGATGCTGGGCGTCCAGCCACGTCCGCGCCAGCTCGGCGGTGTCGAGCACCTGCGGGCCACCGTACTCGACCTCCGTGCCGAGCGGCCCGCCGGCGAGCAACTCGGCCACGCGCGCGGCCACCTCGCCCGTGTGGACCGGCTGCCAGAGCACGGACGGGTCCACCGGCAGCACCGGGAGTGAGACGAAGTCGCGCAGCCGCCGGTTGAGCCACTGCTGGAAGTGGGTGGAGCGAAGCACCGTCCAGCCCAGGCCGCTCTCACCGACCAGGCGCTCG
This sequence comes from Nonomuraea sp. NPDC049480, assembly GCF_044465905.1. NCBI lineage: Bacteria > Bacillati > Actinomycetota > Actinomycetes > Streptosporangiales > Streptosporangiaceae > Nonomuraea > Nonomuraea sp. NPDC049480. Next base: position 15,150 of record NZ_JBITMD010000038.1, read on the forward strand.
GCCTCCAGCTTGTACCTGAGATAGCCGACCGGCGCGCGGTCGGCGCCGACCATCGAGGTGAGCAGCAGGTGTCCGACGCCGGCCTCACGGGCGGCCACGATGAGCAGGCGGGTGCCCGGGATGTCCACCGCGCCGCGCCCCTTGCGGCCGCTCGTCGCCAGATGCGCGACCGCCTCCACGCCGCGCACGGCCTCCGGTACACCGTTGCCGGAGAACAGGTCACCCCACACCCACTCGACGTTCCCGCGGCTCTCCCTCTTGGTACGGCTCAACGCCCGCACCTGGTGACCCGCCTTGACCAGTGCGGGGACCAAGGCCCTGCCCAGCGTGCCCGTGGCTCCCGTGACGAGAATGCGCATGCGGCTCCACTACCCCCGAATCGGGACACTTGACATGGGAATGGCGGCCCGGGGTAGGGCCGCTCACATGGCTCGAATCGCATCGGAATCCCTGATCGAACGGCTCGCGGCGTGGGGGGTCGACACCGTCTTCGGACTGCCGGGCGACGGCATCAACGGCATCATGGAGGGGCTGCGGCGCCATCGCGACCGGGTGCGCTTCGTCCTCGTGCACCACGAGGAGGCCGCGGCCTTCATGGCCACCGGTTACGCCAAGGCCACCGGGCGCCTCGGGGTCTGCCTGGCCACGTCGGGGCCGGGCGGGATCCACCTGCTCAACGGGCTCTACGACGCCAAGCTCGACCACGTCCCCGTGCTCGCGATCACCGGGATGCAGGAGACGTCCGTGCTCGGCACCGGCTACCAGCAGGAGGTCCATCTGGACCGGCTGTACGCCGACGTCGCCGAGTACAACATGATGATCACCAACCCGGCGCAGCTGCCGTCGCTGGTCGACCTGGCCATCAGGACGGCGTACGCGCGGCGCGGGGTCTCCCATCTCACCGTGCCCAACGACATCCAGGTGGCCGAGGCCGGCGCGGACCCGTACAAGCACGTGGCCCCGGCCAGGCCCCCGCAGACCACGCCGCTCTACCTGCAACCCTCCGGCATCCCGCGGCAGGAGGACATCGAGTGGGCCGCCGAGGTGCTCAACCACGCCGAACGCCCCGCCGTGCTGGTCGGGCAGGGGGCGCTGCACGCCAGGCAGGAGGTTCTGGCGGTGGCCGAGGCGCTCGGGGCGCCCGTGGTCAAGACGCTGCCCGGCAAGGCGGTCATCCCGGACGACTCGCCGTACACGACCGGCGGGATCGGGCTGCTCGGCACCCGGCCGAGCGAGGAGCTCATGGACGACGCCGACGTACTGTTCATGGTCGGCACGAACTTCCCGTACTCGAAGTTCCTGCCCGAGCCGGGCAAGGCGCGGGTGGTGCAGTTCGAGGCGGAGCCGACCAGGGCGGGGGCGCGGGTCCCGACCGACGTGCCGGTGGTGTGCGACGCCAAGGAGGGGCTGGCGGCGCTGCTGCCGCTGCTCCACCGCCGGGACGACAACGATCATCTGACGAAATATCAGCAGATGACGGCCAAGTGGCGGGCCGACATGGACGCACTCGAGAACCCCGACCGCGCCCCCATCGCCCCGCAGTACGTCGCCTCCATCCTCGACGAGCTCGCGACCGACGACGCCATCCTGACCTGCGACAGCGGCACCGTCGCCACCTGGGCGGCCCGGCACTGGACGATCCGCGGCGGGCGCGAGTTCTACCTGTCCGGGACGCTGGCCACGATGGCGAACGGGCTGCCGTACGCGATCGCGATGCAGCACGCGTTCCCGGACCGGCAGGTCATCGCGTACGTCGGCGACGGCGGCTTCTCGATGCTGATGGCCGAGTTCCTGACGGCGGTCCAGCACCGGCTGCCGATCAAGGTGGTCATCAACAACAACAACTCGCTCGGCCAGATCCTGTGGGAGCAGATGGTGCTCGGTTACCCCGAGCACGGCGTGCGCTACGCCGAGCCCGAGGCCGACTTCTCGGCCTGGGCCCGCTCGTGCGGCGGATTCGGGGCCAAGGTCACCAAGTCGGACGACGTGGCCCTGGCGATCGGGCAGGCACTCTCACACGACGGCCCGGCGCTGGTGGACGTGGACGTCAACCCGAACGAGCCGCCCATGCCCGGCAAGGTCTCCTACGAGCAGGCCAAGAGCTTCGCCCAGGCATTCCTCAAGGGGCAGCCGCACCGGGCGGCCATCGCCACCACGCTGTTCAAGGACCGGATCCAGAAGATGGGGGACTAGCTTTCGCGATTCCCGCCGCGGTGGTCAGCAGCGGGTCGATGAGGCGGGGCAGCTCGCGGGCGCGCCGTGAGGAGAGCACGATCCCCACGGCCGCCACGGCCCGTCCGTCCACCAGGATCGGCGCCGCCGCCGAGCACGAGCCCAGGGTCATCTCCTCGTACGTGAGCGCGTACCCCTGGGTGCGGACGGCCGCCAGCTCCCTGGCCAGCCGGCCCGGCTCGGTGATCGTGTGGGGGGTGGGGCGTTCGAGCTTGCGGGCCAGGTAGGACTTGACGAACCAGTCCGGCTCGTACGCCAGCAGCGCCTTGCCCACGCCCGTCGGGTGCATCGGCAGGCGGCCGCCGGTCCTTGAGACGATGGGGACGGCGCGGCGGCCGTACACCTTGTCCACGTACAGCACCTCGAGTCCGTCCCGGACGGCCAGGTGCACGTTCTCGCCCGTGGTGACGAACAGCTCCTGCAGCCACGGATGCGCCAGCGCCAGCAGGCGGCCGGGGGCGAGCTGGCCCAGCTCCCACAGCCGCAGCCCGACGCGCAGCCGGCCGTCGGGGTCGCGGCTGAGCGCCTGCCAGTCCTCCAGCTCGGCCACCAGCCGGTGCGCCGTGCTCAGCGGCACCCCGCTCCGCCTGGCCAGATCCGTCAGCGTGAGCTGCGGGTGGGCGGCGTCGAACGCGCCGAGGATGGCCAGCACCTTGGACGTCACGGTGCGGCCTGGTTCACGGGACCTGCCTGCCATGCTCCCAATTCTTCCATTGAGCGGAAGAGCTCTCTCGGCACGGGTGGCCTTCACCCAGCATGCTTCCCTCATGCGAACTCAGGTCGGAATCATCGGCGCGGGCCCCGCGGGCCTGCTGCTTTCTCATCTGCTCCACCTGCGCGGCATCTCCTCCGTGGTGCTGGAGAAGCGCAGCCGCGACTACATCGAGCGCCGCGTGCGGGCCGGCGTGCTGGAGCAGGGCACGGTCGACACGCTCGTCGAGGCCGGCGTCGGGGAGCGGATGCTGCGCGAAGGGCTGCCGCACCACGGCATCGAGCTCCGGTACGGCGGCGCCGGGCACCGCATCCCCTTCGAGAAGCTCGTGCCCGGCAGGGCGATCACCGTGTACGGGCAGCAGGAGGTGGTCAAGGACCTGATCGCGGCCAGGCTCGCGGCGGGCGGCGACGTGCGGTTCGAGGTCGAGGATGTGGAGGTGCACTCGCTGGAGCCAGGGTCGGACACTGGGCCGTACGTGACGTTCGGCGGCGAGCGGCTCGACTGCGACGTCATCGCCGGCTGCGACGGCTTCCACGGCGTGTCCCGGCCGTCCATCCCGGAGGACGTCCTGACCGTTTTCGAGCGTGAGTATCCCTTCGCCTGGCTCGGCATCCTCGCGAACGTCACGCCGTCCTCCGAAGAGCTCATCTACGCCAGGACCGATCGGGGCTTCGCGCTGCACAGCATGCGCTCGCCCAGCGTCAGCCGCTTCTACCTGCAGGTCCCGGCCGACACCAGGATCGAGGACTGGCCCGACGAGCGGATCTGGGACGAGCTGCGGGCGCGGCTGGAGAACGTGCCCGGCTTCTCACTGACCACCGGCGAGATCACCGAGAAGGGCGTCACGCCGATGCGGTCCTTCGTGGTCGAGCCCATGCAGTACGGGCGGCTCTACCTGGCCGGGGACGCCGCCCACATCGTGCCGCCCACCGGGGCCAAGGGGCTCAACCTGGCGGTGGCCGACGTCCGCGTGCTGACCGAGGCGCTGGCCGCGTACTTCTCGGACGGGTCGACGGCGCTGCTGGACGGGTATTCGGAGGCGTGCCTGAAGCGGGTGTGGCGGGCGCAGCACTTCTCGTGGTGGATGACGACGCTGCTGCACACGTTCGAGGACGAGGACGCCTACGGGCGGCGGCTTCAACTGTCCTATCTGGACTACGTCACCTCGTCGGAGGCGGCGGCCACGACGCTCGCGGAGAATTACGTCGGGCTGCCATATGGCAGCTGAGCTTGGAAAATGCTTTAAGGTTGGTTGGTGGTGTTTGAGGAAGGCTGGGCGGCTTCGCCCTTTCGGTGGTTGATGAACACGCTGGGCGACGCCCAGCTCGCCCGGATGGGCAGCGATCCGGGGCTGGTGGCCGCGGTGGACCAGCACGCGGCCGTGCTGCGTGACGCGATCCCGCTGGATCGCGAGACCCTGTGTGACTACCTGCTCGGCTTCCTCGACGAGCTCCGCCACGGCGGCTGGTCCTTCACCGGCGAGCCCGACGGCCCGGCGCTGCGGCTGACGGCGGTGTGCTGGCTGGCGCAGGAGCTGGGCTTCCTCGGCGACGAGCTGCCCGCCTGACACCCCGGCCGCCAGGCCCAGGTGGTGGCCCCGGCCTCGAACACCTCCGTTCGCTGTCCACCGGCAGCACGCACGGCAGGTGCCCGCCGGGCGTAGACGCCGCTGCGATGCCTGAAGATCACCCTACGGGGTGGCCGCGTGCATCCGCTCCTGCAGCGCGTAGAGCTCCGCGTACCGGCCGGACTCGCCGAGGAGTCCGTCATGCGTGCCGTGCTCGACGACCGCGCCCTCGTGCAGCAGGTAGATCTGGTCGGCGTTGCGCACGCTGGACAGCCTGTGCGTGATCAGGATGACGGTACGGCCGTGCGCCAGCCTGCGCAGCGATTCGTACACGGCGAACTCGGCCCTGGCGTCCAGCGGGGCGGTCGGCTCGTCCCAGATCAGCAGGGGAGCGTCGCGGAACAGCCCGCGCGCGACCGCCAGGCGCTGCCACTGACCGCCGGACAACTCCGTGCCGCCGTGGAAGTACTTGGACAGCAGCGTGTCCCAGCCGTGCGGCAGTCCCGCCACCACGGCGTCCGCCCCCGCCGACGTGGCGGCCTCGCGCAGTGCCCGATCGCCGGGGTCGTCCCGGTCGTGCCGGCCGGCCCTGACGTTGACGCGGGCCGTGTGCGGCCACCGGACGGGTTCCTGCATCACCATGACGATCCGGTCGTGGACGGTCTTCGGGTCCAGTTCGCGAAGGTCCACGCCGTCCCAGTCGACCCGGCCCGCCGTCGGGGCGTACAGGCCGGCGATGATCTTGGCGAGGGTGGTCTTGCCCGAGCCGTTCTCGCCGACCAGGGCGATGATCTGGCCGGCGTGGAGGGTGAGGTTGACGCCGCGCAGTGCGGGGCGCGCGTCCGGGTTGCCCGGGTAGCGGAACTCGACGTCGCTCAGCGTGACCCGGCCGGGCGCGACCGGGGCGGCGCGTCCGGTCCTGGCGGGCGTGCGGGACGCGGCGTCGGCCAGGAACCGCTGGTAGTCGGTCACATAGAGGCCCTGTTCGAACAGTTGGTTCGACGCGGTGACCAGCCGGCCGAGCGCGGTGCTCACGGTCCTGACGGCGATCAGCGCGGCGCCCGCCACCGCCAGCGGCACCCATCCGGCCCACAGCAGCGTGCCGAGCGCGGCGAGCGTGCAGCCGTTGGCCAGCCCGGTGATCGTGCGCCCGGCCGCCTGCGTGCGAGCCTGCTCCACGCCGACCCGGACGTCCTGCTCGCACAGCGCGTCGGCCACCCGCGCGTACTCGTCCGTGAGGAACGCCTCGGCCTGGCAGGCGCGGATCTCGGCGGCCGGCGATCGTTCCGTGGCCAGATCGGTGATCATCTGCACCCGGCGGTTCATGGTGACCGTACGCGTCATGTGCAGGTACGCCAGCCGGGCCGAGCGCAGCACGGCCCACCCTTGCGGCAGGACGCCGACCGCGATCACGGGCAGCAGCACGGGGTGCAGGACGGCCATGCTGCCGGACGCCGCGGCCACGGCCAGCGCCGCGCCGAGCATCTCGACCAGGTTGTCCACCACCCGCTGGATGTGGAACAACCCGTGGTCGCGCGCGCGGTGCATGCGGTCGTAGAAGGCCGCGTCGTCGAAGGCGGCGAGCTTGACCTGCAGGCCCGCCGCGAACAGCTCGCCCTCCGCCAGCCGCCGCACGGCCGGAGTCACCTGGGCGTGCAGGAGCGCGGTCCCGGCGTCGGCGGCGCCGCGCAGCGCGTACGCGCCGGCGACCACCGCGAGCGCGGGCAGCGCGTCGGCCACCCGATGCTCCGTGAGGCCGGTGGTGAACAACCTCTGCAATACGCCCGTGGTGCCCAGCAGGCCGAACATCGTGGCGAGGCCCGACACGATCTGCAGTGCCGCGATCCCCGCCGCCTGCCGGGGCGCCGCCCGCGCGATCATGGCCAGAACCGGCCGGACCGCCGCGGGCAGCCGCCGGACGATCTGCAAGAGGCCGGCGTCCCGGTCGGCGTTGTCGAGCTGGTAGTAGGGCAACACCAGCTCGACGTCCCCGTCGTCTGCGCCGTCGCCGCTCAAACCCGGTCCTCTTCCGCGGGGTCGGGCAGCAGCACCGAGGGCAGGTCGCATTCCGGGTGCATGCGGAGCAACTGGTAAGCGACGCCGCCCAGGCCGGGCAGGAGCGAAGGTACGACGGCGTCCCTGGCCAGGCCGCTGACCGGACCGTGCTCCTCGATGCTGCCGAGCACGCCGGCGTCCAGTGTGGGACGGTCCAGGCCCCGCGGCCCGACGCCGGCGGACATCGCCAGATCGAGCACCTCCCAATTGCCGAGGTCGCCGTGGCACAGCGTGTGGTTCCAGTGCATGCTGCCCGACCAGCACGCCTCCGCGGCCCGGCCCAGCACGTCCAGCCACCGCCGCGTGTCCCCGCCGCGCCGCAGCAGGTCGGCGGCGACGATCCCGATCCCGCCCGCTCCGTGGCACCACAGCGCGGCGGTGACGCCGGTGTCGCGCAGGTCGCGCCAGCTGCGCTGGTCCGGGTCGTACAGCGTCTCCTCGAAGGCGAAGGCGGCCTCGGCGACGGCGCCGGCCTTCTCGTCCCCCGTGGCCGCGGCCAGCCGCGCCAGCGCCCAGCCGATGCCGGTGGCCCCGTGCGACAGACCCCCGATGGGCTGGGTCTGATCCAGTGTCGACCAGAACGCGATGCCGTCGCGAACCTCCGCGGCCGACACCAGCCGCCGGCCGATGTCCCGGGCCAGGACCTCGGCGTCGGCGTTTCCCGTGACCTCGGCGAGCCGCAGCAGCGGCACCGCGGCTCCGGCCATCCCGCGCATCAGGTCCAGCGACGTGTCGTCCGCCACGGTCTCCGCGATCTCCCCGGCGATCCGTACGGCCCGGGACAGCGCCTCGTCCGAGGCCACCACGCCGAACCGCCGCAACAGCAGCCAGCCCCAGATCCGGGAGGCGAGCCCGAGGTAGCCTCCCGGGTGGTCCGGCCGGACCTTGACCTCGGCCGCCGCCCTGTCCTGGCGCAGTTTGTCCTCGGCCGTACGGATGGTCCGCAGCACCTCCGCCAGCAGCGGCTCAGTCTCCGCCACCGGGTCGGCCCTGCCCGCCTCCGTCTCCCGGTGGTAGGCCGCCAGCAGCACGGCGACGCCGAAGGCACCCGCATACATGTCGAGGCCGAGCGGCTGCACGGCCCAGCCGGTCGGGTTGAGCACCGGCGCGATCCACGTGGCCGTGCCGTCATCGGCGCGGATGGCGGAGTCCACCAGCTCGCGCATGACGCCGGCGGCCAGCGTCCGGCGGCGGCGGTCGGCGTTGTTCGTGGTGACCTTCGAGGGGGCGAGCCGCTCCATGTCGGGCAGCCAGCCTTCGTACAGGTACGCCCCCACCAGCGCGGACTTGATCACTTTCCGTTCCAGCTCGAAGTCCGCCTCCCGCCAGCGGCGCAACGCGGCGGCCAGCAGATCCTCCGGCGTGCCCCAGCTCGTGCCGCGGGGCCCGGTGAGCACACCGGTGCGCGGGGTGGTGCTGTAGAAGGGGAGGTCGCCCTCGAGGAGGTCGTCGACCTCCGCCTCGATCACCGCAGGGTCGGCCGGCGTGCCGGGGACATTCTCCGCCTGACGGGCCAGGAGGTCGGCCGCCTTGCGCCGGGCGGACGCCTCGTCCTGCAGCGCCACCGGATGCCATAACATCCGGGCCAGCTCGGTGTACGACTCGGACGAACGTGTCACCACCCGGATCGGCAGGTCGGAGAACCCGGCGAGCAGCGGCTCCAGCTCGCCGTCCCGGTCGAGCCGCTTCAGCCGCTCGGTCATCCAGGCGAACTCGGCGACGGCCACGTCCCAGAACCGTCCCAGCACAGGATCGGAGCTCGGACGGTTCGCCGTCTCCGGGAGCGGCGCGAGCGCGTAGCCGACCCGTGCCTCGTCGGTGCCCACGTCCACGAGGACCCTGATCTGCGTGACCGGCTGCTCATCCGGCAGCAGGCCCATGCCCGAGGAGTCGACCCCGCGCCAGCCGAGCACCAGCCCACGGTTCGGCAGCAGGCCGGTGCCCAGCACCGAGCCGCCGACCAGCGACGCGGCGCGGTCCATGGCCAGGCCGAACCCGGAGGGCCGAGCAGGCGGCTGAGGCGTGAACAGCGTCTCGCAGTCGACCACGGTCGGCACCGGGCCGACCGCGACGAGATTCTCGGCGTGCAGGTCGCTGGCCCCGACCAGCCGCATCACGGCCAGCCAGTGTCCGAGATTGCGGTAGTAGCACCGCAGTTCCCCGTCGTCGGCGCAGTAGCGGTGCTCGACGTGCTCGGTCCAGCCGTAGCCATCGCGTTCCAGCACGTCCGGCACCCTGATACGGGTGTCGGCGGGCTGGTCGGCGAGGATCCGGGACAGCAGCCGGGACAGGGCGGCGTCAACGGCGACCGACCGCGGCTTGTAGACGACGCGGCCGCCCTCACAGCGGAGGATCGCCACCGTCTGCCCGCCGCGATGGCTGTCCCCGACCCCGAACTCGACCTCGGCCAGGGCCCCCGGCTCGCCCCCCACCAGCTCGCCCAGCGACGAACGGTCGGCGGCGAACCTGCGAGCCAGCGTCAACGCCGCCGCACACCTGTTCTCGACCAGGCGCAGGACGCGGCGCGACAGCGTCGGGTAGTGCCCTGCCAGCGAATCCCAGAACTCCGGGCGGGCCGCGCCCTCCACCCATTCCTTCCAGCGGGCCTGTGAGTCCGGCGCGGTGAGCCGGCGGGTGAGCCTGGCCGCGTTCAGCTCAAGGATCAGCACGATGTTGGTCTTGGGGGCCAGCGTGTCACGTATCGCCTTGGCGGCGGCCTCGTACAGGACCTTCCGCTCCGTGTCCGTCAGGCCGGCGACGGACTCGAGCTCCGCGGCAAGCCGGGCGAGCGCGGGATCCAGAAGGCAGTCGCGTATGGAGTCGAGATCCCTCAGAGGGGCTTCATCCATGGGTTTCATCGTCATCTCAGCAGCACGTCCGCACGATTTTGGAATCCATGGCGCACGACACGGAGCAATTGGTGCCGCAGGTCCCCAGCCACGCCCCGCTCCACGTGAGGTCCGCCTCGGCGTATTCGCCGGTCGCGAACAAAGGGCCTGCCGGGCTCTCCCACCCGTCGGCGGGCTGGCGGCCACGGCGCCAGTCGGCCACGATCGTCTCGGCCTGTTCGAGGGTCAGTGCCTGCATGGCGCATCCCTTGTCTGTGTGTTCGTGGGTGGAAACCGTGCCTCCCGCGGGGGAGGCACGGTTGGGTGTGGTGCGGCGCGGCACACTGTGGCCGCGCCGCGGATCGGTGAAGGATCAGCAGCAGGCCAATCTGACTCTCGAGCTTTGCAGGCACGACCACGTACAAGCCGTGCCGCAGATGGAGACCCCAGCGGTTATCGTGGCCGAGATGTCCGCCTCGGCGTATTCGCCGCTCGGGAACAACGGGCCCGCCGGGCTCTTCCAGCCGGCCACCGGCTCGGCGCCGGTACGCCAGCCGGCGACGATCGTCTCCGCCTGGTTCAGGGTGAGTGTGGGCATTCATCCGTCCTTTCGGTTCGGGATCCGACACTCAGGCTGGCAGTCGAGATTGCGAATCCGTTGCGAGCGCTGTCAGGCGCCGTTGCGGATTCGTCGCGGTCTGTATGTCTGACATCGGCGATATGTCGCCTAGCGCGAAGTTTCGGTGTCGCTGCGTGCATACATCGTTGCAGTCCGGGTAGCGCCGAGGCATTGACTCCTCGGAGGAGGAAACCGTGGATATCGACATAGGCCAGGGCATCCAAGACGCCTGGCGGCAAATAGCGACATTCGTTCCGAGGCTGGTCGCGTTCCTGCTGATTCTCATCATCGGGTGGATCGTGGCCAAGGCGCTGGAGAAGGTCGTCGACAAGATCTTGGAACGCGTCGGATTCGACCGGGCGGTGGAACGCAGCGGCGTGCACCGCTGGCTGGAGCGCAGCAAGTACGACGCCAGCGGCCTGATCGCCAGGATCGTCTTCTACGCGATCATCCTGGTCACCCTGCAGATAGCGTTCAGCGTCTTCGGGCCGAACCCGATCTCGGCGCTGCTCAACGGCGTCGTGGCGTGGCTGCCCAGGGCCCTCGTGGCCATCGTGATCGTCGTGGTGGCCGGGGCCATCGCCAAGGGCGTCAGGGACATCCTCGAAGGGATGCTCGGCGGGCTGTCCTACGGCCGCTGGCTGGCGGCCGCGGCGGCGGTGTTCATCTGGGCGCTGGGCATCATCGCGGCGCTCAACCAGATCGGCGTGGCCACCACCGTCACGACCCCGGTCCTGATCACCGTCCTCGCCACTGCGGGCGCGATCGTGGCCATCGGCGTCGGCGGAGGGCTCGTCCGGCCGATGCAGCAGCGCTGGGAGCGCTGGCTGGGCCGCATCGAGGAGGAGGCGCCGCAGGCCAGGGCCCATGCCGAGGCGTACCAGCGGGGGCGTGAGGACGCCCGCGCGATGAGCGCCCAGACGACGCCCGTCCGCACGACTCCGGGCGCGCCGCCTCCCTCGGACATGCCGCCCCGTCCGCAGACGCCGCCGCCCCGCTCGGACATGCCTCCCGGCTGAGCCCACTTCAGTGGGGACCCGCCGCTGTGCGCGCCGGCCGCACCCGCCGGACCGGCGCGCTGACGGCCCCCACCCATCGGTCACGGCCACGCGCGCCGGCTCCTGCCGCCCACCCGCACGACCGGCCGCGCGGCCGTGATCCTTCAGACGAGCGACGCGAGCAGGGCACGGTGCCGGTACGCCAGGCGGGTCGGGGCGGGCATGCCGGCGTAGATCGCCTGCTTGGTCAGGTCGTTGGCGAACTCGTACGAGCTGCCCGCCACCACCAGCAGCCCGCCGCCGAGCGCCCGCTCGCACAGATGGGCCGCCACCTGAGGCGGGAGGTCGAGCAACGCGCCGAGCGCGACGGGGTCGAACGCCCCGTCCAGCACACTCGCGGTCCGCAGGAGCCGCTCGACGTCGTCGCCCAGCGCCCGCACGCGCGCCACCACGGCCACCCGCACCGTCTCCGGAACCCCTTCGGCCGGGGAAAGCCCGCCCGCCCCAGGCCCGGCCAGGAGCGCGGCCACCAGCTCGGGGTGCCCGCGCGTGCGCCGGAACACCTCATCTGCCCGCCATCCCTGCCCGGCGGCCGTCGCCAGCTCCCGGACCGCCTCGGGTGGCAACGGGCCGAGCCGTATCACCTCGGACACGCCACGCAACGCGTCGAGCACCACGGCCGCGTCCGCCCGCGCCGTCGCGACCACCAGCAGGCGCACGCCGGACATCCGCCGGGCCAGGTAGTGCACGAACTGCACGGTCGTCGTCTCGGCCGCATGCAGGTCCTCCAGCACCAGCAGCACCGGCTCCTTGCCGGCCAGCGCGCGGAGGAACGCGGCCACGGCCTCGAAGGCGTACCTGCTCTCCATGAAGTGGCCCTTCGCCAGCGACTCCAGCGCCGTCGCCGCCCACTCGCCGGTCAGGTCGTGCAGGGCGCTCGTGGCGAGGTGGGCGAGGCACGGGCGCAGGGCGTCCACGATCGGCTGCAGGAACAGGGCGCGCTCGATCTCGTGGCAGCGCGCCCGCAGCACGATCGCGCCCGCGGTCCCGGCCGTCCGCTCCGCCTCGGCGGCCAGCCGCGACTTGCCGATGCCCGGCTCTCCGGCGATCAGCACGATCCCGGTCCGGCCCGCGGTGGCTCGCGCCCACGCCTCTGAGATCCGCGCCACTTCGTTGCCTCGCCCGGCCGGCCCGGGCTCGGCGGCGCTCGCTGCTGGGGCCGCCGGTGATGGGGCCGCTGGTGGAGCGCCCCTTCCCGTGGCGACGAGGAACGGCCGCCCCCGCGGTTGCGCGGTGCTGCCCTCCGCCGCGCCGGGGAGCGGCTCCTCGCGCAGGATCGCCACGTGCAGGGCCCGGGTCTCGGTCGCCGGGTCCGCGCCCAGCTCCACCGCGAGCCGGCTCCGCAATCGCTCGTACGCCAGCAGCGCCTTCGCCGGCTCGCCCGCCGCCATGTGCGCCCGCATCACCAGCCGGTACGCCACCTCGTCGAACGAGTCGGCCGCGACGGCGGCCTCGGCGGCCTCGGCGGCCCGGCGCGCCGCCGCCGGATGACCGCTGCGCAGCCCGGCCGCGGCGGCCACGTGCCTGACCCGCCGCATCAGCCCGGCGGCCTCGGCCCGGACGGCCGCCGTCCACTCGGCGTCCGGCTCCCCGGCCAGCGCCTCTCCGCCGTCCATCGCGGCGCCGCCGTGCAGCAGCTCCAGCGCCCGCCCAGCCGCCACCTCCGCCGCCCGCGGCTCCCCGCTCTTCAGCAGGGCCTCCGCCTCGCCGGCCAGCACGGCGGCCAGGTCCAGATCGACGCGCACGTCAGGCGCGCCGCCAAGCCGGTACCCGTGCCGCCCACCCGTCACCACCCCCGTCCCCAGCGTCCCGCGCAACCGGCTGACCAGCGTCGCCACGTTCTCGACCGGCCGCCGCGGCCGCCCGCGCGCCGGCCACAGCGCCTGCACGATCCGCTCCGCGGTCACCACCCGGCCGCGCTCGGCCACCAGCAGCCCCAGCAGCGTCCGCGTCTTCCCGCCGGCCACCCCGCGCCGGCACGGCACCCCGTCCCGCTCCACCGCGAAGGACCCGGTCACCCGGATCAGCACACCTCTCGCCTCGGTCATCTCTCCCCCGGTGTCACGGCCCCCTACTCAAGGGGGCGTGACATCCGCGTGCCAGGGTGTTCCATAGGCTCGTGCACGAGGGTTTTCGGTGGCGTGGCGACCGGACGGCGCTCAGCGGATCGCCGTCGTCTCCCTGACCCAGGGCAGCAGCAGGCGCTCGGCCAGCACCAAGGCGTAGAACAGCCCGATGGTCATGACTCCGGGCAACCCGATGGCCGCGAACGCCAGCGCCGTGTCCGCACTGCCCCCGGCCTGCACGATCACGAACCCGAGCCCGGCGTCCCCGGCGCTGAACTCGCCGATCACCGCCCCGACCGACGCCGGCGGCATGGCGACCTTCAGCCCGACGAAGATCTGCGGCAGCGCGCCGGGAAAGCGGATCTTGACGAACGTCTGCCACCGGGGCGTGTCCAGCGACCTGGCCAGCTCCACGAGCTCCGGCGGCGTCGAAGTCAGCCCGCTGGCCACCGACAGCACGACGGGGAAGAAGCACACCAGCAGCGCCATGACGACCTTCGGCTGCGGTCCGAAGCCCATCCACACCGCCAGCAGCGGCGCCAGGGCAACCTTCGGCGCGCACACGGCGGAGGTGGCCCGCTGCTCGGCCGAGTTGCACGAGATCCTTCACCGGCAGGCCGCGGCCGCGCGAAATCAGCGCGCGCGGTAGGAAGTACGCGTCCGCGGTCGTCGAACCCGCCGCCTACGGTCGCGCCACCATGGCGCCGTCGCAGGGTGAGGGTCGGCACAACAAGAAACCCCAGACTCCCGGCATGGGCCGTGGGCTGGGGCTCTTGGGTGTGGTGGACGATACTGGGATTGAACCAGTGACCTCTTCCGTGTCAGGGAAGCGCTCTCCCGCTGAGCTAATCGTCCGTATTGAGTTGAAACTCAGAGCGGAAGACGGGATTCGAACCCGCGACCCTCACCTTGGCAAGGTGATGCTCTACCACTGAGCCACTTCCGCATGGCACTGCACTTACTTTAGCGGATCCCGGAGGGTCCGCCGGTCGCAGAGGTGGAGACGGGATTTGAACCCGTGTAGACGGCTTTGCAGGCCGCTGCCTCGCCTCTCGGCCACTCCACCAGGAGTCTCGCTCCGAGCGGAAGACGGGATTCGAACCCGCGACCCTCACCTTGGCAAGGTGATGCTCTACCACTGAGCCACTTCCGCGTGAACCCCCGGCGACGTGCGCCGGGCCACGGGAAAACCATATCGTCTCCGCGGAGTGTCCGTGCGCACTCAGCGGCTCGCAGGGCGAATTCAACCGATCACGCGCACGTCCTTCGCCATGACGAACATCACCCGGTGGCCCAGCTGGATCTGGTGGTAGCGGGTCTTCCCCGTGGTGGTGACGTGCTTGGACGGGCTGAACGCGTCCGCCGCGTAGTAGGAGCCGGTGATCGTGTCGCCCACCGTGTACGTCTGCCCCGGGCCGATCTTGTACTGGAGCGGCGTCAGCGGCTGGTACGTCGCCCGCGTGTAGGCGGACTTCTCGGGATACGCCCGGCCGTACACCTTGGTGCCGGGTCTCAAGGGTGTGACCAGGGGCCCCTCGGCGGGGACGGCGGTGGGCTCGGAGGCCGGATTGTGGAACCACGCCTTCTGCCCCAGGTACCAGATCGCCGTCCAGTCCCCCTGCCGCGCCGCGACGGCGAAGCGCTGGCCCGTCGAGGCGCGCGCGGCGTGGTCGTACACGCTGTACGAGCTGGGCTTGTTCCCGTGCTTGCCCACGTCCGTGACCAGCGGGGCGCTCTCGCTCGGCGCCGTGTGCAGCCAGACCGTGGCGGCGCCGTGCGGCGAGCACCGCTTGCCGGCCCTGGTGGTCTCACAGCCGGTGAAGCGGGGCCGGTTGGCGTGGTACGACGGGCGGATCATGACGGAGTCCCCGTCCTTCACCCCCCTCAGCGGCCTCTTCATCAGGTCGAAGTAGTGGGCCCAGTCCCAGTACGGGCCGGGGTCCTCGTGCATGCCGGGGACGGTTTTCGGGGTGGTGCCCGGCACGTTGTCGTGGCCGAGGATGTGGGCGCGGTTGAGCGGGATGCCGTGTTCGTCGGCCAGATACCTGACGAGCTTGGCCGAGGCCCGGTACATCGCCTCCGTGTACCACGTCCCGCCCTTGGCCAGGTAGCCCTCGTGCTCGATGCCGATCGACCGGGTGTTGACGTCCCAGTTGCCCGCGTGCCAGGCGATGTCCTTCGTCGCCACGTGCTGGGCGACATGTCCGTCCCGGGAGCGGATCGTGTAGTGCCAGCTCACGTACTTCGGGTTGCGGATCATGGAGGGGATGCCCTGGTACGTGCCCTCGGTGTCGTGGATGACGATGTAGTCGACGTCCCGGGGCCGGATCATGCGGTCGTGATTGCCGTAGTCCTTGTTCTTCTTCTTGCCGAAGCGCTGGTAGGCGGCGGGCATCCATTCGCAGGCCAGGGAGGAGGGACACTCCGCCTGCCCGGCGCCCTGCACCGGCGGCCCGGCGGGCTCGGCATATCCGCCCTGCGAGAGCGGCTCCTTCGCCGAGGCCGGGTCACCGTCCGCGCTCTCCTCGCCGACGTCCGGCCCGTCCCCGGCGCCCGGCTCCTCTCCCATCCCCGACTGGTCCCCGATGCCCGGCTCTTCTCCCAACCCGATCTGGTCCCCAGTGCCGGGCCCTTCTCCCATCCCGATCTGGTTCCCGGTGCGCGGCTCCGCGCCGTCGAGGTGGCTCCCGCCGTCGTCGGAGCCCTCGGTGGCGCCGGGGTCGCCGCCGGTGCCGGGCTCTCCACCGGTGGGGGACCACATGCCGGCATTCGCCGGCGCATCAAGGCCGGGCAGGGCGCCACCGTCCGCCGGCGTGTAGGCGGGAGGTCGCGTGCCGCCGTCGGCCGGCGCGTCGGCGGGAGGTCGCGTGCCGTCGTCCGCCTGCTCGGCGCCGTCTCCTGGGAACCCCGCGGGCCCTGAGGACTTGTTCTCCGCGTCGGTGTGCGGAGGCCGCAGGTCCGGAACGGGGTCGAGCCGTACCAGATGCCCGTCGTCGGTCGTCCGCTCCATCCCCTCCCTCATCACCGCGAACACCTCGTCCGCGAACTGCCGCGCCGCGACCGGATCGTCCGCCCCCGAGTAGCGGGCGACCGCGTCGTACCAGTCGGCGGGGTCGGTGCTGGGACGGCCCTGGTAGGAGGAGAGCAGTGCGGCGCCGGCGCGGATGTTCGCGGCCGGATCGTCGCGCAGCCGGGCGGGCTCGACCCCGGCCAGCCGCCCGGCCTCGGGCAGCGTCGCAGGCGGCGAAGCCGCACGCAGGGCCCCGGCCGGGGGAGCGGCGGGCCGGCGCGGCATGGGACGGGCGTCGTCCCCCCGGGCGTCTCCCAGTGCGTCCCCGATCGCCGAGGCGGCCACGGGGATCGTGTCCACCAGGTGCATCGGCCCGTACCCGCCGGCGGTGCTCGGCCACCCCCCGTGCGCGTCCCATCGGGAACCCAGATAGGCGACCCCGAGCAGCACGCTCACCGGCACCCCGAACTCACGCGCGGCGGCGGCGAAATCGTCCTGCCGTCCCGAGGCGAGCGGCGTGGAGGCCCTCGACGCGAGATCCTCCCCAGGCGCGGTGAGCGCGCCGGCGGTCAAAATGGCGGCGAGCCAGAGGCGCATGACATCTCCCCGTAGAACGTCACGATGCGACTACTCAACGTAACGATTCCCAGAAAGGGATGTGTCAGACGGGTCAGATGAGACTCGTGAGGTTCGCGGCGGGACGTTTCAGGCGGGGCATGGGCCGCGCGGGCATCCTCTGGAGTTAAACCCTGCCCGATATCGGGCAGGATGTTGGCGTGTCTCGTTCCAGATGCGTAGTGTCCTCCTCTGTGTCCACGGCACGGCATCCTTACGAAGATCTCATCGCCCACCTCACCAGGACGAGCCCCCTCGGTCCCGGAGAGGCCGCCCGCGTGGTCGCCGACGTGCTGTCGTACTTCTCCGAGTCCACCGAGGAGTTCGTGCGGCGCCGCCACGGCGAGCTGAAGACGCGCGGGCGCACCAACGACGAGATCTTCCCCAGGATCGCCGCCGAGTTACGCGGCCGGCGGGTGGCCGCGCCGGAGCTGTCACTCCGACAGCTCCGCAGGATTGTCTACGGATAAAGCGGAGGAGACCTCGATGTGCGGAATCGTGGCCTACGTAGGCCCCAAGGACGCCGCGCCCATCCTGCTGGAGGGCATGGCGCGGCTTGAGTACCGAGGCTACGACTCGGCCGGGATCGTGGTGTCCAACAAAGGACTGAAGGTCCGCAAGTGCAAGGGCCGGGTGGCCGACCTGGCCAAGGTCGTGCCGGCCAGGTTCAAGGGCGGCCTCGGCATCGGGCACACCCGGTGGGCCACGCACGGCGTGCCGAGCGACGAGAACGCCCACCCGCACCTGTCGTCCGACCAGCGCATCGCGGTCGTGCACAACGGCATCATCGAGAACGCCGGCGAGCTGCGCGCCAAGCTGGTCGCCGACGGCGTCGAGTTCGCCTCCGAGACCGACACCGAGGTGCTCGCCCACCTGATCGCCAACGCGGTCGACGAGAACGACTCCCTCGAGGAGGCGGTCAGGAAGACGCTCAAGAGCATCGTCGGCACGTACGGCATCGCCGTCATCGACGCCGAGCGGCCCGGCGAGGTGGTCGTGGCGCGCAACGGCAGCCCGATCGTGCTCGGCATCGGCGAGAAGGAGATGTTCGCCGCGTCCGACGTGGCCGCCCTGGTCCGTTACACGCGCCAGGTCGTGCACCTGGAGGACGGCGAGCTGGCCGTGCTCAAGGCCGACGGCTTCCACACCTTCGCCAGCGACGCGCGCGAGACGGCCAAGGAGCCGCTGACCGTCGACTGGGACGCCGGCCACTACGACACCGGCGGTTACGAGCACTACCTGCTCAAGGAGATCTCCGAGCAGCCCGAGACGATCACCCGCACCATGAGCGGCCGCCTCGACGAGCGTTTCCACGTGGCGCACCTCGGCGGCCTGAACATGGACGCCCGCGAGACGCGGGGCTTCCGCCGCGTCAAGATCATCGGCTGCGGTTCCGCGTACTACTCGGGGCAGATCGGCGCGCAGCTCATCGAGGAGCTGGCGCGCATCCCGGCCGACGCCGAGCCGGCCAGCGAGTTCCGCTACCGCAACCCGGTCGTCGACCCCGACACGCTCTACGTCGCGATCAGCCAGTCGGGGGAGACGTACGACACGCTCGCCGCCGTACAGGAGCTCAAGCGCAAGGGCGGCCGGGTCATCGGCATCGTCAACGCCGTGGGCAGCGCCATCGCCCGCGAGGTCGACGGCGGCATCTATCTGCACGCGGGGCCCGAGGTCTCGGTGGCCTCGACCAAGGCGTTCAGCTCGACCGCGGTGGCGTTCGCGCTGCTGGCGCTGCACCTGGGCCGGGTGCGTGACCTGTCGCCGGCCGACGGGCGGCGCATCGTGGAGGGTCTGCGCCGGCTGCCCGGGCAGATCGAGGACATCCTCACCCAGAGCGACAAGATCGCCGAGCTGGCGCAGAAGTACGCCACGCACGCGAGCATGATGTTCGTCGGCCGGGTGCGCGGCTACCCGGTGGCCAGGGAGGGCGCGCAGAAGCTCAAGGAGATCTCGTACGTGCACGCCGAGGCTTACCCGGCCAGCGAGCTCAAGCACGGCCCGCTCGCCCTGATCGGCCCCGACATGCCGACGGTCGCGGTCGTCCCCGACGACGAGCTGCTCGACAAGAACCTCACCACGCTCGGCGAGATCCGCGCCCGCGGGGGCCGGGTGCTCATGGTGGGCCACCGCGAGCCGGAGGCCAAGCTGGCCGACGACGTCATCGTGATCCCCAAGAACGAGATCGAGCTCGACCCCATCCTGCTCACGATCCCGCTCCAGTTGCTCGCATACCACGCGGCGGTCGCGCTCGGCCGCGACGTGGACAAGCCGCGTAATCTCGCCAAGAGCGTTACGGTCGAGTAATTGACGTCAATTCAGCCTCAAACCTCGTTATCCGGCTGAAGACGACATAAATTCAATACTGTGCGGCAGTTCGACCAACAACGGCCCAATCTCGCACGCATGTACGACTACATGCTCGGCGGGAAGGACAACTTCGCGGTCGACCGCCAGGCCATCGAGCAGCTCGCGGAGCTGATCCCGGAGGCGGTCCCGCTGGCCCGCGCCAACCGGGCCTTCCTTCAGCGCGCCGTGCGCTACGTGGCCGCCGCGGGCGTTCGCCAGTTCCTCGACTTGGGCAGCGGGCTGCCGACCCAGGGCAGCGCGCACGAGGTCGCTCCCGTTGCCCGGGTCGTCTATGTCGATCACGACCCCGTCGTGGCCGCGCACTCCAGGGCCCTGCTCGGTGATCCGAGCAGGGCGGCCTTCGTCGAGGCCGATTTCCTCGACGCCGACGACGTGCTGGCCAAGGCCGGAATGTTCCTCGACCTGGACAAGCCGGTCGGGGTGCTGCTGGTGTCGATCCTGCACTTCGTGCCCGACTCGGCGCGGCCGCAGGAGGCGGTGGCCCGGCTGCGCGAGCGGGTGGCGCCGGGCAGCCACTTGGTGATCAGCCACGCCACCACGATGGGCCGCCTGGACGACGACGAGCGCGCCCGGGGCGCCAACCGCGGCACGTCCACGTCCGCCGCGGGAGCCGACCGCACGCCTGCCGAGATCCGCGCCTTTTTCGGAGACTTCGCGCTGGACCCGCCGGGGCTCGTACAGGCTGTCGACTGGCGGCCTGACCGGCCCAAATTGGTGGGGGACTGGTCGCTGCCGTCGTCGCTTATGGCGGGCGTGGCAAAAAAACAGGCCATTTGATCAAATAAAGCGCGATATTTCGGGCGCGAGGCTTGGCGTGACGCGCATGTGTATCTCTCTGTAATGCGTAAATAACTTAGGGTAAGGGGGAACTCGCGAAGCTCGGGGGAGAGGCACATGCGCCGTCGGCGGTTCTTCGCATGGGGGCTCGGCGCGGCCGTGTGCGCGGCCGGCTGTGGAGTGGAGCACGTCACCGGCCTGCGCGCGGCGTTCTCGATCAACCCGGGCGGGCGCCGCTGGAGCAAGGTCGGGCAGGCGTTCGTCAGCGCGGCCCGCGCGGCCGGATACGAGACCGCCGCCGGCACGAAGATCACCGTGACCGGCCTGCCCGCCCTGGCCGCCGCCGAGCTGAACAACGGCCAGACGCTCCTCGACGTCACCACCCCGCTGTCCAGGCTCGCCGGCGAGGTCGAGGTCGTCGTCGTGCCCGCGAACTCCCGCTTCAAGGACTTCGACGCGTTCGGCGCCCACCTGCTCGCCCGGCCAGGGCAGACACTGCTGGCCGGCGGGCCGCAGGGGGAGCCCGCCCACCTGCTGTTCGGCCTGATCGCCAAGGGGCTCGGCGCCGACACCAGGCAGGTCGACTACACCGGCTACCCCAGCAGCCAGGAGGCCGTGGTGGCACTGCTGTCCGGCAAGGCCGCGGCCGCCGCCGGGCCGTTCGCCGACTGGCGCGAGAGCATCGCCGGCGGCCGGGTGCGGGCGCTGGCGGTGTCCGCGGCCGGCCGGGTCCCCGGCCTCGACGCGCCGACGCTGCTGGAGTCCGGCGTGCGCGTCGACTTCGCCGACTGGTCGGGCGCCTTCGGCCCCGACGACATGCCGGACGAAAGCCGTGAGTCGGCCGTCCGCATGTGCGAGGCCGTGACCGGCTCTCCCGGCTGGCAGGCTGCCTGCCGGGCGGCCGGGTGGGTCTCGATCCCGCTCGGCGGCGACGACTTCGTGCTGTGGCTCGCCTCCGAGGCCGAGCGCACGCGTGCCGTGCTGCGGGACCTCGGGCTGGTCGACGCGACCAAGGCCACAACATGCGGGACTGGTTGCGGGAACGGCCACTAGATGTAGGATCCTGATCGTCGCTGGTTCGCCTCCTGGAGGCGGAGCAAAAGGGAACCCGGTGCGATTCCGGGGCTGCCCCGCAGCGGTGAGCGGGAACGACCGCCGTCATGAGCACTGGAGCGATCTGGGAAGCGACGGCCAGTAGGAGCCATTGAGCACGCCCGCGAGCCCGAAGACCTGCCAGCGGCGTGACTGTCCATGGCCTCGAGGGAGGGCCGGGGGAGCGCCGCGGCTTGCCGCCTGCTCTCGCGTGCCCTCGCCAGGCAAGAGCTCGCGAGGAGAGAGCACGTGACGCAGGTCGTTGAGGAGGCGCAGGCCGGGGCCGCAGGAAGGTCGCAGGCCGACCGCCGGCTGGCCATCGAGGAGGCCGCCGCCCGGGTGATCGCCGATCCCGCCAACTCCCGGATCGCCGCCCGGCTCCTGGCCGAGGAGATCGCCGACGAGGCGGCCGGCCACGGGGTGCGGTCGTTCTCCGAGTCGATCGCCGCCACCCACGCGGCCGGGCTGATCCAGGACGGGCTGGCCGCGTTCGTCGCCGCGCACGCCGCCGAGCTGGACGCGCTGGTGTCGGAAGCGGCCGACGGCCGGTTCGAGTACTTCGGCCTGCGCACCGTCTACGATCGCTACCTGCTGCGCCACCCCGAGACGCGGGCGGTGCTGGAGCGGCCGCAGCACTTCTTCCTGCGGGTGGCCTGCGGCCTGTCGGAGACGGTGGCCGAGGCCGCCGAGCTGTACGCGCTGATGTCCACGCTGTCGTACCTGCCCAGCTCGCCCACGCTGTTCAACGCGGGCGCGCGCCGGCCGCAGCTGTCGTCGTGCTTCCTGCTCGACTCGCCGCGCGACGAGCTGGAGGCGATCTACGACCGGTACGGCCAGGTCGCCCGGCTGTCCAAGTACGCCGGCGGCATCGGCATCTCCTGGACCCGGGTGCGCTCGCGCGGCTCCCTGATCCGCGGCACGAACGGCCACTCCAACGGCATCGTCCCGTGGCTGCGCACGCTCGACTCCTCGGTCGCGGCGGTCAACCAGGGCGGGCGGCGCAAGGGCGCGGCCTGCGTCTACCTGGAGACGTGGCACGCCGACATCGAGGAGTTCCTGGAGCTGCGTGACAACACCGGCGAGGACGCCCGCCGCACCCACAACCTCAACCTGGCCAACTGGGTGCCCGACGAGTTCATGCGCCGGGTGGAGGCCGACGAGGTCTGGTCGCTGTTCGACCCGCAGGAGGTGCCCGACCTCACGGACCTGTACGGGGACGCCTTCACGGCGGCGTACCGGGCCTATGAGGCCGATAAGCGATATGTCCGGCAGATCCCCGCGCGGACCCTGTACGGCCGCATGATGCGCACCCTCGCCCAGACCGGCAACGGCTGGATGACGTTCAAGGACGCCGCCAACCGCACCTCCAACCAGACCGCCCGCCCCGAGAACGTCATCCACCTGTCCAACCTGTGCACCGAGATCCTCGAGGTCACCAGCGACGCCGAGACGGCCGTGTGCAACCTCGGCTCGGTCAATCTGGCTGCTCACCTGGCCGGCGGGGACCCAGGTGAGGGCATGGACTGGGAGCGGCTGCGCCGCACCGTGCGCACGGCCGTGCGCTTCCTCGACCGCACCATCGACCTGGGCTTCTACCCGACGCCCGAGGCCGAGGCGGCCAACAAGCGGTGGCGGCCGATCGGGCTCGGCGTGATGGGACTGGCCGACGTGTTCTTCACGCTGCGGCTCCCGTTCGACTCGCCGCGGGCTCTCGCGCTGTCCACGCGGATCGCCGAGGAGATCGCGCTGGCCGCGTACGACACCTCGGCCGACCTGGCCGCCGAGAGCGGCCGGCACCCGTCGTACGCCGACACCCGCGCGGCCGGCGGCGTGCTGCATCCCGACCACTACGCGGGCAGCACGCCGTCCTGGGACGCGGTGCGGGCGAAGATCGCCGTCACCGGCCTGCGCAACTCGCTCATGATCGCCATCGCGCCGACCGCCACGATCGCCTCCATCGCCGGCTGCTACGAGTGCATCGAGCCGCAGGTGTCCAACGTGTTCAAGCGCGAGACCCTGTCCGGCGAGTTCCTGCAGGTCAACCGCTACCTGGTGGCCGACCTGCAGGAGCGCGGGCTGTGGACGCAGCGCATGCGCGACGACATCAAGCGGGCCGACGGCTCGGTCCAGCCGATCCCCGGCATTCCCGACGATCTCAAGGTCCTCTACCGGACGGCGTGGGAGCTGCCGCAGAAGGTGCTGATCGACCTGGCGGCGGCGCGGCAGCCGTACATCGACCAGTCGCAGTCGCTCAACCTCTTCATGGCCAGCCCGTCGATCGGCAAGCTGTCCTCGATGTACGCCTACGCGTGGAAGAAGGGCCTGAAGACCACCTATTACCTGCGCTCACGCCCCGCCACCCGCATCGCCCAGACCACGGTCCAGGCGGAGGCGGTCGCCTGCTCCCTCGAGAACCCGGAATCCTGCGAAGCCTGCCAGTGACCGCTTCACCGAAGAACGCGGCCCACGACGCGCTCGTAACGGCGCGCACCCCGTGAGCCTTCACGACCGGCCATGACAGACCCCCGCCCCGTGCGGCGCGTGCGGTGACCTCGGCCGGCCGTAAACGAAGAATGTTTTTGATCTTTGAGGAGAAGCGTTGCTGCTCGACCCCGGAATGGACCTGACTCTCCGCCCGATGCGTTATCCGGACTTCTACGAGCGTTACCGCGCCGCCATCCGGAACACGTGGACGGTCGAGGAGGTGGACCTGCACACCGACCTCGCCGACCTGGCCAAGATGACCGCGCAGGAGCGGCATCTGATCAACCGGCTGGTCGCGTTCTTCGCCACCGGCGACTCCATCGTCGCCAACAACCTCGTGCTCAACCTCTACCAGCACGTCAACGCCCCGGAAGCGCGCCTCTACCTGAGCAGGCAGCTGTTCGAGGAGGCCGTGCACGTGCAGTTCTACCTGACTCTGCTCGACACCTATCTCCCCGATCCCGACGAGCGGGTGAAGGCCTTCGCCGCCATCGAGCACATCCCCTCGATCAGGAACAAGGCGGAATTCTGCTTCAAGTGGATCGACGCGATCAACGGGCTGGAGCGGCTGGAGACGGCGGACCAGCGCCGCCGGTTCCTGCTCAACCTCATCTGCTTCGCCGCCTGCATCGAGGGCCTGTTCTTCTACGGCGCCTTCGCGTACGTGTACTGGTTCCGCTCCCGGGGCCTGCTCGGCGGGCTGGCCACCGGGACGAACTGGGTGTTCAGGGACGAGTCCATGCACATGGAGTTCGCCTTCAGCGTCGTGGACACGGTGCGGGCCGAGGAGCCGTCGTTGTTCGACGACGAGCTGGGCAAGCAGGTGACCGGCATGCTGGAGGAGGCCGTGGCCGCCGAGCTGGCCTTCGCCGAGGACCTGTGCGGCGACGGCATGCCCGGAATGGGCGCGGACCAGATGCGCCGGTATCTTGAGTACGTCGCCGACCAGCGCCTGGCCCGGCTCGGCCTGCCCCGCCGCTACGGTTCCGCCAACCCCTTCGCGTTCATGGAGCTTCAGGACGTGCAGGAGCTGGCGAACTTCTTCGAACGTCGTGTATCTGCTTACCAAGTGGCGGTTGAGGGCAATGTGACCTTTGACGAAACATTCTAGACATTGGGGGCATAAGCGTGCAGTCTCCAGCGGACTGGCCGATTCTCGTGATATCCGTGATCGGATCGATCCTCCTGGTTGAAGTGGTGCGGCGGATGCTGAACAGGGCCGGGCGCAAGTTCGCGCTCGCCCGGCATCTGGTGGAGCACTGCACGTGGCCCGCGTTCACGGTCGCCGCCATGGTGGCGTTCAACCTGGTGTTCGGGCCGGGCATGTTCGGCGACTCGCCGTCCGAACGCAGCCTCGCCGGCACGGTCGAGCGGGTGCTCGGCCTGGTCATGATCGGCGCGGTCACCTGGTTGATCATTCAGGCCGCGTACGCGCTGACGGACGTCGTGCTCGAGCGGCTTGTGCAGGTCGAAGGCGAGCGCAACCGGCGGGCGCGGCGGATCAGGACGCAGATCGCGCTGGTCCGCCGGGTCGCCGCCGCCGTCATCATCGTGGTCGCGGCCGGCGCGATGCTCTTCTCCTTCCCGCAGGTGCGGGCCCTCGGCGCCGGGCTGCTCGCCTCGGCCGGCATCGCCGGCGCCATCGTCGGCATCGCCGCCCAGCCCACCATCGGCAACATGCTCGCCGGGCTTCAGCTCGCCTTCAGCGACGCGCTGCGCCTCGACGACGTGGTCGTGGTGGAGGACGAGTGGGGCAGGGTCGAGGAGCTCACGCTCACGTACGTGGTGCTGCGCCTGTGGGACGAGCGGCGGCTGGTCCTGCCGGTCAACTATTTCACCCAGACCCCGTTCGAGAACTGGACCAGGCATGGCAGCCGGGTGCTCGCCGTGGTGTTCCTGCGCGTGGACTGGTCGGTGCCCGTGAAGAATCTGCGCGAGGCGCTGTACGAGTACCTGCAGGGCAACCCGCTGTGGGACCAGAAGGACTGGACCCTCCAGGTCACCGAGGTGCTGCCGAACGGGCTCATCGAGCTGCGTGCCCTCATGAGCGCCGCCGACTCGGCGTCCGCCTGGGACCTCAAGTGCGACGTACGCGAGTTCCTCGTCGACTACGTCCGGGACAACTACCCCGAGGCCCTGCCCCGCTTCCGCGTCGAAACCCCGGAAACCCGCGCCGGCGTGCCCCTCGACCGCACGCCGTAACCATCACCTGCCTCTGCCTCTGCCTCTGCCTCTGCCTCTGCCTCTGCCTCTGCCTCTGCCCCTGAGCCGCCAGAGCCGCCAGACGGTGACACCCGCGAGCACGATCACCCCGGCCATGATCCGCCGCCGTTCTTCCCCCAATAAATATGTGGCATGCGCGCCGATCATCCGTTTACCGTAGACATTGTCCAACGACGAAGAAGGAACGCGGAAGGAAGGCGGCGAAGTGCGCGACCTGAGCATCACCCGACCGCTCGCGGCCCTCCCTGAGCTGCCGCGGAGGCTTTCCGGATAATCCCCAAGGATTTCAGGAAAGCCGTCTCGAAATATCCGAGGCGGCTTGTTTCATTCATGACCGAGTGTGGGGGAGTTTGGTCACCCCGCCTGCCTTGGGAGCAGGAGCATCGCAGGTTCGAATCCTGCCACTCGGACGACGGCCCTGAAAGAAAAGGGCCGCGGGTCACGGCCTGGCCGACGGGAATGGCGCCCCCCGGCCGGACCCAACCCTCACCCCGGGCACGGCCCACGCCAGCCAGGCCCGGGGTCCAGCCGCTCCAGCCCGTCCGGTCGTCCGGGCCGTTCTTGCAGGAGTGCCAGGCGATCGTCTGCATCGTCGTCTGCCTGTTCCGTGATCGGCGTGCTCCGCGCGGGCGGCGCGGGGCGCGGCTGGAAGGCCGCCGAAGAACGCTATGACTGGCGCATCCGGCGGTCATCGCCACCGCGACCGAAATCGGCCGCCCGTATCTCCTTCGCGCGGCAGATCCGTACCAGGCCTCACGACAGAGACTGCCTCCCGTGGAGCCCGGTGTCGATGCACGGCCCTCTGCGTTGCTGGATGACTAGGTGAGCGACTACGTGTCCCTGAAGATCTGGTCCATGGCCTCTGCGCCGTTGAGGATGACGGGGCGGAGTCGCTCGCGGTAGACAGTCTCGGTGACGGGTACACCAGCCACCGAGCCGGCGTTTCGTGAAGATCTCTGGTCCCACTGTCGTTGGGGATGTTGACTCCAGGTGAGTGCTTCAGCCGACTCGGCGACGGGCGCGCTCTCCTCGGGATGGACTGGGGGGCTGCTCAGCCGACACCGACGGTTTGTCGCTCGGGCTCGATCACCACCACGACGCGCTCCTGCCCTCGCGGGTAGGGCACACCGGTGTATTTGGTGGCCAGCCGGTCGATGATCTCCCACGCCGCGTCGCCCTCGAGCCATTCGACGACCCGCCCACGGACGACAACGGGCTCGAACGGGTTGTCGACGGGCGCGATGGACAGCGCCAGCCGGGGGTCGCGGCGCAGGTTGCGTGCTTTGCGCATGTTCGGGCCGGTGAAGAAGACGATTCGCTCGCCCTGGGTGCCGATGTAGACGGGAGTGGTGTGGGGCGAGCCGTCCGGCAGGACGGTGGCGAGGTGCGCGATCGAGGTGCCGTCGAGGACGTGGCGCACGTCGGGGTCAAGCATGGGGGTGCTCCTTCAGCGGGGATTGTCAGCGGGGGTTGTCGGCGCGCCAGGCGACGTAGTCGGCGACCGCCTTGGCGATGTCGAAGGCCGGCGTGAAGCCGGTGTCGTGGGTGAGCCGGGTGATGTCCAGGTAGGGGTTGTCGCCGGGGCCGCTCTGCCGTCCGGGCAGCAGGTCGAGCCGCGGGCCGGGGATGATCGCCCGCAGGGCGTCCGCGAGCTCGCGGTTGGTGAACGGCCGGCCGCTGGAGACGTTGTAGGTGGTGTGCCGCAGGGTTGGCGCGGTCATCAGCAGGGCGATCGCGCGCCCGGCGTCGGGTGCGTAGCAGCTGTCGCCGCCGTCGTCGGCGTACAGCGGCCGCGGCTGCTCACCGCGGAGTGCAGCACTGATGTACGGCGGGATGGGGTTGAACGGTGATTCCGGGTCCATCAGCGGTCCCCAGATGCTCCCGATCCGCAACACGACCGGCTGGACCCCGGTGCCCTGGAGGCTGTGCGTGGTCAGCGGCTCGACGGCCTTCTTGAAGGCGACGATCAGGTGCGGCAGTTGCGCGGCAGGCAGCGCGAGTTCCTCGTGCCAGCGCATCTCGCTGCGGCCGACGTACACGCCGAGGCTGCTGGCGACGGCGAACCTGCGCACGCCCCGGACGCGGGCGGCCTCCAGCGCGTTGAGCAGGCCGATCATGTCCGTACGGAGGAAGCCGACCGGGTCGGTGCCGGGGATGCCGCCGGCGAGGTGGACGATGTCGCTGATGTCGTGGCGACCGGCGAGGGACAGGAAGGCGTCCCGGTCGGTGACGTCGAGGGGTTCCACGATGACCCGGCCGGCGAGGAACGACGGGACCTCGGTCCGGCGGTGTGCGGTGACGACGACCTGGTGTCCGACGTCGGCGAGCGCGCGGGCGGTGTGGGCGCCGATCATTCCCAGCCCTCCGGTGATGAGGATCATCGGGCCACCTCGTAGTGCAGGTGGGTCACGCCGGGGGCCGGGACGGCCTCCACCAGGCGCAGGTGCACGTGCTTCGGGAGCTCCTGGAAGAAGCTGCGACCGGCGCCCAGCAGGACGGGCACCTGGTGGAGGATCACCTCATCGACCAGCCCCGCTTCCAGCGCGGAGGCCAGCACACCGCCGCCCATGAGGCCGACGTCCTTGCCGCCGGCGGCCTGTCGGGCAGCCGCGACCGCGTCCTCGATTCCGGTGGTGACCAGCGTCTGCCGCTCGGTGACTTCTGGGGCGGGCCGGTGGCTGAGGAGGATCAGCGGGGCTGCCGGGTGCGGGCTGCCGCCTCCGAAGTGGTCGGAGTCGTCGTAGGTGTTGCGGCCGGCCACGATCGCGCCCACGCGTCCGGCGAGAGTGTCGAAGAGGCGGGCGCTGGGTTCGCTGAGTTTGAATCCGTCGAACGTCTGGCTGGGTGTGTCGCCGTTGAAGTACCAGTCGAACAGCATGTTCGCGTCGCCGAGGCCGCGTCCGGCGCCGGGGTCGCGGCCGGTGATGTAGCCGTCGACCGAGACGGCGTGGGCGCTGATGACCTTGCTCATGTCTTTCCTTTCGCTGTTGGTCAGCCGGCTTGGGGGAAGCCGAAGAATCGGTGGGCGTCGCAGGCGTTCTTGACCGCTGCCGGTCGCCCGCGTCAGACGCCAGGACGAGGGCGGCATCGGCCGCGAGCAAGAGTGTTTTCCTGCACCGCACTTCCTATCTGTCGTGGGCGTGGTCGAGGAGTTCGCCGATCGTGAGGTGGACCAGCGGCGGCCATCCCCGCTCGCGTGCGTGCGAGGCGACGGCCGTAGCCAGCTCGGCGCCGACGCCTTCGCCGGCCAGCAGCAGGCGATCGGGGTCGGCGTTCAGTTCGCGGGCGTGGTCGGCGGCCCACTCGGTGGCCAGGATCGCGTCGCACTGCCCGTCCGGCCAGAGCGGTTTCCGGTACGACACGCACAAGACCACCATCCCGGCGCCCGAGCACACGGCGCGGCAGAGCGCATCCGCGCGTTCGATGCCGTCGGCCGGCAGGAACACCAGCATCGGCGCGGTCCGGGTCGCCTCCGGCCAGTACGTGCGCACCGGCAGCGGCCCGGCGACACCCCGCAGCCGGGTGTCGGCGACCAGCCGTACGGCTGCATGATCGGGCATGTGTAGAGGCTCGCATCGGCACGGTCCTCAGGGGAAAGGCCGATGGTGCATGGCAGTCTTGCCGACCAAGCATCACGCGGCGGCACGCGGCGGGTGAATAATGCCGGCATGGCCGTCGACGAGCAGAGACAGGACGAGCGGCAGCAGCCGCCCGGGCGGGTGCTGCCGCTGCCGGCCGCGCCCGACGCGATCGAGCTGCGGCACCTGCGGGCCTTCGTGGCGGTCGCCGACGAGCTCAACTTCGGCCGGGCCGCCGCCCGCCTCTACCTGTCCCAGCCGGCGCTGAGCAGGCAGATCCGCACGCTCGAGCGGCTGGTCGGCAGCGACCTGCTGCGCCGCTCGACGCACCGGGTGGAGCTCACGCTGGCCGGCGACGCCTTGCTGGACCGGGCGCGCCGCCTGCTGAGCGATCTCGACGACGCGATCTCGACGACCCGATCGGTGGGCGGTGAGCTGGCAGAGCGGGCCGCCAGGGCCTGGCAGCCAGTCCGCGACCTGACTCGCGCCGGCACCGAGATCCAGCGGTTCCGCGCCGCGGTGGAGGACTTCCACGCCGGACTCACGCTGCCGGAAGGGGTCGGCGTACGGCCGGTCAACGCCGGCGGGGTGCCGGCCCTGGTGGTGGCCGAGGTGGCCGACCGCCCGCCGGCCCTGCTGCACCTGCACGGCGGCGCGTACGTGGCCGGGTCCGCCTTCGGGTTCCGCCCGCTGGGCGGGGCGCTCGCGCTCGCGACCGGTGCCGGCGTACTGGTGCCTGACTACCGGCTGGCGCCGGAACATCCGTTCCCGGCGGCCGTGGACGACGCGTTGCGCGCGTACAGGTGGATGCTGGACACGGGGACTCCCGCGGCCGGGATCACCGTTGGAGGTGACTCCGCCGGCGCCGGGCTGGTCCTCTCCCTGCTGATGACCCTCAAGGAGCAGCAGTTGCCGCAACCCGGCCGGGTCCTGCTGCTCTGCCCTTGGGTGGACCTGACGGGCGACGCGCGGCCACCCGATGAGCAGGAGCCACAGCCGGCCATCGATCCCCGGCAGCTACGCCGGTTCGCGGCCGCGTACCTGGCCGGTCACGATCCCGGCGACCCGCGGGTCAGCCCGCTCACCGCGGACCTGTCCGGCCTGCCGCCGATGCTCCTGCAGGCAGGCACCGCCGACCCGCTGGCCGGCGACGCCCACCGGCTCACCGAAAGGGCCCGGTCGTACGGCATCGACGCGCGGCTGGAGCTCTACCCGGTGTCCGCCCACGTTTTCCACTACTTCTGGTCGTTCCTGCCGGAGGCCGCAGACGCGCTGGAGCGCGCGGGCGCTTTCACCCGCCGCGTAGCCGGCTGAGGAAATCCCAACGACTTCCACTGAGCGGGCTGGCGATGCCGGAGGGTGAATGGTGCTTGATCGCTGCTGGCTCCGAGGCGGTGAGCCACTGGTCAAGGGGCTTGATGGTCAGCTGAGGTGGTCCTTCGGGACTCGTACACGCCCGGCTCCTGGAGGGCCCCCAGAAGAGTGAGCGCTTCGGCGCTCGGACTGCCCGGCTCGGCGCTGAGCACGACGACCTGCTGGTCGCGGGCGTCCGGCACGAGCAGCTTCTCGTAGTGCAGTTCCAGCGGCCCCACCTGGGGGTGGTGCAGGCGCAGCGGGCCGCGGGCGGGGGCGCGGACGTCCTGGCGGGCCCACAACCGCCGGAACGGCTCGCTGCGGACCGACAGCTCGCCGACGAGTTCCGTCAGCCGGGGGTCGTCCACGTCGGGGCCCACCTGGCGGCGCAGGCAGGCGACCAGGCCCGCCAGATCGTGTTCCCCGACGTCGTGGGTCTGCGCCAGTCCCGGCTCCAGGAACATGGCCCGCACCACGTTGGTGCCCGGTGCGTACGCCGGCGACAGCGCTTGGGCCAGGCCGTTGGCGGCCAGGACGTCCATCAGCCGGCCTTGGACGTAGGCCGGGGCGCCGAAGGCGGACTCGAGCAGCCGCCGCAGGCCGGGCACCACCCGCTCCGGGGCCCGCCGCGGGCGGCGGCGCGGCTGCTGCTCCTGCTCGGCCAGGCGATGCAGGTGGGCCCGCGCCGCCTCGTCCAGTCCCAGCGCGCCGGCCAGGGCGTCCAGGACCTGCGGCGAGGGGCGCCGGTCGCGTCCCTGCTCCAGTCGCAGGTAGTAGTCGGCGCTGATGCCGGCGAGCAGAGCGAGCTCCTCGCGCCGCAGCCCGGGCACCCGCCGGCGGCCCTGACCGGCGGGCAGCCCGGCGTCCTGCGGACGCAGCAGCTCGCGGCGGGCGCGCAGGTAGTCGCCCAGGACGGTGTGCTCCCGGCTCGTCATGCGCCCCAGCTTATGAGCCCGCGGAGGGTTCAGCCTGGTCCTGCCACCCCCAGGATCGGCGGAACCCTGGCAAGCCGGGCCGGTCGCCGCCAAGGTTCAGGTCCATGTTCACATTCAGCACGCGAGGACGTCACCATGGCTGAGCGGAGCCTGCACGGCACGACGGTGGTCATCACCGGGGCGAGCTCAGGCATCGGCGCCGCGGCGGCGCGCCGGCTGGCCGCCCGCGGCGCCACCGTGGCCGTGGTCGGCCGCTCGCCCGAGGCCACCCGCGCCGTGGCGGAAAGCGCGGGCGCGCACGCCCACCTGGCCGACTTCGGCCGCCTCGACGACGTCCGCCGCCTCGCCGGGGAACTACTGGAGCGCTATCCCCGCATCGACGCCCTGGCCAACAACGCCGGCGCCCTGTTCTCCTCCCGCGCCCTGACCCCCGACGGGCACGAGCGCACCTTCCAGATCAACCACCTGGCGCCGTTCCTGCTCACCGCCCTGCTGCTGGAACGGCTGCGGCAGTCGCCGGACGCGCGTGTCATCAACACCGGCAGCGACGCCTACCGGTACGCCAGAATCGACCTGGACGACCTCACCACCGCCCGCCGCCGCTACCGGATGATGCGGGTGTACGGCATGACCAAGCTCGCCACACTGCTGTTCACCCGGGAACTGGCCCGGCGCGCCGCGGGCACGACCGTGACCACCGCCGCCTTCCACCCGGGTCTGACCGCCACCGACGCCTTCCGGGACAACCGGCTGGCAGCGCTGCTCATGCACTCCCGGTTCAGTCCCGCGATCACGCCCGAGCAGGGGGCCGAGCCGCTGGAGCACCTGGTCGCCACCGACGACCCGGCCGGCGTCAACGGGCGGTTCCTCAACCGGCTCGACATCGAGGACCCGCGCGGCCCACAGGCGCGCGACGCGGCGCTGAGCCTGCGACTGTGGGAGGCGTCCACGCGGCTGACGCACGCGCCGGACCTCGCCGAGCCCTCGCCTTGAAGGGGAGCGGCCCGGAAGCGGCGCAGGTGCGCGATGACGTCACCGGTCTTCGTGGCAGGGCAGTCGGAGGGCCGCTGCGCCGGTTCTGCCTCCTGCTGGGGGCCTCCTCGTCTCTGGCGCCTTCGACGACGTTCCCGTAGATCTCATAGCGGATCGTTCCGGTGCCGTCGTCTTCGGGTTCTGGGCAGCAGCCGAGCGTCAAGCCGATGACCTCTCCCGCCCTCATGCCGCTGAGGTATCCGACGACGATTGAGGCAGGCCGTGGACAGGTGCCTCGTGAGGGCCGGCGCGTCCTGGACGTTGATATGCGGAGGTTGTCGATTGCAACGACCTGTGATGATCGAATTGCCTCCGGACCAGTATGACCGCAGCTGGAGGGGAAACCCCGCGACGGCGATCGTGGCGCTGTGCCCTCAGGCGGTGGCCTGGTCGAGGAGTTCGAGGAGGTGGTGGTACGGCCGGCCGGTCGCGCGGGTGAGACCGAGCTCGCAGGTACGGTTGACCGAGGCGTGCTCGGCGAAGTTCCCGGCCGTCACGGCGGCGGCTTCGGCGCGGGTGGCCGAGGCGGTGAGCTCCGGGTGGAGGAGGCCGCGGTCGCCGGCGAAGGCGCAGCACTGCCATCCGTCCGGGACGACGACCCGCTCCGCGACCGCTTCGGCGATGCGGGTCATGGCGGCGTCCAGGCCGAGCCGGGTGGAGGAGCAGGTGGGGTGCAGGGCCAGGGAAGGCCGGCGGCGGCGCACGGTCAGGCGCGGCAGGAGCTCCTCGGCGGTGAAGGCGACCGCGTCGAGCACCTGAAGGGCGGCGCCGGGTCCTTCTCCCGCTGAAGCGGTCAGCCGGTGGAATGCCTCGGTGCAGGAGGCGGCGTCGCTGACGATCGGGATGCGACCGCCGTCGGCTGCTCTGAGCAGGGTGTCGCGGACGCGGCGGGCCATGGTCTCGTGGCCGTCGGTGTAGCCCTTGGACGACCAGGGCGTGCCGCAGCACAGGCCGCCGATCCCCTCCGGTACGTGCAGCCGCACGCCCGCGCGCGCTGCCAGGCGGATGAACGCGTCCATCACGCCGGGGCCGCCGTCGGCCGGGGCGAACAGCGTGTTCAGGCAGGACGGGACATAAACGGCGTCCGCGTTCCGCACCGGCTCCGGCCGGCGGCGCTTCCCGCCCCTCGGCAGGTCGCGGGTCCACTGCGGAACGGCCTCGGGGCCGGTGACCGCGCGGGCGGCGCGGCTGGCGGCCTCCGGGAGGCGGGGCGGGACCGCCTTCGCCGTGTCCAGTGCCAGGTCAAGAGCCCTGGTCACCCCGGTCCAGTGCTCGGCGGCGGTCTTCGCGCCCTTCTGAGCCAGACGGCCGTGGCGTTCGGCGCGCAGGCGTTTGGTCAGATCACCGGTGTTGATCAGGACCGGGCAGGCGGTGGCGCACATGCCGTCCACAGCGCAGGTGTCCACGGCGTCGTAGCCGTACTCGGCTTCGAGTTCGCGGGCGAGGGCGTGGTCGCCGGCCTCGCGGGCGGCGGCCAGCTCCCGTCGGAGCACGATGCGCTGGCGCGGGGTGGTGGTCAGGTCGCGGCTGGGGCAGACGGGCTCGCAATAGCCGCACTCCACGCAGCGGTCGACCTCGGGCTCGACGGTGACGACGGTCTTGAGGTCGCGCAGGTGCGCCTTCGGATCGTCGGTGAGGACGACGCCGGGGTTGAGCGTGCCCGCCGGGTCGCACAGGCGCTTGACCTCGCGCATCACCTCGTACAGCTCGTCGCCGTACTGGCGGCGGACGAACGGGGCCATGACGCGGCCGGTGCCGTGCTCGGCCTTGAGCGTGCCGCCACGGGCCAGGACGGCTTCCACCATGTCCTCGGTGAAGGCGGCGTAGCGCTCCAGCTCGGTGGCGAAGCGCTCGTTGAGCATGAAGTGCAGGTTGCCGTCCTTGGCGTGGCCGAAGATGACGCTGCGCTCGTAGCGGTGCCGGGCGAGCAGGGCGGTCAGCTCGTCGCACAGGTCGGCCAGCGCGGGCACCGGGACGGCGACATCCTCCAGGAGGGCGGTGGTGCCGCTGGGGCGAGCCCCGGCGACGGAGGCGTACAGGCCCTTGCGGATGTGCCACAGCGCCGCCCGGCCGCCCGCGTCCCTGCTGAGCCGCGCGGGCGCGGACAGGGTCAGCTCGGAGAACACCCGCTCGGCGACGCTTTCCCGGCCTGCCAGCAGATCGGGGTCGGACTCCTGCCATTCGATCAGCAGGGCCGCGTGCTCGGCGACGGCGAGCGTGCGCAGCACGTCGTCCGCCTGGGGATCGGTCCGGGCCACACGGAGTGATTCGGCGTCCAGCAGTTCGACGGCGGCGGGCGCGGCCTCGACGAGCTGCGGCATGGCGGCCATCGCCGCCCGCAGGGTCGGGAAGACGAGCAGGCCGGTGGCCGCGAGCCGATGGGCCGGGACGGTGCGCAGCACGGCTTCGGCCACGAAGCCCAGGGTGCCCTCGCTGCCGATGATCAGGTGGGCCAGGATCTGCGCCGGAGAGGAGTGGTCGAGGAAGCTGTTGAGGCCGTACCCCATGGTGTTCTTGATCGAGAACTGGGTGGTGATGCGGCGGACCGAGCCGGGGTTGCCGCGCACCCGGTCGCGCAGCCTGAGCAGCCCTTCGGTCAGGCCGGGCTCCAGGACGCGCAGGCGTTCGTCGGCGTCGGGGGCGCCGGTGTCGATGACGGTGCCGCTGGGCAGCACGAGCGTCATCGACTCCAGGGTCCGATACGTGTTGGCGTGCGTGCCGCACGTCATGCCGCTGGAGTTGTTGGCCACGACGCCGCCGATCGTGCACGCCGACTCGCTCGCCGGGTCCGGCCCGAGTTTGCGGCGGTAGGGGGCAAGGCGGGCGTTGACCTGCCGCAACACCGCGCCGGGCTGGACGCGTACCCGCGCCCCGTCGTCCAGCACCTCGATCGAGCGGAAGTGGCGGCGGGTGTCGACGAGCAGGTGCTCGCTGACCGCCTGCCCGCTCAGGCTGGTGCCACCCGAGCGGAACGTCAGCGGCAGGCCCGTACGCAGCAGCGCGGCCACCTGCTCGGCGCTCTCGGGCACCAGCACGGCCTGCGGGGTGAGCAGGTAGTGGGAGGCGTCATGCGCCATGCCCAACCGGTCGCTGGCCCGCGTGCGGGCGATCCCCGGGACGGCTGCCTCCACCGCCGCCAGTACGGCAGGATCGGGGATGCGCATTGTGCTGGTCACGCGTACTTTCTCACAGTCTCGGATCGATGTGGATCTTCGGGCCCGGCCTGGCATCGGACGGTCGGTGCCCAGCCAGGATGTCGGCGGTCTCGGCCAGGCCGACCGTGGCGGCCTCCAGCGGGCGGGCGTCCACCGAACCGTCGGCGCGGGCGGCGATGGTGCCCGCCGGCCCGGCCGAGCCGCCGAGGATGCCGACTGCGGTCACGTCCCGGAGCGCCAGGTCTCGCCTATCGAGGATACTCGGTGTTCCGGCCAGCAGGCCGATCGTGCCCGTGCCCAGTATCAGCAGCCGCTCTCCCGGCCGCACCCCGGCGGCGCGAAAGGCTCTCAGCGCGTTCCCGCCTGTTCGACCAGCGCGGGCCGGGAGGCGGCGGATACCAGGAGCGACCCGTGCGGTCAGTCGGAAGTTTTTCTTGAGGTCAAGGGGTTGCACGTGTTGGGCGGCTTGCCCTCAGCCCAGGAGGCGCCCGCACCGCCACCGGCGAATACCTGGCCGAGGCGGAGACGCACGGCGCCGGATGGGCCTGCACCTGGGCGCTATGGACACTCGGCCTGGTCGAGCTCCGTCACGGCGACGTCGGCAGGTCGGCGGCGCTGTTCCGCGAGGCGCTGCGGCCCCACCACGATCTGCACACCGCCACCGAGAAACGAACCCTGACCGCCCTTGGCGAGAAGGCATAACCGGCCGCCTTCGCCTACGGAAGCCGGGTCAAGGACATCCAGCGGTTCGTCCTGGAGGAGGCATCAGGCGATGCGGTGATGGCTCAGAGAGCGCTGCCGGTTGTTCCTCAGACGCCCGGCCATCGAGAATGCCCCTCCTGGTGGCTCACGCGCCGGTCGAGTCCAGGAGGGGTACGGGCGAAGGCTGCCGCCGCGTCCACGTGGAAGGTCGAGCGGCGTGCCGTCGGCCGGCAGGTCGTGGCCTTCGGGCGTGTCCATGCGTTGCGAGATCGCGGCTACCGGGCGTGCGACGTCGAGCCGTCATGTGAGGGCCGGTCGCGGATCTGCAGCAAGGAGCCCACTTGGTCCAATTCCAAGTGGATGATCTCGTTGGTGCCCGTTTCAAGCAGGGGTGCCGGGATGTACAGGGTCTGCTGAGGTCCTTGCTTCCAGTAGCGGCCCAGCAGGACACCGTTGATCCAGACGTATCCTTTGCCCCAGCCGGGCAGTGCCAGGAACGCGTCCGCGGGCTCGGCCACCTCGAGTGTGGTGCGGAAGAACGAAAGCGGCTCGCTCGTCGTTCCCGGCTGGAATCTCAGCCGAGATATGTCCTCCAGCGGGATCGGCCGCGTTGTGTATCCGTGCACGTATTGGCCGTGGTGCAGGACACCGCCGACGATGCCCTTGCGCTCGCCGAGCAGTGGACCGTAGTTGGTCCGTCCCATCGATTCCACGAGGATCTCCAGGGCGGCATGCCCGGGCACGAGCAGTACGGGGGGATCGGCGTCCCGCTCGACGACGCCTGCGAGGCGGCCGTCGACGAAGACATGCGCGCGGTCGTGTACGCCGCGCAGGGAGAGCGGGTACGGCCCGCGCGGTCCAGGAACGGTCGCCTGGTACAGGACCAAGCCGTGGTCCAGCCCCAGGTCCTCGAACGTCGGCGGCACCGGCGCGGTGGTCTCCGGCCACGCGATGGCGTCCAGTGCTTCGTGCAGCCGCACCGACTGCGCGGGGCGCAGCGTGGCGGGAGGCAGCGTGGCGGGCACAGGGGGCACGTCGGGGAGCTCGCCGCCATAGCGGGAGAGCACGTCCCGGAATCGCCAGTACTTCTCGGTGGGCGCGCCGCGCTCGTCGATGGGCGCGTCGTAGTCATAGGAGGTCACCGTGGGCCGCCATGGGCCGGCGCTGTCGTCCCCGGTGCGGTTGGCGCCCGCCCACGTGCCGAAGGTGGTCCCACCGTGCGCCATGTACAGGTTCACCGACGCCCCCGCGGCCAGGATCCGCTCCAGGGTGTCAACGGCGTCATGCGGGTCGCGGGTGACGTGTTCGTGCCCCCAGTGGTCGAACCAGCCGCACCAGAACTCCATGCAGAACAGCGGGTCGTCCGGCCGGTGGGCGCGCAGCGCGGCGAAGGCCTGCTCGGGATCGGAGCCGAAGTTCACCGTGGCCAGCACGCCGTCGATCGTGCCACCGGTCAGGCAGTGGTCGGCCGGCCCGTCGGAGGTGCACAGGGGCACCTCGATACCGCGGCTGATCAGGCCGTCCGCCAGATGGCGCAGGTAGGCGTGGTCGCTGCCGTAGGAGCCGTACTCGTTCTCCACCTGGACCATGATCACGTTGCCGCCGCGGGTGACCTGGCGCTCGGCCACCTGGGGGATGAGCCGGTCGAAGTAGCGATCGACGTGG
The DNA here is from genome assembly GCF_044465905.1 of Nonomuraea sp. NPDC049480. Taxonomy (NCBI): domain Bacteria; kingdom Bacillati; phylum Actinomycetota; class Actinomycetes; order Streptosporangiales; family Streptosporangiaceae; genus Nonomuraea; species Nonomuraea sp. NPDC049480. The sequence goes on from NZ_JBITMD010000038.1 coordinate 53,281, forward strand.
GCCAGGTAACCGGGGTCGCTCACGCGGATGGCGCCGGTCAGCCAGACGGGCAGCCCGCCGTTGTCCCATTCGGCGCAGATGTACGGCCCGGGCCGCACCATCGCCAGGAGCCCTTCGGCCGACACCGCGTCCAGGAACGCGCCCAGCTCGTCCAGGCGGCGAAAGTCTCCCGGCCGCGGCTCGTGCAGGTTCCACGGCACGTAGGTCTCGACCGTGTTGAGGCCCATGGCGCGCATCATGGCGAGCCGGTGCTTCCATTGCTCGGGGTGCACGCGGAAGTAGTGCAGTGCGCCCGACAGCACCCTGAACTCCGCGCCGTCCAACCGGAATGCGCCGTCATCGACGGAGAAGACGCGCACGAAACCATCCTTCGCAGGGTGTGGGCGATGATCGGCGGGTCATCTGCTGATTCCGGCGGTCATGCCGTCGACGATGCGACGGCCCAGCCAGAGATAGAGCACGATCATGGGGTAGACGAGGATCACGATGCCCGCGAACATGCCGCCCCAGTCGGAGCTGTACTGCATGCTGCTGTACAAACCGAGGAGCGCGGCGGGCAGGTTGCGTTCCTCGGGGAGTGGGGTGATCAGCAGAGCGAGCAGAGTCTCGTTCCACAGGCCCATGACGTTGAGCACGAACACCGTGGTCAGGCCCGGCCTGGCCACGGGCATGATGACCTGTACGAACGCGCGGAGCGGGCCGGCGCCGTCGATCTCGGCCGCCTCCTCGATCTCGTGCGGCAGCGAGCGCATGTACCCGGTGAGCACGAAGACCGCGAAGGGCACCGACAAAGCCACCTGGAAGACCAGCAAGGTGATGCGGTTGTCCCACCAGCCGGTGACCCAGTCCTCCATGAAGGTGTAGACCGACAGTTTGATCACCACGATCGGCACCAGGATCGTCTGAATCGGGATGCTCAGCCCTATCGCGAAGTAGTTGATCGCAGGGCCGGCGACACGCCGGCTCGAGCGTGCCAGCACATAGGCGGCTGGGGCGGACACCGCCACGATCAACACGGATCCGAACAAGGTCAGCACCACGCTGTTCATGGCCGCGGCGGAGAACTCCGCCGCCTGCCACGCCGAGCTGAAGTTGTCCCAGCGCGGGGTCTCCGGCAGGGCGAACGGATTCAGCCACACCTCGCCCGATTCCTTCAGCGACTGGATGCCCACCCACGCGATCAGGGCGAGGTTGAAGACCACCCAGGCCCACAAGGCGACCGCCGTGGCCCTGGGCAGCAGGATGTCCCCGATCAGACGTCTCATGACAGCTCCACTCGATCACGCCTGGTGATGCGCCGGGTCAGCACGATCAGTACGGCCGTCACGAGGAGCGTCATCACGCCCATGGCCGCCGCGCTTCCGAGGTCCGGCAGGCCGGCGCCCTTCACCACGATGAATTGCTGCACCGCTATCGTGCGGGCGGGGATCGGCGGCGCGGCAGAGGTTCCCGCGGTGGTGAAGGCCAGCACGATGTCGAAGATCTTCAGGCTGCCGACCACCCAGAGTACGGCGGAGACGGCGAAGACGTCCCAGGTCAACGGCAGCGTGATGTGCCGGAACTGCTCCCATTTGGTGGCCCCGATGAGCTGGGCGTCCTCGTACACGTGCGCCGGGATGGCGTCGGCCGCCGACATCATCAGCGCGACGTAGAAGCCGGTGCTCGACCAGACCAGGCCGCCCACGATGCAGCGGAACACCATCTCGGGGCCGAGCCAGGGCTGCGGGTCCAGGCCGAACCACTCGAGCACGGTGTTGACCGCGCCCTCGGGGTTGAGCAGGAAGCCCACCGCCGCGCCGATCGCGATGATCGAGATGACCATCGGCAGGAAGACGACGGCCCGGATGAAGGCCCGCCCCTTGAGCTGCCTGAGCACGACCATGGCGAGGAAGGTGAAGGCGAAGATCAGGCCGCCGCCGGCGACCGCCATCACGAAGGTGTTGGTGAAGGCCGTGGCGAAGACCTCGTTGTGCAGCAGCGCCACGTAGTTGTCCAGCCCGCGCCAGGCCATCTCCGAGCCGGGTCCCGACCATCTGGTGAAACCGACCCAGATCCCGAACAGCGAGGGCGCGACGAACAGCAGGGTGTAGACCAGGAGCGCGGGCAGCAGGAAGGGCCAGAAGGCCCGTTCATAGGTTTTCATCCGGTCGCCAGGTGCGCGGCCGTCCGCTTCTTGCCCTCGCTGACGAACGTGGTCGCGTCGATCTTGCCGGAGAGCAGCTTGTCGCTCAGGGGCAGGAACATGTCGCCCCACCAGGTCTTGTCGGCACCCGCGTAGTCGTAGCTCAGGTGCGTCTCCTTGGCCTCCAGCACCGCCTTCTGCACGTCCGCCATGTGCGCGGGCGCGGGCACGTCACCGCGCGAGGAGATGTTCAGCGCCACGGTGGAGAACTGCTCCATGTACTTCTTCTGCAGCGCGAAAGCCAGGAACTTCTTGGCCGTGGCGACGTTCTTGCCCTTGGCGTTCACGCCCCAGCCGAGTGTTCCCACCTCGATGGACCTCTTGCCGCCGGCGGGGACCTGGAACGAGGCGACCTTGAAGCCGGGAGCCAGCTGGGGCTGGACCTCGCTGGCCAGCCAGGTGCCGTTGAGGTTCAGGTCGTATTTGTCCTGCGCCCAGGCGTTCTGTGCGGCGGGGAACTTGGTCGCCATGAAGTCCCGCTGGAAGTAGCCGCCCTTGGCGAGTTGCTCCACCTTCTTGGCCGCGTCGAGCACCTGGGGCTTGTCCCAGTTGGCCGGGTCCTTGGCCAGCTCGGCGAGGCTCCCGGCGCCGTTGGCGCCCACCAGCAGGCTGTAGAACCAGAAGACGTTGTAGAAGGCGATCGTGCCGTCCTGGCCGATCGGGGTACGGCCGGCCTTCTTGGACTCGTCGAGGAAGGCGATGAACTCCTCCCAGTTCTGCGGGTACAGCCCGGGGTGCTTGGCCGCGTTGTACCAGACGGCGGTGGAGATGATCGTGTGCGGAAGGTAGGCCAGGCCGTTCTTGCCGGAGGAGGCCCGCCGTACCGGCTCGGGGAGCACATCCTTGACCGTCTTTCCCTCGCCGGGGACCTGTGCGTTCTCCAGGTCGTCCAGCGGGCCGATGATTTGCTGGGCGGTCAGGGTGTCGATGTCCCCGGTGGTGGTGTCGAACAGGTCGGGGCCTTGGCCGGAGGCCATCTCGGCGTTGAGGTTCTCGTTGCCGGTGCGGCCGACGAACTTCACGTCGACCTTGGTGCCCGTCTCCTTGGCGAAGTCGTCGAAGATCGTCTTAATGATCTTCGACTGGGGTTCCGCCGCACCCCAGGACGAGCGATAGGACAGGGACTGCTGGACGGGTTCACCGCTGTTCTTCTTGCCGCAGGCGGCCAGGCCGAGGGCGCCGATCAGGAGGAGAGCCGTCATTTTACGCATGGTGGGGGGCCTTTCCTATCGAGACGACGGTTCGGGTGTGCCTGGCCTGTTCCGCGGCCCAGACCACCCGGTGCGTGGCGAGGCTGGCTTGTGCGTCGGTCGGGACCAAGGCCGGGTTGTTGTCGCGGACGGCGGCGAGGAACGCCGCCATCAGCGCTCCGTCACCCCCTCCGTGCCCGGAGGCGGCTGAGGCGTCCGCTCCGGCGAGGGCGTCGATCATCGACACCTCATCGGTGAGGAAGTCGTGGACGCGGAGCGTCTCGCCGTCGCACTCGATCGAGCCGCGCGTGCCGAAGATCCTGGTCTTCCTGTGCTCGAGCGCGCCGAACGCGGTCATGGTGCAGGTGGCGCTGGTGCCGTCGGCGAACTCCATGATCACCACCTGGCTGTCGACCACGTCGTTGTCGCAGGCGTAGACGCATCTGCCGTACGGGCCCTCGCGCAGGGCCGTGAGCACGCCCTCCTCGGTGAAGTCGCGGGTGATCGCGCCGAGCGGCCACCCGTGCCGAGCCGGATCGGCGAGGCAATCCATGTACAACTGCCTGGCCGAGTAGGGGCAGGTGGGTTCTATCGAGCAGTCCAGGCATCGGTCGGCAGCCCCTGCGGGCCTGCTCTCCTTGGTGAAGTGGACGAGCTTGCCGAAGGAGGAGACCCGCTCGGGCACCTCGCCCTTGATGTGCACGATCCAGTCAAGATCATGGCAGGCCTTGGCGAGTAGCATCGGGGCCGACTCGGCCTCGTTTCGCCAGTTCCCCCGCACGAAGGAGTGTGCCTGGTGCCACCAGCCGACCTGCTCCAGATGCTGGATGTTCATGATCGGGCCGATCCTGCCCTCGTCCAGAAGCTCCTTGAGCCGGGTGGTGTAGGGCGCGTAGCGCAGCACATGGCAGACCGCCAGGATCACGCCGTTGCGGTCGGCGGCCTCGGCGATGGCCGCTGCGTCTTCCTCGGTCGGCGCCATCGGCTTCTCCAGCAGGATGTGGTACCCCAGCTCGGCCGCGCGTACGGCGGGCTCGAGATGCAGGCGGTCCTGCGTGGCCACGATCACCGCGTCGGCCAGCCGCTCGCCGGCCAGCAGCTCCCGCCAGCCGGCGAAGGCCCGCTCGGCCGGGATGCCGTGCTCGGCCGCGAAGTCCGCCCGCCTGCCCTGGTCAGGCTCGGCGACGGCCACGACTTCGGCCAACCCGCCTTCGCGTGCCAGCCTGGCGTAACCGGTGCCGCGCAGGCCCGCCCCAATCACGGCAAGAGTGACCATTCGCATCCCCCGCAGGTTGTACATTATTAATGAAGCCTGTTTTTATTTGTGCCATGCAGGTTCTGTCAAGGGGGCAAGCGTGACCATTCGCGGCGGCGACACCTCGCGGCTTCGCCGGATCAATCTCGTGACGACGCTCCGCACGGTCCGGTCGCAGGGGCCGCTCGGACTGACCGAGCTCGCCAAGGGGGCCGCGCTCTCCAGGCCGACCGTCGAGGGCCTGGTCGAGGAGCTGCTGGCGGCGGGCTGGCTCGTGGAGCTGCCGCCGGAGAGCGGCCAGATGGGGCGGCCGGCCAGATTGTTCGCCTTCCACGCGGCGGGCGGCCACGTGCTCGGGATCGACATCGGCTCCTACACGCTCAGGGCCGGCGTCGCCGATCTGGACGGCGCGGTCGTGGCCGCGCACGACGAGCAGATCGCCCCCACCGCCGGCCGTGCCGAGCGACTGGCCGGCCTCAGGACGGCGATCGCGGCCGCGCTGGAGGCCGCAGGGCTGACCGCCGACCGCATCGCCGCTGTTTGTGCCGGCACGACCGGTGTGGTGACCGCCGAGGGCGTGGTGAAGCTGTCGGTCGGCCTTCCCGAGTGGACCGGCCTCGATCTGGCGGGCGAACTGCGCGCGAGCTTCGACTGCCCCGTGCTGGTGGAGAACGACTGCAACCTGGCCGCGCTCGCCGAGCGTTGGCGCGGACAGGCCCGCAGCGTCGACGACCTGGTGTTCGTGCTGTCCGGCGTGCGCACGGGCGCGGGCATCCTGGTGAACGGCAAGCTGCTCAAAGGAGCCAGGGGCGGCGCGGGCGAGATCGGCGCGCTGCCGCTGGTCGGCTGGCACCGCGCGCCCGTCCACCTGACCGGCTTCCAGGGCCTGCCGCCCGGCACGCCGCCACGGGACGCCGCCGCCCAGGTCTTCGCCGCGGCCAGGTCCGGCGACCCGGCCGCGCAGTGGGCGGTCGAGCAGTACGCGCGCGACCTGGCGGAAGGCATCGCCGCGTTGGTGCTGACCGTGGATCCCGAGCTGGTGGTGCTCGGCGGCGGCGTCTCGCGCTCGGGCGACGTGCTGCTCGCGCCGGTGCGCCGGCATCTGGACCCGTTCTGCCTCGAACCTCCCGTGGTGGCGATCTCCGATCTGGGGGAGCAGGCCGTGGTCCTGGGGGCGGTACGGCGCGCGCTCGATCACGTCGATGCCCGCCTCTACGACTTCGACGCCCCCCTCCCGAAGCCATCCTCTTGACGATCATGGCGGCGGCCCGCTCGGTGTCTCCGCCCGCTCCGGCGAGCTGCTGTGGGAGCACCTGAACAAGGCGAACAGTCCGTGACGACCCTTGACCAGAATTAACCAAGAACTCATGATAAGTGCCCATGCGACTACGAGCCATCCCCTTACTTTCTGTCACCCTGCTGCTCGCGCCATTCGCGCCATTCGCGCCGGCTGCCCTGGCCGCTCCGAACGCTGCCCAGCTATGGGTCGAGAGTCCGCAAAAGACCGTCTACCGCACGACGACGGTCCCGCAGAGACCAAGCGCCTCCATCAACCTCACTGCCGCCCGCGGTGAATACGAGAGCGCGCAGATCGCCGTGCGCGCGAAAGAACGGCTGCGCATCGAGCGTGTCCGATTCGGCAACCTGACCGCAGACGGCAGGCGGCCGATTGCGGGAGCCAACCTGAACTACCACTTCGTTGCCTACAAGGACGACAGCAAGGTCGCGGCGAACCCGTTCTTCCCCGATCGTGAGGGCAACCTGCTCTATCCCGAGTCGGCCATGCCGGACCCGCTGTCCAACGACCGGGCGACCTGGGTCGAGGCCGGCCAGACCCAGCCCGTCTTCGTGACCGGCTTCGTGCCGCGCGGCACGGCGCCCGGCACCTATCGCGGCACGGCGACGGTCGAGACGACTCGTGGCGACTACGCGGTCCCGATCCAGTGGACCGTGCACAACGTCGAGATCCCCACGATCGACAAGTCACCGTTCACCAACTACCACTGGACGATGACGAACGGTTTCACCTGGGACGGCTTCAGCTGGAACGGTGAGGCCGGCCAGGCCTACGACGTCGGCAAGCATTACTACGGCGTCGAGACCTACGGCGACGCATGGTTCGACCTCATGGACGAGTTCGCACGCAAGCTGGCTGAATATCGCACCAACATGGTCTGGCTCCGCACCGACCTGTTCCTGCAGTCCACCGGCACGGAGCTGTCGGAATTCGTTCAGGGGATTCCGAGCGACATCGACTGGACGAACTTCGACCGCTATGTCGAGGCGTTCAAGCGGCAGGGGATCACGAACTTCGCCAACCAGCATCTCGTTCACGCGCTGAACAAGATGCCGGACGACGAAAAGCCCAACGAGAGCTGGAACACCAAGCTGCCGGACAGCCTTCCGGTCACCGACGCCTTTCTGACGAACTATCTCACCGCTCTGCACGAGCACCTGAAGAGCAAGGGCTGGACGAACGGCCTGACGTGGTATCAGCACATTCGTGACGAGCCCATCACCGCCGATCAGCGCAACCTCTGGACCTATGTCGCGCGCAAGATTCAGCAGATCAATGCCGGCATCGGCGCAGATTTCCGCACCATGGACGCCGACCCCGACGGCATCCTGCTCGACGACAGGACCAAGCCCTATGTCGACACCTGGGTTCCGCTGACGCCGGCGTTCGAGCACAAGAAGGCCGGCTACAAGGCACAGCAGGCCGCGGGTCAGGACCTGTGGGTCTACACGTGCGAGGTCAACACTCCCCCGTGGCTCAACCGGTTCTGGACGCAGCCGACGATGGCCGGCCGCATGCTGTTCTGGGACCTCGAGCGCGAGGGCGTGCAGGGTCATCTGCACTGGGCGTGGAATGCGTGGTACGTGGGTCCCTGGAAGGGCGACTCCTACATCGTCTATCCCGACAAGGCCAACTTGACGGTGAAGAGCAGCCTGCGTCTCGAGGCACATCGCGATGGTCTTGAGGACTACGAGCTCCTCAACATCCTGAGGAAGCGCAACCCGGCCTTGGCGGAGCAGATCGTCGACAGCGCGATCAGCCCGGAGGACCCGCGGCGCTACACACTCGACCCGGCATATCTCGACGCTCTGCACCGCTACATCGTGCGGGCGGCCGCGGGTGAGACCGTCGGCGCGATTCCGCAGCCGACAAGCCCATATGAGGGGCAGGTCGTCCCTCGTACATTCCTGCTCGACAGCACCGATGACAACATCAGCTACTCCGCCGGCTGGGCGCCGCGGCAGCGGCAGTCCGCCTACCTCGGCAGCGTTCACCTCAGCAAGACCGCCGGCAACAAGGCGACCTACGAGTTCGACGGCACCGGTATCGACGCGTTCTTCGAGAAGAACACGACGACCGGAAAGGTGTCCGTGTCGGTCGACGGTGGGCCGGCGACGGCGATCGATCTCTACGAGGCGGTCCAATACGACCGCTTCACCGCATATCGAAAGACCGGGTTGACACCGGGCAAGCACCGGATCGAGATCACCAACCTCGAGAACAAAGAGGTGCGGTTCGACGGATTCCGCGTTCATCTCGCACCTGGGCAGCAGCACTTCGACGCGACGTTGAAGGATCTGAAGCTCGCCAACGTCTCGGAATTCACGTTCGAGGGGCATCGCGGTGACTATGCGCTGCTCGTCAACCAGGGGGCGAGCACCGTCGGCCTGACCCCGACGCTGACCGACGCCGGCGGCACGATCACCGTCGATGGCAGCGCCGTCGCCAATGGTGCGACCGTCGACGTCAACGTGGCGAACGGCAAGAACAAGGTGGAGATCCGTACGCTGGCAAGCGACGGCCGGACCGCGAAGGCCTATGAGCTCACGCTCGTGAAGGGCGCGGTCAACACGGCGGACGCCAACATCGCCCGCAGCCATTCGGCGGTGTCGGCTTCGGCCGCGCGTGATGGCGATGGCGGCGTGCAATACGGCCCGCAGAAGATGGTCGACGGCGAATACGGCACCATGTTCGCCGCCAAGCAGGGCTACACCGACGCGAACCCGTTCCCGCACGAGATCGTGCTGGACTGGAAGGAGCCGAAGGCGTTCAACACGCTCGTGGTCGCGACCCGTGGTGGCATTCCGCAGGGCCTGACCGACGTCGACGTCGAGGTCTCGGCCAACGGCACCGACTGGACGACCGCCGCGCAGGGCGTCGCCTTCCGGTGGACGCACGACGATGACGACGGAATCATGGAGTATTCCGTCGCCGATCTTCCCGACCTGCAAGGCGTCAGGAAGCTGCGCCTCAAGATCAACGATGCGAACTACACCCGCTGGAGCATGTATGCCGTCTATGAGCTGGAGCTTTACAACCTGCCGGCTCTGCGTCCGGCCACGGGCAGCCAGACCAGCCGGCCACCTGCGAGCACGCCGGCGGGCAGCCGATGACCGGGCAGGATCCGCTGCGCCGGCCAGTCCGGTGACCATCAACATGGCTCCAAGAGCCCAATAGGGAAGCGGATTCGCACCCGTCGCCTTGGTCAGGCGACGGGTGACCCGGGCGCTCCTCGGACGACACGGCTGTGGCCGCGGGCGGCTTCGCCCTGAGCGGCTCTAGCCGGAGCCGAGCGAGCCGACCGTCACACGCCACTCGCGCAGCTCGCGATCCTTGGTGACCTGCAGCTGTGTGTAGGGGTCCTGGTCGACGAGCGCCTGCGCCGCGGTCTCGTCCTCCGCCTGCAGGACGATCATGCCGGCCGTCAGGTCCGTGAAAGGGCCGGCCGCGACGAGGCTGCCCTGCTCCAGGAGCTTGTTCAGGTGTGAGAGATGCTCCTCGCGGCGCTCCGCCCTCAGCGGGGTGTCGTTGTAGCCGTAGGTCAGGACGAACAGTGCCATGCCGGGATACTCCTTTTCTGCCTTTACCTTGGACGACCGGGACGGTCTGACGTCGCCGGTGGAATCGGGTCGCCGGAGAGCCCGTACACCCGTCGTGCGTTGCCGGCGAAGATGGCGCGCTGGTCGGCGGGCGGGAGGTGGGCCAGCGCGTCCTTCCACGTGCCGACCAGCCGCGGCATGGTGGTCCAGATCTTCTCGACCGGGAAGTTGGTGCCGAACATGGCCCGGCCGGCGCCGAACCAGCCGATCACCTCGTCGGCGACCAAGGAGATGAGATCGGGATCCACCCGGTGGACGAAGGTGCCCTGCCCGGTGAGCTTGACGACGATGTTGGGCCGCTCGGCCAGCGCGGCCATCCCGGCCCGCCACGGCTCGAGGCACTCGTGGCCGATGAGCATGCCCGCGTGCACGAGGACGAAGGTGACGTCGGGGAAGGCCGCCGCCAGCTCGACCGCGTCCGGCATCTGCTCGGGAAAGACCTGCAGCTCGAACAGCCAGCCGAGGTCGGCGAGCGCGCCGATGTTCTTCCTGAAGACCGGATCCTTCATGCGGTCGGGCGCGGTGGCGAACCGGAACTCCGGGCGCTCGTGCCAGTGCAGCTGCTGCCGGATCCCCCGGATCAGTGGCGTGAGCGCGGCCTGCCGTCGCATGCTGTCCGGAGCGTCCTCGTCGAACATGTCGGCCGCTCCGATGACGGCCATCGGCCAGCCCGTCTCCTGATGGACTTCGCGAAGCCATCGCACCTCGTCCACGACCCGGTCGAGCGGCCAGTTCGTCTGCACGTAGACCGACTCGCCGATGCCCGAGGCCGTGGCTTCGGCGACGTACTCGCCGATCAGGTAGTCCCGCCTGATCGGCTCGTACGGGCCGAAGATCCGCGGCACCATCGGCCCGGACAACCACGGCAGGTCCCCGGCCCGCCAGATGTGGTGGTGCGAGTCGACGATGTCGCCCGCGTAGCGTGCCGCCTCCGACATGACGATCACTCCTTGACCAGGGTCTGTACCTGCTCGTAGGCCGTACGCAGGTCGCGTACGCCCGCGAGCGTGTCCACACTGCCGAGCACTGCCGACATGCCGCGGGTGACCGGCCGGTACGCCGGGTCGCAGGCGAGCGGCGACCACCACAACAACCGGTGGCCCAGGAGCGACAACCGCCGTACGGCCGCCTGCATCGGCCCGCAGTCGCCGCGTTCCAGGCCGTCCGAGAGCACGATCACCAGGGCGCCGCGTGCCGCGGTGGCATATCGGGCGTTGCCGAGGAACTCCTGGAGCGAGACGCCGATCCGGGTCCCGCCCTCGGCGTCCAGGACGACGTCGCTCAGCGAGCCGACGGCCGCGTCGACGTCCCGTGCGCGCAGCGGCTCGGTGACGCGGGTCAGCCGGGTGCCGAAGGTGAACACCTCGACGCGGTCGAGGCGGCCGACCGCGGCGTGGGCGAAGCGGAGGTAGCCGGCGCTGTGCTGCTTCATCGAGCCGGACACGTCGATGAGCAGCAGCACTCGGCGCCGCCGCCGCGGACGGTTCCGCCGCCGCAACGTCACGATCTCGCCGTGGGTGCGCCGGGCCTCACGGCAGATCCGGGCGAGGTCGATCCACGGACCTCGCCGGCCGGGCCGCCGGCGGCGCGACCGTACCGTCGGCACCGCGCCGGGCAGTTCCCTCCGCAGCAGCGAGAGCAGTGTCCGGTCGTCCTCATTCGCCGGGCCGAACACCGGGCGTCTCTCGCGCTCCGAGGAACTGGCCTTCAGCCCCGCCTCCCCGCCGGACGTCGCCGTGAGGGGAGCCTCTTCCCCCTCCCCGCGCGGCGCGGGGGCCTCGTCGTCGGGGAATTCATGATCGGGGACGGGGCGCGCCGCGACCTCCCCGAACCAGCGCTCGAACGTGGGGGAGTACACCTCCAGGTCCTCGTGGGAGGTGGTGAGCGTGGCCGCCCCGATCCAGTAGAGGTGCGTGGCGTCGCGCGGCCCGACGGCCTCGATCGCTTGAAGGAAGACCCGCTGTTTCGGCACCGGTACGCGCAGGCCCTGATCGTGCAGGTCCCGCAGGAACCCGCGCACATGATCGCCGATGCGCGCCACGAGGGACCGCTCAGTCACGGAACACCTCCGCGGCGTGGCGGCCGACGAGCGCCAGGTCCTCCTCGTGCTTGACGAGCAGCCCCGCGGACCGGCGCATCGCCTCCAGCCAGCTCGAACCCTCACGGGCCAGCGCCTGCACGCCGCGGGCCCAGGAGACCGACTCCGCGATGCCCGGGCGCTTCAGCAGAGCCAATCCGCGGATCCGATGCACGGCGGCCACGAGGCGAGCCGCGCTTCTCTCGTCCAGACCCGGCGCCTGCGCCCGGATGATCGCTCGCTCCCGTTCGGCGTCGGGGAAGGGGATCCAGTGGTAAAGGCATCGGCGCTTGAGCGCGTCATGCAGTTCGCGGGTCCGGTTGGAGGTGAGGATGACGAACGGAACGGTCGCCGCCCTCATGGTGCCGATCTCCGGGATGGTGATCTGAAAGTCACCGAGGAACTCCAGAAGAAACGCCTCGAACTCGCTGTCCGCACGATCGATCTCGTCGATCAGCAGCACCGCGCCGGATGCCGCCCGCAGCGACCGCAGCAGCGGGCGCTCCAGCAGGAACTCCTCGCGGTACAGGTCGCCGACGCCGCGTCCCTCCACCTCGGCGGCCCGCAGGGACAGCAGCTGTTTCGGGTAGTCCCACTCGTACAGCGCCTGGGACGCGTCCAGGCCTTCGTAACACTGCAGCCGGATCAGCTCGCGGTCGAGGACCCGGGCCAGGACGTTCGCGACCTCCGTCTTGCCGACCCCCGGCTCGCCCTCCAGAAGCAGCGGAAGCCCGAGCACGCCGGCCAGGTGGACGGCGGTGAGCAAGCCCTCGTCGGCAAGGTAGCCCTCCGCGCTCAGCCGCCGATCCAGCGCGCCCTGATCAACCAGCACGGCCGGCCCGCAGCTCGTCGAGTCCGCGCAGCACCTTCTCCGGGGTGAACGGCATGCTCGTCAGCCGTACGCCGACCGCGTCGTACACGGCGTTGGCGATCGCGGGGATCGGCGCGTTCGCCGTCATCTCGCCGATTCCCTTGGCCCCGAACGGCCCGTTGCCGGCGGGCCGTTCGAGGAACACGCTCGTCTGCTCCGGGATGTCGGCCGGCCCCGGCATCAGGTACTCGGTGAAATCGACGGGGCCGTGCTCGCGCGAGCCCGGATAGTACGGCTCGGTCGACTCGAACAGCGCGTGCGACAGGCCCATCCAGGCGCCGCCCTCGACCTGCTGCGTCGCCATGGCCGGGTTGAGCGCCCGGCCGATCTCGTACGTGTTGTAGAGCCGCAGCACCTCGATCACGCCGGTCTCATCGTCGACCTCGACCTCGGCCACCGTGCACGCGTGCGCCTGGCAGGAGTCCGGGTCCATCTCGCCGGTCTCCGGCACCACGGTGCTCGGCTCCTTGAGGAAGATGCCCCGGCCGGAGATGGTCCGTCCCTGCCGGAAATGCGCGGCCAGCGCGACCTCGCTGACGTGGATCTTCTTTTCCGACGATCCTTTGAGGCGGATGAAGCCCGTGCCGTCGGTCTCCAGATCTTCCGCGTCGACCTCCAGCTCGTCGGCGGCGACCTGGAGCATGACGTCCCTGGCCTCGCGCGCCGCCATGATCACGGCGTTGCCGACACGGTGGGTGCCTCGGCTGGCGAACGTCCCCATGCAGTGCGGGCCGGTGTCCGTGTCGGCGGTGTCGACGATGATGTTCTCGATCGGAATGCCGAGCGTCTCGGCCGCGCATTGGGCGACGACCGTCCGCAGCCCCTGGCCGAGATCCACCGAGGAGAGCGTGACGACGAATCCGCCCATCGTGGTGGCGTGGACGAGTGCCTGCGACGGGTCGCCGCCGAGGTTCATCCCGGTCGGGTAGTTGACCGCCGCGTATCCGCGCCCGTGCCGTAACGCCATCGTTCAGCCCTCCGATCGTTCGGTCGACGACATCGCGCGATACTCCGGCGGAAGGTCGTGCCCCACCAGGTCGGCGGCGCTCTGGATCACCTCGACCAGCGCCGTGCCGGACGCGATCTTGCGATGCGCTTTCATGTCGCCGTCCCGGTAGGCGTTCGTGAGCCGCAGCCGCAGCGGGTCCATGTTCAGCTCTCGCGCGACGTGGTCCATGTGCGACTCCAGGGCGAAGTCGCCGATCGTGACGCCGAACCCGCGCATGGCGCTGGACGGTGTCCGGTTCGTGTAGACGCAGTAGGCGTCGACGTGGACGTTCGGGATCGTGTACGGGCCGGGCATGTGCGCCGCCGCCTTGGTGGTGCCGTACGGGCTGTGCCGGGAGTACGCGCCCGCGTCCACGTAGAGCGTGATCTTGCGGGCGACGATCCGGCCGTCGTCCATGACGCCGTCCTTGATGGAGATGCGCTCGGCCGCGCGCGTGGACGACACCTGCATCTCCTCGGCGCGGCTGTAGACGTACTTGGCGGGCCGGCCGGTGAGCATGGCGGCGATGCAGGCGAGCGGCTCGACGATGACGTCGACCTTGCCGCCGAAGCCGCCCCCCACGGTGCCCCCGACGACGCGCAGACTGGTGGGCGGGGCGCCGAGGATGAGAGCGGTGTTGTCGAGGGTGAAGAAGGCGGCCTGGGTGTTGGTGTGGATCCGCAGCCGGCCGTCGCCCTGGGGGACGACGATGCAGCCGGTCGGCTCGACCGGCGCGTGCTCGATCGGCGAGGAGCTGTAGCGGCCTTCGATGATGCGGTCCGCCTCCGCGAAGCCCCGCTCGACGTCGCCGAAGCGGATCCGGCGGCAGTGATGTCCCTCGTACACGAAGTGGTTGGTGCCCGCCTGCTTGATGATCGGGGCGCCGTCGGCCAGCGCCTCCTCGACGTCGAGAACGGCGGGCAGGTCGGTGTAGTCGACCACCACCCGGGCCGCGCCCTCACGGGCGGCGTCCTCGGTCTCGGCGACCACGGCGACGATCGGCTCGCCGCGGTAGAGGACCCGATCCTCAGCCAGCACCGGCTCGTCGTCGGGCCCCACGCCGATCAGGCGCAGCACGACGTACCAGTTGCCCGGCACGTCCTCATGGGTGATGACACGAAGCACGCCCGGCACCTCGAGGGCGCCGGAGACGTCGACCCGGTTGATGAGGGCGTGGTGCCGCGTGGACCGGTGGATCTTGACGTGCGTCATCTCCGGCAGCGTCATGTCCTCGAAGAAGACCGTGCGGCCGGTGACGTGACCGCGGGCGTCCGAGCGCTGGACCGCGGAGCCGATGACGGCGAAGTCGCCCGCACGCTCGCCCTTGAAGTACGCGGTGTCGATCGGGGTGACGCGCGCCATCAGACCTCCGCCTCCGCGTGCGCGCCGCCGCCACGGTGTTCCGCGGCGGCGAGGACGGCGGCGATGATCGGCTCGTATCCCGTGCAGCGGCAGACGTTGCCGCAGATCGCCTCGGTGACATCCGCACGGGTCGGATCCGGCTTCCGGTTGAGCAGCGCCGTGGCGGACATGATCATCCCGGGGGTGCAGAACCCGCACTGCGTCGCGAAGAGGTCGACGAACGCCTGCTGCACGTCGCCGAGCCGGTCGCCGTCGGCCAAGCCTTCGATCGTCTCCACGGCAGAGCCGTCGACCGTCACGACGGGGATCAGGCACGAGACCACGGGCCGGCCGTCCAGCAGCACCGTGCAGCTGCCGCAGCCCCCTTGCGCGCAGCCGCGCTTGGCCCCCATCAGTCCGAACGTCTCGCGCAGGGCGCTCAGTAACGTCGTCGACGGCCGGGCGATCAACTCCCGCTCGGCGCCGTTCAGCTTGAGCGTGACGATTCTCGAGGGCATACGATCCCCTTTCAGGCCCCGAGCAGGGCGCGACGCAGGTGGACGGGGTAGACCCGGGCGCGGTACCACGCGGAGGCGTAGGCGTCGTCGAACGGCTCGATGACGTCCGCTTCGGCCGCCTGGGCGACGACCTCGGCGTTCAGCGGTGCGCCCAGCAGAACGCGCTCGGCGCCGACCGCACGCACCACGCGGCGTGCCAGGCCGCCGAGTGCGAGACGGACGTCGCCGACCAGGCCGTCCTCGATCGTGATCCGGGCCGCCACGGTGACGATGGATCCCGAGTTGAGACGCCGCCGGCTCGCCTTGTGGAACCGGAACGCGTCCTCGGCCGGAGCGGTGAAGCGGACGCGGGTCACCAACTCGCCCGCCCGCAGGCCGTCGGTGACGACCCGCTCGAGCGGCTGGCGGCGCGCGCCGTCGGCGCCGAGTACGTCCAGCTCCGCGTCCAGGGCCAGAAGAGCCACCGCCAGGTCGCCGTACGGCTGCGGCACGAAAAGGTTGCCGGCCACGGTGGCGAGGCTGCGGACCGGGGGAGAGGCGATCGAGCGCACACAGCCGGACAGGTACCTCAACCGAGCGTCGGCCTCGATCTCCGCGAGCGTGGTGGCCGCGCCCAGGGCCACGGTGTCGCCTTCGACGTCGATGCCGGACAATCCCGCCCTGCGCAGGCTGACCAGCCGCAGGTCGCCGCCGGCTTGATCGTTCAGCCGGGCCATCAGATAGGTGCCGCCGCCGAGGGGCACGGCCCCGGCCTGAAGCGCCGCATGAGCCGCCTCAGCGCTCTCAGGTGTCTGAACGGATGTCAGCATGCGCACTCCAACTATCGATATCGATAATTCACAGTACGTGGCATGATCTAAGAGTCAAGGGTGCTTTGGGCTCTCAACGTCACAGGAGGCTTGTTGTCGGAACCCTCGGGGAACTCGTCCGCCGTCCCGCGCTCCGGGCGGCCGACGCTGAGCCAGCAGATCCGCGACGGTCTGCTGCAACGGATCGTCGCCGGCGAACTCGGCGAGGGCGACCGGCTGATCGAGACGAAGATCGCCATCGAGTTCGGAACGAGCCAGGCCCCGGTCCGGGAGGCGCTTCGGCAACTCGAGGGCCTCGGCCTCATCGAGGGCCAGCCTCGTCACGGCAGCCGGGTGCTTCCCTTCGCCGAGCAGACGATCCGCGAGGCGTACATCGTGCGGGCGGCACTTGAGGAGACCGCGACGCGGCTCGCCATGCTGACCGGAACCCTCCCCTTCGACCGGCTGGGGGATGCGGTCGAGGAGATGTACCGCTGCGCCCGGGACAACGACGTGCACGGCATCGGCCTGGCCAGCGCGCGGTTTCACCGGCACGTCGTGCAGGCCGGCGGCAACGGGCTGCTGACCCGCGCCTGGGAGACGCTGCAGATCGAGGCGCGTACGGCCATCGCCCTGATGGTCACCAAGCCGGAACTCGAGCGGGTCGCCGATGAGCACCGCGAGCTACTGGACGTCATGCGCGCCGGGGACGTCGAGATGGCCTGCCGTCACGCCCGCGACCACCAGTGGGCCTACGCCGACACGCCGCACGACCCGTACGGAACGCCGAAACATGAGGACTGGAACGTGTGACGGCAGGGTAGCGCCTTGCTCCATCACCATGGCCTCGGCTTCGAGTGTGTAGTGCTGGAGGAAACCGGCGGAGGCGGCCTCGTCCCGCGTGCGCCAGGTGAGCCGGTGGATCGGCGGGCCTTGCCCACCGTCCGGCGAAAGCCTCCCCTGTTCGGTCCCGCCTTGAGGCCGGCCGTCACCCGCAGCACGCCGTGGCCGCTGTCCGCGTTCCTGACCTTCAGGCGCGGGCAGGGGAAGCGGAGGCCGTCTCGGCCATGGCAGGGCACTCGCCAGGGACAGCGTCATGATCGCACCGGCCGTCATGAGGGCGGACAGGGTCTTGAAACCGCGGGACATAGTGCTACCCCAGCCAGGGTCGTTGACGAAGAGGACTCGACGGACGAGGGCCCGCGCGAGACATGTTGTCAACGTACGGATCGGCGGGCGGCGTGGAAGCAAACCGGGGTTTGCAGCTCGGGGGTCAACTTCGGTGGTAGGCGTCCTGCGACTCCCGCCGTACGCGCGACACCCTGTTCACCGCGTGGCAGGGTGCCCGGCTGTCAGCGCAAGCCCGGTTTGACCAGGCCGCATTCATAGGCGACGACCACGACCTGGGCGCGGCTGCACACGCCCAGCTTGGCCATGAGACGGTTGAGGTGGGTCTTCACCGTGGCCTCGCTCACCTGCAGAGTCTCGGCGATCTGCGCGTTGGACAGCGCCCGGCCGACGAGCTGGACCACCTCGGTCTCCCGCGCGGTCAGCCCGGCGAGGCTCGGCGGCGGTGTCTGGGCCACGGGGGTGTTGAACGCCTCGATGAGGCGCCTGATGGCGACCGGGGCCAGCAGGATGTCACCGGATGCCACCGTGTGGACGGCGGCGATCAGGCGCTCTGGAGGGGTGTCCTTGAGCAGGAATCCGCTGGCGCCCACGCGGAGGGCGTTGTAGACGTATTCGTCGAGGTCGAACGTGGTCAGGATGATCACCTTGGGCGCGTCCTCGCCGCCCGTCAGGATGCGCTCGGTGGCGGTGATGCCGCTCATGCCGGGCATGCGGATGTCCATGAGGATGACGTCGGGGCGCTGGGCGGAGGCGAGCCGTATCGCCTCCTCGCCCGAGCCCGCCTCGCCGACCACGTCGATGCCGGGGGCGGCGCGCAGCAGGGCCGCCAGGCCCGCACGGATCAGGACCTGGTCGTCCACCACGGCTACCCTCACGTCCACTCGCATCACCATCGGGGTCTGAGAGCCATCCTCCCTATGGGGGCGGGGACACGGGGAAGGACGCGGCTACTTCGTAGCCACCTTCGGGGAGCGCGCCCGCGGTGATCGCGCCACGGTAGAGCTTGACACGTTCCGTCATGCCCAGCAAGCCGTGCCCTCCGGTCATGGGAGCCCGCGTGCCCCGCCCGTCGTCTGTGACGCGAAGGGCTACCTCGTCCGGGCCGTAGGTCACCACGATCCGCACGCGGGCATCATCGCCGGCGTGCTTGAGCACGTTGGTCAGCGCCTCCTGAACGATGCGGAACGCGCACAGGTCCAAACCCTGAGGCAGCGGCCGCGGCGTTCCCTCGACGGTCATGTCGATCGACAGGCCCGCCAGCCGCATCCGCTCGATCAGCGGCGGCAGACGTTCGAGACCGGGAGCGGTGGTGTAGAGCTCCTCGTCCGCGTCGGCCGGCTCGACGCGCAAGATCGACAGCAGCCGCCGCATCTCGGCCAGGGCCTCGCTGCTGGTGCGGGCGATGACCTCCAGAGTCTGCCGCGCCGTCTCGGGTTCGGACGACGCCACATAGAGGCCGAGCCCGGCCTGCACGGAGATCACCGACATGTGGTGGGCGACCACGTCGTGCAGCTCACGGGCGATCTGCATGCGCTCCAGCGCGACCGCCCGCTGCGCGGCGGCCTCCTGCTCCTGGTGCAGCCGGTCGGCCAGCTCCGCGAGTTGCCTCGTACGCGAGTCCAGCAACCGCACGCTCGTGCCGATGCTCACCACGCAGCCGGACACCACCAGAGCCTGCCCCAGCGCCGACCACAAGGCCACTCCCGGCACATGCCAGGACGCGTGCGTCCACTCCGCGACGACGGGCACGGACCAGAAGAACGCGGCGCGCAGGGGCCGGTGCGCGGCGACGGTGTAGAGCGCCAGCAGGGGGCCCATGTTGTTGAGCCCGTAGTGGTAGCCGAGCAGGTGGTAGATCACGGCCCCGGACACGCTGACCACCAGCACGGTGTAGGGCGCGCGGCGGCGGGCCGCGAGGGGGGCGTTGACCAGCAGTGTCAGGGCCAGCGATGGCAGGTCGGCCGGATGGCGTCCCTGGCCCGGCTCGGCCAGGGCCCACAACGAGCTCGTGATGATCAGGAACAGGGCCAGTGCGATGTCGGCGATCGCAGGGTTGATCTTGGACAGCCTCCGGATTGACGGGGGCGCGCCGTTGAGCATCCGCCAGGCTAACGCGGGGCGGTCCCCGCCCGCATTCAACGCTGAGTGGAGACCGTATACCACGGAAGTCGCACTCCCAGGGATGCAGCCGGCTCGCGGCTACCGCAGAAGTAACGGCAGCGCCACCAGCCTGACGGGCGGCACCATCACCTCGACGGCTCGGCATGGGTGGCGCCTGGGGGAAGGGAGGAGGCGTGGCGGAGTGCGGATCGGCCTGACTACCTCGCCGTCAACGCGGTGACCAGGTCGTCCAGTCCGTCGAACCGCCAGTCGAAGACGTCGGAGCTCGCCGGCGGATCCCCGGCCGGTCGCTGGACGTAGGCGGTCCGCATGCCCCTCGCCTGAGCTCCGCGGAGGTCCCAGGCGTGGGCGGCCACCATGAGCACGCATTCTGGTGGACATCCGGCGGTGTCGATGGCGAGCTGGTAGACCTCCGGCGCCGGCTTGTAGAACTGGACGGCTTCGGTGGACAAGACTTGGTGCCAGCGCAGCCCGGCGTGTGCGTTGAGTCGCAGCAGAGCGGTGCGGCCGGCGTTGGAGAGCCCAAGCACGGGGAACCGCTGCGCGAGCCGCTGCAGACCGGCGACGGAGTCGCCCCAAGGCGGCAAGCGCTGACCCGCGGTGGCCAGCCGTGCGATGACGGCTGGATCGGCGAGTCCAGCATGGTCGGCCACCCGTTGAGCAGCCTCCCCGTCGATGATCTCGGTGTTGACGTACGGGCGGTGCCCTTGCACGACGCGTTGTTGCTCGCGTTCGACATGGTCCTGCCACGCGGTGAGCAGCTCGTCGACAGACGCATCGTCCGACGCCGGCACCGCGTCGCGAATCGCCGCTCCAAGCCCGCTCCGTTCGTCGACCAGAGTTCCGAGGACATCGACGACGACGACCTCGATGTCGCAGATCTCGGCCATGCGTTCTCCTGTTCACGTCGGCGTCACCGGCTCAGTAGGTGACCGATCTTGCCTCAGGATCCGTCACCGGTCAAGGTGGTGACGTGTCGTCCGGTCGTTCGAGGATCCCGAGCCGGACGGCGGCGAAGGCACGAGCAGCTGCCTCGGCGTGCTCGCGGTCTTCGGCGGCCCAGATCTCGGGCGGGCCCCCGCTCAGCGGGCCATGCCCGGCGGCGACAGGGAACACAATCCGTCAAGTACCGTACGCATGCGATCAATGACATCGCAGTCGTCATCATGGATGATCGTCAGCGAAGCTGGACTCAAGCCCATGATGCGGCGTGCTACGGCTGTTGCTGCTTGTGAGCTTTCTCGGCAGGAGAGACGTTGACGCAACGCGAAATCTCGTCGAGGCTCTCTGAGATGGAGTGGCATAGAGGGGCGTGGCGGGCACGCGGTCCATGGACCGCATGTGTCGGCAGTTCGGCTCCGAAGAGCCTGGATTATCGATCCGCCGCAAGGAGGCGAGATGACTCACATGCCATCCATGGAGCCTGGACCCGAACAGGATAAGCCCGTGACGAGTAACGGAGAAGCCGGTCGCCGGCCTGGGACGATCGTGGCGGCAGCAGTCCTCATGATTCCGGTCTGCGTCACCTGGTTTGTCGCTGGAATCGCATGGGTGGTCGTCACCTCTCGGATGGAGGGCGACGGGATGTTTTTCTACTGGATTCTCGCCGTTGCCATCCTGGCAGTTTGCCTGCTTGTCGCCTATATTTCTGTGGCCGGCGCGATGGAAGTCTGGCGTGGGACGTCCGCCCGCATGAGAATTCCGGCAGGATTCACAGTCGGGCTGTTCTTCATAGCACTGATCAACCTGTTGGTGAATCGGCGGATCACCTTCTCGCCGACACAACTCACACCACTTGTCGTTGGCGCCGTTGCGGGCGTCGCCATATTCCTCACCCACACCAAGAGCGCCACCGCGTGGTTCAGAGTCAACCAGGGCTCAGGAAGACAGGGGCGCGGGTGACGGGATGACTCGCCATCTCACCCGCAAGCGGACCGGTGAGTGCTACCGGAATCGTCCGTAGTGCTCCGGCCTTCGGGACCCTGCTGAAAAGAGCTCGCCGAAGGGTCGGCGGGAAGGGGACGGAGGGCCGGGGCCCTTCCGGCAAGCCGAAATGCTCACCCGGCTCGAACGGCGTCTCAGTCCATTCGCGCATATTTTTGCCGGTAGGCGGCCGGGGGAATCCCGTAGACGGCACGAAACGCGCGATTGAAATGCGCGTCATGGAGAAAGCCCCAGCGGGTGCCGATGGTGCGGACAGGTACGTTGACCTGAGCCGGATCGGTCAGGTCGCGGCGGCAGCGCTCGAGTCGTCGATTCCGTATCCATGCCGCGACACTGAGACCATTCAGCTGAAAGAGCTTCTGCAGATAACGCAGGGAAATGTTATGGGCCGATGCGATCGTCATGGGCGTCAGGTCCCGATCGCCCAGCCGCTGGTCGATGAACCGTTGAACACGCAGCAACAGAACGAGCCGTCCCTCATCGGCCAGCGCCCCATTACGACGCAGCTCGGAGACCATGCGGTCGGTGACTCCGTCCAGCAACATCGTTGAGATCCAAATCGCGTCCGCGGCGGTCACGGTACCGTCATCGTCGATCAACTCGTACAAAAGGTCCGCGAGCCGCGACCCGATGTCATCACGGGCCTCGATGATGCGTTCTACCGCTGACGGCGACAAGGGAATAGACGTTCGCAGGAACAGCGAAACTATGTCCTCGATTCTGGTGTCATCCATCGTGAACCGGTGCGATCGGTGCCCCAAATCCATGAGATATGGCATTGATTCTTTTCTGACTTGTCGGTCGCTGCGCTCAGCAATGCCGTCCCGGCGTCTGACGCCGGCGGTCTGCAGCAGTGGATGCCACCCGGGGAACGCGCCCGGTCGCCCAGAGCGATCACATACTCCGGCCGGCGGCGCCGCGGTGTCCTTGATCGTCCGCGTGCGGTTCTTGACGGACCGCACCGGCATCTTGACGGACCGCGCCGGCCGAGGCGCCTTCCCCGGGGAGGGTCAGCGGGTGCGGGCGACTTCAGCCGCGACCGCGCGGAACACGGTCAGTTCCTCCTCCTGGTCGTTGGGGGAGGTGGAGTGGGTCGACCTGACGATGACGACACCGTGCTCGGGTGAGACGTAGATGTACTGGCCGCCGAACCCGGCCGCCATGAAGTCGCCGGCGCCGTCGCCGCCGAGCCACCAGTGCAGGCCGTAGCGGGGGTTGACGCCGGAGGGTGCGGTCGACCGCTTGACCCAGGCGGCCGGCACCACCTGCCGGTTCTTCGCCCGGCCGTCGCGCAGGTAGAGCAGGCCGAACCTGGCGTAGTCGCGGGCGGTCGCGAAGAAGCAGCAGTAGCCGAGGTTGTCGCCGTTGCCGTCGTTGCCGATGTCCGCCGTATCGGCCATGCCGGCGGGCCGCCAGATCTTCCGCTCGACGTAGCGGTGGTACGGCGTGCCGGTGGCCTTGCTCACCAGCCGGGCCAGGACGAAGGAGTTCATGCTGGTGTACTCGAACCGGCTGCCGGGCTTCCAGCCGCGCTCCTGGGCCGCGGCCAGCTTCTTGACCGGGTAGCCCCTGTTCGCGGCGACCTGCACGCGGGCCACGTCCTCACGTTCGTTCCAGTCGATGCCGGACGACATCCGGAGCAGGTCGCGAATGGACACCCCGTCGTAGCCGGAGCCGCGCAGCTCGGGCAGGTACTTGGTGACCGGGTCGCTGACGGAGCGGATGCGGCCCTCGCTCAGCGCGATGCCGACGGCGGCCGAGGCGAAGGACTTGGCCATCGACCAGGACTGGAAGCGGGTGTCGCGGCTCGCCCCCGCGTAGCGCTCGTACACGATCTTCTGCCCGTCCAGGACGACGAAGCCGTTGGTCTTGGTGCGGCCCAGGAAGTCGGCGAGGGTGCGTTCCTGTCCGTCGTGGGTGTAGGTCACCGTGAGCTTCCTGGGTGCGGCGCGTAGCTCGACCGGGTTGCCGGCCGGCCGTATCAGGTCGGGGGTGGGCGCCGCGCTCGCGGAGGCGGGGGGCGCGGCCACGGCCACCGCGGCGGTCAGCGCGAAGGCCACGGCGAGTGTCCGCCGGCGGAGCGGGGTGATGGGGGTGCTGGGCACGTCTCCTCCTGGTGACTGTGATCGGGTCAGCGCAGGGATGGTGACGCACTTGTCTGGCAAATTCCTGGCACGGCGGCCTGCCAACCGCTCCCACGCCAGGGTGTGGACCGTTCCGTATATTCGCTGACCTGACCGAGCAGTCGTACGGGGTTCGCGACTGCGCCTGCCGTGATCCCGCCGGAAACCTGGCCCGCATCCAAGGGCACCGCTGAGCCGTCCGGCGATCACAGCCATGAACTGCACAGAGACGCGTACCGTGAGGCGCTGACACGCATCGCAACCGAACGCCATGCGGACAGCCCCGTCGTGCCACGAGCAAGCAGTGGACCCAGGACTGGCGCCTCGACCCCAGCTGCGCTTGAAGGCCAAGGATCTACGGATCGTGGCCCGGGACGAGGACGAACACGGGTTGGACGCACACAAGGCGCGGAACAGCGCGCGAGCGACACGGCGACGATACCGTCGTGCCTGGCGAAACGAGCGGTCAACCGATCAGGAATCGAGAAGCGCGGACTTCCGAGCCGCTACTAGTGTGACCGCCATGGCTACCATCGAGAGTGTCACCCTTGAGGCGGCCGACCTCGCGGCCGCCAACCGCTTCTACACCGCCGCCTTCGATTTGGGCACGCAGGTGCGGCTGCGGGCCTCGGAGGCACCGACGACCGGCTTCCGGGGGTTCACGATGTCGCTCATCGTGGCCCAGCCGGCCACCGTCAACGGCCTCATCGGCGCCGCCCTCGGCGCCGGCGCCACGCCGCTGAAGCCGGCCGCGAAGTCGCTGTGGGGCTACGGCGGCGTCGTACAAGCCCCGGACGGGACGATCTGGACGGTCGCGTCCTCGTCGAAGAAGGACACCGGCCCGGCCACCCGGCAGATCGACGAGATCGTGCTCCAGCTGGGAGTCGCGGACGTCGCCGCGAGCAAGCGGTTTTACGTTGACCGCGGCCTCACCGCGACCAAAAGCTATGGCCGCAGGTACGTCGAGTTCGCCACTTCGTCGAGTCCCGTCAAGCTGTCGCTCTACAAGCGTCGTGCCCTCGCCAAGGTCGCCGGCGTCGCTCCCGACGGCACCGGGTCGCACCGACTCGTGATCGGCGGCGATGCCGGGTCCTTCACCGACCCGGACGGCTTCGTGTGGGAAGTGGCCTAAGTCGCGTCTCGCGCTGGACGATAGCGGATGCGGCAGGGCTCATTTCTTCGCGATCAGCACGTTCTTGAAGAGCCCGAGCTTCAGGAGGTCCACGTCAACGGTGGTGGCGGTCTTGGGAACCCGGCGGAAGACGGCGTAGAAGCGCTTGGACTGCCCCGCCTCGATCTCATCACTGCTTCCCCAGGTGGTGCAGGCGCATGCGTCGCTCTCCCACATGGGTCGGATGGGGTTCGGCTCGCCCTGGAGGATCATCTCGATCGAGCCGATGTGCATGGAATAGTCCTCGAAGAGGTAGTGAACGCCCACGGTTTCGCTGGCGGCGTCATTCCTGACCGTGAATTGGAGCTTGACGTTATCGCCCTGCCAGACGAGCGAGTCGATCTGGACGAACGCGGGGACGTTGTCCTTGTACCGAAAGTTCAGTCCTGCCTGCTGCTTACCCGGGGTGATCACTGTGTCCGCCCCGACGGTCTTGGTCGGCACCGGGCCGGTGGAGGCGGGTGCGAGCGTGACGGTCGCCGTGACGGTGCTCGTCTCCATCTTCGTCGTGACGACAGTGGACGCCTTGGGCGCGGCCGTCGCGACGCGGGAGTCCCACGGCCGCCACACCGCGAGCGTGCCGCCCGCCGCCAGAGCGGCCGCGAGCGCGGCGGAGATGGCGGGCGCGACCCAGCGGCGGGCCGGCTGGGCGGGCGGGGGCGGGGGCGGTGGCTCGGGCGGCTGTAGCAGCGGCGTCCAGGCATCGCTCACCGCGCGGGTGGCCGCGACCACTGTCGCCCGCTCGCGGCCCAGCATCCTGTCCAACAGCTCCTGCGCGGTGGGCCGTCGGTCGGGGTCCTTGTGCAGGGCCTGCTCGACCAGCGGTCGCAGCCGCTCGTCCAGGCCGTCCAGCCGAGGCACGTGGTGGGCGACCCGGAAGAGGACCTCGGGCACTTGACCGGTGCCGAACGGCGGCTGCCCGGTCCCGGCATGGGTCACCACGCCGCCCCAGGCGAACACGTCGCTGGCCGCCGTGATGGGCCCGCCGTTGGCCTGCTCGGGCGCCATGTACGCGGGCGTGCCGGCCACGACGGCGGACTGGGTGGCGTCTGGGTCGGCGATGCGGGCGATGCCGAAGTCGATGACCCGCGGCCCGACCGCGCTGAGCAGGATGTTGGACGGCTTGAGGTCATGGTGCACGACCCCGGCCTCGTGGATGGCGGTCAGCGCCGTGGCCACACCGACCGCCAGTGCCTCCAGATTCGCCCCTGTCATCGGCCCCTGGGAAACGATCAGGGAGGACAGATCAGGGCCGTGGACGTATTCGGTGACGAGGTAGGCGGTCTCGCCCTCGATCCCGGCGTCCAGCACCGGAGCGGTGCAGAACCGAGCCACCTTCCGCGCCGCCTCAGCCTCCCGGGTGAAGCGCCGCCGGAAATCGTCCCGGCCCGCCAGCTCGGGTTTGAGCACCTTCAGGGCCACCAGCCGGAACTCGGGATCCTGGGCGAGATAGACGACGCCCATGCCCCCTTCGCCCAGCTTGCGCACGATCGTGTACGGGCCGATTCGCCGGGTTTGATCGGTCACGTCAATATTCTGGCGATCACGCCGGGTCTTTGGGTAGGGCCAACGCGGATCATGTGACCAAAGGAGGATCTTTCCGAGACGCGCACCGATGATCAAATTCGGTCGATGGGGTTGGAGATGCTCTCTGACGGGTGACCGTAGGAAAGGCCGCCGTCGGCGATGTAGAAGGGGCTGATCCACTGACTGGTCAGGGTGGGCCCGTCGGGGCCGGTGTGGCGTCATTCCACCCGGCCGCGGCCGCGTTCATCGATGGCTGTCACGCGGCCGCGGTAGCCGTTGAGCACGTCGAGGTCGGCTTCGCCGCGGCGGGCGCGGTAGTCGTTGCTCCGGACTCGTACGTGGTCGCCGACGGCCAGGGCGATGCTGCGGCCGCCGGCGATGCGATGTACCAGGTCGGGGCCGGTGATCTCGCCCTGTTCCCGCCGTACGGCCCGGGCAGCGGTCGTCGCGGCCGCGCACCATGTTGGCGATCGTCACGTGCGCATGCGGGTGCGGGTCGGGTGCCGCCTTGCCGACGGGGCGGGCGGTGCGATGCCACATCACCCACCCGACTAATCCGGTCGAGCCGGCCCGTTCGGCGAACTGCCCGTCGGCCAGCCCGTACAGCACCACACGCTCTTGGAGACGTCCAGGGTGAGGTCGTAGCCGCGGTTGCCGATGCGCACCTTGGCATCGCACCACGTACGCGTATACGCCAGCTCCCGTGCGCCGTACAGCTGCGTCAGGTCGATGCCGGCCAGATTGGCACAGAGGAGCGATGGTTCGGTCTGTGGTGACGCATGGTGTCAGTGGCCAGTCCTTCATGCTCCCCGCCGGCGGCTATATAGCGCCCTCACAATTGCTCCAGCCAAGCAGACTCGCGGGCACACCCGGCGATGGCCAGGAGCTACACCCTTCGCTTAACCTTCCTCAGGCATGAGATCGCGGTCGGCCAGCAGCCTGACGGCGACGGTGTTGCCCAAATGGGCGTGGGCGCGGAGCACGGTGATGGCCTCCTCCTCCCGCCCTTGCATCGTCAGGAGACGGCTGAGCAATGGCAGGACGGCGTACGCTTCGACGGATTGAACTGCTGGGACAGCGTGGGGCAGGAGCAGGGAGACCGCGTCCTCCAATCGTCCCTGTTGGGCAAGCAATCGGGCGAGGCGGTGGGCTGCGTGCGGGTCGCCTGCTGTGGCGCGGGCCTGCAGTTCTTCCACGTGTCCCTGTTCGGCCAGCAGCCGGGCCAGCCGGTCGCCGGCGACCCAGTCGCCCTGGTCGGCGTGGGGGCGCAGCAGGGTGATGGCGTCCTCCACGCGGCTCTGCCGGGCGAGCCGGAAGGTGGCGTCGGGGTCGCCTGCTGTGGCGCGCGCTTGCAGTTCTTCCACGTGTCCCTGTTCGGCGAGCAGCCGGGCCAGCCGGTCGCCGGCGGCCCGGTCGCCCTGATCGGCGCGGGCGCGCAGCTCTTCGGTTCGGCCCTGCTGAGCCAGTAGCTCGGCCAGCGTGCTGGTCCAGTTGTAGTCCTGGTCGGGGTGCGCGTGAAGTAGGTCGATGGCCTCCTGAGCACCATCGTGGCGGGCGAGGAGCCGAGCCAGTTGCGGGGCGGCGCCTCGGTCTGCGTGGGGGCGGAGTACGGTGATCGCCTCCTCGATCCGGCCCTGTCGTTCCAGCAGGTGGGCAAGTATCGCGAAGGCATGCCCGTCGCCTGCGTCGGCGCGGGCGCGCAGTTCCTCGACGCGGCCGTGCTCGGCCAACAAACCGGCCAGTTTCAGGCTGGCCGACGCGGCGGTGCCGGAGGTGTCGTGGTCGGCCCAGGCGCCGAGCATGGCGACGGCCTCGTCAATCCGGTCTTCTTCGACCAGCCGGTCGGCGATGCGTCCAAGAGCGCCTGCGTCGCCTTGGCGGGCGCAGGCATACAGGTGCTCGGTGTACGAGGTGGCGGCGAGGTGGTGTTGAAGCAGGGCGTGGCGAAATTGCCAGGCAGTTCCCGATTGGCGCAGTGTTTGGCGCTGGTGCTGGTCTTCGAGGAATGTCCACAGTCTCCAAGGGAGCCGGCCCTTGGCAGCAAGACGAAGATGGGTGATTTTGTAATCAATCCAGGTCCACAGGCCTGCACCGCAGGCTGAGACCCACCCGTAGACGGCGGCCGCGGTGACAGCGGGGATCCAGAGGGTTGCCGCAGGGGCGAGCACTGCGGTGGAGGCGGTGAACACCAATGCGGCGGTGATGCCGTGCTGCGCGGCGGCGATGGCGGTGGCGCGGTGGTTGGCGTTCAGCGTGGCGCGTGGGGTGGTGCCCCGCGGCCGGGTCCTAGAGGGCAGGGTAGGCAGGACCAGCGTGAGTAGCCCGGTGACCAGGGCACCGGCCGCTCCGATCAGCGGATTGCCGAGAATGACCCCGGTCAGCAGCCCCGGCGCGCTGCCGAATCCGGCCCGTAGCGCCAGCATCCGGCGACGGCGCTTGCGAACCGGCGAGTAGGAGGTGGGGGAGTACGGCGGGTAGGCGTGGGGCCATAGCGGCCGCAGCATGCCCGCAGCCGCGGCCAAGGCCGCGGCTGCCACGGTGAACGCTGCTGCGATCCCCGGCACTGGCCCGGCCACGGCACCGACACCGGCACCCACGCCGGCTGCGATGGCCGGCACTGTGCAGATCCTGATCACGTCCGCATTGAAGGTGAAGAGGTCGGGAGACAACTGCCACCACACCAGTTCCGTCCTGCCCACCAAATCCAGGTGCAAGGCCAGGCAGCCGAGCCAGCGCTGGGCAGCGGCGGGAGTATAGCGGCGCACCGGCCGGCCTTCGGGCGGCATCGGCCGGTCGGGGTCATGGACACTGGTCACGAATGTGTCCAGGAGCATCGTGGTGATGGCGTCCTGGCTGTCGAGGCGGGTCAGGGCGGTGGGGTCGATGGTCGAGGACCTGTAGGCGGTACGGGCCAGTGACACCATCAACGGCGTGGACAACACCCGCGCCAGCGGACCTTCGCTGTCGTGGCGGAGGTGGGCGAAGACCGGTTCCCAGTGATGCCGGAACGGCTCGGGGTGGGACAGGAACGCGATCGCCTGTTCCACGTCGACCGGCATGATCTCCACGACCGCGGCCCGGGAGATGATCCAACGACTGGCGTCCACGGCTCGCTGGTATTCGCGGGCGCGGCAGGTCACCACAAGCGGCCGTCCCGTCGCGGCGAACTCATCCAGCTTCCGCAGCGCCCGCTCCTGCGACTCGGCGGGGAGTTCGTCCAGTCCGTCCAGCACCAGCAGTACCCGGCCCTCGCTCATCAGCAGGTCCGCCACGCAGCCGCCCTCCAGCAAACCGGCCAGCATCGGATAATCCTCAGCCATCCGCCGAGCCGCGAACCGGCGTACCGACTCCACCTGCGGGTTCCAGGAAGTGACCGGCAGGAGCACCGGCACCGGGTCATCCTCCACTGACCGCTCGATCAGTCCAAGGGTGAGCAGGATCGCCAAGACGCTCTTGCCCGCGCCCGCCTCTCCGAGCACCACCAACTGCCGAGAGGGCAGCCCGCAGAACTTCTCAACGATCTGCGTGACGTCGCCTTCCAACGGCATGTCCTGCCACGTGGTTTCCGATTCGTCCAGCACCACCTGACGCGTCTCCGCGACCGGCCGACCGGTCGAGGACCACCGCACCCGCAACGGCACCGGTTGTCGAACGCCCCGCAGCACCGCCTCGTGCTCCCACTGCTTCCGCACCTCCCGCCGCAAACCCGCCGCGGCGCTACGCATCGCCGCCTCCCGGCTCGGCGGCACAGCGCGCGACTGCATGATCTGCGACGCGATGGCGACCATGACCAGCACACCGGTCAACACCCAAGTGGCCGGGGTCCACCACCAAGCCTTCACCTCAACGGTGCCGGTCGCCAGATTCCCCACCAGCCCGATCCCGACCGGCACCACCGCGAGCGCGACCGGCGACACCACCCAGCGGCCCCGGCCTCCACTGCCCATGCCATCAGCATCGCGACTAAGCGTTACCGATACAACACTCACCGCAAAACTCTGTGGGTTCACTGAGGCACTCTGCCGGGAATCTTGAAATCTCGTCGATCATGAGGGTTCGCCTGACATGATCTTGCGATTCAGCGACCCGCGATGTCGGCAAGGGGATCACACTGGGGCTGATCGAAGCAGGCGCCACCGTGCACATCACCGGCCGCACGGCCACCGACGGCGCCAGGACCGGCCGGTTGGTCGAGCACCGGGTCGATCATGCGAACGACGCCGAGACCGAGGGCGTGTTACGTGCGGTGATCGCCGCGAAGGGGCGGCTCGACGTCCTGGTGAACAACGCCTGGCCCGGCTATGAGCGCATGGTCGAAGGGGGCCGGTTCACCTGGACCGACCGGGTGTGGGAGCAGCCGATGTGGCGGTGGGATCAGCTGATCGGTGTGGGGTGCGGGCGGCCTGCTGCGGGACCCGCGTGGCCGCCGCTCACATGGTCCAGCGGCTGTCGCCGCCGCTCCGGCATCGACCGCGAGCACCCGAACTCGGTGCAGACCGATGGGATGCGGATACCATCGGCCATTGCGGGACCGAACGTAAGGGTGGCTCACAAAGCCTTCTTTTGCGCAGTGCTTCGGGCATAGTCCTTGAGAGCGATGGCGTTGGCCGCCTCTCGGACTGGCTTCATGATTTTCTCCATGAGCCTGGCTTTGCCCGGCATGTACGGCATCATGCGCATCATCGTCAGCTGCGCCCAGGCCCGCAGGGGCGTAGAGGGGACAAGCTGCTTGACCACATCGCGCCCGAGCTGCTGATTCAGCTCCACGTATGGGCGCAGCTCCTGCTCATAGCGGCCGAAGGCGGTCTGATGGTCGCCGTGGGCCGCGGCGAGTTCGCCGGCCAGCACGTAGGCACCCACCAGTGCAAGGCTGGTGCCTTGCCCGGAGGCTGGAGACGGGCAGTACGCGGCGTCGCCCAGCAACGTGATCCGCCCGTTCGACCAGCTGGGTATGTGGGTCTGGGCCAGAGAGTCGAAGTAGAAGTCGCCGGCCGCCGGCATGGCTGCCAGCAGCCGGGGTACCTCCCAGCCGTGATCGGCGAAGGCCTCGGCCACGGCCTGATGCTGAGCGTGCCTGTCGTGGCGTTCGGGCCGGCGATCGGGAGTGGGAAAGAAGAACTGGACCGTGGCGTCGGCGGCCGGCCTCAGACCATAGAGGTTGGCGATGTGACCGGCGGTGGTGCAGGCCATCTCCCAGCGGTCCAGGCCGAGGTGGTTGGGGACACTGAAGACCGCGACGCTCAGCCCGAGTTGCTCGGCGAACTGTGCTTGCGGACCGAAGGCCAGCGCGCGCACTCCGGAGTGCAGTCCATCGGCGCCCACCACCAGATCGAAGGTACGCGGTCGCGCCTTTTCGAAGGTGACGTGCACGGCGTGTCCGTCGTCGCTGATCGCGGTGATCGCGTCGCCGAAAAGATATTCCACCTCACCGCTGGTCGCCTCGTGGAGGATCTCGGCCAGATCGCCGCGCAGAATCTCCAGGTCGCCGGGGTCACGAAACCCGATCAGGTCGCCGCCGAGGGTGGCCACGGCCTTGCCTGCCCCGGTCAACCAGGTGCCGCCGCGCATGTCGGTGGCGCGGTGGCGTACCTGCGGGCCGATGCCCATGCGGTCGGCCACCTCAACCGCCACACCGCGCAGGTCGACCTTGTAACCGCCAGGCCGCAGTGCCGGCGCCCGCTCGACCACGGTCGGAGTGAATCCGTATCGGCGTAGCCAGCAGGCCAGCGCTGGACCGGCGATGCTGGCGCCGGAGATGAGGATGCGGGTGCTCTTCATGTGACTCTCCCTGCTGGAGCTCGAGTTACCGCAGCCGATCGCGTAAGGGTCACGCTTAACTGCGTAAGAGTTATACCTGATTGCTTATGGTATACACAATCATGGAGACTGCGGCACCCACGTGGAGGGCGAATGAGCGACGACAGCGGCACCGGGCTGCCGGCGAGCCTCGAAGCGGCGTGGGGAATGCGCAGCCGCACCAGCCCGGGACCCAAGCCAGGCCTCACCCTGGAGCGGATCGTCGAGACAGCCGTCCAGCTCGCCGCCGCTGAGGGCATGGCGGCGGTGTCCATGGTGCGCATCGCCAAGGAACTCGGCGTCTCCACCATGGCGCTGTATCGGTACGTCGCGGCCAAAGACGAACTGGTCGATCTCATGGTGGACGCGGGCATCGGTCTACCGCCCACCGGCCAGGGCGACGACCCCACGGGATGGCGACAGGGGCTCTCCCGCTGGGCCTGGGACTATCTGACCGTCCTGCGCCGCCAGTCATGGATCCTGCAAGTTCCCATTACGGGCCCGCCGATCACACCCAACCAGATTGCCTGGCTGGAGCGCGGCTTGGCCGCCCTACGGGACACCGGCCTGACCGAGAGCGAGAAGTTGTCGGTGATCATGCTGCTGTCGGGCTTCGTCCGCAACTGGGCCAGCCTCACCGTGAGCACCGCCCAAGCCGGTGATCAACGAGCGACGTTCCGCTACGGCAGCACGCTGTCGAAACTTCTCGACGAGCAGCGCTTCCCAGCCGTCAGCGCGGCCATTGCCGCCGGAGCCATCGACGACGACCAGGACGACGCCGACGCAGAGTTCACCTTCGGTCTCGAGCGAATCCTCGATGGCATACACGTGCTCATGCGCAAGCGCCTCACGTAGAACTCCCCCCGACCAAACCTTTGAGCGCACCCCCGACAGGAAGAACTGAACGACTCCACTCGAAACCGTCCGGACCAAGGTGACGTGTCTCGCACGCGGCCTGCTCGGCCGGCACGCCACACGCACCCACCGCGCCACCGGCACCCGCACCACAACCCCGGCACAGGAGCGGACCGAAGCAGGATACGCCCGTCCGAGTCGCCTGATTCCTTCAGGGAACCAGGAGTATTCAAGACGTCGCGCAGTCCGATCCGCGCACGTCATTGACCATCCGCGCACGGATTGCCGCGGATTACCCCGCTCCGGCCGTCGTGGCGAGGACCATTGACGGGACGGCCGGCGACCAGAGGTGTGCCGGCCGTCCCCGAACGCACAGGAGGGTGCCCTGATGACCGCGTACCGGATCCTCGCCGTGGACGACGACCCGGCGATTCTGCGCTCGCTCCGGCGGGGCCTGCGGCTGGAGGGGTTCGACGTGGACACCGCCGGCTCCGGCGGGCAGGCGCTGGAGGCGATCGGCGAGGACGAGCCCGACGCGGTCGTCCTCGACGTCTCGATGCCGGGGCTGTCGGGGATCGAGGTGTGCTCCCGGCTGCGCTTATCCGGCGTGGATGTGCCGGTGCTGATGTTGTCGGCCATGGACGAGGTGGCCGACAGGGTGGCGGGGCTGGCGGCGGGCGCCGACGACTATGTGGTGAAGCCGTTCGCGCTGGACGAGCTGGTGCTGCGCCTGCGCGCGCTGCTGCGCAGGACCGGGCGCGTCCCCGGCGCGCTGGTGCGGGTGGGGCCGCTCATGGTCGAACCGGACGCCCGCCGCGTCACCATGAACGGCCGGGAGGTCGAGGTCACGCGGCGGGAATTCGACCTGCTGGAGGTGCTGGCGTGCAACGCCGGCATCGTGTTGTCCCGCGAGGTGCTGCTGGAACGAGTCTGGGGTTACGACTTCGAGGTGACCGGCAACGCGGTGGACACGTTCGTCGGCTACCTGCGGCGCAAGCTGGAGGCGGGCGGCGAGCCGCGGCTGGTGCACACCGTGCGCGGCGTCGGTTACGTGCTGAGGGAGCCGCGGCGGTGAGGCTGTCGACGCGGTTCGCGCTCTGCCTGGTCGTGTCCGTGCCGCTGCTGGTGTCGGTGGCGGGGCTGCTCGTGCTGGGCCTGGTCTCGGCCGACCTGCGCGCCGAGCGTGACAGGCAGCTCAGCGCGCGGTTGCGGGCGCTGACGCCGGCGGCGAGCTCGTACGCGTGGGTGACCCGCGTCCTGCCGGAGCGCCCGGCGATCTGGCTGCAGGGGCGGCTGATCGACGCGGCGGCCGGTGCGAACAGCCCGGGCGGCGTGTACGTCGAGGTGGACGGCGCCGAGCCGCTCGCCGTCGGCGACGTGCCGGCCAGGCCCCCGGCCGCCGGCGGGACCGGGACGATCGGGCCGGCGGACTTCGATGAGGGCGGCCGCCGGTGGCGGTACGTGACCACGCACCTCGGTCGGCGTGGCGACGTCGGCGCCCGGTTGTGGCTGTTCGATCCGGAGGAGCGGCTCAGCCTGCAGATCGGCATTCTCACTGAGCGGCTGGTCCAGGTC
The DNA here is from genome assembly GCF_044465905.1 of Nonomuraea sp. NPDC049480. Classification (NCBI taxonomy): domain Bacteria; kingdom Bacillati; phylum Actinomycetota; class Actinomycetes; order Streptosporangiales; family Streptosporangiaceae; genus Nonomuraea; species Nonomuraea sp. NPDC049480. Next base: position 87,630 of record NZ_JBITMD010000038.1, read on the forward strand.
ACGGTGGCCGCCGCCGCGGTGGGCGCGGTGTCGGGGCTGCTGCTCGGCCGGTTCGCCGTCCGGCCGCTGGCCAGGCTTGGCGGCCAGGCACGGGCGATCGGCACGCGGGTCCCCACCCCGGCACGGCTGGAGACCACTTCCCGCGTCACCGAGATCGACGAGCTGGCCCGGCTGCTGAACGACCTGCTCGACCGGCGCGACGCGGCCGTGGCCCGTACCGGGGAGGCGCTGGAGACCGCGCGCGCGTTCGCGGCGACCGCGGCGCACGAGCTGCGGACCCCGCTCACCAGCATGGGCACGAACGTCAGTCTGCTGGGCCACCCCGCCCTGGACCCGGCGGAGCGGGCCGAGATCATCGCCGACCTGGACGCCGAGCACGGTCGCGTCCAGCGGCTGATCACCCTGCTCCGCCAGCTCTCCCGCGGAGAACTGCTCGACCCGGCCTCCTTCGGCGAGACCGACCTGAGCGAGATCGTCGGCGAGGCGGTCGAGCAGGCGCGCCGCCGCCACCCGCGGGCCACCGCCTCCGCATCGCTGGCGGTGGACGTGCGAGTGCGTGGCTGGGACGAAGGACTCCGCATGATCGTCGATAACCTGCTCGACAACGCCGCCATCCACGGCGTGGACGGCCAGGGCCAGGCCCGCGTCAGCGTGGCGCTTGCCGCCGACGGGCCGGACGCGGTCCTCACCGTCGAGGACGCCGGGCCGGGCATCCCGCTCGGCGAGCGGGACGCGGTCTTCTCCCGCTTCCACCGCCGGGCGGGCAGCCCCGGCTCAGGGCTCGGCCTCACCCTGGTACGCCAGCAGGCGGTGCTCCACGGCGGCCACGTCACGGTGACGGCCGGCGCGGGGACGCGCGTGGAGGTGCGCCTGCCCCGGGACAACGCCCCGGAGCCGCCTGCCGACACGCGGTCCTGGCTGGAATAGCCCGCCACCACCGGTGCTGCGACACCGCCTTGGCCGGATCGCCCCCTTCAGGAGCATGAGCCGGCCGCGCGGACCTATGTGGCAGGCATTTCTGACATGCTCATGTATTGTCCGGTCCGAGCCGGGGAAGGCCACCAGCAAGCGCGCACAGGCATGTCATTGGTCTTCGGAGCCGGGGGACGAGTGGACAAGTCGCCGGGTGAAGACGGTACCGGCGGAGGATCTCAGCAAGCCGAGATCATTCGGGGCACGTTGCCGCGTGGCCGGCACCCTAGAGGTCGGACAGGTCGATCGCCGCGGCCATGGCGCGGAAGCCGGCGTCATTGGGGTGCACCGCGTCGTGCAGCGCCGGGCTCCCGTCGTAGCTCGGGTTGAGACGGTCCGGATCGGCGAGGTCGGCTACGACGCCGGCGAAGTCGACGACCGCGTCGTACTCCCCGCTGGTCAGGATCCAGTGATTGAGCCCGTCCCGCGCCGCCTCGCCCTGCGCGGTGAACACGCCGAACGGGTTGCCCTTGAACGGTGTCACGGTGCCACCGATGATCCGAATGCCGTGCGCGTGGGCCCGCCGGATCAGCGCCCGGTGGCCCTCGATCAGCTGCGCCGCGGTGAGCGTGGGGTTGGGCGAGTTGCAGCCCTCACCGAACGGGATGCCGGCGATGTCGAAGATGTCGTTCAGCGCCTCGGAGACGATCACCGTGCGGACGCCCGGCCGGTCGAGCACGTCACGTTGGAACCTGTTCTGCGCGCTCGCGCCGAAACACGGCGAGTCGCGGAGCACGCGGTTGCCGCCGATGCCGGCGTTGACCACCGCGAGGTCGCGGCCCGCAGCTGTGAGCCGCTCGGCGAGCTCGTCGGCGTAGCCGTTGTCGGCGTCGAGGGTGGAGTACGAGCCGTCGGTGATCGAGTCGCCGAACGCGACCACGGTGCCGCGCGTGCGCGGCACCGGCCGCAGCGGGCCGGTCTCGACGCCGGTGAGGAAGTAGTACGACTCGGTGGTCTCGGTGAAGGCGGCCGGCGTGGAGTCGAGGAGATGGTCGCCGGTCGCGCGGTACGTCGTGTGGAACGCGAAGAGGTGCTGCGTCGCCGGCCCGGTCGGCTCGGCGAAGTACAGCGTGACCGCGAGCCGGTCGAGCGCCTTGGTGGGGAACACCGCCGGGTCGCTGACGAGCTCGCCGCCGGCCGGGACACGGCCCCCCCGGGAGTGCCGGAACGTCAGCGGCCGCATCGTGTGCGGCAACACGGCCGCGCCGGCACCGGCCTGCGCGACCGTGGCGCCGGTGAGCCGCACCGGCGCGGCGCCGTACAGGTTGGACAGCCGGATCCGCAGCGTCGTGCCGCCGGCGCTCACCCGGACGACCTGCCGCACGGAATGGTCGTCGAAGCCGGCGGCGGCCCAGTTGGGGATGAAGCCCTCGATCGGCTCCTGCATCGACATGGCCCAGACGCTTCGCCAGGTTCCCTGGCCATGGGCCGCGGCGGAGGCGGGCGCGGCGCTCGCGGGAAGCGTGGACAGGGCCACGACCACGGCGAGGGCCGTGATCGCGGCGATGATCGGACGAACGGACATGTCAGCTCAGCTCCTCAACGAGCGACGGGGGCCCGGGACGTGGTGGAGGTGGGTGCCGATCCACCCTGAACGGCTCAGGACTCCCTCGTCTCGGGGCTGTCTGGGCTGCGGTAGGAGAGAATGACCAGGCCGGAATCGTAGCCGCGCACATCGGCGGGCCGGAATCTGGCTTGCGTGCCCACGGCACTGATCAGGTCGCCGGGCGGTCTATTGCCGACCGGCAGCGGGTGCAGCCAGATGTGCAGTTCGTCGAGCAGGCCGTTGACGATGCGCATGGCGGGCTCCTGCTCCGCGGCCCGACGCGTCTGTTCGGGTTGTTCTCATCGGGCTCGTAACCTCAGATCACGCGATGGCACGGCCACAGCCTTCCCCGGACTTTTGCCGGTGGTCATTGCGACTTCCCGGCGGTCGTGATAATCGCATCCATAGTTGACCCACTTCTCTTGTTGGGAAATGATCGGCCATCGAGCGGGCATAATCCAGGGCGGCGACCGGACATTATCCGGACATGAGCAGAATGGCCCTCATGGCGAGCAACCCGGGTCATTTCCCGGACGCGGTGCGTCGCCCGCTGCGCCGCTTGGTGGCATACGGCAGCACGAACAAGTACAGACCGGTGACCAGCTGCAAAGCGAGCGGGGCCAGCGGCAAGTAGAACACCCAGACGGCGGGCTCTTCCTGCAACAAGGCGACGACACAGATGATGACGGTCACCGTGAACGCAATGGACAGCCAGCGGTGTATTTGCCGAACCCACTTGTTCCCGTTCATCGGGACCTCCTTTGAAGGCGGGTAACCCGGCCCCCGGCGACCTGCCGAGTGAGGACGTTCAGCCGGTTGTATACGTCGGTGGTGGCGATCGACGGCAGCAGCGCCTCGCCATCCAGCCGAAGGACAGCGGCACCAGGTACGGCGCACCGTCCGCCGAGGCGCTGACCACCCAGACCTCTTTGCCGTGGGTGAGCGGACGCTCGGTGCCACGACCACGCTGAGCACGGGAGAGCAGCCGGCACTCATCGGTCCTGAAGCAACCCGAGGACGTCGCCTCGGGGCCGGTGACGGTGGCAGCCAGGCGACCGTCACAGGCGTCGTGCGCGGGCTACTTCACAGTGCCGCCTGTGCACGTCATGGCCGCGATTCGCCGGTCGGCTCAGCGCAGCTCCTGGATGCGGATCATGTTGCCCGCGGGATCGCGGACGGCGCAGTCGCGAACCCCGTAGTCCTGCTCGGCCGGC
>NZ_JBITMD010000039.1:0-89092 GCF_044465905.1 Nonomuraea sp. NPDC049480
CGTCCTCCAGGTCGATCTCCGTCGATGCCTGGATCACAGTACTCATCAGGTGCGTTCTCCTTGATCAGGAGTTACACCGAAGACCGTACAGTCCCCGTAACGGCTCCAAGGGCTTCCGGCAGCTGCGGCGTGGCGCGTGGTGGCTTGAGGGGTGTAGCCGAGCATCTTCGCGACGACTGGAGCTGGGGCTTGGAGCACGAGTTGGCGCAGGGCGGCTTCCCGGGCGGCGCCGCTGGAGAAGCCGAGTAACCGGAGTTGCTCTCGAATGGTGGCTGCGTTGAGGGGTTCTCGGACACTCTGACCGGGGAAGAGCCAGCGGGCGTCGGGGTTGGCTGCGGTGTTCATGTTCGTCCGGGCCTCGGCGAGTTGGAGAAGCAGGGTGGCGAAGGGCTCGGGAACCGGGCTGGGCGGGTTGCCGAGTCGGAGCCGCACTTCGGTGTCGGTGATGCTGATGTCGTCGAGGGTCAGGCGCATGATGCGTGTGATGGGCTGGGCATAGAGGAATACCAGGCATGCGGTGACCCGGACACGTAGCGGAATCTGATCATCGGTGGCGGCCCGGCGGATCAGCTCCAGGCGGCGGCGCTGGCTCAACGGCGCAGAGTTGCCGTGCGGCGGGACGGGCAGGTCGAGACGGCGCATGTGGCGGTTGGCGATGGCCCAGGTCAGGAAGGCTTTCAGTGCGGCGCTATGGGACTTGGGTGAGTGGCGTGCCAGGAGTCCAGGTCAGCCTGGCCGCACTGTCGTAGATCAAGGTCATGCTCGTCGAGCCAGGCTAGGAAAGCCTGGGCGTAGGTGAACTGTTCGCCGGCGAACCGGCGGGCGCTGGCGGGGAGGGGCTGGCGGGCGGCGCGAGCGCGCAGGGTGGGCAGGAGGTGCCAGGTGGCGAAGCGGCGCAGGAGCGGCTCGTGTGCGTGGCCGTCGAGATCGGCAAGGCGGTGGGTGAGCCAGGTCTCGGTGTGCAGGAGCTCGATCGACGTCGTGAGACAGGCACTGTCCAGCGAGGTGTTCACCGCGACCCTGCGCGGCGACGGCAGAGGGCCGGCTTCCCCCTCCGCTTGAGCCGGTGGCGGGACGCCAGATGTCGCTGATCTTGTCTCGATGGAAGGGTCGGAACTGCTCAGCGAGGTGGTCGCAGCGGTCTGACGGCGGAGGATTGGCTCTTGTCGAGTTCCTTGCGCAGGTTGTCGTTCTCCACCGTGAGGACGTGCAGGGCGCGGGCGAAGACATCACTGGCAGCACGGTAGCCGTCTCGTTCGGCACGCAACGCGGCGATCCTGTCGTTCAAGCTGGTGATCTGGATACGGAGCTTGCGCTCCCGGTCGGGGACGCCCCCGTGTGCCTTGGCCTGGGCATAGAACTGGTCCTTGAGGTCGGTGTGCTTCTGGGTGAGCTTGTTGCGTTTCAGCCCGGCCTCGGCCGCCAGGGTGACGATGTCGAGGTTGCCGGACGAGCGCAACGGGGTACCGGCCAGCAGCCGGTTCATCGCCGCGGCGATGGCGGCTCGCTCGTGCTCATCTGTCTGGCTCACGCGCGCCCTTCCTGGTGTCCTCCCGCGAGACCGTCACGATCCGCATCTGCTGGTGCCGGTCCACGATCGCGTTCAGCGCGCCGACCCGCTGCTTGAGACGTTCGCGCAGCGGGGTGGGCGTGAGCCGGTCGGCGATCTCCGCCTCCAGGCGCGCGATCTCCTGCTGCAGGGCGGCGACATGAGTGTCAGTGCGGGCGATGTTGGCGCAGGCCGGGTCGCACCGGTCGATGGACGGTGGCAGGTTCCGCTTGGCCCGGCCGGCCCGCTCGGGATGGCACAACGCCTTGGACGGGTCGTTATTGCACGTCAGGAACGCTTCAGGGTTGTCGTAGACGTGGAACTGCGGCTCATCCAGGAGCGCCTCGGCTTGCTTGGGCGTCAGGAACATGCTCTCGAAGCGGACGGAGGCGTCTCGGGCTGCTTTGATCATCCGGTGGGCGGCAGGCCCCGAGACTCCTTCACCGCCGGCGAGGCGTTCGGCCAGGCCGTCCAGATAGTCGGCCATGGCCCGGACGGTCTCGATGTCCAGCACTCGGCGCAGTCCCTGACGGGCTCGGCTGCTGTAGCCGTCGGTGATGCCGGAGGCGCGCAGGTGCCCGTATTGGGTGGCCAGCGCGATGCGGCCGGCGGGCAGGCGAGCGATGTGCCAGGCGATCGTGCGACGGAACCGGCCCACCACGATGTTGCCGTCGGGGTCGTCCGGGACGCGTTCGGCTGCCAGATCGAGGTCGTCGCCCAGCTGATTGACCCCGGAGATGAAATCGGCGATGCGCACATTGGCTTCGCGCGCGGTGAGCAAGCCTCCGGTACGGAACCTGCGTTCGCTCCGGCCGGGATGCCATGCGGTCCTGGCCGGGAACAACCAGCGTCCTTCCGCCAGGCGCTCCAAAATGCGGATGGCGGACACGACCGGGGGGATCACCGCCCACGGCAGAGCGCGGGGCGTGCCACCGGGGATGGTCTGGCCGCCTGCGTCACGGGCGCCTTTGAAGGTGTTGCCGTAGATCTTGTAGCGGATGGGGCCGCTGCCGCTGTCGCCGGGATCGGGACAGCAGCCGACCTGGAGCTCGAGACATTCGGCGATCCGCATCCCGCTGAGATAGAAGATCACGATCATCGCGGCAGTCGCCAGCCGCCGGACAAGATTGTGCACGTCGTAGTAGTCGATGGCGGCTCGCCAGGGGCGCGCGTGAACGCGTGCCTGGACAGCGATGTCCAGGGGCGTGCCCAGGGTGAGCGTGAAGTCTGCGCCACCTCGTTGCGCTTTGGCGAGCGCGTTTCTGACCTGGCCGGCAGCGGCCTGGGCCAGGCCCGCCAGATAGCGGTAGGCGGGTGTGGGCCGGCCGTAGAAGATGTAGCCGGGAAGTGGGCGCCCAGCCGCGGCGTAGGAGGCGATGAGCCTCTTGGCGCGCTGATGTCCCTCTGGTGTGTACCGGGGTGTGAGCTGCTGCCGAGCTCGAACTCACCCGCATACCAGCGGCGCAGATGCTCCCGATTGGCGCGGATGCGCACCAAGGCGGTGTTGAAGACCGCGGCCGCCTGGGCGCGGATGTCTTCCAGCTCCTGGTAGGTGAACGCGCTCGCCAGCGCAGGTGCCCTGACCGGGGCGGGCGGAACACTCCAGTTGATTGCCTGGACCTCCTACCTCCAGAAGGCCATCCCCACCGAGCAACTCAGCCGCATCGTGGCCATGAACGCCCTGATCGCCACTCTGCTGGTGCCCGTCGCGTACGCAGTCGCCGGCCCGGCCGCCGAGCTGATCGGCGTGCGGGTCGTCCTCGGAGGCTGCGCCGTGATCGTGCTCGGTGGTGCCATGATCGCCGCTTGCTCGCGTGACGTTCGGCAGTTGGTCACTGGCACATAGCCCATGCGACTGGCCTCGCACATGACGCTCCGCCGTGGACACCATGGGCGCGTACAACTGGGTGACACCCATGCCCGACCCCCCCGGGGACCAAGGTCCGACCAGCCGAAGACTGTGGGCGGGAGAAACCGCAACAGCGGCCGGACGCTCAATCCCTCCCGGGCGGGCTACGGGATGTGTTGCAGGGTGGAACCGTTCCAATAGAAGTGGGGGGCCTGGGTCCATGCCGCCGGGTAGTGAGGCAGTGGGATAGCCCCGGGAATGGTGGGACCAAGCAAGGGCGCGCCCGTTTGGCCGTTGATCCAGGTGGTGGCCACCGGCGTAGGCGTCCAGCTCGGCGTGGACTGAGGCCTGAACACCATGCTGTCGGCCGGAGCAGTTCGCCTGCATGAAGACGGCCGGATCACCGCCCTCGGCGCCGGCGCCCAGTTCCGCGCCGCCGGAGTGCTGGCCAAACAACACCGCCTCCGCAGACTTGGCGAGCATCTGCACGCCAAGACCGGCCGCTACCAGCGCCTGCTCGACGGGTGTGCACCCCATCCGGCCCTGGAGGCCAAGCAAGCACGGCTGGCCGAAGAATCCCGCCGCCTGTCGGCACGCCGCTCCCACCTCAACGACGCGCTGGCGTGGGCGGCCGCCCGCTGGGTGGTCGATCAGGCCATCGCCGCCAAAGCGACGGTCGTCTACATGGAAGATTTGCGCTCGCTGGAAGCGCGCGGGATGGGCCGCACCCTGAACACCCGCCTGTCGCAGCAGGTACGCGGCAAGATCGCCGGCCACATCCGGCACCTGGCCGCCGAGAGCGGCATCGCGGTGGTGGCCGTCCCGGCGCGCAACACCTCCAAGCATTGCCCGCACTGCCTGAGCGTGCTGCGGCACCGCAAGGCGCCGGACAGGCCCACGGTCGCGGGCTGGAAGTGGGCCTGGTGCCCGGGCTGTGGCTGGCAGGGCGATCGTGACCAGGGCGCCTGGCGCCGGATCGCCGCCCGCGGCCTGACCCACCAGGCCACGACCGTCACCGACCGGGCCAGCGGCGCCATGGCGATCGGCTCTGTCGTGGACCAGCTTGAAGCCCGGGCGGTCATCACCCCGCCCACCCCGAAGACCCGCCGGACGGATCGGTCGAAGACCGGACCCACCCGGCGCCGCACTCCACGCCCCGCGCCCAGGCGACGCAGGGCACCCTCCCCCACCCGGCCCACACGCCGGGCGGGCCAGCGTCCGGAGGGACACGCTCACACGGGCCGGACCGGGCTGCCCCGCGCCGCCCACCGGAACCAGGGCGTGACGACGATCAGCACACCCACCAAACGGCACCGGCCACGCGGGGCGGCGTTAGGCGCGGGTTTCCACCTGCACGCTCACGCCACCCCGCCACGGTGGGCACCACCCACGCCAGGCGCTACGCCTGACATGGGATCGCTAAACTGATCAGAGACGCTCTGATCCATGGCGATCAAGGCACTGCTGTTCGATGTCGATGGGGTGTTACTCGACTCCAGCGCAACGCACCGACGAATCTGGGATGCCTGGTCGGACATGCGCGGACTGGATAGAGACCTGGTGTGGAACCTCACCCACGCCCGCCGGCCTGAAGACACCGTCCGCGACGTCGCCCCTGGCCTCGATCCCGTCGCCGAGCGGAAGGTGTTGAACGAGCTGATGGCCAGGGAAGGCGATGCCTTCCCCGCAGCGCCTGGGGCTTCGAGCCTGCTGGGCAGGCTGGACAGACGTCCTTGGGCATTGGTTACTTCAGGCAGTCGAGCCCCCGTTCACCGGCGCTTCCGGCTTGCCTCGCTTCCGCTGCCCAGCGTGCAAGTCTTTGGGGAGGACGTTGAACAATCAAAGCCGCACCCAGAGGGCTATCTCAAGGCGGCCGAACTTCTCTTGGTCGATCCTGCCGACTGCATTGTGATCGAGGATGCGCCCCATGGAATCACGGCAGGGAAGGCAGCGGGATGCACAGTGATCGCTGTAACTACGACGCACGCACCTGACGACCTGTCCAATGCGGATGCCTGCTTCCCATCACTTGAGGAAGCAACTCCATATCTCCTGGAGGCGATCAGCGACGCAAGACGTGATCACAGCCTCGATGGTTGCAGTGCATTGAACGATCTGGAACGGCCAGAAAGGGATCTTTATTCGTAGCTTCCGGGTTCAAGGTCTAGGTGCCCGACCACTCTCCAGGAAGTGTCCCGCCTGCTCCCTCACGACGGCAAGCGCAGGAGCTACGTATCGCTTAATGAAACGATGGTAAGATCGCTCCTTCAAAGTTGCGACGGAATGAAATGGGAATATTTTATGGAAAACATCCATGGGCGGACCCGGGAATCCGGTGAAGCCGCAGCCGAAGATCTGTCTCTTCCGGACACGTTCGCCCGAAAAGAGCTCCAGCGGCTCCGCGGCAGCATTGATAACCTCGATGCCGCCCTGGTCCACCTTCTTGCAGAACGATTCAAGTGCACCAAGGAAGTCGGCCGCCTCAAAGCGGAATACCGGCTGCCGCCGGCGGATCCCGAGCGCGAGACGCAGCAGATACGGCGGTTGCGCAAACTCGCGGAGGAGTCGAAACTTGACCCGGTTTTCGCGGAAAGATTTTTGGGTTTCATCATTGAAGAGGTGGTTCGCCATCACGAGTTGATCGCCGACAGCATGTCGGCGGCTCACGAAGATTAGCCATCGACTCAGACGATGGGAGCCACCTCGGGAGCCACCCGAGCGAACGGTCACGAACTCCGGCAGACAGACCTGGACGAGACCAGTCCGCGTGACCTGCGCGCTGAAGGCTTTCGAACTCCGTCCACGGGCTCGCCCCTCGCTGAGATCTAGGCACGAGGCCCGGTGTGCAAGACAACGAACAGCCCCCGCGCGCGGGTGCCATCCGGCATGCGCCAGGAGCCGGCGACGTGGCCGGTCGCTCCCGGTGGAAGGAGAGAGCCGCCGGCCTCGGCCAATTCTGGTTCGGCCGCGCCGCCGAGGTGCCACGGCCGGGAGGGCAGCCAGGAAGTGAGCAGTTCCAGCTTGGTCGGCTTGAGGGCGGTGTGGTGGATGACGGCCATGCCGAGGATTCTCTTTTCCTACAGCGGGTACGACCTTCACATCTTCACACCTGGATCTTGCCAACAGGTGGCTCCCGCCTGCCGCGCCCCGGCCTACTCGGAGATCCGGTCAACCTCGGCCCGCGGTCCAGGCCTACGAACCGGGACTGGAACGTCCGGCCTTCGACCGGCGGGCACCCGTACGAGCAGGGCCAGCCAGCCGGGCAGCCACCAGTTCCATCGGCCCATCACTGCGACGAACGCCGGCAGCAGCAGCGCCCTGATCACGGTCGCGTCCAGGAGCACGCCCAGCCCGAGCCCCGTCGCGAACATCTTGATCTCCGGCTGCGGGGCCGCCGCCAGCGACCCGAACGCCAGGAACAGAATCAGCGCCGCGCTGGTGACAAGCCGTCCGGTCCGCCCCAGGCCCTCGACGACCGCCTCGACGGTGGAGCCGGTCCGGTCGTACGCCTCCCGCATCCTGGCCAGGATGAACACCTCGTAGTCCATCGACAGGCCATACAGGAACGCGAAGATCATGGCCGGGATGAACTCGGCGATGGAGCCCGTACCGGCCAGCCCCCAGATCGGCTCGGAGCCGTAGCCGTACTGCCAGACCAGCACCACCGCGCCCAGGGTGGCACCGAGGGAGAGCAAGTTGAGCACGATGGCCTTGACCGCCAGCAGCAGCGAGCGGAAAGCTCGTACGAGCAGCAGGAACGTCAGGACGGCGATGAGCGCGAGCATGGCGGGGAAGCCACCGTAGACCGCGGACACGAAGTCGAGGCTCTGCGGACCCTCGCCCGAGACCTGGGCACCTGCGGGCACGGCCGCGCGGACCCGGGCGATCGTGGCCCGGCCCGCCTCCGTGCCCGTCTCGTCCGTGGGGATGACGGTGATCAGCGACGTTCCGCCGCTCCGCCAGCCCTGCGGGGCCACCGCCGTGCGCACGCCGGGCAGCTCTGCCAGGCGCGCCGCCTCCGCGGCGGGATCGGCGCCGTGGGGAAGGATCACGTCGAGCGGGGTGAGCACCCCAGAGGGAATGCCCGCCCGCCGCAGCTCGGACAGCCCTTCGTAGGCGGGGCCGCTACGGGGCAGGGAGTCGCTTACCGGCTGGCCGAGCTGAAGCGAGAACGCCGCGCAGCCGAGCGCCGCGAGCAGCGCGCCGGACGCGACCAGCCCGGCCCAGCGGAACCGGACCACGCCCCGTGCCCAGGCCGACCACCGGCCGGGTCCGGCGGGGAGGCGGCGGCGTGGCCAGTCCAGCCGCGGCCCGCCCTTGGCCAGCAGGACCGGCAGCAGAGTCAGTACGGCGAGCACGCTGACGAGCGGCACGAGGATGCCGCCGTACCCGACACTGCGCAGGAACGGCACCGGGATGACCACCATGGCCAGCAGGCCGATGCCCACGGTGGCCCCGCTGACCACCACGGAGCGGCCCGCCGTCGCCATGGCGCGCTCGACGGCCGCCTCGCCCTCGTACCCGAGCGCGCGCTCCTCCCGCCAGCGGGTGATGAGCAGCAGCGAGTAGTCGATGGCCACGCCCAGCCCTACAAGGGAGACGATGAACTGCACGATCGTGTGCACGTCCGTCACGGCGGTCAGACCGTATACCGCCAGGAAAGTGACGGGGATCGACACGGCCGCCACCAGGATGGGCACCAGCGCGAGCACCGAGCCGAACACGAATCCGAGCACGATCAGCGCCCCCAGCCCGCCGATGAGCGTCTCCGCGAGCACGTCGAGGCCCTTCGCCTCGGCATCGGCCAGGGCCTCCATACCGGTGACGCGCAGCGTCGCGCCCCGCATCAACGCCGGTTGCAACGCCTTCTTGAGCGGCACGCTGAGGTCGGCGTTCATGCCGCGGGTGGGTTCGGTGAACACCAGCCCGTACGTGGTCCGCCCGCCGTCGCCGACGAACCGCGGGTCTGCCGTGTCGGCGTACGACACGACGCGCACGTCCATGGCCGAGGCGGCGGCCGAGAACAGTCTGCCGATCTCCGCGCGCTGTTGGGCCGCCGTGCTGCCCGGCGGCAACGTGACGACGACGACAAGGGGCGGATCGTCACCGCCGGTCCCGTAGAGCCGGTGAATGGCCTGGTTGGCCTCGTACCCGGGCTGCCCGGGCTGGGCGAAGTCCTCCGTCAGCCGCTCGTCCACAGCGACGGTCGCGAACGCCCCCGCCACCGCGACGGCCAGCCAGGCCAGCACCACCACCAGCTTGTGCCGCAGCACGAACCGTCCGAGCCGCGCGGTGAACCGGTCACCTTGATGAGTCATACGCCCAGTGCAGCAGCGCGTCCTTCAGTACCTCTGTGACAGGAATTCTTAAGAACTCCACGGCAGACTGGCCATGTGAGCGCTCGCATCCTGGTCGTGGATGACGACCCCCATCTCGCCGACCTCGTGGTCATGGCCATGCGTTACGAGGGCTTCGAAGCGGAGGCCGCGGGATCGGGGAGCGAGGCGATCGCCCGGGTGACCGGACACGCGCCGGACCTGCTCGTCCTGGACATCAGGTTGCCCGACGGCTCCGGGCTGGAGACCTGCCGGCGGCTGCGGCGGCTGGGGCATCGGTTCCCGATCATCTTCCTGACCGCGATGGGCCGTACCGAGGACAAGATCGCCGGTCTCCGGTCGGGCGGGGACGACTACCTGACCAAGCCGTTCAGCCTGGAGGAGCTGATCGCGCGGACCCACGTCGTCCTGCGCCGCACCATGCCCGCCGACCGGCTCTCCTACGCCGACCTGAAGATCGACGACGGCTCCCGCGAGGTCCGCCGCGACGGACGGCTGATCGAGCTGAGCCTGAAGGAGTACACGTTGCTGCGCTACCTGCTGGCCAACGCGGGGCGCGTGCTCACCAAACAGCAGATCCTCGACCATGTCTGGGAGTCCGGGGACGGGGGCAGCGAGGGCCTCGTCCACACGTACGTGAGCTACCTGCGCAGGAAGATCAGCGACCCGCCGCTCATCCACACCGTCCCCCGCGTCGGCTACGTGCTGCGTCTGCCGCGGCCGTGATCCGCATGCGGTCGCTGCGGGCACGCCTGACCCTCGCCGTGCTCGCCCTGTTGGTGACAGGGCTCGTGGGGGTGCCGCTGGTGACCTGGGGCATCACCAGAGATGCCGGCGCGCAACGCGCCCGCGGCCAACTCGACCGCTTCGCCGCGGCCGTCACTCCGCTCCTCGCCGAGGGCCGCTGGCCGGATGGGGAGACGGCCCGGTTGTTCTCCGCCGCGGCGAGCCCGTCCTTCCTCCAGGTATGGGACGCCCGCGGCAACGTGATCCGGACCGTTCTCCCCGCTGACGTGCACGCCGGCGGCACCTCGCCGCGCCGCCCGACCGCCGCCGACCCGTACGGGGTCGTCTACGTACGCGAGGACGCCGCTCCCGACCTGGGCGGCCCTTTCGCGAGCGAGGACCAGTGGTGGCTGCGCTACTCCTGGCTCCCCGACGGCCGGATCCTGGTCAGCGGCATCCGCACGGCCGAGTACGACGCCACCGCCAAGCGGCTGGCCGGCGTCTTCGCGGCCATCACCCTGCTCGCGCTCTGCGTGCTCGCCCTCGTCGCCTTCCGCGCGATCCGTCATGCGCTGCGCCCCCTCGACGACATCGCCGAGACCGCCCAGGCCATCGGCGGCGGCGATCTCACCAAGCGGGTCGAGCCGGCCGAGCCGCACACCGAGCCGGGCAGGCTCGGGCTGGCGCTGAACGCGATGCTCGGCCAGATCGAGGCCGCCTTCCGCGAGCGCACCGCCTCGGAGGAACGGCTGCGCCGCTTCATCGCCGACGCCTCGCATGAGCTGCGCACGCCCGTGGCCTCCATACGGGGGTACGCGGAGCTGTTCCGCCGCGGCGCCGCGAACCGCCCTGGCGACCTGGCCAAGACCATGGCCAGGATCGAGGCCGAGGCCGAGCACATGGGCGTCCTCGTTCACGAGCTCCTCCTGCTGGCCGACCTCGACGAGCGGCGCCCGCTCGAACGCAAGCCAGTCGACCTGGCAGATCTCGCCGCCGAGGCCGTCGCCGCCTCCGCGGCCGTGGACCTCGGCCGTTCTTTGACCCTCCAAGCGGCCGAACCCGTCCTCGTCCTGGGCGACCGCACGCGCCTGCGCCAGGCTCTGGACAACCTGCTGGCCAACGTACGCACGCACACCCCTGCGGGCACGGCGGCGACAGTGACCGTCCGGGTAGAGGGCGATGACGCGGTCGTCGAGGTGCGCGACGAAGGTCCCGGGCTGAGCACTGTGCAGGCAGCGCGGGCCTTCGAACGCTTCTATCGCGCCGACCCCACCCGCCGCTCCGGAACCGGCCTCGGGCTCGCCATCGTCGCGGCTGTCGCCGCCGCCCACGATGGGCACGCCCGCGCCCTGCCGTCCAGCTCGGGCGCCGCGTTCGAGCTGCGGCTGCCGCGCGGGTGACCACCGGCGTGGGGTGGCACGTACCCTGGTCATGCTCCTGTGCACGACCTGGAGATCGTCCGCCGCCGGTGAAAATCGGGTGACATTTCGCATCTCTTTCCGGAATGTTGGGCACGGTCGATGAGTTTTGTCGGTGGCGCAAGTCAGTCTTTGCATGACGACAACTTCTTCTGAGACCCAAGGCTGGGACGCCAGCCATGACCATGCCATGTCCGACAAACCCGATCGAGGTGCCGTGTCCAGCCCACAGCTCGACTCACCCGCCAAACCCGCGACCGCCGTTTCAGGTCGCACCCCGGCCGTGATCCGGCTGCTGGTGCTCGCCACATTCGTGGTCATTCTCAACGAGACGATCATGATCAACGCGATCCCGCGGCTGATGGGCGCGCTGCACATCACCGAGCAGACCGCGCAGTGGCTCTCGACCGCCTTCATGCTGACCATGGCCGCTGTCATCCCGATCACCGGATGGTTCCTGCAGCGGGTGTCCACCCGCAGCGCGTACTCCACCGCGATGGGTTTGTTCCTGCTCGGCACGGCGCTGGCCATTGTCGCCCCGTCGTTCGAGGTGCTGCTGGGCGCCCGCATCATCCAGGCGTCCGGCACGGCCGTGATGATGCCGCTGCTGATGACCACGCTGATGCAGGTGGTGCCCGAGGAAGACCGGGGCCGGGTGATGGGCAACGTCACCCTGGCCATCTCGGTCGCGCCCGCGATGGGCCCGACGGTCTCGGGTGTGATCCTCCAATTCGGGTCCTGGCGGCTGCTGTTCGCCGTGGTGCTCCCCATCGCCGCCCTGATCACATGGCGCGGCCTGAAGCAGCTCAAGAACGTGGGAGAGCCCCAGTTCAGCACCATCGACTGGTTGAGCGTGATGACCGCGGCCGCGGGTTTCGGCGGCCTGGTCTACGGGCTCAGCCTGTTCGAGGGCGGCGACGTCCGCGTCGCGGCCGCGATCGTGGCGGCCGGCCTGCTCGCCATCGTCGTCTTCGTCGTCCGCCAGCTGTCGTTGCAGAAGCGCGGCGTGCCGCTGTTGGACCTGCGTACCTTCCGCCACCGCACGTACACGGTCGCGCTGATCCTGATGTCGGTGTCCTTCATGGCGATGCTCGGCTCGATGATCTTGCTGCCGCTGTACCTCCAGAACGTCCGCGGGCTCACCGCTCTGGAGACCGGACTCCTCGTGATGCCGGGCGGCCTCGCGATGGGGCTGCTCGGTCCGACCGTCGGCCGCCTGTTCGACCGGTTCGGCGGCCGGGTTCTGGTCATCCCCGGCGCGATCGGGATCATGCTCGCGCTCGCCGGCTTCACCCAGGTCACGATGACCATGCCGTTCTGGCAGCTCCTCGGTCTGCACGCGCTGCTGATGGTGAGCCTGGCCGCGACCTTCACCCCGGTGTTCACTCTTGGGCTCGGAGCGGTTCCCCCGCATCTCTACTCCCACGGCAGCTCGATCCTGAGCACGCTGCAGCAGGTCGCCGCGGCCTTCGGCACCGCGCTCGTGATCACCGTGATGAGCGCGCGAGCCGATGTCCTGAGATCCGCGGGGGTCACGGAGCAGCTCGCCAACCTCGAGGGCATGCGGCTGGCCTTCATCATCGGCGCGGTGCTGTCCGTGGTCGTGGTCGTCACCGCTCTGCTCCTGCCGGCCCGAGCGGACAGCGCCGCCGAGCTCGAGGAAGCCGACCGATGAAACCGGCGTGACTGCGGTGGAGTGGACACTCTGATCCACAGCTTCCCGGGCAGTGCCTGCCCGGCAAGCTGTGGCTCCGAGTGCATCCGCAGCCACAGCGGAACTGCGTGGCGGATGCACTGGCGAAGTTGTACTCTGATCAAGATGAATACCTCATTCAGAAGATTGGGGGTCCTGTTCGCACAAGGTGAGTGCTGATGCACCACGCGACTGCGAACGGCGATTCCCGCCTTTCCCTCTGGCTGCACGCGCGCGAGTTCGCCGTGCCGCCCCCCATGATCAAGTCTGCGACCGCCCGCCGTGCCAACGGAGATTGGGCGGGGGCGTGTGCTGCGGCACACGTCGACGTCGATCTCAATCTGCGCCACGCGGCTCACGCCTACGGCCAGGAGTTCACCGCCCACCTCCGGGCCGATCTCCGCCATCTGGCTCCTGACCTGCTGCGCTGGCACATGCCGAGGATCGCGCCGGACGGGCTGATGCGTCCGGGCCTGACCGTCTCGCTAGCCCGGTACGACCCGGTGGGGCATGGCGGCGGCAACACGGTGCACCTCGTGGCCCGGACGCCGCCGGCCTGGGCGGATGCGGGTCAGCGGATCAGCCTGGCTCTGTGGGACGGGTCCCGATTCGGCGCCGGTCGACATCCGCATCCCCGTCCTCATCGGCGCTTCCGCCTCGATCTGCACCGCCATCTGTGGGATGTCCGCAGGGTCGGTGAGCTCCGGGTCCGTTCTGGGGCGGACCGGCCACCCGACGACGGACGTTCCGCTCCGAACCTGGATGTGCCGCTGGCACGTGGCTGCGCCGTGGACCGGTGGGCGGCCGAGGCGTGGCTGCTGCTCCGCGCGGAAGGGCGAACCGATGGTGCGGTCGCCGTGCGACTCGGGGGGCGGCGTCAACTGGTAGTGGATCTGGCTGCGGACGGGGACACCTCCGGACTCCCGGCGCTCCAGATCAGGACGGCTCCTTCGAGGGGTGACGCGTCCGCGCTGCCGGTGTTGCCCGATGCGGCGACGTGGGTGCTGCCCGACCTGGCGTTGCTTCGCGCCGGGCTGATCGAGGCCGACCGGCTGCACCCGCTCGTCGTACCAGCGCTCGTACCGGGCCATTCGCCGCCCGGCACACCGCGGAGCCCTGAAGGGGAAGGCGGTCCGCGCCTGGTCGAGTGCCGTGGCGCCCAGCACCGGATCGATCTCGTGAACGGGGTGCTGGTCCCGCTGGACCACGACCCGGCCGAGATCCGCCGCGAAGGGTTGCTGGCCGCGCTGACCGGCACCCCGTTGCCCTGCCTGCAGGTGATTGACGAGGACCACCGTGCCCCGGAGTGTCTCATCGACGTCCGCGCACGCCTGGACCACGGCGACACCGCCGGCGCTCTGGCCGCCGTCGAAGGTCTCCTCGGACCTGGTGCGCCGCTGCCCAGGGGCGCCCTGCGGGACGAATTGGAGACGGCGGCGCAGCGGCGCATCGACCACGGGCTGTTCCGGGCCGGCCTGACCGGCCTCGGGCAGGGCCCGGCCCCCCGGCCAGGCCACCGCTCCCGCGGCTACCGGGCGCGCCCGCGCAAGGCGACCTTCCGCTGACGCGGCAAGCCTCATTCTCCTCGCACTGTCCCACCACTTTCCTGTCCCGGCACAACCAGACCTCAAAGGTGATCCAGCATGCCCGCATCTTCTTCGTCCACCATCGGCGCGTCTTCCGGTCCGGCTCACGACTCCCGGCTGGACGTCGCCGCCGACCTCCTCGCCCTGCTCCACGACACCGCCACAGAGCCCCGCGTCGACACGCAGCTGGAGGCCCTGACCCTGGCCGTGGCGGCCGACCTGCCGGTGCTGCTGTGGGGAGAGCCGGGGATCGGCAAGACCGCGGCTCTGAAGCAGCTCGCCGCAGCCCTTGACCTGCCGCTGACCACGGTGATCGCCAGCGTGCACGAGCCGTCCGACTTCTCCGGCCTGCCCGTGGTCGGTGACGACCCAGCGGCGCAGGGCGTCCCGATGGCTCCGCCGGACTGGGCCGTGCGCCTGGCCCGGGCCGGCCGGGGGCTGCTCTTCCTGGACGAGTTGTCCACGGCGCCACCGGCCGTCCAGGCCGCTCTGCTCCGCCTCGTGCTGGAACGGCGGGTCGGCGCCCTGCGGCTACCGGCCGGCGTCCGGATCGTTGCGGCCGCCAATCCGCGGTCCTCCGCGGCCGACGGCTGGGAGCTGAGTCCGCCCTTGGCGAACCGGTTCGTTCATCTCCAGTGGATGCATGACCACGAGGTGGTGGTACGCGGACTCGGCGGGACCTGGCCGCGGGCGTCGCTGCCACGGCTCGACCCGGAGCGGCTGTCAGAGGCTGTAACGTTCGCCCGACGCGCGGTGTGCGGGCTCCTCGCCGCCCGCCCCGCCCTTGTGCATCGGCTGCCGAGCAACGAAGCCCGCCGGGGCGGTCCATGGCCGTCGCCCCGCAGCTGGGAGATGGCGCTGTGTCTGACGGCCTTCGCCACCGCGGCGAACACGCCCAAGGACGTGCTGTCCATGCTGGTCCGGGGCACGGTAGGGGACGGTCCAGGGCTGGAGCTGCTGGCCGCCATGGACCGGATGGACCTCCCGGACCCTGAGGCGCTGCTGGCCGACCCGTCGGCCGCCGACCTGCCCGAGCGGGGCGACCTGCGCCAGGCCGTGCTCGACGGCGTGGTCGAGGCGGTCCGGAGGCGGCCGGACAAGGCCCGCTGGGACGCGGCGTGGGCACTACTGGTGCGGGCGTTGGAGACCGGGGCCCCGGACCTGGTGGTCGTACCCGCGTCCACGCTCGCCGCGCTGCGCCGCGCGGATTGGGACGTCCCGGCGTCGATCGAGCAGCTCGCCGGGGCGGTGTCCTTGAGCAGGCAGGCGGACGAGGCCGCGGCGCGGGTCGCGGCCGGCGCGGGGACGAGCCGATGACACCCGGCGTAGCGGGGACACTGGACCTCGAGAAGCTCTTCGCCGCCCGGCTGCACGCCGCCCGGGTCCGGCCCTACCTGGCGACGGCGCTGTTCGCGCTGCACACGGTGGAGTCGCGGTTCGTGCCGACGATGGCCGTGGACCGGCACTGGCGGTGCTACGTCTCGCCGGCGTTCGTCGCCAGGACCCCCGTGGAGGAGCTGGCGGGGGTGTGGGTGCACGAGGTCTCCCACCTGCTGCGTGACCATCACGGCCGGAGCGACCGGGTCGCGTCGGAGCGGGGGCTGACCGGGCGGGGTGACCGGCTGCGGATGAACATCGCCGCGGACTGCGAGATCAACGACGACGTGTTCGGGGACGGGCTGTCCCGGCCCGAGGGCGCCGTCGAGCCGAGGACGCTGGGGCTGCCCGAGGGGGAGCTCATGGAGGACTACCTGCGCCAGTTCCGGCTCGGGCCGTACACGCAGGGGCTGGTCTGGCTTGACTGCGGCAGCGGCGCCGACGGACTGGACCGGGAGTGGGACCTCGGGCCGGAAGGTGCGAACGGGCTCAGCGCGCAGGAACGAGACGCGGTCCGATTCCGGGTCGCGCAGGGCATCACCGCCCGCCCCGGGGACGTCCCGAAGGGGTGGCGGCGGTGGGCGGAGGAGGCGTTCCATCCGCCACAGCCGTGGCGGGAACTGCTCGGCGCGGCGGTCCGCTCGGCGGCGTCCGGCCCCGGCGCGGGTGAGGACTACACCTACGGCCGGCCGTCGCGGCGCTCCGTCTGCCTGCCCGGCGTCATCCTGCCGAGCCTGCGGCGCAGGCCGCCTCGGGTCTCCGTGGTCATCGACACGTCCGGGTCGGTCAGCGACGCCGAACTGGGCAGCGCGCTTCTCGAGGTAGCCGCGATCGTCCGCGCCGTGGGCGGCCGGCGCGACCTGGTCAGCGTGCTGTCGTGCGATGCGGCGGCCCGCGTCGTGCAACCGCTGTGCCGCGCCGAGGGAATCGCGCTGGTGGGCGGTGGCGGGACGGACCTGCGTACGGGCTTCGCCAAGGCGCTGCGAGCAAGGACGCGGCCAGACGTCATCGTGATCCTGACCGACGGGCAGACCCCCTGGCCGGACGCGCGGCCATCGTGCCGGACAGTGGTGGGGTTGTTCGCACGGAGGAGGGCGGCCCGGTCGTGGGACGAGGACAATCCCGACTACGTGCCGGACGCGCCGCCCGAATGGGCGCGGGTGGTCGACATCGGCTGATCAGCCATCAGGCGGACATAGCCGTTACGGCGTGCTGGTGAGGCCGCCGAGCACCTGGTTGAGCTGCTCCTGGGTCAGCGGGCCGACAGGAAGTGGGTGGGCGGCTTCGGTACACAGGCCGTCCAGTATCAAGGCGACGCCGCGGCGCGCCGTCACGATGCGCTGAAGCCGGTCATCGTAGAACGCGAACCGCTCTGAGTTTCGTGGAAATGCCAACGGTCCCAGGGCAGGCACGACGGTGGTTTCGAGGCGGGCGAGCCGGCGTGCCCGCCGGCTCCGACGCCGAACTCGCGCGGGTGGTGACCACCGTCCCGTCGGCCATGTCCTGATTCAGGATCGCGTGGGGCGTCGTGGCGGGCGGAGCCCCAGGGCGCGCCGACCGGCTTCGACGAGTTGCGTGCGCAGGGCGTCCTCGTCGTTGCAGAGCAACGGCCCGGCCGCGGCGGCGATGCCGGCCAGCACCATGGCGGCGGTGACGCGCCCACCCTGGCCGGGGGCGACGTCGGCGAGTAGCGCGAACTGGCGGTCGACCAGCCGGCTGATGTCGGGCTGGGCGCGCAGCATCTCGATCGCTCCGGCATCGGTGGCCAGGACGGCGGTCACGGCTCGGTGCTCGACGGCGAGGTCGGCATAGCCGGTGAGCATGTGCTCGGCCCGCGCGTGGGGAGTGCGTTTGGTCTCGGCGGCTTCGATGACGACCCGCAATTGGGCGACCACCGGCTCGACCACCGCGGTGAGCAGCTCCTCACGAGTGCGGAAGTGGTGGTAGACGGCCGCCTTCGTGATGCCCAGCTCGTCGGCGATCATCTGCAGCGACGTGCCCGCGAAGCTGTGCCGGGTGAACAGGCGCACCGCGGCGTCGATGAGACGCTGCCGGGTATCGGGCGCGCTGGGCGCCTTCTGGACGGTTTTGGCCGCCACATCCACTCCTTCCTGCCGCATCCCTGCAGCATCGGGTCTCTCGATCTGACCACCCTAGCTTGCCGATCGGCAAGCACCAAACTAGCCGATCGGCAAGGCGGCGCACGTCGCCATCCGACACCGCAGCGAGGGAGACACATGGCCGACACACTGACCGACGCCACAGAGGAAGCGGCATCGCCGGTTCCCGGCTACCCCATGCCCAGGGACGCCGGCTGCCCGTTCCACCCGCCGGCGACCGTGCGGAAGCTGACGGCCGAAGAGCCCATCTCGAAGGTGCGGATCTGGGACGGCAGCACGCCCTGGTTCATCACCCGCCACGCCGACCAGCGGGCCCTGCTCACTGACCCGCGCATCAGCATCGACGAGACGCGGCCCGGGTTCCCGCACATGACCCGAGGCCGGGCGGAGGTGGCCAAGGTCACCCCGAAACTGATCACCAACACGGACGCACCAGAGCACACCCGGCTGCGCCGGATGGTCAACAGTCCGTTCACCGTCAAGCGCATCGAAGCCCTGCGGCCCGCGATCCAGAAGATCACCGACGATCTGATCGACGCCATGCTGGCCGGTCCGAAACCGGCCGACCTCGTCACCGCGCTGGGTCTGCCCGTGCCGACGCTGGTGATCAGCGAACTGCTCGGCGTACCGTACGCCGACCACGAGTTCTTCCACCACAACAGCACCGTCGCGCTGAGTCACGACTCCTCGGCGGAACAGGCGATGCGGGCCGGCGCCGCGCTGTCGGAGTACCTCGACGGCCTGATCGGCAAGAAGCTGGCCGATCCCGCCGACGACATGCTGTCGCAGCTGGCCGCCCGGATCAAGGCCGGCGAGATGACCCGCGCCGAGGCCGCCACCATGGGCGTGGCCGTGCTGATCGCCGGGCACGAGACGAGCGCGAGCATGATCCCCCTCGGCACGCTCGTGTTGCTCCAGAACCCCGACCAGCTCGCTCTGCTGCGCGACGCCGACGACCCGAAGGTTGTCGCCGCCGCGGTCGAAGAGCTCCTGCGCTACCTGACGATCGTGCACACCGGCGTCCGCCGGATCGCCGCCGAGGACATCGAGATCGGCGGCCAGACCATCCGGGCCGGAGACGGCATCATCTTCGACCTGTCCGCCGCGAACTGGGACGCCGGCATGTTCCCCGAACCCGACCGGGTCGACCTGGGCCGGGCCGCCCGTCAGCACCAGGCCTTCGGGTACGGCCCCCACCAGTGCCTCGGCCAGAACCTCGCCCGCGTCGAGCTCCAGGTCGTCTACAGCACCCTCTACCGCCGCATCCCGACCCTCCGCCTGGCCGTCCCCATGGACGAGATCCAGTTCGCCTTCGAAGGCATTGCCTACAGCCTCCGTTCTCTGCCCGTCACCTGGTGAAAGGAGCGACTCCCATGCGTGTAGAACTCGACGAGCCCAAGTGCGTCGCCTCCGGCCAGTGCGTCCTGGCCGCCCCGGAGGTGTTCGACCAGCGGGAGGATGACGGCGTCGCGATCCTGCTGGACGAGACGCCCGCCACCGACCTCCACGACCACGTGCGGGAGGCCGCGGCGATCTGCCCGGCCGCGGCCATCCGGCTGGTGGCCGGATGAGGCGGATCGTGGTCGTCGGCGCCTCGGCCGCCGGGCTCGCCGCGGCCGAGACCCTGCGCCGCGAGGGCTTCGACGGCACGATCGCCCTCATCGGCGACGAGCCACACCTCCCGTACGACCGGCCACCGCTGTCCAAGCAGCTCCTGGCCGCGCAGTAGGAGCCCGACCGGCTGATGCTGCGCGCGCCGGACGCCCTGAACGCACTCGGCTCCACTGCTCGGGTACTCGGTCAAGGAGTGCGGATGCGAGCGTACGAGAGCTCGAAGTCGACGTTCCAGGTCTCGCCGTTCTCCGACATCTCCCAGCGGGCCTCCATGGTGTCGCCGTCCTCGCTCAGTGTGCCGGTGAAACGCTGGTTGAAGCCCGGCGCGTCACGCCAGATCCGCCACTCGCCGTCCGCGAACGTCATCTGGTAGACGCGGTGCACGCCGCGGGCGTCGGCGTACAGCATCGTGAACTCGCCGGAGGCGTCGTCCAGGCCGATCACAGCGGTGGTGGAGGACGGGGTGTTCGCCTGCCAGTCCTTCGGTGCGGTGTCGCGGATGGGGTCCATGCCGAAGATCTGGCGCAGGTACGCACCTCCGTCCTGCCAGCTGAACTCCGTCCACCCGCTGCCCACGCCGGGCACCTTCGGTTGCACGGTCCAGCGGCCGACGAGTACGTCGAGGCGGGCGAGTGCGGGATGCCGTCGGCCATGTCCGCGTCCTTTCTCGTTTCCGGTGGTCGTGTCGTGCTCACCGTCCCAGCGGGCATATCTGACAAGATCCATGCCGTCAAGTGACGGGCCCGCTCCCAACCGGTCGCGCATATCCCTCGTGATCGCGTGCGGGGCGGTGGCATACTCCCCCGCGTGCCAGCCTGTGTCCCCCGCGAGGATGCCCGATATGTCGGCGGTGTGATACCGACGCTCCTCCTCTACTCGGCCGAACCCGTGGTGCAACTTCCCAGGTTCCGGATGGTTTCCGGCAGGCCGTCGACCTGTTCCGGCTGGGAGTTCATCCCTGGTGTGACCTTTTCCCTGCTGCAAGGGCCGGGGCGGTTCCGACTCATGGTGGAAGGGATCACTCACCGGGACGAGGCCGATGAGCGGTTCGCATGGTTGAGCGCCGTGGATCATGCGGGCGGGGCGGTTGTGGTGGTGGCCGACTCCTGCAGCGGCACATGTGAGTGGGTGGCGCTGGCCGATAGCGGGCGGGCACGCGGTGGGTACATGCCTGTCGTCCGGCATTCCGGATGATCATGAGTGACGTCCGCGTCTCCCGGCAAGCCAGGATTTACCCAACTCAAGGCTAACTATATGCATTAGTCTAAACACCGTGGGTAACGACGTCGTAGCACGGGCGACCCGCCGCATCGGGCGGCGGGGCGCGTCACTCGCATTCGTCGGGCTGCTCAGCCTGGTCGTCGCCGCTTCCTTGGCGTTCGCACCGGCCGACCAGCGCGCCACCCCCGGCTACACCATGCTGGCCTCGGTCGCCCCACTGACGGTCTGGGCGTTCGCCTGGTGCGTCATCGGCGGCCTGTGCCTGGTGCAGACGTTCATGCGATCCGACCGGATCGCCTTCGCCGCCGCCACGGCCCTGCTCCTGCTGTACGGCTTGGTCTACCTGGTCTCGACCTTCACCGGCGACAACCCGCGCGGCTGGGTCGGCGGGGCGGTCTGGCTGGCGTTCGGCGGCTGGATCGCGCTGATCGCCACCTGGCCGGAGGCCGTGAGCGTGGACCGGCTGCCGGGCACCGGGTCGGCGGCCGTCGTCGTCGCCGACGCGTCGGGGACCATCCTGTCGTGGAATCCCCAGGCCGCGACCTTGTTCGGCTGGAGCACGGACGAGGCAGTCGGGCGGCCGCTGACGGTACTGATGCCGGCCCGGTTCCGCGATCAGCACACCGCCGGGCTGGCCCGGGTGCGCTCCACCAGCGAATCGGAGCTGGCCGGGCGGATCATCCCGCTGGTGGGGCTGCGCCGCGACGGCAGCGAGTTCCCCATCGCGCTGACCGTCAACGCCTGGCACAGCGACGAAGGCATCACGTACACCGGCGTGATCCGGCCCATGGGAGGAGGCGGTGTTGTCCGGGCTGAGTGACATCCTCATCCAGCTCGCCGTGGGCGTGGTCCCCCTCGGCGTGGCGTACCTGGCCTTCAGGTCCGCCACCGACGCCAACAAGAAGACCCAGCAGACCGCGCTGATGCAGGCCGAGCGTCAGGCCGAGATAGAACGTTCCAAAGTGGACGCCGAGGCGTTCCTCCGGGCGAAGACGATCTACGAGGACGCGCTGAGCCAGATGGAGACGCATATGGGGCGGCTGCAGAGCCATTCCGCCCAGCTCAGCACCGACCTGACCAACGAGCAGAGCACCTCGACCGCGATGCGCGACCACATCAGGCGCCTCCAGGCGCAGATCCGGGCGCTGGAGCGGACGGTGATCGCCCTACGCACCCAGCTCGTCGCGGCCGGGCTCGCCCCGGCGCCGGTTTCGGAGACCACCGGTCCCTATGCGGTCGGCGGGCGGAGTGACGACACCCGGTAGACACCTCCCGAGCTGCGCACAACGGGGGCGCTCTCATCGGCCCGCTCCGTGCGTGACTAGAGCCCGTACGCCCGGGCCAGCAGCTCGGCCGAGCGCAGCCACACCTTCCGGTCGGGCGCGGAGAACACGACGATGAGCTCGTCGGCCTGGGCGTGCTCGGCGAACCGGTCGACGTACTCCTTGACCTCGCCCGGATCCCCGACGGCCGAGTACTTCGTCATCTGCAGGATCTGCTGCCCGGCCGGCGACTCGAGGATCAGGTCGGCCTCCTCCGGCGTGAACGTGCGCCCGCGCCCGAGGAACCTGCTCACTCTGAACCGCTTGGCCGCCAGGAACTGCTCCTGCGCCTCCTCCGCCGTGTCCGCCGCGATCACGTTGAGCGCGGCCATCACGTACGGCCGCTCCAGCTGCGCCGACGGCCGGAACTCGCGCCGGTAGAGCGCGACGGCCTCCTCCAGGGCGGTGGGGGCGAAGTGGGACGCGAACGCGTACGGCAGTCCGAGTGCGGCGGCCAACTGGGCCCCGAACAGGGAGGACCCGAGAATGTACAGCGGCACGTCGGTTCCTTTGCCGGGGGTCGCGTTCACGCCCGGGATCCGCGTCTCGCCCGTCAGGTAGCCCTGCAGTTCCAGCACGTCCTCCGGGAACGTGTCCGCGGCGGCCGGGCTGCGGCGCAGGGCCCGCATGGTCTGCTGGTCGCTGCCCGGCGCCCGGCCGAGCCCGAGGTCGATGCGCCCGGGATGGAGGGTTTCCAGGGTGCCGAACTGCTCGGCGATCGTCAGCGGGGAGTGGTTCGGGAGCATGACGCCGCCTGCTCCGAGGCGGATCGTCCGGGTATGGGCGGCCACGTGCGCGATGAGCACGCTGGTGGCCGAGGACGCGATGCTGTCCATGTTGTGGTGCTCGGCGTACCAGATGCGCTCATATCCGAGCTCCTCCGCGCGCTGGGCGAGGGCCACGCTGTGGGTGAAGCTGTCCCTCGCCGTCTCGCCCTCGCCGATGTGCGCCAGATCAAGGATGGACAGCGGCAGAGCCATGGGTACGCGCCTTTCGCAGAGCGGGCATTTGTGACCTGGCTCTTGGCAACAGCGGTGACGGCGCGGTTATTTCGCTCGGGCCCCCGGGCCGGGGCCCGAGCGAGGACATCAGGAGGCGGTGCAGGTCACCGGGGACGGGGTGCCGTTCTGGCCGCTCCAGTTGCCGGTGAAGCCGAACGTGGTGCTCGCGCCGGCGGCCAGGGCGCCGTTGTGCGTGACGTTCGTGACGGTGACGGACCCGCTGCCGGAGACGGTGCCGTTCCAGAGGTGGGAGATCGTCTGCCCGTTCGGGAACGTCCAGGCGACCTTCCATCCGGAGATGGACGACGAGCCGGCCTTCACGCTGACCTCGCCCTGGAAGCCACCCTGCCACTGGCCCGTCACCTTGTAGGTGGCGGTGCAACCGGCGGGACCAGCGGTCGGGGTGCTGGTACCCGTGGGCTGCGGGGCGGCGATGGCCAGGTCGTACGCCCGCTGCGGCACGAACTGGCCGGCCCCGGCGATGCACCCGTCCGCCTCGCCCGGCGGCTTCACCCAGAGAAAGGCGTCGATGGCCGCGTCACCGGTGTTCGTGGTGCTCCAGGTGCCGGTGGCGCGGCCGGGCGGGTCGCACCACTCGCTGCCCGACGGGCCGTTGCCGTTGCGGCTGGTGTCGATGACGGCCTTGAGCCTGGACACGCCGGTTGCCGCGATCACGCTCTTCGCGTACGACACCAGCCCCGGCGTCGAGCGGTAGTTGGAGGTGTTGACCGCGATGCCGTCGGCGCTGTTGACCACGTCCGCGCCGGTCAGCCTGGAGGCGGCCTCCGAGGCCGACAGCCAGGCGTCGTGCCCGATGTCGAAGTAGACCTTGGCCTGCGATCGGAGCTTCTTGCCCGCGTACGCCATGGAGGCCTTGACCTCGGCCTGCTCGGCGGCGTTCATGCAGTTGGACATGATCGCGAGGGCGTCCGGCTCCAGGATGATCGAGGCGGGCCGGCCGGCCAGGCCGAGCGCGATCTGGTCGATCCAGGCGCGATAGGACGCGTGGTCCGGGGCGCCACCGGCGCTCGGGCCGCCGCAGTCGCGGTTGGGCATGGCGTACACGACCATGATCGGAATCTTGCCGGCCGCCGCGGCGGCGCCGACGTACGCGTCGACCTGGCCGCGCACGGTGGAGGGGTTGTACGTGGCGAACCACCGGCCCTGCGGCACGGCGGCGATCCTGTCCCTGATCACGGGGGTGCGGCTGTCGTTGGGGTTCGCGGCCACCCACTTGGCGGCGTTGGTCTGGGGATCCACGTAGAAAGCGGAGTCAGCGGCCTGGGCGGTGGACGAGGAGAGGACGACCGCCCCCGCCGCGGCCGTGGCGGCCGCCGTGAGGAGCACCGCCAACATGGGCCTTCTGCGAGACATGCAATCACTCCGTAGGTCATGTGGGAGCGCTCCCACCAGCACTCCGGATGGTAGGGAGCCGGCACTGCCCGCTCAAAGACATCCGATCGCTGGCGGCCGCCTGTCCCCAGGTCGGGGCGGCCTCCAGCGGTGAAACTTTCACTCGGCCAGGCACGCCTCGAAGACCGCGGTCAGCCGGTCGATGTCGGCCGGCGTCGGCGTCTCCGGACCGAGACGGCGACGCATGGCGCCGACGCCGAGGAAGACCGCCGTCGCCATGCGGGCCCTGGCACGCGCCTCCGGGCCGCCGCCGAGCTGCGCCTCCAGCGGCTGGAGCACGGCCCCGATCAGGCGCTCGCGGGCCACCTCCCTGACCTCCGGGTGCTGGGCCGAGCGCTCCAGCGCACGGAGGATGGGGCTGTCCGGCGGATGTTTCATCCTCTCGGCGGCGTACTCGGCCAGTCGCCGCGGCAACCCCTCCCTGCCGCCCTCGAACAGCGCGCTGATGGTCGGCTCGCCCTCCAGCACCGCGCCGAAGAGCCCGGCCTTCGAGCCGAAATAGCGGCCGACCAGCGCGATGTTGGCGTCCGCCGCGGCGGCGATCATCCGGATGGTCACCTGTTCGTAGCCGTGCTCGCCGAACAGCGTGCGGGCGGCCTGCAGGATCCGCTCGCGGGTGGCCTCCTTGCCGCGGAGCCGGGTCACCTGGGCGTCCATGCCCCGAACTCTACTCAAGGCGCCCTCTACTTGCCGTGCGGCTAGTAAACATGCGTATACTCAAGTCGGATAAAGTTACACGAAGGGGATGATGGTGTCTTGGTAGCCCAGGCTCAGACCGCCTCCCCCGCGAAGCGGACCTACACCCACCGCGAAATCCTCGAGGTCATGTCCGGGCTGATGCTCGCGATGCTCACGTCGATGATCTCGACCTCGGTGGTGAGCACGGCTCTGCCGACGATCGTGGGAGAGCTCGGCGGTCAGGACCAGTACTCATGGGTGGCGTCGGCCACGATGCTGACGATGACGGTGTCCACGCCGTTGTGGGGCAAGCTGTCCGACCTGTTCGGGCGCAAGTTGCTCTTCCAGGCGGCGCTGGGATTGTTCGTCGCGGCCTCGCTGGTGGCCGGTCTGTCGCAGAACATGGGGCAGCTCATCGCGGCGCGAGCCGTACAGGGCCTGGGTGCGGGTGGTTTGTCGGCACTGTCACAGGTGATCCTGGGGGACATCGTCTCGCCCCGCGAGCGCGGCCGGTACTCCGGCTACATGGGCGCCGTCTTCGGGATCTCCACGGTCGCGGGACCGCTGCTCGGCGGGTTCATCGTGGACACCGACTGGCTCGGCTGGCGGTGGTGCTTCTACGTCGTGGTGCCGTTCGCGGTGGTGGCGTCCCTCGTGGTCCAGAAGGTGCTGCGGCTGCCGAGCGTCAAGCGGAACACCTCGATCGACATCTGGGGCGCGACGACGATCACGGCCAGCGCGAGCGCGCTGATGCTGCTGCTGACGCTGGGCGGCAACGAGTTCGAGTGGAACTCGTTCTGGACCTACTTCCTGGCCGCCGTCAGCCTGCTCACGCTGGCCCTCGCGGTGGTGGCCGAGCGGACCGCGGGCAACCCGATCCTGCCGCCGCGGCTGTTCCGCAACCGTACGTTCGTGCTGACCAGCATCGCCTCGCTGTTCGTCGGCATGGCGTTGTTCGGCGCGATGATCTACCTGCCGCAGTACCTGCAGATCGTCAAAGGCCTCAGCCCGACGGAATCCGGCCTGATGACGCTGCCCATGGTGGTGGCGCTGTTCCTGGCCGGCGTGATCTCCGGCAAGATCGTCACCAGGACCGGCCGGTGGAAGATCTTCCCCGTCGCGGGCCTGCTGATCGTGGCCGTCGGACTGTTCCTGCTGTCACGGCTGCATGTCGACTCCAGCGAGTGGCTCATCGGCTTCGACGTGGCCGTCCTCGGCCTCGGACTGGGCCTGTCCATGCAGTTGCTCATCCTGGCCGCCCAGAACGGCTCCGATGTACGCGACATGGCCTCCACCACGGCAGGCGTGTCGTTCTTCCGCTCACTCGGCGGCGCCGTCGGCGTGGCGGCCTTCGGCGCGATCCTCACGAACCGGCTCAAGGACGAGATGGCCGAGATGCTCAGGGCCGCGGGCATCACGCTGCCGGGCGGCTCGGACGTCCGGCTCGGCAGCCCGAGCGACATCCAGCAGTTGCCCGGGCCGATCAAGCACATCGTGCTGGAGTCGTTCACGCGCGGTCTCGAGACCGTTTTCATGGTGGGCGTGCCGGTCGCGGTCATCGGCTTCGTGGCCGCGATCCTCCTCAAGGAGCTGCCGCTGCGCGGCTCCACGGTGACCCCGCCGGCGGCCAAGCCGCTCGGCAAGGACGACCTCGTCCTGGCCGGGCTGCTGCTGGAGCTCGTGGCCCAGCGCGTCGAGCGGGCGGACGGCGAGAGGTCCGCGCTGCTCACGGCGGTCGCCAGGATGGCACCGCCGGACGACCGCTCCGAGCGCGAGCGCGCCAGATCGGTCGCGCGTACCGTGCTGCGGCCCGCCTCGCGTGCCCTGATCGCGCAGGCCGCGCCACCGCAGAAGGACCTCGTGACAAGAGGAGTCTCGCAATGATTCGTAAATTCGTGGGCGCCGTCGCGGCGGCACTGGCGACGCTGGCCGGGCTGTGGCTGATGATCGCACCCCTCGCCCTCGGGACCCAGCCCGAGAACGCCGGCTGGACCGACGCCACCACGTCGGAGTTCTTCACCGGCCTCGGCGTGGCCGTCGTGGGGCTCGTGGGCCTGGTCGCGTTCGCACTGGCCCTTCACGAGGAGCTGGTGTCGCGGGGCCTGGTAGCCGTACGGCGGCGGGCCGAGCCGGAGCCCGAGCCCGTGCCGGCCGCGCCCCAGACGTCGTCCGCCGAGCTGGCGGCCCTGCTGGCCCCGCTGGTCGAGGCGCTGCGTGAGGACCTGAACAACGACACGGGCGAGCACCGCCGCAACGGCAAGGCGATTCAGGAGATCAGATGAAAGGCAAGCTGGGCGTGTCCGCCCTGATCCTGCTGTTCCTCGGCGGCCTGTGGCTGATCGCCGCCCCCTTCGCCGTCGGCTACCAGCCCCGGGGCGCCGCGTATGTCGACGCGACGGTCAACGACCTGTGGCTCGGCGGCTCGATCGCCGCACTCTCGTTCGTCTCCCTCGTGATCTACGCCGCCGACGCCCTGCGCGAGCTGGCCAGGCGCGGCAGGCACTCGGACGGCTGAACGTGCCGTGCTCGGAGGTGGCACGGAACCACGGGCTCGCCGTACTGCGCGAATAGCCCCCTGACCTGGCGAGACCTCGCATATGGTGGCTAGATGAAACGTACTGCCGCCATGGCGTTCGTGGTGCTCGCGTCCGTTTCGTGCGGCACGGCGGAGCCGGCTCCGCCCGCCCGCGGGCCCGTGACGTCCGCTCCCGTATACGAGAAGCCCGATTCACCGACGGCCGCGCCGAGCACGACGGCGCCGCCCGCGTTCAAGGCCAAGGTCTCGAACGTCTCCCGCGACCGGCTGCCGTACTCGTGGCGGCCCGGTTGCCCGGTCCACTACCGGGACCTGCGGCTGGTCACGCTGTCGTACTGGGGGTTCGACGGCAAGCAGCACACCGGTGAGCTGGTCGTGCGGGAGACGGTGACCGACGACATCGTCACCGTGTTCAGGAAGTTGTACGGGTGGCGTTGGCCGGTCAAGCAGATGAAGCTGGTGGACGCGTACAAAGCAGACGACTTCGCCTCGATCGAAGCGAACAACACCTCGGCCTTCAACTGCCGCCGGGCGACCGGGTCAAGTAGCTGGTCGAAGCACGCGTACGGGGAAGCGATTGACATCAATCCCCGCGAGAACCCATATGTCACCGCAAGTGGCAGCACAGCACACCAAAATGCCAAGAAGTTCACCAAGCGCCCGATGAAGGGCAAAGGTGTCATTAATCCTGGCGACAAGGTGGTGAAAGCCTTCGCCCAGGTGGACTGGGAGTGGGGCGGCTACTGGTCCGGCGCCAAGGACTACCAGCATTTCTCCAAGAGCGGAGGCTGAGACAATCCTCCCATGGCGGTAATGGACGGTGACGGCTGGACCGAGTGCGCCCAAGGCCACCGGCATTGGGGGCTGCATGGAGCGTCGGGGCTCCTCCTCGTCCACCACGACGAGCTCGGGGTGCCATATGTGCTCATGCAGAAACGGGTCTGGTGGAGTCACCACGGCGGCACCTGGGGGCTGCCCGGCGGCGCGCGCGACAGCCACGAGGACGCTGTCAGCAGCGCGCTGCGCGAGGCCCACGAGGAGGCCGCGCTCGATGGCGATGGTCTGCGGGTGCAGGGCGTCTACGTCGACGACCACGGCGGGTGGACGTTCGAGACGGTGATCGCCGAGTCGGCCGAGCTGCTGGCCGCGGCGCCGGCCAACCTCGAGAGCACCGAGCTGCGCTGGCTGGCCCTGCCCGAGGTGGGAGACCGGAAGCTGCATCCGGGCTTCGCCGCGACGTGGGGCGAGGTCCAGCGGGCGCTCAGGCCGGAGACGATCGTGCTGGACGTGGCCAACATCGTCGGCGCGCGGGCCGAGCACGGCTGGTGGCGCGACCGGCTGGCGGCCGCGACCCGGCTGCTCGAGGACGTGGCGGGGCTCAGGCTCGAGCATCCGATCCTGGCGCAGTGGTTCCCGAGGGTGGTCGCGGTCGTGGAGGGCGCGGCCAAGGGCGTGCCCTCCGTTCCCGGCATCGAGGTGGTCGCGGCCACGGGCAGCGGTGACGACACGATCGTCGCGGTGGTGCGCGCGGCCAGGCCGTGGGAGCGGGTCGTCGTGGTGACCGCGGACCGGGCGCTGCGGGGACGGGTCAGCGAGCTGGGAGCCGAGACCGTGGGCCCGAGGTGGCTGCTGTCACAACTCCGCTAGGGCCACGCCGTCGAAGGCCGCCTTGAGCCCCGTCACGTCGAGCACCCGCTGCAGCACGCCGTGCACACCGACCAGGCGGAGTGAACCGGAGTGCGCGGCCACCCGCCGCTGATGCGTCACCAGCACCCACAGACCGCTCGAATCGCAGAACTCCAGCCGTGTCGCGTCCACGACGATCTCCACGAGCCCCTTGGCGAAGAGCTTCGCCAGGGCTTCCGCGAGCAACGGCGCGGTGATCTTGTCGAGGTCACCCGCGAGGCGCACGAGCGTGCCCGGGTCTCCGCGCTCAACGTCGACGTCGAGATCCGCCACCTCCTGAACGTACACCGCCGTCACCGCAGCCGCTATCGTGGTTTCCGCATGGAGGGTTCGCATAGTGGACGAGTGCAGCCGCCTTGAAAGCGGCCAGGTCAGCGATGGCCTCATGGGTTCGAATCCCATACCCTCCGCCAAGCTTCAGGGCGTCTGAGCGGCCCTGCGTAAAAGCCTTGTTCCAGCCGGCACCTGCGGCCCGCCGTGCTGGGCTCCCAGCACGTGGGTGCCGGCCCAGGCGAACGGATTCGTGGCCAGCGCGCCAGTCTCACAATGAGTGGTTATTCGACTACCCTCCGTATCGATGAGTGACGTATCTCCATCGACACACCGGAGGCAACCATGCCAGGCATCGCCCGCAAGATCGGCATTTCACTCGCCGCGACGGCGCTCGCCATCGTGACGGCGGCCGCTCCAGCCACGGCTACGAGATCGGGCAGCACCGCACGGCAGGCCGCGCCGGTGGCGTACTTCACGATGACCGACATAACGAGGCAGCAGTTCGTCATCGAGCTCACCGACCCGGCCAAGATCCAGCACGCCCGGGCTCTGATCCGCGGCGAAACCCCGTCGCGGCCCCACGTCGTCGGCAGGATCCAGAAGAGCCCCGCCCCGTACAACCCGGGCTGGAGTTACCACTACCGGCCCGAGACCATCGACTTCTTCGACGTGGCCATCGAGGTGTGCGACGCCACCATCCCGTACGTCGAGGACCACCTGGACGAAGCGGGCGGCGCGTTCCTGCCCGGGCTCGTGTGGTGCCCCTGGACCTCCCGGCTGGTGAGTGAAGTGTCCGGGTCGTAACCGGTACGACCCCCTACCCTCCGCTCATTCCCGGATGCCCGCGAACCCGTCGCCCACGCAGGCGGCGAGCTGGAGGTAGGCGTCCCTGGTGGTCTCCTGCAGCCGGTCCAGGTCGATCTCCGCGCCCTCCTCCAGATGCGGGTCGTACGGCACCCGGATCACGGCGCGGCATCTGGCGGCGAAGTGGGCCTCCAGCTTCTTGATGTCGACCGCCGACTTCGACCGCGGCCGGACGCTGCACAGCACCACGGTCGCGTTCTTCACCAGGTCGCCGTAGTGGTGGGCCTCCAGCCAGTCGAGCGTGGCCGAGGCCGCCCTGGCACCGTCCACGGATGCGGAGCTGACCAGGACGATCTGGTCGGCGAGCCCCAGCACGCCGCCCATGGCCGAGTGGAGCAGGCCGGTGCCGCAGTCGGTGATGCAGATCGAGTAGAAGTTCTCCAGCACCTGGGAGACGGCCTGGTAGTCGGAGCCGCTGAACGCCTCGGAGACCGACGGGTCGCGGTCGGAGGCCAGCACCTCCAGCCGTGAGGGCGCCTGCGAGGTGAACGCCCTGATGTCGACGTACCGCTTGACCTGTTCGCGCTCGTTGAGCAGGTCGCGCACGGTGGCCGAGGTCTCCAGGACCAGCTTGTCGGACAGGGTGCCGCGATCGGGGTTGGCGTCCACGGCGATGACCCGGTCACCGCGCATCTGGGCGAGCGTGGCGCCGAGCCCGACCGTGGTGGTGGTCTTGCCCACGCCGCCCTTCAGACTCAGCACGGCCACGCGGTGGTGTCCCGTGGTCACCGGGGTGCGGGCCCTGGCCACGAGTTCGCGGCGGCGGCGCACCTCCGGCGGCTCGCCCGGCTTGATCCAGCCGCCCGACGCCTTGTAGACCAGGCGGCGCCAGCCCTTGGAAGGGGCGTTACGCCGTCCGCGCAGCAGAGACTCCGGGTCGAGGCTGTCGGCGGTCGGCCGGCCCGTCGCCGGCGGCCGCGGCGGGGCCGTGAACACGGGCACGGGGGCCGGGCGGCGGCGCGGCCGGGGAGGCGGCGTGGGGATCTCGCGCTCGGCGGGCCGCCATTCCTGCTGCTCCGTCCACTGGGGGCGGTCCTGCTTCTGCGGCTGGGGGCGGTCCTGCTTCTGCGGAGGCTGCGGCGGCTCGGGGCGCCGCTCGACCGGCTCCGCCCGCTGCTCGACCGGCTGGGGCCGCTGCTGGACCGGCTCGGGGCGCTGGGTGGGCTCGTCCTCAGGAGGCGATTCGGCCCACTTCGGGCGCTCGTTCCTGGGGAGGGTGTCTTCCCAGGCCTCCCGGTGGTCTTCTTCGGGAGCGGGGTCCTCGGCGCGGGCTTGCTCAGGGGCGCCCGGGGCCTTCTCGGCCGCCCAGGACGGAACCTCCTCGGCAGGCTTCGACCAGTCGGACGACGGCTCCTTGACCGGCCTTGTCCAGTCGGACGGCGGCCACGCGGTGTCCTCTTCCCGAGCCTGCTCGGGCGTGTCCGTCTCGGCCGGCGGCGGCGTGAACGACAGCGAATAGCTGTCGGTGTCGTCGGGGCGCGGCAGCGGCTTGAGCGGGGCGTGGAACGGGTCGTCCGCTCTGGGGCCGGGCGGCGGGCTCTTGGGCTCTTCCCTGGTGGCCGCCGTGCCGAGCCACTCCGCGGCCTCGCTCTCGGCCTCAGGGAGGTCCTCGGCCGCCGCGGGACCGTACACCGAGTCGACGGCCGCGCGGAACAGCGGCGGCGTCGGCGTGTCATGCTGCGTCGGGACGAGCTGCCATGGGTCCTTGGGGTACGGCGAGGAGACCGGCTCATCGGCAGAAGCAGTCGAGGCGCTGACGGAGACCGGAGCCTCTTCCGTCTCCTTGATCGCATCCAGCCAGGCCAGCTGCTCCTCGAGAGATTCTTCTCGATCGTGTCTTGCCACCGTGTTCCCCCTTGGGTGGGTCTAAAGGGGTAGCAAATACCTTGCAGGTTAACGCCCCAGGTTCCCGTGCAGCCCGGCAACCCACAACTTCTTTGCCCGGCTACCGTGGTTCGCATGCGAGCCATTGAGATCGCCGAGCCCGGCGGACCAGAGGTGCTGGAGTGGCGCGAGGTGCCGGAGCCGCGTGTCGAGCGCGGAGACGTGCTCATCGACGTGGCCGCCTCCGCGGTGAATCGTGCCGATGTCCTGCAACGCAACGGATTCTACGACCCGCCGCCCGGCACGCCGGCGTATCCGGGGCTGGAGGTGTCCGGCGTGGTGGCCTCGGTCGGCGCGGACGTCGAGCACTTCAAGGCGGGCGACGAGGTGTGCGCGCTGCTCGCCGGCGGCGGTTACGCTGAGCGCGTAGCCGTGCCGTGGCAGCAGGTGATGCCGGTGCCGGACGGGATGTCGCTGCCCATCGCGGCGGCACTGCCGGAGGCGGTCTGCACGGTCTGGTCCAACGTCTTCATGGTCGGGCGGCTGCGCAGAGGCGAGACGCTGCTGGTGCACGGCGGCGCCAGCGGGATCGGAACGTTCGCCGTCCAGCTCGCCAAGGCCCTCGGCTCGTACGTGGTCGCGACCGTCGGCACGGCGGAGAAGGCCGAGCGCGTCCGGCAACTCGGCGCCGACGAGGTCGTCAACTACCGCGAGGAGGACTTCGCCGAGAAGGTCAAGGCCGACGTCATCCTCGACATCATGGGCGCCAGATATCTGGCGGGCAACGTCCGGGCCCTCCGCCCCGGCGGCCGGCTCGTGGTCATCGGGCTGCAGGGCGGCCGCAAGGCCGAGCTCGACCTCGGCGCGCTGCTCACCAAGCGTGCCTCCGTCCACGGCACCACGCTGCGGGCGCGGCCGGTGGAGGAGAAGGGCGTCATCGTCCGCAGCGTCGTCGACAATGTGTGGCCGCTGGTCACCGCGGGTGCGGTCCGTCCCGTGGTGTACGCCGAAGTCCCCATGGCGGAGGCGGCCGAAGCACACCGTATGTTGGATTCCGGGGAGCACGTCGGCAAGATCCTGCTAGTACGGTGAGTGTTATGAATGCTGAGGACAACAACACCCCCCACATCGTGGTGGTGGGCCCCGACTTCCAAGGAGGTCAGGGCGATAACGGCGAAGAGGACCGCTCGGTCACCAACCTGGTCGAGCAGCCCGCCAAGGTGATGCGTATCGGCAGCATGATCAGGCAGCTCTTGGAGGAGGTGCGCGCGGCTCCTCTCGACGAGGCCAGCCGTAAGCGGTTGAAGGAGATCCACGCGTCCTCCATCAAGGAGCTCGAGGACGGCCTGGCACCTGAGCTGGTCGATGAGCTGGAGCGGTTGTCTCTCCCGTTCACCGAGGACAACGGCGCGCCACCGAGCGAGGCCGAGCTGCGCATCGCGCATGCCCAGCTGGTCGGCTGGCTGGAGGGGTTGTTCCACGGCATCCAGACCACGCTGTTCGCGCAGCAGATGGCCGCGCGTGCCCAGCTGGAGCAGATGCGCAGGGCGCTGCCGGGTGTGCCGCACGGCGACGAGCACCAGCGGCCGCCGGGCGGCTCGGGGCCCTACCTCTAAAAGAGCTTCTCCAGGACCTGCGCGACGCCGTCGTCGTTGTTCGCGGCGGTCACGTGATCGACCGCCGCCAGCACGTCGGGGTGCGCGTTCGCGACCGCGTACGACGTGCCTGCCCAGCTCAGCATGGGCAGGTCGTTCGGCATGTCACCGAACGCGATCGCCTGCGCGGGCTTGATCTCGTGCTGCGCCGCGAACGCCGCCAGGGCGGTCGCCTTCGTCACGCCCTGCGCGCTCATCTCGATCAGGCCCCTGCCGCTGGAGTGCGTGGCGGTCACCAGGTGGCCGACGAGCTCGTGCACGATGGGCTGGAGTTCGTCCGCGCGCATGCGCGGGTGCAGGGCCAGCAGCTTGGCGCATGGGCGTCCTGTCACCGAGTCGACACATACCGCTCCCGCACCCTTACGGTCCAGGCCACCGAGCAGGAAATCGGACTCATGCGCAAAACCAGCTTCATACTCGACCGAAAATACGAGACCGGACACGTTCGCTCTTAGCTGAGCGACGACTTCCTCTAGTACGTCGACCGCGATGAGGTGAGATTCCACTATCCGTTCGGTATGCAGGTCGTAGGTCAGTGCGCCATTCGCACAGATCGCAAGCCCATGGTGACGTACCGCACTCGCCACCCCGCCCATCCACCGCGGCGGCCGCCCTGTCACGAACACGAGCAAGGCGCCCGATTGCTCCACTCTCGCGAAGGCCGCGACCGTACGGGGCGAGACGGTTCCGTCCATGCGCAGCGCGGTGCCGTCGAGGTCGGTGGCCACTAGACGGGGCGCGGGAAGGCTCTGCATAACAGGTTCCAGTTTGCCCGGTGATGCCTCCTGACAGAAATCTTCCATGCGACGGGAACACCAACGCGCCAGAATGGTGTTAGATGTGGAAGCGTTGTATTAGCTGATCCCGTAGTGAAAACCAGCATGACTTTGTCTGAGCCACCCCGGGTGCTTGCTGTACGACACACCGGGACCCACGAGGTGTGGGTCCCATAGATTCACATCCTGAGGGAGAGCTTTTATGGCTCAGGGAACCGTCAAGTGGTTCAACGCCGAGAAGGGCTTCGGCTTCATCGCCCCGGACGGCGGTGCGCCGGACGTGTTCGTTCACTTCTCCGAGATCGTCGGCAGTGGCTACCGGAGCCTCGAAGACGGCCAGCGGGTCGAGTTCGAGATCACGCAGGGCCAGAAGGGGCCGCAGGCCTCTCAGGTCCGCTCCATCTGACCTGTAGTTAGCAAGGAAGACCGGGGTTCGTTTCCAGCGGGCCTCGGTCTTTTGCATGTGTCGGGTTGGTCACGGGGTGGGCCCGTCCCGAACCTCCGGCCGCTCCATCCCGTCGACCTCTACATGAGGTACGCGTGGTTATGTCATCCCGTGACCGTTGCCGGGGTGATCGTGCTCTTGGTCAACGACCACCTGCTCAAGCAGGCCTGGCCCGGGTTCGTGACGGGCAAGCTCAGCGACGTGGCCGGCCTCGTCGTGGCGCCCGCGCTGCTGGCCCTCCTCTTCTGGCGGCGGGCCGACCTGGCCGCCACGGTGCTCACGGGAGTGCTGTTCGCGCTCGTGAAAACGACGGAGACGGGCGCTGAGGCCGCCTCCCAAGCCTGGACCCTCGTGGCGGGCCCGTCGCGCGTCCTGGCCGATCCCACGGACCTGCTGGCCCTGCCCGCGCTCGCCCTGGCGTGGTGGGTACGGCAGCGCACCCTCACTTCCCGATCCACTCGATGGCGGATCATCGTCACCATGCCGCTGGCCGTCCTGGCGGTGACCGCCACCGCCGCCGCCCCTCCGCCGCCCTCGGCCGCCTCCGTCCGGGCGGAGGGTGACTGGGTCATCGTTTACACCGACGACCTCACCATGTGGAAGTCCGGGGACGGCGGGGCCACCTGGTCGGAGGGCGGTCTTCCCTTCGAGAACATCCCGTCAGACGTTCGGGCCGAGGTCGAGAAGATCCAACCGCCACTGTCCGCCGCGTGCGTGCCCTATGAGGCGACGCGTTGCTACCGGCTGGTGCCCGGCCGGATGGCCGTGGACCAGTCCGACGACGGCGGCAAGACCTGGCGTTCCTCGTGGTCGCCGTCCGAGGACGATCTCGAACGCATCGAACGGCAGCACGGCGACGCGTCTGGACTGCGCTCGACGGCTCTGGACGTGCAGGACCGGCCCGTCGGGCACGTCGTGGTCGTGGCGAACGGCGTGGACGGCATCCTGGTCCGCGACGAGTCGGGGACGTGGCGGCGCGTGGGCTGGCCGAACCAGGCCGGGGCCAAGGAGGTGGACCTCGATCCCGAGATCGACGTGGCGCTGTTCCTGGCCGCGTGCATGCTGTTCGGCGGCATCGGCGGCGGACTGCGCCGCAATTACGGCCGCTACACGGGCTTCGCGGCCGTCACCTGCGGCGGCTTCTACCTCGCCCTGCTCGGCTGGGACAGCGTGCTGCCCGTCTCCGGCACGCAGCTCCTGTTGTTCCTCATCGGCTCGATGGTGACTCTGGCGGGCGCTCTGGGGGCGTTCGTCCTGATGTTCACCGGGCAGGCGCGGCCCGCGCCCGTGGCCGCCGGAATGCTGGGGGCGCCGCTGGTCTACGCGAGCGTCTACGCGCCCTTCTACGGCTGGTCGGTCGGCGTCCCCGGGCCCTACTGGGTCGCCGTCGTGCTCGCCGTGCTGCTGACCGGCCTCGTGCTGCTGGGGAGCATCGTCTTCATCAGGCGCGACGCCCGGCGCATGAACGCCGGGCGCGCGGCTGAGTGACTTACTTGGGGGGCGTGAGCACGTCGAGACCCACGTACGGGCGCAGCGCCTGGGGGACCACCACGGAGCCGTCGGCCTGCTGGTGGTTCTCCAGGATCGCCACGATCCAGCGGGTGGTGGCCAGTGTGCCGTTGAGCGTGGCCAGGTGGCGCGGCTTGCCGTCCTTGTCGCGGTAGCGGGTGCCGAGCCGGCGGGCCTGGAACTCGGTGCAGTTGGACGTCGAGGTCAGCTCGCGGTAGCGGCCCTGGGTGGGGACCCACGCTTCGCAGTCGAACTTGCGCGCGGCCGACATGCCGAGGTCGCCCGCCGCCGTGTCGATGATGCGGTACGGGACCTCGATCTTGGCCAGCATCTCCTTCTCCCAGGCGAGCAGGCGCTGATGCTCCTCGTGGGCGTCCTCGGGGCGCACGTACGAGAACATCTCGACCTTGTCGAACTGGTGGACCCGGATGATGCCCCTGGTGTCCTTGCCGTAGGAGCCGGCCTCGCGGCGGAAGCACGACGACCAGCCCGCGTAACGCAGCGGCAACTCGCCCGCGTCGATGATCTCCTGGGCATGGTAGCCGGCCAGCGACACCTCCGAGGTGCCGACCAGGTAGAGGTCGTCCTCGGGAAGCCGGTAGATCTCCTTGTCGTGGGCCACGTGGAAGCCGGTGCCCTGCATGGTCTCCGGCTTCACCAGCACCGGCGTGATCATCGGCGTGAACCCGGCCTCGATCGCCTGCTGCATGGCCATGTTGAGCAGGCCCAGCTGCAGGCGCGCACCGACGCCCTTGAGGAAGAAGAACCGCGAGCCGGACACCTTGGCGCCCCGCTCCATGTCGATGGCGCCGAGCGCCTCGCCCAGCTCCAGGTGGTCCTTGGGCTCGAAGTCGAACGCGCGCGGCTCACCGTGGGTCTCCAGGACGACATAGTCGTCCTCGCCGCCGGGCGGCGCCCCCTCGACGATGTTGGGAACCGTCTGGACGAGCTCGTCGAGCTCGGCCCCGAGCTTCTCCGCCTCCGCCTCGGCCGCCTTGACCTGGCTCGCGAGGTCCTTGGCCCGCTGGAGCAGCGCGGCCCTCTCCTCGCCCTGCGCCTTGGAGACCGACTTGCCCATGCTCTTCTGCTCGGCGCGCAGCGACTCGAACGAGGTCAGCGCGGATCGGCGGCGCTCATCGAGGTCGAGCAGCGTGTCGACGACGGCGTCGTTCTCACCGCGGGCACGCTGCGACGCCCGTAGCCGGTCGGGGTCCTCACGAAGGGTACGCAGGTCAATCACAAGGAAAGGCTACCGGCGCTCGGCGGCGGCCCGCCCCCGGATTAACTCTGACCGCGCCCGCACCGGAATCCGGCCACGTCACGAACCCGCCATCCGCCGGACCGCGGTCCGCCCGCCCGGCGATTCGCCATGCGCCGACCGGAGATCCCCGCCCAAGCCGAAACGCACCTTGCGGCAGGCCTTACCCCGCCCTCCGCACAGCCCCCGGAACCCGCGGACTTCGGGCAAGGCCGGACCCGGGCGAGGCGTCGAGCCGGGCGATGGGTCAGGGGCTGCTCACACCTGGCCGGCGCGGACGCGGGCCAGCCACTCGCCCGCCTCGCCGAACTCCGCGTCGGTCGTCCCGCGCTTGACCTGCGGCGCCATGCCGTCGGCCCGCGGGTAGCTGCCCAGGAAGCGCACGTCACCGCAGATGCGGTGCAGCCCGGAGATGGCCTCGCCGACCCGGGCGTCGGCCACGTGACCCTCGAAGTCGAAGTGGAAGAAGTAGCGCCCGATGCCGTCGCCGGTCGGCCGCGACTCGATGCGGGTCAGGTTGACCCCGCGTACGGAGAACTCGGTCAGCATCTCCAGCAGCGCGCCCGGGTGGTCGTCCGCCAGGAAGACGACCAGCGTGGTGCGGTCGGAGCCGGTCGGCTCGGGCAGCGGGCCGGGCCGGCTCACCCTGACGAACCTGGTCACGGTGTCCGACCTGTCGCCGATGTCGGCGGCCAGCTCCACCAGCCCGTAGTGCTCACCGGCGATGCGCGCGGCGATGGCGGCGTCGTACGGGGAACCCGGCAGCGACACCTCCTGGGCCGCGGCCGCCGTCGAGGGCGCGGCCACCACGACCGCGTCGGGCAGCTCACGGGAGATGAAGCCGCGGCACTGGGTGATGGCCGCCGGATGCGTGTAGACCCGCTTGATGTGCGGAATCTCGGTGTCCGGCCGGACCAGCAGCGAGAACTGCACGGGCAGCAGCAGCTCGGCCGTGATCAGCAACGGCTCGCCCCAGGCGAACTCGTCGAGCGTCGTGGTGATCGCGCCCTCGATGGAGTTTTCCAGCGGGACCACGGCCCCGTCGGCCTCTCCCGTGCGGGGGGCGTTGAGCGCCGCGCCGACCGTGGCACAGGGCAGCCGCTCGGCGGTGGGGTCGAGGAGCCGCAGGGCCTCTTCGGTGAAGGTCCCTTCCGGTCCGAGATAGGCGAGCCTGGGCATGCACCCAGGGTATCCGCAGGTAGGCGATATGCGCGCGGTCTTTCGACACAGTGCGATGTCGTGCCTCCGCCGCCCGGTGAGACGGGTTCCCGCCCCGAACTGCGACTCCGGGGCGGGACGCCGCCGGCCTGAAGTCCTTACAGCGGCCCCGACGCCCGGGACGGCACCAGCGGCCCCAGCCCCAGGCGGGCGGCACGCACCGCCTCTTCCTCCTCCGGCGACAGCGGTTGCTGCCCCTTCCCTCCGACCACGGGCCGCACGTAAGTGCGGGTCTCGCTCTGACCGTTGATCGAGGTCAGCACGATGCCGTCGCCCAGCCCGTTGATCATCGCGATCGAGAACGACAGCCGCCCGGACATCTCGGAGAGGGCGTCGTACCGGCAGACGGCCACGTCCCTGATGGCCTTGAGATCGCCCATGCCTTCGCTCGCCTGCCGGGCCAGCGTCCGCTGGCAGTCCTCCACCGCGGCCCTGGCCTGCCGGAGCGCCAGATAACCGATCATTACGCCACTGATCCCGGCGACGACGCCCACGATGACCCAGGTGGTAACGAGCACGACACAGAGGGTAATGGCTTGGTCAGGTGA
This sequence comes from Nonomuraea sp. NPDC049480, assembly GCF_044465905.1. Taxonomy (NCBI): domain Bacteria; kingdom Bacillati; phylum Actinomycetota; class Actinomycetes; order Streptosporangiales; family Streptosporangiaceae; genus Nonomuraea; species Nonomuraea sp. NPDC049480. Next base: position 39,496 of record NZ_JBITMD010000039.1, read on the forward strand.
TCTCCCGCCGTTTCGGCAACCAGGACACCAACAACCACACCAAAGCCAGGGCCCCCAGCCCGAACCCGTTCTGGACGATCTTCCCCAGCACCACGCTGACGCCGGGAATGTCCGCGGCCTTCAGCGAGACCCCCCACCATGGGATCGGCACCACGTAGTACAACCACACCCCCGCGGCCACCCGCAACCTGACCGGGTCCCGCCCGTCGCCGACGATCGCGCCGAGCACCACGACCACCCACGCCAGGTGGTGGATCCACGCGACGGGAGAGAGCAGCACGGCCATCAGGCCGACGAGGGCGACGGCGGTGAGCGAATCCCCCGTCCTGTACGCGTCGCGGGCGCCGCGGAACCCGTACCAGCCGACCGCCGCCACGATGGCCAGCCAGATCACGGAGGTCAGCGTCTCGGGCATGTAGAGGCGGATCAGCATGCCGCGGATCGACTGGTTGGTGGTGGCCGCGTTCGAGCCCAGTCGTTGGGGGTCGAGCAGCGCCGAGAACCAGAAGTCGGCCGCGTCCTGCGGGATCACCGCGAACGGCAGCAACGTGAGGATCGCCGCCGCGAACGACGCCATGAAGAACGTCCGCCACTGCTTCGTGATCAGCAGGTAGACGAGGAAGACCCCGGGCGTGAGCTTCACCGCCGTGGCCAGCCCGATCAGGAACCCCCGAGGCCACCACGGCCGCCTGGCCAGGCAGTCCGCCACGCACAGCGCGACGAGCATGATGTCCACCTGGCCGAACCGCACCTGGTCCCGGATCGGCATCAGGTACGTGCACAGCACCATGAGCAGCGCGAACACCCACGGCACGTACTTCCGCAACGCCGGTCTGAACGAGAACGCGACGGTCACGGCCAGCGCCACGAAGATCCCGGCCGTCCACACCCACTGAGCGGTGTCCCAGGACATCTTCGCCAGGACCACGGCCAGCATCGCGGCGATGGGCGGGTACGTGAAGGGCAGGAGCTGGGGCGCGGGCGTGAAGAAGTCGTAGACCGGTCGCCCTTCGAGCAGCATCTGCCCGCCGGTGCGGTAAACGTCCAGGTCGACCAGACGTTGATCGTCCGGGTTCGTGAGCCACGTGTGAACCAGTGGCGTCACGGCCGCCGCGACGACGAGCGCCACGATCGCCCACGCCCACCACTGTCGCCGGATCACCCGCACCTCGCCACTTCTCACGGTGGGGCACGTTACCGTGGCGTTGTCGATCGAGGGACAGCCACTGGGGGTTTCCGTCCATGCCAAACGACGCCACGCCTGGCCCGCGCGACGGGCGATACGGGGCGCGTCGCGTACGGCGTCCACGGCCGCGCCTCCCCTTCGGCCGCGCCGCGAGGGGTCCTCTCACCCTCCTCTTGCTCCTCAGCACGGCCCTCACGGCGCCGCTCGCCCCGGTCGCCGCACATGCGGCCCAGGGACAGGCGGCCGACGGCCCGCTCACGCAAGTGGCGGCATTCCAGGAGCGCGCGGTACGGCCATGGACCGCGTCCCCCGCCGCGCCGAGTGCCGCGGCTGAGGCTCAGACGGCCCAGGCCGGGGATGAGCAACGAGCTCAGGGGCGGGTGGCGCTCATCGGCGTGCCCGGGCTCGAATGGAGCGACCTCGACCAGGCCCGAACACCCACCCTGTGGAAGCTCGTCGCCCGAGGCGCCTCCGCTTCCCTCTCGACCCGGGCCGTGCCGCCGCCTGATCGTGGCATCACCTGCCCCATCGCCGGCTGGCTGACCCTGTCCGCCGGCCAGCGGGCCGGTACGGAGGGCAAGGGCTGCCCCGCGCCCGCCGCTCCCCCGTCCACGGACACAGGCGCCACCGTCCCCGCCTGGTCGGCGCTGTCCGCCTACCAGTCTGAGACCGGCTACGCCGCCGGCCTCGGCACTCTGGGGCAAATGGTGGCTGACGGTGGAGGGAAGGTCGCCGCCATCGGGCCGGGGGCGGCGATCGCCGGGGCCGACAGATCCGGAAATGTCGCTAAATATGCCCCCAGTCTCGAGGCCTTGGGCGACCCGGCCCCGTACAACCTGATCGTCTTCGAGGCCGCCGACCTCGCGAACGCCTGGGCCCGCCAACCCCTCGACGAGTACGGCGTCCCCACCCCGCTGCCCGCAGCGGCCCGGCAGGCCGCCGTGGCCCAGGCGGACCAGCAGATCGGCGCCCTGGTCGGCAAGCTGTCACCCGGCACAACCATGCTTGTGGCCGGCATCTCCGACGTGACCCCGAACGCCCACCTCCACGTGGCGATCGCCGCCGGCCCCTCCCCGAGCGGCCAGGCGTACCCGCACGGCTATCTGACCGCCACCTCCACCCGCCAGGACGCCCTGGTCACCATCACCGACCTCACCGCCACCACCATCCAGCTCCTGGGCTTGACCGCGCCGCGCGAGGTGGTCGGCCGCCCTTGGCAACCGGGCGGTCCCGCCCCCGCCACCCCGGCGGGCACGGTGACCGAACTGGCGGACGGTGATCTGGCCAGCCAGGTGCTCCGTGAGGTGCGCGGCCCGTTCTTCACCGTCCTGGTGACGGTCCAGCTCCTCTTCTACGCCTGGGCCGCCCTGGCCCTGCGCCGCCGCCGCTCCACGGACGGCACCAAGGACGCCGCGGCCTCCGCCGGCACCGACCTGGTCGCGAGCACGTCCAAGCTTCTGCGCGCCGTCCAGGTCGTCGCGGTGGTCAGCGGAGCCATCGCCGTCTCCACGTTCCTGGCGCAGCTCGTGCCCTGGTGGACCCTGCCGGTGCCGATGTTGTCGGTGATCGTGACCATCCTCGCCATCGCCGGGCTGATCACCGCCGTCGCCTTCGCCGGACCCTGGCGCGCTCACGTGCTCGGCCCGCTCACCACCGTCGCCGCGATCACCTCGCTCGCTCTCCTCATCGACGTCATGACCGGCTCCAAACTGCAGGTGAACGCCGTGACCGGCTACGAGCCCGTGACCGGCGGGCGGTTCTACGGCTTCAGCAACATCGCCTTCGCCGTCTACGCCACGGGCACCGTCCTCGGGCTGGCCGGGGTGGCGCAATGGCTCCTGAGCCGGGGCGTGTCCAGGCTCGTGGTGGTGGCGGCGTGCACGGTGTACGGGGGTTTCGCGGTCTTCGCGGACGGGTGGCCGTCATGGGGAGCGGACTTCGGCGGGGTGCCGGCGTTCGTGATCGGGCTGGCGGTCTTCCTCATCCTGCTCTCGGGCAAGCGGGTCTCGGTGCTGAGGCTCCTGCTCGTCGGCCTGGTGGGGGTTGTGCTCGTCGGCGCCCTGTCGGTGTCCGACTGGTTGCGGCCCGAGTCCCAGCGGACCCATCTGGGCACGTTCGTGCAGCAGGTCATCGACGGTCAGGCGTGGACCGTCGTGGGCCGCAAGTTCAGCGCCATGATCGGCGTAACGGTCGGCAACTGGTCACTGACCCTCCTCTCGCTGGTGGCGCTGGCCTTCCTGTTCCTCGTGCTGGCCCGCCCCTCGCGCTGGGGCGCCTCGGCCCTCGGCCAGGCGTACACGCTGGCCCCGACGCTCAGGGCGGGCCTGTTCGGAGCCCTGACATGCGCGTTCGTCGGTTTCCTGATGAACGACTCCGGCATCGCCATCCCGGCTATGGCGCTAACGGTGGCGGTCCCGCTGACGCTGGCGGCCTGCGTCCGGGCCCTGCAGCTCGCCACGCCCACACCGCCAGAGCCACCGTCAGGGCGAGCAGCACCCACGCGATCTGAGGCCGGACCGCGGTCCTGAGCCACTCCAGGTCCGCGGGCTGATTCTCGACCCGGGCGGGGAGGTAGGCGAGGGAGAGAGCCAGCAGGTGGACGACCACGAACCCGTCCACCGCGGACGCTGCCACGAGTGCCAGCATCCCGAGCGCCAGCCCGTCATACCAGGGCAGGATGTACGGCGTCGCAAACACGTACGCCACCACCAGTGCCGCCGCCACGACCGGCGCGTCCATGCCGTGCGAGCCGTGCCGCGGGCCGGCCCAGCCGGTGCGGGAGGCCCAGCGCAACAGGCACCAGGCGAGGAGCACGAGCACCAGCAGGGAGCCGATCTGGATCTCGCCCCGGTACGCGCTGCCGGTGCCCACGATCGACTGGAGCCAGCCCTGGACGAGCTTCCAGAACGAGGCATGCGAGATCGACTTGCTGGTGCGCGTCACCGGCGCGATCGCCTCCGGGCCGACGAACGCGTAGCCGGCCACCACCAGCGCGAGAGCGCAACCCGCCATGAGCGCCAGGCGGGCGGGGCGGCGACGCAGCTCCCACGCCGGGCCGAGGGCCACGAGACCGGCATTGATCTTGATCGCCACTCCCAGGCCGAGCAGCGCGCCCGAGCCCACGGGTCGGCTCCTCGCGAGGAGTGCGGCGACCATGCAGGCGACGGCCAGGGTGTCGACGTGCATGCCCGCGACCAGGTGGTAGAGCAGGAGCGGGTTGGCCGTCCACAGCAGTGCCGCCCGCAGGCGCCTGCCCGGATCGTCCCTGGTGAACCGGTCGATGAGGAGGCCGGTCGCGATGAAGGCCGCGGCGTTGAACAGGGCCAGCACGAAGATCGTCAACCGGAGCGAGTCGCCGCCGACCCAGCTGGCGGCCGCTTGCAGCGCCGTCGCGACCGGCCCGTAGACGCTCGGCTCCTCCCGCCACGGCTCCTCGACCGCGCCGGCGATGGGGTCGCCGGGCAGGTCGGTCGCGCCGTGCGTGTACGGGCTGAGGCCCAGCGTCACCATGCGGCCGTACGCGGCGTAGTTGAGGTGGTCGCCGGAGCCGGAGGGCGGCAGGAACGCGAGGATCCCGGCGGCCAGACAGCCGATGAGCACCAGCAGGCGCGCGGCCGGCAACCCCCGCCGGACCACGGCCGGGGCCGCTCGCCACGCCGCCTCCTGACGGCCGGTCTCGTGCTCGGGCCCGGTTGGGACCCGGCTCCCGACCGGGATCGGGACACCGGCGCCGGCCGTGAACGAGGTGCGGAGGGCGAGCAGGGCTGTCAGGAGACCGAGGCCGCCGAGGACGAGCGCGACCGCCGCGAGGGCGATGGTGAGGTGGGGGCCGGGGTGGGCGTCAAGAGAGTACGGCGGGTGCCAGGAGGGGCCCTGCAAGGCGGGGACCATGGGCGACGGGCCCAGGAGTCCGATGGTGATCGTCAGCAGGATCGAGGCGACGATCGCCCCCGTGGCCGCTCTCGCGAGCAGGTCTCGTGCCTTGTCGTGCCGTGTCTCCGGAGTCACCCGCAAATTCCAGCACACCCGCCGGACGCCTTCTTCCGGACGGCGGCTCCCTGTGGATAACCGACCGGCGCGGACACCGCACCCGAGGCGTGGTCCTGTTCGGCGCGCGCGGCGGTCCCGCCCATGCCAACACCCTCGCTCCGGAACCGCCTTTCCGGCCCCAGGTTCAGGCCGGCGGTCCCGCACAGCGGCCGCTCAAGGGCATGGCCGACCGGGGAGTCGATCGAATGGGCGTCACCCTCTGCCCGGGCCAGGAAGCCTTCACAAGGCGACGGCCGGCGGCCCGCGCGGAAGATGGTCAGCGTTTGGGGCGAAGTTTGTCCAGCTTTTGCTCGACAAAAGGGTCTCGGATCGCCAGGGCACGCGCCACGTCCCGGAATTGGATCGCGCGGTGGAGCTGCGCGCGCCAATCCGTCCCCGTGGCCCGATGGGCCATGTCGACCTCGACCTCCGTCACGCGATAGCCCTTGCGGACCAGGTCGATCGTCATCGCCGTCTCCACGCCGAACCCGTGCGCCAGCGGCCGGGCCGCCTCGAAAGCAGCCCTGGTCAGGCAGCGCTGGCCGTTGAGCGGCTGGCTGAACTCCAGGCCGGTGGCCCGGCGGATGCCCTCCCTGGACAGACGCACGACTAAGCCGTGGCCGCCGAGCTTCACCCTGGTGGTGAACACGGCGATGGTCACGTCCGCCTCGGCCGCGCGTACGGGCCCGATGAGCGGCGCCGCGGCGCCGGCCGTCGCACCCAGGTCGGCGTCGAGGAAGAGCAGGTGCCGTGAGGTGGCGTCCTCGTCCAGGAGGCGTACGGCCTCCGCGCCGGTCTCCATCGCCGCGGCCTTGCCCCGGTTGCGGCTGTGCCGCACCACCCGGGCGCCCGCGGCGCGCGCCACCCTGCCGGTCTGGTCCCGCGAGCCGTCGTCCACGACCACGACGAGGTCGACCCCGGGCAGGGCCGCGGCGGCCTTGACGGTGGCCGCGATGCGGTCGGCCTCGTTGGCCGCCGGGATGATGACCGCGGTGTCACCGGTCACGGACGGTCACCCCCGACATCGCCGCGTACGGCACCCGTCACGATCCCTCGGTGATGAGGAACTCCTGCGGCACCTCGTCGTGCACGGTGAAGACCGAGTCCAGCCCGGTGACCTGCAGGATCTTGCGTACGGCGGGACGCGGGGCGGCCACTTCCAGTGATCCGCCCTTCTCTTTCATCCGTTTGAGCGCCGACAGCAGCACGTTCATCCCCGTGGAGTCGCAGAAATCCACGGCGGACATGTCGATGACCACCCGGCTGGGCCCGTCCTGCAGCAGCCGAGTGAACTCGGACTGCAGGTGGGGCGCCGTATAGAGGTCGATTTCCCCGGTGACGGCAACGAGTGCGCACCCGGCATGTGATCGAGTCGAGACCTTGAGCTCCACATGGGCAGGCTAGCGGCGAGAAGGCTTCCGGTCACGTTGTCACGCCGATACGGCAACCACAGGTTTTTGTCCTCCGTTTGGCCTCCATGGAAACGGAGAGTACGCGAAGCTTGACAGCGTGACACCAACACAGTCGCCATCGCATCGAGAAGGAGGGACCAGGGCACGGTTCGCGGGCCCCGCATCGATGAAATCCGACAATTCCGAAGATCCTCAGCGTCAAGGGCTCCGAGAACACCTGGAGTCCATCCTCATCCGCACAGAAAAGGCCACCTCATGGCATGACGAAGCAGGACGGCTCCGTGGTCTGGTGAACCACGAGGGCTACGTCCCCATCCGCACCCGGCTGGCGACCGAGGACCTCGAATTCCTCGCCGGCGCCCGCGGCGATCTGCTCAGGTTCTCCGAGCTCGGGCTCAGGTTGCTCGATCTCCACCAGCCGAGGGACGCCGGTGGCATCACCAGTGACGCCGCGCATCCGATCCGGCGGTGCCGGAGCTGCATGTGGCGCTGGCCCTGCCCGACATTTCGGGCGATGGTGGAGTCGCTCGGCGCGCATGGGGACACGGACGAGACGAAACAACCGGCGATCAGCCCCTGACCAGGGGGAGCCGGATCTCGAACCGGCACCCCGGCCCGTCGTTGACCACCTCGATCATCCCGTCGTGCGCCTCCACGATGCCCTGCGCGATGGCCAGTCCGAGCCCCGCGCCGCCGTCAGCGGTGGGAGTCCGCGCCGCCTCCCCCCGGAAGGCCACCTCGAACACCCGAGGCAGATCCTCCTCGGGAATCCCCCCGCAACAGTCCGTCACGGACAGACACGCCATCCCCTCGTCCACCTCGGCCCGCAGCACCACGGTCCGGTCCGACGGCGTGTGCCGGATGGCGTTGACCACGAGGTTCCCGAGCGCCCGCCCCAACGCCCCGGCGTCGGCCTCGACCGGCACGGCGTCCGCCGCCTCGGCCGTGAGCATCACGCCCTTGGCCCTGGCGAGCGGCTCGGCGCCCGCCAGCGTGTCGGCGACGAGGTCGGCCAGCCCGATGCGGGCGCGTGAGAGCCGCAGGGCCCCGGCGTGGATGCGCGACAGCTCGAACAGGTCGTCCACCATCGACGAGAGCCGCTCAACCTCCAGCTTGATCTGCCGGTGGTAGCGGGCCGTCGTCCGGGGGTCGGACACCACCCCGTCCTCCAGCGCCTCGGCCATGGCCCGCATCCCGGCCAGCGGCGTGCGCAGGTCGTGGCTCACCCAGGCGACGAGCTCGCGCCGCGCCTCTTCCAGTGCCCGCTCCCGCGCGTACGCCTCCTCCAGGGTGTTGGCGATCTCCTGCAACTCGGCGGGCAGGCCCTGAGGGGCCGTGAACGGCATGTGCCGTACGGCCGCGACCAGCCGTCTGCTCTCCCGGACGACCCGCTTGGCCAGGACGAACGCCACCCCCAGCCCCACCAGCCCGCCGACGGCGACCACGCTCAGCACGAAGTTCCTGACGTCCCCTTCGAGGAGCATCTTCATGATGATCCCCACGATGCCGGCCAGCGTGGCGGCGATGGCGACCACCACGACCACGGCCAGCATCACGCCGATGGACCGGGTACGCAGCCGATACATCACCCCGATGCCAGCCAGCGCGACCAGCAGCCCGAGCCCGGCGGCGACGGCCACGACCATCGGCAGCTGCGAGGCGGGCTGCGGCATCAGGAACAGCGCCATCAGGAATCGCCGTCCAACGGCTCGTACCGGTAGCCGACGCCCCACACCGTGACGATCCTGCGCGGAGCGGTCGGATCGGGCTCGATCTTCTCCCGCAGCCGCCGCACGTGCACGGTCACCGTGGACGAGTCGCCGAACGACCACCCCCACACCTGGTTCAGCAGCGCCGATCGGCTGAACGCCTGGCGCGGGTTGCGCATGAGGTAGGCCAGCAGGTCGAACTCCCTGGCCGTCAGCATCACCTCGTCACCGCGCAGCCGTACCTCGTGGGCCCCGACGTCGACGAGCAGGTCCCCGTCGCGCAGCACCCCCGTGCCCCCCGTGACGGAGGCGCCGCGCGCCCGCCGCAGCACCGACTGCACGCGCAGCGCCAGCTCGCGCGGGCTGAACGGCTTGGTCACGTAGTCGTCGGCCCCCGTCTCCAGACCGACCACCCGATCGATCTCCTCGCCGAGCGCAGTGAGCATGATCACCGGCACCGGCCAGCGCTCCCTGAGCTTCTTGCACACCTGCAGCCCGTCGACCTTGGGCAGCATCAGGTCGAGCACCATGAGGTCCGGCGGGTGCGCCAGCGCGCGGCGCAGCGCCTCGGCGCCGTCGCCCACACACTCGACCTCATGTCCGTCGCGCTCCAGATAGCGGGCAACGACCTCGGAGACGGTCGGATCGTCATCGACCACCAGGATGCGCGTGTTCACTACTTCACGGTACGGCCGGACGACGCCGAAGCGTGATGACGTCATAGGTTCGTAAGCCTCGCGGATCATGCTCGCAGGACGTACGGTGGCTGCATGGGTAGAGTCGTGATGCTCGTCATAGGGACCTTGCTGGGTCTCTTCGTGGTGTTCAACTTCCTGCTGCCGCTGCTGGCAGGGTTGCTCAAGGTCGCGCTGATCATCGGTGTGGTCGCTCTGGGCGTCTTCATCGCGGTCACCGTCGTCGGGAAGTCGTCCCGCTCACAGTGACGCTGTTCCTGTTTGATCCGTGGCTGGTCGGGATCACCATGATGGCGATCCTGCTGCTGGCCGCGTGGGCCGCCACGTTGCTGCCCATCGTCAGCGGGGAGCCGTCGGGCTTTCCGCTGACTTACGCGCGCCGTACGGCGTTCCAGCGCCTGCGCGACCCCGACGCGGCCGGACGCCCGCGTCCACGAGCCCCTTAGCTCGGCCCCGCTTCCTCCATGCAAGCGGGGCTCCCGATCAGTGAGCCCTGATCCACCTCCTGTCGAGGAAAGGGCTCATGATCGATTCTCTTGTCACGTTCGTCATCGGCATGTCCGGGGGCAGCGCCGCGCTCGCGATCGTGCTGTTCACGGTGGCGGTACGACTCGCGCTGCTGCCGCTCAACGTCCGCCAGGCCCGTACGGTGAAGATCCGCGAACGCCTCGCGCCCAAGCTTCGCGAGCTGCGCAAACGCTACGCGCGCAACCCGGAGCGGCTGAGCAGGGAGACGAGTGCGTTGTTCGCCAAGGAGGGCAGCTCGCCGTTCGCCGGGATCCTGCCGATGCTGGCGCAGTTGCCGTTCATGTGGCTGATGTATCGGATGGCCACGCATCCGACCGCGCTGGCCGGTCACGACCTGTTCGGGGCGCCGCTGGGACAGCAGGTGGCCGGGGTCATCGCTAATTACGGTCTGATCAGCGCACCAGTTTCGGTCTTCCTCCTGGTCATTCTGCTGGTCACAGCGGTGGCGTGGCTGTCCGCAAAACAAATCAAGGTCACCGAGGAGCAGCCGGAACTGATGAGGAAGATCGTGCGGCTCCTGCCGTACGGCTCCGTGCTGGCCACGCTGGTGCTGCCGCTGGCGGCCGGGCTCTACCTGCTGGTTTCCACGGCCTGGGCGACCGGCGAGCGCGCCGTGCTCGCTAGCCGGCCTCTCTGAGGGCCGCCACCTGCCCGTTCAACGACGTTGGGGGGGCGGGCAGGATGGCCCACACTGTGGTCGTGTCACCGTCGTGGCGCACTCCCCAGCTCTCCGCCACGTATTCCACGATGCCGAGCCCCCGGCCCCCGAGCGAGGACAGGGTCGGGCGGCCCGCTCGCGGCTCCGTGGCCGCACCCCCGTCGCTCACCGCCACCTCTATGTGATCGTCACTCCGCAGCCAGGCCACCCTTACCATGCCGGACGGGAGTGGATGCGCGTGCCGGAGCGCGTTGCTCAGCAACTCGCTCACCACGAGCACGGCATCGTCGATCGCAGCGGAAAAGACCCCGCTTTCCTGCAGGTCAATGCTCAGGCGCTGGCGGGCAACGGCGACGCTGGACGGCGCGTACGGAAGCAGTACCACGCTTGACACACCCACCTCCCCGTTCCCTGTGCCCCCCGCGGGAACACTCCCCGGTACGACCGAAATGCCCCGTTACTCGATCCCAGAAACCGCATCTCGATCACAGCTTGTACACATTGGACGATAGATCAGCGCAACTGTGACCACCTCGTTACCGCATCGGTGTGTCGGATCCGATAGTGAAAGCACGCCTCAGAACAAGCCGCATTCTCGTGCCCCCTCCCGGTCTCGGATGAGCGCTCACATCGCCCCCCTGTGCTCTGGCGAGGCTGCGGACGATGTAGAGACCGAGCCCCACTCCACCAAACCGCCTCCGGTCGCCGCTGTCCACCTGGACGAACCGCTCGAAGATCCGCTCCCGGTCAGGCGGGGCGATGCCGACGCCCTCGTCGTCCACGACCACGACGACGTTGTCGTCCTCGGTCCAGGCCTCGACGCTGATCAGTCCGCCCTTCGGCGAGTACTTGAACGCGTTCTCCAGCAGCTGCCCCAGGACGATGTCCGTGGCCAGCGCGTCGCCGAGCACGTGCGGCAGCCCGTCGTCCATCACGACCTCCACCCGGTGCGCGTCGGACAGCACGGGCAACCCGAGCGTGGCCGCGTGGATGCGTTCGGCCAGGTCGAACTTCTCGATCCGCACCTTGAGCTCATCCGCCCCCGCCCGGGCGCCGAGCAGCAGGTGGTCCATGAGCTGCCCGAGCGATCTGGCCCGCTCGGCGATCGTGTGCACGGCCGAGCGGCGCTCGAGGTCGCTCAGCTTGTCCCAGCGGGAGTCCAGCGTGCTGGCGAACCCCCGAACGATCGTGATCGGCGTCCGCAGCTCATGGCTGGTCGTGGCCAGGAACAGGTCCTTGGCCTCCTCCAGTTCCTTGGCCGTGGTCACGTCGCGGAAGTCGACCACGACCTCGCCCGTCTCCTCGATCTGCGCGCTCACCACGTCCAGCCAGCGCCCGCTCTCCATCTGGAACGTGAGCTTCTCCCCCGGCTTGGGCAACGGGAACGGCGGCGGCCCGCCGATGACGGCCGCGGAGGGGAACGCGGTGATCTCGGCGGCCGCCGGATTCCACCGCACCACGCGTCCGGACTCGTCGAGCACGGCGATCCCGTCGGCGCTGGCGTCGAACACGGCCCGCTCGTGCGCCCGCTGCCGCACCGCGTCCTGGTAGGCCACCGCGTTGCCGACGGCGATGCCCGCGTGCCCGGCCAGCAGCTCCAGCAGCTCCAGTTCGAGGTGCCCCGGCGTGCGCCGGGCGAACAACGCGTAGAGAGCGCCGTACGGCCGCCCCCCGACTGCGGCCAGCCCCAGCGCGACCGTGTGCAGCCCGTCCAGCCGCGCCCACACCAGGTCGTCCAGCCCACTGGACTCCAGCAGCACGGTCTTGCCGGTGCGTAAGAGCCGGTCCACGAGGCTGGTCCCCAGGTCGGTGATGGTCCCCCGGATGGTCTCCGGCAACTGGTACGTACTCACCAGCCGCAGCCTGTCCCCTTCGATCAGCACGAACCCGCCCGCGTCCGCCCCGGTCAGCTCGGTGAGGCTGGCCGAGATCCGGTCGAGCACGGCCGACAGCTCCAGGTCGGAGTTGATGTCGCCGACCACGTCGGTCAGCCGGCGCACGAGCCTGGCCCTGCGCGCCATGCGGTTCTTCGCGACCTCGTCGGTCCTGGCCAGGTGGTGGACGCAGACGTAACCGGCCACGGCGTTGCCCAGCCGCAGCGCGCTGATGTCGACCCGCAGATCGAGGACGCTGCCGTCGCTGTGCAGGCGTTTGGTGCGCAACGACACCTGGCCGCCGGTGCGTACGCGTTCGAGCACGGCGTTGAGCTCGGCGGTCAGCTCCGCCGGCACGATCGGCGCCCGGCGCCCGAGCATCTGTTCGGCAGGCCACCCGAAGAGCCGTTCTGCGGCGCCGTTCCAGACCAGAACACTCTGGTCCCTGTCGAGCGCCACGACGGCGTTGGGCGAGCTGGCGAGCACCGCACGGGCGATCTCATCGTCACTACCGGCCCATTCGTCCCCCACACCTCCATAGTGCACGTGGCGCGGTGGGTCCGTCGGGCGATCCGTCCGATACGCTGCGGTCACGGTGATTTCTCTGGGCGACCCGGCGAGGGGTGGAGGCATGACGAGCGGCGATCTCGATGCCCTGCTACGTGTGACCTCCAACACATACCGGGGCGAGAGGCCGCCGGACGTCGCCTTCGGCACATACGACGGCGCGGTGGGCCGGCTGGTGCTGGCCGTGACCGGCAAGGGCATCGCGGCCTGCTCCTTCGAGCCGGAGAACGACGTCTTCGAGCTGGTCACCCGGCATGTGGGCACGTTCATCGGCCCGAATCCGCGCCGGCTGGACCCGGTGCGCAGGGAGTTGGACGCGTACTTCTCCGGCCGCCTGCGCGCGTTCGCCACGCCGGTCGACCTGACGCTGGCCACGACCTTCGCGCGTACGGTGCTGCAGAAGACGATGGCGGTCCCGTACGGCACGACCACGACGCTGGAGGAGATCGGCGTGAGCATCGGCCGGCCGCGCGCGCTGCGGGCGATCGGCAACGCGCTGGCCTCCAACCCCGTCTGCGTGATCGTGCCGTGCCACCGGGTGGTGCGCGAGGACGGCGCGCTCGGCGACTACGCGGGCGGCGCGGCCGCCAAGCAGCACCTGCTCAACGTCGAGCGACGCGCCGCAGCAGCAGGCCGATGAGCAGCGTCACCAGACCGGCCACCAAGGCCCCGCCCAATGCGCCGTTCATCCACGGCTCCCGGGTGAAGCCGATGGCCGTGCGGACGTCCGCCCAGAACGCGTCCCAGGCGGGGACGGTCGGCGACGAGGTCGTCAGCCAGTAGGCCACGAAACCCAGAACCCAGGGCACCAGCATCGACCAGCGCGCGGGTGCGTTCTGGGCGGTGTTCCAGCGGTCGCCGCGGGCGAAGACGAAGTAGTCCACGGCGAGCACCGCGAACATCGGCACGAACACCGCCCCGATCACGCTGAGGAACGCGCCGTAGGAATTGACGTCCACGACCAGCGCGATCGCGATGGTGATCACACCGATGGCGGTCGAGAAGACCCGCCGGTCCACGCGCGGCATGAGGTTCTGCAGTGACATGGTGGTCGAGTAGACGTTGGCGAAAGACTGGTCGGTCTCGCGCAGCACCAGGATGGAGAAGAACAGCACGCCCAGCGGCGCCGCCACGAAGGGGGCGAACACCGCCGTGCCGTCGGCGGCCACCGCGTCCGCTCCGGCGATGGCGACCGCGTACACGCCGAGTCCGAGGCAGGCGACCTGGGCCAGCGTGTAGCCGCCGACCACGCCCGCGAAGGCGGCCTTGCTGGACCTGGAGTGGCGGGCGAAGTCGGCGGCCATCGGCACCCACGACACCGACAGCGCGATGACGAAGTCCACGGCTGCGGGGAAGGCGGTCCACGTCCCGCCGCTGTGCGCCGGGGCCTCGGACACCAGGAACCAGGTGAACCAGACCATGGACACGATCACGCCGATGGTGACGTACCGCCGCAGCACGCGCACGGAACCGAGCGGCCAGATCGTCAGCGCGGTGGTGAGCGCCCCCGCCACGATCACCCACACCGCGTACGGCACCCCGCCGAAGATCGCACCGGCGGCCTCGGCGATCACCCAGAGCTCGAAGGCGCCCCAGCCGAGCATCTGAACGATGTTCAGCACCGTGGGCACGTACGACGTCTTGGCCCCGAACAACCCGCGCAGCAGCACCATCGAGGGCTGCCCCGTCTGGGTCCCGGGGATGGCGGCCAGGCCCACCATGGACGTGCCGATCAGACTGCCGATCACGGTGGCGGTGAGCGCGGCGGCCACGCTGAGCGGCGCGTCGCCGAGGGGGTTGATCAGGTAGAGGGCGAAGGAGAAACCCAGGAGACTGACGCCGAGGTTGGCCCAGAGCGCGCCCTGGTCGAGGACGCCGAGCGTCTTCGGTGGCGTGCCCTCGAGGGTCAGCGGAACTTCGTCGGCGACATGCGTCATCGCACACTCCCTACGCCGGCATTACCCGGACAGGTTCAGGCGGTCGGCAGCGGATGGATAACTGCCCTCTCAGCCCGGCACCCCGAGCTCCCGCGACAATGTGAAGTTGGCGCCCTCATGATGCCGCAATGACCGTCAAATCGCCATAGTGGGCGAATTACAGTCAGGCGACGAACGGCTCCTGTCCGGTCTCGCTGACCATCGGGCGGTGCGCGGCCTCCCACGACTGCATGCCGCCCCCGACGTTGACCGCGTCCCGCCCCAGGCGGTTGAGCCAGGCCGCCACCTGCAGCGACCGCCCGCCCACCCGGCAGACGACGTAGACCGTCCGGTCGCCGGGCACCTCGCCGACCCGATCCTGGATCTGGGTCATGGGGATGTGCACGGCGGCAGGGGCGTGACCGGCCAGCCATTCGTCCTGCTCACGGACGTCGAGCAGGTAGACGTCATCCGGAACGGCACTGGCCTCGATCTCAGGAACGGTCATACCTCCATTGTCTCGCGGCGAGGGAGTGCCTCCTCACGGAGTGAGGTCCTGAACACGCGAGTCGTACGTGGCACGCGCCTCGGCGATCTCCTGCTGGTGCTCCTCGGTCCAGGTGACCAGGGCCTTGATGGTCTGGTGCAGGGTACGGCCGAGCGGCGTCAGCGCGTAGTCGACCCTGGGCGGCACGACGGGATGGACCGTGCGGGAGACCAGGCCGTCGCGCTCCAGGTGGCGCAGGGTCACGCTGAGCATGCGCTGGCTGACGCCGTCGATCTCGCGGCGCAGCTGGCTGAAGCGCAGGCTCTGACAGTCGAGCAACGCGATGACCAGCAGCGACCACTTGTCCGCGATGCGGTCGAGTATCTGCCTGACCTCGCAGTCCTCCCGGGTGTCCCACTGCCGCACGTCGTAGTCGTCGTCTTCCACGGTTCTCTCGCAGTAACTAAGTGCTTTCAAAGTGCCGTCTTCCATGACATTTCATGCTGGCCCAAGATGTTGACGGTTACAAGACATAACCAACATGCCTATTCATAACCGGGGGTTTGCCATGCCTGCCCGTTCATCGGGGCCTGCGCGTTCATGGGGCGTACTCGCCGTCTTGTGCGGCGCCATCTTTCTCGAGGGCATCGACGTCGCCATGCTGAACGTCGCCCTCCCGTCCATCAGGGCCGACCTCGGACTGTCCACCGGGATGCTGAGCGGGGTCGTGAGCGCGTACGTGCTCGGCTACGGCGGTTTCATGCTGCTCGGCGGCCGGGCGGCCGACCTGTTGGGCCGCCGCCGCATGTTCCTGCTCTGGCTCGGGGTGTTCCTCGTCTTCTCCGGACTCGGCGGCTTCGCGAACGAGGGGTGGATCCTGCTGGTGGCGCGTTTCGTCACGGGCGTGGCCGCCGCCTTCATGACGCCGGCCGGCCTCTCATTGATCACCACGACGTTCCCCGAGGGCCGGCAGCGCAACCGGGCGCTGCTGATCTACGCGGGGACGGCGGCGGGCGGTTTCGCGCTCGGGCTGGTGATCGGCGGCCTGCTGACCGCGTTCGGCTGGCGCTGGGTGTTCTTCGCGCCGGTGCTGATGTCGGCGGCGATCCTGCTGGCCGCGCTCCCCCTGCTCAAGGAGCCCACCGGACACCGGCCCACGGCCCGGGGCTTCGACGTGGCGGGCGCGGTCAGCATCACGGGCGCGATGATGCTGCTGGTTTACGGCGTCGTACGCCTGGAGCACCCGGCGGACGGCTGGCCGCTGACCGTCACGGCCTTCGCCGGCGGGCTGGCGTTGCTGAGCGCGTTCGTCGCGGTGGAGCGCCGCGCCGCGAACCCGCTGGTCCGCCTGAGCATCTTCCGTTCGGGCGCGCTGGTCCGGGCCAACCTGATGGCCGCCCTGCTCACGGCCTCGTTCTTCGGCTTCCAGTTCCTGGTCACGCTCTACCTGCAGGAATTGCGCGGCTGGTCCACCATCCAGACGGGCCTGGCGCTGCTGGCGGCGGCCGCCGACGTGGTCCTGGCCCCGACGCTCACCCCGTGGCTGGTCAACCGGTACGGCAACGCCAAGGTCGTCCTCACCGGTCTGCTGTCGGGCGTGCTGGCGTACGCGTTGTTCCTGAACGTCGGCCTGGACTGGGCGTACGCGGCCATGCTGCCGTCGATGCTGCTGATCGGCCTGATGTTCGCCTTCGTGTACGGCCCGCTCACGATCGTGGCCACGGACGGCATCGCGGAGCATGAGCAGGGCCTGGCCGGCGGCCTGATCAACTCTTCGTTCCAGTTCGGCGCGGCCCTCGGCCTGTCGGCGGTCACGGCGGTCAACGTGGCCGCCCTGGGCGCCGCGACGGGGCCGGAGGCGGGGCTGACCGCCCTGCGTACGGCTCTGGTGGCGCCGGTCACGGCCACGCTCCTGGGCGCGGTCATCGCCGCCGTCGGCCTTCACCGCGCCCGCGCCCGCGCCCGCGCCGAGCACCGAGTGCCGGCCGGGGTGTGACCTACTTCAGCAGCCGGGACAGGCGGCGGTCGGCCAGCGGCTTGCCGCCCGTCTGGCAGGTGGGGCAGTACTGCAGCGAGGAGTCGGCGAACGACACCTCGCGGATCGTGTCACCGCACACGTCGCAGGGCTGCCCCGTCCGGTTGTGCACCCGCAGGCCCGACTTCTTCTCCGCCTTGAGGTCCTTGGCCGCCAGCCCGTGCGCCCGCTCCACCGCGTCCCTCAGCGTGGTGACGATGGCCTCGTGCAGGTCGGCGATCTGCGCGTCCGTCAACGTCGCCGCGATCTTGAACGGGGACATCTTGGCGGCGTGCAGCACCTCGTCCGAGTAGGCGTTGCCGATGCCGGCGACGATCTTCTGGTCGCGCAGCAGGCCCTTGATCTGGGTGCGGTTGCCGCCCACGATGCGCTTGAGCGCGTCCACCGTGAAGGACTCGTCGAGGGGGTCGGGGCCGAGGGCGGCGACGCCGGGGATCTCGTCCGGATTTTTCGTGACATAGACGGCCAGGCGCTTCTGCGTCCCCGCCTCGGTCAGCTCGAACCCGGGCGCCGACCCTTCGTCGTCGGGCGCCAGCCGCACCCGTACGGCGAGCGGGCTTTTGCCCGGGCGCACCGCCTTGGCGCCGGACAGGTCGTCACGCCACCGCAGCCACCCGGCCCTGGCCAGGTGGATGATCAGGTGCAGGCCGTCGCAGTCGAGGTCGAGGAACTTGCCGTGCCTCGCCACGCCGGTGACGGTCAGCCCGCCGAGCGCGCTGACCGGCGGGTCGAACGTCTTGAGCGCCTGGATGGCGACCACGTCGACGCCCAGGATGGTACGGCCCACCGCCCGTTCGCGCAGGAAGTGGGCCAGAGACTCCACTTCGGGAAGTTCCGGCATGCCACAAGGGTATGTCGCGTGCTACGGCACGTCCCAGAAGGCCAGCTCGTGCGCCATCCCCTCGCTGAACAGCTCCTCGGCCCGCCCGGGATCCGGATCGGCCTCGTCGATCATCTGCGCGATCCGCACGGTGAGCGCCGCGAACCCCGGATCGGCGTACGTGTCCACCCACGCGCGGTACCGAGGCTCGGCCGGCGGGTCCTCCGCCAGGATCCGCCCGAGGCTCGAATACCCCCACATGCACGGGTAGAGCGCCGCCAGCCCCTCCTCGTAGGAGGCCGCCGACTCCAGCAGGAAGGCCGTGTACGCCGCGCACGCCGGCCCCTTCACCGCCCCCTCGAGATCGGCGCCGAACTGCGCCGACAACGACCGGTGCAGGCTCAGCTCGTCGTGGTACGTCGCGTGCGCCAGATCGACCAGGTCGCCAAGATGCGCGTCGGGCGCCTGCCAGGCCAGCCGCGCGAACACCCGCACGTAGTCCAGCAGGAACAGGTAGTCCTGCTCCAGCCACGACCTGAACACCGGCTCCGCCAGGTCCCCCCGGGCGATGCCCGCCACCGTGGGATGCTCCAGCTGCGCCTGGAGCATGGGGCGGCCGATGGCGTGCAACTTCTCCGAGACAGTCATGGCTGGGAGGTTAGCGGGGGCTAGTTGGCGTCGAGGATGGTCTTCGGGACCGGCTTGTCGTTCTTCAGCGAGTCGAAGAGGGCCAGAGCCTTGTCGCGGTCCCACTTGACCGCGGTGCCGCCGCTGGGCACGGCTTCGTTCCCGCCGAACGGCACAACGGTCGTCACCGGACTGTCACCCATGGACAACCCCAGCGAGAGCATGTCGAACACGCCGGTGCTGTTGTCGACCGCGACGGCGTCCGTGGCGCTCATGGCCAGCGGGATCGACGTGAACGGGTTGATGAGCACCCCGGGGCTGGCCGCCTTCTTCACGACCGCGCCCAGGAACTGCCGCTGCCGCTTGGTCCGCTCGAAGTCGGGCAGCGCGCCGCCCTTGCGGGTGCGTACGTATCCGAGAGCCTGGGCGCCGTTGAGCACCTGCGTGCCCTTCTTGAGCTTTAGCCCCGCCTTGGGGTCGTCCACGTCGGCCCGTACGTTGATCTCGACCCCGCCGACCGCGTCCACGATGTCCACGAACCCGGCGAACCCGATCTCCATGTAGTTGTCGACGCGGATCCCTGTGGCCGACTCCACGGTGCGGACCAGGAGTTTCGGCCCGCCGATCGCGTACGCGGAGTTGAGCTTGTCGCGCCCCTTGCCGGGAATGGTGATCGCCGAGTCGCGGGGAAGGCTGACCAGCGTCGGCTTGTCGCCGCTGTCGGAGATGTGCAGCAGCATCATCGAGTCCGTACGCTGCCCGACGGCCCGCCCGGTGGCCAGCTTCTTGCGTTCGGCGGCCGACAGGCCCTTGCGGCTGTCGGAGCCGACCAGCAGCCAGTTGGTGCCGGGGGTGTCGGCGGGACGACCCTCGTAGTCGTCGAGCACGCCGTCGATCCCGGTCAGCCGGGAGTCGATCCAGAACAGCATGCCCACGGCCGCCACCAGCAGCGCCACCAGCAGCGCGGCGATGATCTTCACGATCATCCGGCCGGACGGCCGCTTGCGCGGGCCTCGGGGACCTCCCCGCGGCGCCTCGCCGCCCCTGGATCGCAGCGGCTTGACCGGGTTGTTGCCGGACCGTGCCCTGCCGTACACCCGCGAGCCCGCCTTGGGCGGCTCGCCCGGTGAGGCGGTCCGCGGCGCCGGCGCTTCGGGGGTCTGGGAGGAGACCGGAAGCTTGTGCGTGGGCGCTCCCGCCCCGCCCGGAGGAACCTGGTACGCGGGGGCACCGCCCGAGCGCAGGCCGTCATTGTGCCTTGGCGGCAGCGGGCGCCCGTCGCCCGGCGAGCGCATGGCCCGCGTCCGGTCGTCCTCAGACACTTCGCCCTCTTCCCTTCGGTATGCCATAGACGGTACGTCGAACCCCCCGACTGTGCGGAGTGCCGCCAAGGCTGTTCCATGGAAAAGTACCCGGAACCAACAGAGGGTAATGGAGATCACACCAGGCCGACCCTCGCACCGGCCCCAGGTGCACCCACGTGGTCACACCGCCACACCGTCCCGGATCAAACCGCCAAAACGACCACCGCCAATTCCGCGGTCACCAGATCTTCACATAAATACACGGCATACCGAGGCGACCAATAATCGTTGAGCCTCCAAAGCCCGCGAGTTCTCATGACGGGGGCAGGATCCATTCACAGGGAACGGGGATCTGCCATGCGAGTCCGCGGCAAGACCCTGAACGTCCTGGCATTGTCAGAGCGGGCGGCAGGCTCACAGCCGATCCGTGGCTGTGCTGCACCCGGCCTGTCCGGCGTCCCGCGGGCATCTGATACTGCAGGGGCGCCGACAGGCAGGACGACCTGAACCTCAGGTTGGGGAACGGGTCCCATCGAGCCCCCATGTCCTCCCGCCCGGCGGAGGAGGAGGCTCCAGGATATCGACACGTCCTTTTGCGGAGCCGAAATCCATTGTGATGGAAAGCGCCGAGCACACCTGACGGAGACCGGACAGACAAGAGTCAAACGCTCCGCCCGGCGTCAACTCCGAAATTTTCATTTCCACTGCCACTCTGCGGTTTCCCCGCAAGGACGCAGCGAAATAGTCCCGCAGGCGTTCACACAGTTCCTCCTCCGTCACGCCGCCGTCCGGGTGGAGGGCACCGTAGAGGGAACTCCGGCGTCCGTCAGCACGCGTGGCACCGACATCCAGACCCGATCTCTCGCCTGCCCCCCCCCTGTGGACGCACCAGCGGGCAGGAAGTCGAGGCAGACGAACCGTTCCACCGGATCCCTCTGCGATGCCAACGCTGGTGTTGCGGCTGCTGTCGCGGAAACATAGATGCCACCTGCGTCGTTACGGTTAGGGACGACGTCTATTGAAAGGATGACCGTGTCCGCCTCGGACCCGTGGAGTCTTCGCCCGTGCATCGGCACGGGTTCCTCTGAGAGCTCACTCTGGTGAGCGCTTATCTTGGGCTGCTGGCCCTCTTCCTCCTCACTGCCGCGACCGGTTACTTCGTCGCCCAGGAGTTCGCCTTCGTCGCCGCCGACCGCGGGATCTTGCGTGAGCAGGCCGCCGCGGGTGACGCCGCCGCCGAGAAGGCGCTCCGGGTCACCTCGCGGCTGTCCTTCATGCTCTCCGGCGCCCAGCTGGGCATCACGGTCACAGCCCTGCTGGTCGGTTTCCTGGCCGAGCCGGCGATCTCCGTGCTCGTCCGGCCCTGGCTGGAGGGCACCGGGATGCCCGACGCGGCCATCTCCGGGCTGTCCGTCGCCTCGGGCGTGTTCGTGGCGACGGTGGTCCAGATGGTCCTCGGCGAGTTGGCGCCCAAGAACCTGGGCATCGCCAGACCAGAGCCCGTGGCCAAGTTCCTGGCCGGCTCGACCCTGATCTACCTGGCCGTCGTGGGCCCGGTGGTACGCCTGTTCGACTCGGCCGCGACAAGCCTGCTCAAACGCGTGGGCATTGAGCCGGTCGAGGAGGTGGAGCACGGCGCGACGCCTGAGGAGCTGTCCCGCATCATCGAGGAATCCACCCGGGCCGGTGAGCTACCGCCCAGGCTGTCGGACCTCCTGGAACGCGCGTTGGAGTTCGGCGACCGCACCGCGGAGGAGATCATGGTGCCGCGCCCCCGCGTGGTCGTGCTGCGCGACTCGCAGCCCGTCTCCGACCTGCTCTCCGTCATGCGCGAGTGCGGCCACTCCCGTTACCCGGTAGTGGGCGACGACGGGGACGTCATAGGCGTAACCGGCGTACGCGAGCTACTGACATCGGGCCTGGACGAGGGCCGCATAGCGGAAGTGACCCGCCAGGCGCTCCTGGTGCCGGACTCCCTGCCCCTGCCATCCGTCCTGGACAGAATGCGTACGGGCAAGGACGACATCGCCTGCGTCATCGACGAGTACGGCGGCCTGGCCGGCGTGATCACGATCGAGGACCTGGCGGAAGAGCTGGTCGGCGAACTGCTCGACGAGAACGACCCTGAGCCGGTGGGCGCCGTGGAGCGACCCGGCGGCATCTGGGAGGTACCCGGCTGGCTCAGGCTGGACGAGGTCGAGCGCGCCACCGGCATCTCGCTCCCGGAGAGCGATGAGTACGACACGCTCGCCGGCCTGGTCCTGGCCAGATTGGGCAGAATGCCGGACCCGGGCGACGCGGTGACGGTGCCGGTCGCCCAGCCCACGGACGACCCGTTCGCGATTGACGAAGCCGAGCACCTGGCCCGCCTGACGGTCATGTCCCTGAGCCGCCGGGTACCCGAATGGGTCCGCCTGGTCCCCGAACAACACGCTGAGCCCGCGGAGGCGACCCGATGACCCTCCTCCTGCTGAGCCTCGCGCTCCTGGCCTTCAACGCGCTGTTCGTGGCCGCGGAATTCGCCTTCGTCTCCTCCAGGCGCCACCGCCTGGAGGAGATGGCGGCGGGCGGCAACCGCCTGATCAGATTCGCCGCCAAGTCAGCGGTGGGCGGCACCCGCCGGCTCTCTCTGATGCTGGCCGGAGCCCAGCTGGGCATCACCCTCTGCACCCTGGGCCTGGGCCAAGTGACGGAACCGGCGCTGGAACACGCCCTCGAGCCGGTGTTCGCCGCGGCGGGCATCCCGGAATCACTGCGCCTGCCGATCTCGCTGACGATCGCCCTCGCCCTGGTGACCTTCCTCCACATGGTGATCGGCGAAATGGCCCCCAAGTCCTGGGCGCTGACCCACCCGGAACGAGCAGCCCTCATCCTGACGCTGCCCTTCCGCGCCTTCACCCACCTGATGCGCCCCCTGCTCTCGTCCCTGAACGCCCTGACCAACGGCATCCTCCACCTCTTCGGCGTCCAGGCGAGAAACGAGCTGGCCACCACCCGCACCCCCCGCCAACTGGCCATGCTGGTAGGCGAGTCGGGCCGAATGGGCTTGCTGGACAGGGAGGAACACGACCTCCTGACCAGAGCCCTGCGCCTCCAGGCCGAGGGCATAGAACGCCTGATGGTCCCCATAGCGGAAGCGGTCACGGTCCCGCCCGAGGCCACGGCCAAGGAGATCAGAGCCACCGCAGCACAAAGCGGCCACCTGAGACTCCTGGTAGGCAAGGGAGAGGAGGTAGAGGGCGCCCTCCACGCCAGAGACGCCCTCCTCAGCCCGGAGGACACCGCAACGGACCTGAGCCACCCTCTGCCCAGACTCGCCTGCGTGACCCAGGTCCCTGAGGCGGTGACGGCCCTGCAGGAGGCAAGGGCTCACCTGGCCCTGGTAACGAACCAGGCGGGAACCGTCATAGGCATGGTGAGCCTCACAGACCTCCTGGGCGAACTCCTGGACACCAGAACGATGGCTGTGACGTAAATCACATCGCAGTCGGCGGGCCGTACACCCCGCGGACCCTGACGCAGGCTTTGATCTGCTCGGGTTGGGCTGCTACTCCGGCGCCAGTCCGGGACGCGCGTCGCCGCCGGTCATGAAGACGACGCGGCGGGCGTTCCGGGCCAGCGCGTCGACGATGGGGCGAGCCGGTCCGACCCGATCCACCAGTCGCCCAGTGCTCACTGTGATGCAAATCACACAAGCCACTCGAAAGTGATCTGCAAGGGCAGGCTTCTACTGTCCTCCATGCGGAGGCGCACCCGCGCACACCAGACCGGCACAAAGAAATAGCCCCAGCTCTTGCGAACCGGGGCTAGTTTCGTCAGTGTGGGTCTGCCGATTTCATCGGGGACCCAGAGTGGGCGAGGAGGGATTTGAACCCTCACGTCCTTGCGGACACACGGACCTGAACCGTGCGCGTCTGCCGTTCCGCCACCCGCCCTTTGTTTGGGTGCGGAGAAACAGTAGCACGGAACAGCCACTGGTACTGAACCCGGATACGATCGCATAAGACACGGGAGCGGAGGAGCTGGGCGCGACGCCGACGGGCGCCGGGGAACGCCGCGACGTGGAACGAGCGGGCACCGGGCGCCGAAGGCGTCTGGGGGCCGCGATCATATGCACGGAGGAAGGGAGGTACCCGGTGGGAGTCCTTCAGCGCTTCGAGCGAAGGCTCGAAGGCTTGGTTGAGGGGGCCTTTGCGCGGGCGTTCAAATCTGACCTTCAGCCGGTCGAGGTCGCCAGCGCGGTTCAGCGGGAGATGGATGAGCGTGCGGCGATCGTCGCTCAGGGTCGCACGCTCGTGCCCAACGACTTCGTGGTTGAGCTGTCCACGACCGACAGCGAACGGCTTGAGGTTTACGCCGACAGCATCAGCCACGAGCTGGCCAACCTCGCCAGGGAGTATGCCAAGGAGCAGGGCTACTCCTTCGTGGGACCGGTCCGGGTTCGCTTCGAAACCGCCGGCGACCTGGCTGTGGGCTTGTTCCGCATCAGGTCCGGCGTCATCCGCGGCGCGACGGTCGAGCAGGACGAGATTCGCCAGCCGGCGAGCGACCTGCCTCCGTCCCGGCCGCACGCGTTCAACGGGCGGCCCAGGCTGCTCGTCTCCACTCAGGACGATCCGCAGGGCGACCGTTCCTACGAGCTCACCACTCCGGTGACCTTGCTCGGCAGGGGCACGGACTGCGATCTTCGTCTCGTCGACCCAGGGGTGTCGCGGCACCACGCGGAGCTTCGCGTCGAGGGCCAGCTCGTGGTTCTCGTCGACCTGGGATCGACGAACGGCACTTTCGTCAATGGCCAGCCGGTACGCAGGATCGAGCTCCAGAACGGCACGCGAGTGACGCTGGGGCGCACGACTCTGGTGTTCCGGCGCGATTAGGGGTAGACAAACGGTCCATGTCCGAGCTCACGCTGCTGCTGATCCGGCTCGCTTTCCTGGCGGTGCTGTGGTTCTTCGTCATTGCCGCAGTCGGCGTGATCCGGACTGACTTGTTCGGTTCACGCACGGCTCCCGCGGGTCCACGCAAAGCCACCAAACCCGCCAAGGCGGTGGCAAAGCCCAAGAGCAAGAAGGGCGAGCCACGCCAGCTCATCGTCACAGGTGGCCCGCTGCAAGGCACCACCATCGACCTTACGGAGACGCCCATCACCATTGGCCGGGCGAATGACGCCACGCTGGTAGTCACCGACGACTACGCTTCCAGCCGGCATGCCCGGCTCTTCCCTCAGGACGGTCAGTGGATCGTGGAGGACCTCGGGTCTACCAACGGCACTTATCTCGACCGCTCGAAAGTCACCCGCCCGACCCCGGTGCCGCTCGGTGTTCCGATCCGCGTCGGCAAAACAGTCATTGAATTGCGCAAATGACCATCGCACTCCGCTACGCCGCCCGCTCGGACGTCGGCCTCCTCCGCGAAGGAAACGAGGACTCGGCGTACGCTAGCGGCCGCCTGCTCGCCGTCGCCGACGGCATGGGCGGACACGCACACGGCGAGGTGGCCAGCTCAGTCGCCATCGCCGCCATGGCCTCTCTGGAAGAGGCCCAACAGGGGGGTGACCTGCTCAACGCCATCGAGGCAGCGGTACGCGACGCCAATCGCAGGCTGCACGAGATGGTGGGGCGGGATCCCAGCCTCAAGGGCATGGGCACGACTCTCACGGCCATGCTGTGGCACGGCACCCAGGTCGCCCTCGTGCACGTCGGCGACTCGCGCGCCTACCTGCTCAGGCGCGGGGAGCTCTACCAGATCACCCATGACCACACGCTGGTGCAGCAGCTCGTCGACGACGGGCGCATCACGCCGGAAGAGGCCGCCACGCATCCGCAGCGCTCCATCCTGCTGCGCGCGCTCGACGGCAGCGGCGAGGTCGACCCCGACCTCACGCTCCGCGAGGCGCAGGTGGGCGACCGCTACCTGCTGTGCTCGGACGGGCTGTCCGGCGTGGTGAGCGCGGAGACGCTGCACGCCACGCTCACCAACATCGACGACCCGGAGGAGGTCGTCCGCCAGCTCATCGACCTGGCGAACAGGGGTGGAGGACCGGACAACATCACGTGCGTCCTGGCCGACGTCCTGGAGATCACCGATGGGCAGCCGGTGCCCGCCGAGATCGCCGTCGTCGGCGCCGCGGGCATGAACCGGCTGAACCACAACTCCCCGATGGATCAACAGGACACCTCGCCGGGGCGAGCCAGCGCGGTGACCGCACCCCAGCCGGCGATCATCGATGACGACTTCGACGAGCCGGTCGCGCAGGCGTCCCGGCGGTCGGGCAAGCGTCGTCGCGTGTGGCCCGTGCTCGTCACCGTGCTCGGCATAGCCGCCGCAGCCGTCGGCGTCGGCGGTTATTTTGGATACCAGTGGACCCAGGAGCAGTTCTTCGTCGGCGCTAGGGGCGACGAAGTGGTCGTGTTCCGGGGGATCCAGAAGGAGGTGGGTCCCTTCCAGCTGTTCAGCGTCTCCAAGCCAACGGGACGGAAGATCACCCAGCTGTCCGAGGCCGACCAGGCTCTGATCAAGAGCGGCATTCCCGTCACCACCGTCGACGAAGGAATAGCGAAGATCGACGCCTTGAAGTTCTCCGAGGATCAGAAGAGCGACACGCCCACGACCGCTACCACGAGCGCGTCGCCCAAACCATCCGCGAGCGCGACCAAGACGAAACAGCAGTAAATGAGCGAAGTCGCCGAATCCCCCGTCCTCATGCCGGCCAAGCGCCGCGTGGCCCAGCTCCTCATGCTCGCCCTCGCGGTGGTGATCGTCATGGGCGCGTACGCCAACGTCGGCCTGGCGCTGGACGGCCAGATTCCCGCGGGCATGCTGACGTACGGCCTGGGCCTCGGTGGCCTGATGCTGGCCGCCTATCTCGTGCTGGCCAAGTTCGCCCCGTGGGCGGATCCGCTGATCCTGCCTCTGGTGACCCTGATCAACGGCCTGGGCCTGGTGACGATCTACCGGCTCGAGGCCGCCGATATGCGCGGCGCGTCCGCCACCAGCCAGATCATGTGGACCGGGCTCGGCGTCGTCATGTTCTCGATCACTCTCATCGTGCTCCGTGACCACCGCATGCTCCAGCGCCTCACCTACACCGCGGGCGCCGTCGGCCTGGTCCTGCTCGCGATCCCCGCAGTGCTGCCCGGCAGCCTCAGCGAGGTGCAGGGCGCCAAGATCTGGATCCGCATCGGCGGCTTCTCCATCCAGCCGGGCGAGTTCGCCAAGCTGGCACTGGTCGTCTTCTTCGCCGGCTATCTGGTGGCCAAGCGCGACGTGCTCGCGCTGGCCGGGCGGCGGCTGCTCTTCATCGACCTGCCCAGGGCCAGGGACCTCGGCCCCGTCCTCGCCACCTGGGGGCTCAGCCTGCTGGTGCTGGTCTTCGAAAAGGACCTGGGCACCTCGCTGCTGTTGTTCGGCACGTTCATCGCGATGATCTACATCGCAACCCAGCGCACCTCGTGGGTGCTGATCGGCGTGCTGCTCTTCGTCGGCGGCGCGTACGCGGCCGGACTGGCTTTCGACCACGTCGGCGCCCGATTCGACGCCTGGCTCGATCCGTCCAATCCGATCTACTACGGCAACGACCCCGTCTGCCTGCAGGACCCGCCGGGCAATTCGATGTGCAGCAAGAGCTTCCAGATCATGCAGGGTCTGTTCGGGTTCAGCGCGGGCGGCATCGTGGGCACCGGGCTGGGCCAGGGCCACCCCGACCTGATCCCGCTGTCGTTCTCCGACTTCGTCTTCGCCGCGGTCGGCGAGGAGCTCGGGCTGACCGGCGTCATGGCGCTGCTCATGCTGTACGCGCTGCTGGTGGAGCGGGGCCTGCGTACCTCGCTCGCGGCCCGCGACCCGTTCTCCAAGCTGCTGGCGGGCGGCCTGTCGTTCATCCTGGCCTGGCAGGTGTTCATCATCGTCGGCGGCGTGACGAACCTCATCCCCCTGACCGGCCTGGTCACCCCGTTCATGTCGCAGGGCGGCTCGGCGCTGCTGGCTAACTGGATCCTTATCGCGCTCCTGGTACGCATGTCAGACTCGGCGCGTAAGCCGCCACCCCAGGCGATCCAGAACGAAGGACTCACCCAGGTGTTCCAGCGATGAACAAGACTTTGAAGCGCGCGGCCGTGGCCTGCCTGGCCATGTTCGCGCTCCTGATGGTCAACGTGAACATCCTGCAGGCCGGTCGGGCGGAGACCCTGAGCGGCGACGCCCGCAACAGGCGCAACTTCTACGAGCGTTACGCCATCGAGCGTGGCCGCATCACCGCGGGCGGCAAGGTGCTGGCGCAGTCCGTCGAAACCGACAACAAGGACTTCAGGTTCATCAGGGAATACCCGGAGGCCAAGCTCTACGCGCACGTCACCGGCTACTTCTCGCCGGAGAGTGCGAGCGCGATCGAGGCGAGCGAGAACCAACTGCTCGACGGCTCCAGCGCGGACCTGCTGCTGCGCCGCAGCATCGACCTGTTCACCGGCGAGCCCACCAGGGGCGCCAACGTCGACCTCACGATCAACCCCAAGGCCCAGAAGGCCGCGTACGACGCGCTGCGGCAGAGCGGCAAGCGGGGCGCCGCGGTCGCGCTCGACCCGAAGACCGGCGGGATCCTGGCGATGGTGTCGCTGCCGACGTACGACCCGACCGAGCTGTCGGGGACCGACAAGGGCAAGGTGTTCACCCGCTTCGACGAACTGGCCAAAGAGAAGACCCAGCCGCTGCTCAACCGCACCGTCGCCCAGACGTATCCGCCGGGGTCGACGTTCAAGGTCGTGACCATGGCGGCCTACCTTGAGGATGACTCCTCGCTCGGGCCGCAGAGCACCGTGGCGGCGCCGCAGCAGCTGCCGCTGCCCAACACGAACATCAGCCTGCCCAACTACGGCGGCGCGGCCTGCGGCTCCGGCCAGGTGACGCTGGTCTTCGCGCTGGAGAAGTCCTGCAACACGCCGTTCGGCAAGATCGGCATGGACCTGGGCTACGACAAGATGAACGAGCAGACCGAGAAGTTCGGCATGGGCCAGCAGATAGCCGTGCCGATGTCGGTGGCCCAGAGCGACTTCGGTCGTGAGGAGGACAAGGCCGCACTGGCGATGGCCTCCATCGGGCAGCGCGACAACCGGATGACGCCGCTGCAGATGGCCATGATCGCGGCCGGCATCGCCAACGACGGCACGGTGATGAAGCCGTACCTCGTCAACAAGATCACCGACGCCAAGGGTGACACGGTCGAGGAGGCCGACCCCGAGACGCTGTCGGAGGCGGTCAGTTCCGAGACGGCGGCCAAGCTGCGCGAGATGATGGTGAGCGTCGTCAACAACGGCACCGCCAACCGGGCGCAGGTGCCGGGCGTCCAAGTAGCGGGTAAGACAGGCACCGCGGAGTCGGGCACACGTGACGCGCCGCACGCCTGGTTCATCTCCTTGGCGCCCGCGGAGGACCCGAAGGTGGCGCTGGCGGTCATCGTCGAGGCCGGCGCGGCGAACGTCGGCGCGGAGGCGACCGGCGGCGGCACCGCCGCGCCGATCGGGAAGGCCGTGATGGAGGCGGTGCTGAACAAGTGAGTGACGGTAACCTGCTGGACCATGCGGCTCCGTAACCGCTACCTCCTGGTCTCCCGCATCGCCACGGGCGGTATGGGGGACGTGTGGCGCGCCCGTGACGAGCTGCTCGGGCGCGAGGTGGCCGTCAAGATCCTGCGCAGCCACATCTACGCCGACCCCACGTTCCGCGAGCGTTTCCGCAACGAGGCCAGGATCACCGCGGCATTGGCCGACCCCGGGGTCGCGCAGGTCTTCGACTACGGCGAGCAGGACGACCTCGCCTATCTGGTGATGGAGCTGGTCCACGGGGAGCCGCTGTCGGCCATCCTGGCCCGCAGCGGCGCCATCGGGCCCGAGGTGGCGCTCGACGTGGTGCACCAGACCGCCAAGGCGCTGCACACGGCGCACGCGGCCGGGATCATCCACCGCGACATCAAGCCGGGCAACCTCCTCGTCACCCCCGAGGGCGTCATCAAGGTGACGGACTTCGGCATCGCGCGGGCCCTGGAGGCGGCGCCGGTGACACAGACGGGCACCGTTCTGGGCACCGCCCAGTACGTCAGCCCGGAGCAGGCCCAGGGCTTTCCGCTCACGCCCGCGACCGACCTCTACTCGCTGGGCGTGGTGGCCTACGAGTGCCTGGCGGGGCGCACGCCGTTCCGCGGGGACAGCCAGGTGGCGATCGCGCTGCTGCACCTCAACGAGCTGCCGCCGCCGCTCGGTGTGGACGTGCCCGCGCCGGTGCGTGAGCTGGTCATGGCGCTGCTGGACAAGGATCCCGCGCAGCGTCCGGGCACGGCGCTGGAGGTGGCCGACCGGGCCTACGTGCTGCGCGAGTCGCTGGCCGGCGCCGAGGCGGGCGCCGACCTGAGCATGCTCACCGACCCGTCCGGCTTCCGCGTACGCGAGCCGTCGCCGGAGGACGAGCGGGCGACCGACGATCTCGCCCCGGCCACCGCGCTCGAGGAGCAGCCGGGCAAGCGGCGCAGGGGTGCCAGGACGCTGGCCGTGGTGGCCACAGCCGGGTGCGTGGCCGCGGTGGGGCTCAGCGCCATCACGTTCGCCGGGCGCCCGCAGGTGCAGACGCCACCCGAGGTGGCGGAGCCGACCAGGTCGACGGTGCTGACGCCCGAACAGGTGCGGCCCAGCAAGACGAAGAAGCGCACGCGACGCCCTCCGGTGGTTCCCGTGAAGTCGCCGAGGCCTATACCCTCACGGTCGGCTACGGTAAGCAAGTCGGCTACTCCTACCAAGAAGCCGACGCCGAAGTCGACCCCGACCACGCGGACCCCGACACCCACGCCCACCCCAACGCCAACCACTACTCCGACAACTCCGACACCGACCGCTTCACCGGACCCGGGTGAGACAAACCCGCCCAAGGAGGAGACGTGACGCGCCAGGGGGTCGATGATGGACACCGGCGGCCCCCCGAGCAGGCCGGTACCCAAGATGAACGGTAAGGGACAGTGCAGGAAATGACTCAGCCTCGGCTACTCGGAGGTCGTTACGAGCTCGACGGTGTCGTCGGGCGCGGCGGCATGGCCGAGGTGTATCGCGCCCGAGACATCCGGCTGGACCGTATAGTCGCGATCAAGACCCTCCGGGCCGACCTGGCGCGAGACCACACCTTCCAGGCTCGCTTCCGCCGTGAGGCGCAGTCCGCGGCCTCCCTGAACCACCCGGCCGTCGTCGCGGTCTACGACACCGGCGAGGACGTCTCCGAAGGCGCCCCCGTGCCGTACATCGTCATGGAGTACGTCGACGGCAGGACGCTGCGCGACCTGCTGCGCCAGGACCGGCGGCTGCTGCCCGAGCGCGCGGTCGAACTGGTCGACGGCATCCTGCGGGCGCTGGACTACAGCCACCGCGGCGGCATCGTGCACCGTGACATCAAGCCGGCCAACGTGATGATCACCCGGGCGGGCGACGTCAAGGTGATGGACTTCGGCATCGCGCGTGCGATGGCCGACTCCGCGGCCACGATGACGCAGACGGCGCAGGTGATCGGCACCGCCCAATACCTGTCGCCCGAGCAGGCGCGAGGCGAGCGGGTCGACGCGCGCAGCGACATCTACTCCACCGGCTGCGTGCTCTACGAGCTGCTCACCGGGCAGCCGCCGTTCACCGGCGACTCCCCCGTCGCGATCGCCTACCAGCACGTGCGCGAGGAGCCCATCCCGCCGTCGCAGATCGACCGCGAGATCCCGCCGTGGGCCGACGCGATCGTGCTCAAGGCCATGGCCAAGGACCCCGCCCATCGTTACCAGAACGCGGGCGAGATGCGGGCCGACATCCAGCGGGCGATGTCCGGCATGCCGACCGACGCCCAGACGATGGCGATGACCGGCAACTACGCCCAGGGCACGCGCATGATGACGGCCACGCAGGCGGCCACGGGCCCGGCCACGCAGCGGACCAGCGCGGTCCCGCCGTACGACTACGAGGGCGGCGGCAGCGGCGGCGGCGGCCGCGGCGGGCGGCGCAGAGCCAGCGGCGGCGGCGGCAACGGGGTCAAGACCGCGTTGTGGATCATCATCCCGCTGCTCATCATCGGCGGGTTCATCACGGCCGGTTACATGATCTTCGGCACCGGTAACACGCCGACGGACACGGCGCTCACGGTCCCGGACCTCGTCTCGCAGAGCCAGAAAGCCGCGCAGGATCAGCTCACCGGCATGGGGCTCAAGGTCGAAGTGGTGAAGGAGGCCAGCTCCGACATCGAAAAGGGCATCGTGATCAAGACTGATCCCGCTGCGGACGCCAAGGTCGAGAAGGGCTCGGCCGTCAAGCTGTTCGTGTCCACGGGTCCCAAGAAGATCAAGGTGCCCGACGGTCTCATCGGCATACCGCAGGAAGACGCCATGAAGGCCCTGACCGACGCCGGCCTGCGCGGCACGCTCAAGACCCGGGTGTCCAGCAGGCCGCAGGGCACGGTCCTCGACACCAACCCCAAGGCCGGCGAGGAGGTCGAGGAAGGCGGCAGCGTCACCCTCTTCGTGCCCAAGCAACTGGGTGAGGTGCCCGGCGTGATCGGCCTGACCGAGGCGGACGCCAGGAAGGCGCTGACGGAGGCAGGCTTCCGCCCCAAGGTCTCCACGCTGGCCAGCGACCAGCCCGAGGGCACGGTCATCCAGCAGAACCCGGGCGAGGGCGAAAAGCTGCCGCCGAACACGACGGTCACGATCGTGATCTCCACGGGTCCGGAGCAGCAGCAGCCGACGGAGCAACCGACCACGGACGTCCCGACCGACCAGCCGCCCACGGACGACCAGACGGAGCTCCCGACCGAGGAGCCGACCGACGACAACCCGATCGACGACGACGGCGGCGACGGCGGGTTCTGAGGTCCCGGCAGACGGAGAAGGGCCGCCCGTCCCCCACGCGGGGCGGGCGGCCCTTCGTTTACCGGCGCAAAGAAGAACGCCCCCGCCGCTCGGGGGCAACGGCGGGGACGCTCACTTGTTAGTCGGAGTACGGGCGGCGTTTGTTACACGGTTCCGCGCAGCCAATTCTGGAGCAACGTGTGGCCGTGTTCGGACAGCACGGACTCGGGGTGGAACTGGATGCCCTCGATGGGCGCCCGGCGGTGGCGCAGGCCCATGATGACGCCGTCCGCGGTGCGCGCGGTCACGTCGAGCACGGCCGGCACGGTCTCGGGCACCACGGCGAGCGAGTGATAGCGGGTCATCCGCACCGGCGACGGCAGCGTCTCGAACACGCCCTTGCCGTCGTGGGAGATGTCGCTGGTCTGGCCGTGGAAGAGCTCGGGCGCGCGGGACACGGTGGCGCCGAAGGCGATCGCGATGGCCTGGTGGCCGAGGCAGACGCCGAGCAGCGGCTGCTCGCGAGCGGCCGCGTGGCGGACGAGGGGGACGCTGACGCCGGCCGCCTCGGGCGTGCCCGGGCCGGGGCTGATGAGCACGCCGTCGAAGCCGTCGGCGTCCCTCACGCGTACGTGGTCGCGCGGGCGCACGTCACAGTCGGCGCCCAGCACCCGCAGGTACTGCACGATCGTGTGGACGAAGCTGTCGTGGTTGTCCACGACCAGCACGCGGCTCATTTCCTTGCGGTCACCTCGAAGAGCGTCGCCAAGGGCTCCGACTGCGGAAAGTCGACATACCAGAGTACGACCAGCACGGCGGCGACCAGGACGACGGCCGTCAGGACCCGGGTACGCGCGGTGCCGGGCGGCCAGGAATCGCCATGACGTACGCGTGGCGACTATCCTGGACCACACTTCAATTAGGCTCGACAAAGAGCCTGCGGACGATCCGGATGCCCAGGCCCTCAGCAGGAGTTACCCAGTGCCCAAGTCCAAGGCTCGCAAGAAGGCGGTCTACACGCCGCCGCAGAGGTCTCAGCAGGTCAAGGTCAGCCCCCGCTGGCTGGCTCCCACGATGGTCGTCGCGTGGATCATCGGCATTCTGTGGATCGCGGTCTACTACGTCGCGCCGCAGACTCCCTTCATCGGCGACCTCCAGAACTGGAACCTGCTGATCGGGTTTGTTTTCATCATCTTCGGTGTGGTTCTTTCCACCCGCTGGCGGTAGTTCCTTCCACAGTCTTTTCCACAGGCTGGGGAAGGTCAGCTCAGCATGCTGACAATCGCTGGGACGCGAACCAGCACGAGTGCCACCAACAGGGCCAGCGCTCCAGCGATCGCCAGCACATGCCACACGATTCTGTTGTTCTTCGGGGCATAGACCAACGCCGCGGCCAGCAGCGTGCCCGTCACCAGGCCGCCGACGTGTCCGGTCCAGCTGATGCGGAGACCGGAGATCGCGGGCAGCACGAACGTGATGGCCAGGTTGAGGGCGATGATCACGCTGATGCCGCGCACGTCCATGTTGAGCTTGCGCCCCACGACGAACACGGCGCCGAACATCCCGAAGACGGCTCCCGAGGCGCCGACCGTGAACGTGTCCACCGGGTCCAGCCAGAGGCCGAGCACCGAACCACCCAGCGCGCTGAGCAGGTAGACGGCCAGGAAGCGGAGATGCCCGAAGGCGCGCTCGAGGTAAGGGCCGATCACGAAGATGGCCCAGCCGTTGAAGAGGATGTGGAAGATGCTGCCGGTGCTGTGCGTGAACGCCGCCGTGATCAGCCGGTGGAACTGGCCCACGGCGACCCCGATCGGCGACATCGCCAGATACCCGGCGACCTCGTCGCCCATCACGAACTGGGCGGCGAAGACCAGCGCGGTGATGCCCAGGATGGCCCAGGTGACGTAAGGCGTGCGGACGACGTTGCCGCCGAAGGTGGACTTGGCCTGGCGGATGCCGCGGTTGCCCTCCGCCACGCACTCGGGGCACTGGAAGCCGACCGCCGCGTCACGCATGCAGTCGGGGCAGATGGGGCGCTCGCAGCGCTGGCAGCGGACCCAGGTTTCCTTGCCGGGGTGCCGGTAGCACGTGGGGACTGCCTCAGCCGGCTGCTCGGGCTGAGGGGGCGGGCTGGGCGGCGGGCTGGTCATGACCGAAAGCCTATGGCGTGTACAGGCCTCCCGCGTGCCCGTGTGACCTCCCTGGACCACCCGACGCCGCGAGCCCGCCAGCGGCCCACCTGAAGCCCCGCGAGCCCGCCGCCACGAGCAGGGGCGGGTTGCTCACGTCACCGTCAGGGACGTGCCCGCCCCTCAACGCCCGCTCAGGACTGGACGCGGTCGAAGGTGACCGACTCCAGGATGACGTCCTCCGCCGGCCGATCACGGCGGTCGGTGCGGGTCTTGGCGATGGCGTCGACGACGTCCTGGCCCTCGATCACCTCGCCGAAGATCGTGTGCTTGCCGTTGAGGTGCGGCGTCGGCACGACCGTGATGAAGAACTGCGAGCCGTTGGTGCCCTTGCCGAAGCGGATGCCCGCGTTGGCCATGGCCAGCAGGTACGGCCGGTTGAACCACAGATCCGGGTGGATCTCGTCGTCGAACTCGTAGCCGGGGCCGCCGATGCCCTGCCCCAGCGGGTCACCGCCCTGGATCATGAAGCCGGAGATCACCCGGTGGAAGATCGTGCCGTCGTAGTAGCGGGCGGTGCTCTTCTCACCGGTGCCCGGGTGCGTCCATTCGCGCGAGCCTTCTGCCAGCTCGACGAAGTTCCGTACCGTTTTCGGGGCCTTGGTAGGGAAGAGTTCTACCTTGATATTGCCGCGATTGGTCTGCAGGTTTGCGATCAGCTTCTCAGCCACGAGACAGCTGCCCCCCTCTATGCACAGGGTTGATTTTGTGGTGTTTTGAGGACAATGGCCGTTGGGCCTTCAGAGCCATCCTCCCACGACCGGTCATGATTGAGCCGCCTTGTCCAGGGAAGGTCAGGCTCGGGGCCCCAACGACAGGGGAGGTTGTCGTGTCCCTGACACTGAGAAGACGCCGCGTGGTGATCGATGTACCCGCCACGTGGATGGGCCGAATGAAGGCCCAGGCCGTGCGAACCGGCTACCGCATGGCACCTGTGGCGGACCAGGCCAGGACGGCCGCCGCCCAGCGCATCGAAGACGCCCGCTATTGGGCGGCGCCGCGGCTGGAGTCCGCGGCGCACGGCTTCGAGGACCAGGTCGCTCCCAGGGTCAGCCAGATGCTGACCACGGCGGCCAGGAAGATCGACCCGACGCCGTCGCGGTCGACGCGGTGGCCGTTGTTCATCCTCATCACCGGTCTGGCTGTGGGGGCGATCGGCTACATGGCCTATCGCCGCAATGCCCAGCAGTGGACCGAGCACATGAAGGATTCCGCCTCCGATGCCTCACGATGGGTCAACGAGAAGGCGGAAAGGACCGCCGAGTCCGCGGACCGGATCGCGGCCAATGTGTCTAACAAGGCGGACGAGACGTCCCGCAAGATGTCCTGACACCGCTGGGAAGCGCGCCCTCGACCGGTACGGGGGCGCGCTTCCGCTGTCCCGGACCCGTTGACGCGCCACCAAGCGCTTGCTACAACCCGGGAATGGCGCTGTCACCGCTCGACGACCACCCCATCCACCAGGCTGCCCAGGTCATGCGGCACGTGGCCACCTCCGACCGCAACTTCTACGACCGCTACTACTTCAACTGCCACGCCGGCACCGACGAGCTCATGCTGATCGTCGGCCTCGGCCAGTACCCCAACCTGGGCGTCACCGACGCCTTCGCCTGCGTACGCCACCGCGACCTGCACCGCGTCGTCCGGGCCTCCCGGGAACTCGGCGCAGACCGGATGAACACCGCGATCGGCCCGTTCCGGATCGAGGTCCTCGAAGGGCTCAAACGGCTCCGGGTGGTCCTGGAGCCGAACGAGCATGGCCTGTCCTTCGATTTGCTCTGGGAGGGCACGATCCCGGCGACCCTCGAACCCCGGCACTTCCTGCGCTGGCAGGAGCGGGTCATGTTCGACTCGGTACGTCTGGCGCAGACCGGACGCTGGTCCGGGCACCTCCGGATCGGCGAGGAGGACATACCGATCACCCCCGACCGCTGGCTGGGGACGAGGGACCGCTCCTGGGGCATCAGGCCGGTCGGCGAGCCCGAACCGCCCGGCATCCAGGCCAAGAACGCCGGGACGTTCTACTGGCTCTACGCGCCGATGCGGTTCGAGGACCACGCCATCCTGTGCATCGTCCAGGAGGACGAGCGCGGCCGCCGGGTGCTGGAGGAGGCCGTACGCGTCTGGTCGGACGGGCGGGAGGAGGAGTATCTCGGCCGGCCGGACTACCGCCCCGTCTACGCCCCCGGCACCCGGGACGTCGTCCAGGCCACGATCACCTTCTCCCCGCCCGGCGGCAAGCCGTTCGACGTGCACTGCACGCCCCTCCTGCCGGTGCACCTCATGGTCGGCACCGGTTACGGCCTGGAACCCGACTGGCGGCATGGGATGTACCAGGGCCCGGGGCCCGTGGTGCAGGGCGTGACGTACCGGCTGCCCGACGACGCCGGCGGGATGTGGGGCCTGGTGGACGCCGTCGGACGCTTCGAGTACGACGGGCTCGTCGGTCACGGCCTCTTCGAGTACTGGGCACTGGGACCGCACCCGTCGTTCACCGAGTGACTATTCGGCCTTCTTGCAGATGATCGTGAGCGCCGCCTTCTCCGGCTTGCCGCCGCGGGCCTCGGCCACGCCCACACCCGCGCCCGCTTCGACCTTGATGTCCTTGATGTCGATGGGATGGCCGGGCGCCGCTTCCGCCTTCTTGACCAGAACGGGCGGCTCCGCGCCTTCGGGCAGCTTCTCCGCCGGAACGGGCGGCTCCGCGCCTTCGGGCAGCTTCTCCGCCGGAACGGCGCGGAGCCACATCTCGTCCGGATCGACCTTCTTCACCTCTCCGTCGGAGGTGACCATGATGCCCATCGGCTTGCCGGGCTGGGCCTCGGGAAGCTCGATGGTCTTGCCGTCGCTCGTCGTGCACGTCGCCTTGCCGCCCGCGGTGGCGGGAGGCTCGTCGGCCAGGGCGGACCCGGCCAGGCCGGTGAGCGCGAGCGCGCAGACCGCGCCGAGCACCGCGAGACGTCGCTTGAACATGGGTTCTCCTCACTGGGATCGGTCGAACGCCCCAGAGCCTGGCCCGCCGTACCTGAAAAGATCCTGAAGAAGCCATAAATGATCTTCAGGTTGGCTTTAGGTGGGTTGAGGCACCCTGGACGACGTGCGAGTGCTACTGGTGGAGGACGAGGAGCGGCTGGCCGACCTGATCAAGGGCGGGCTGGCGGGCGAGGGCTTCGCCGTGGACGTGGCCCACGACGGGCGCGACGGGCTGTGGATGGCCACCGAGAACGCCTACGACGTGATCGTCCTGGACGTGATGCTGCCCAGGATGAACGGGTACGCGGTCTGCTCGCGGCTGCGCGAGGCGGGCGACTGGACACCGATCATGATGCTCACGGCCAAGGACGGCATCTACGACGAGGCCGAGGCGCTCGACAACGGAGCCGACGACTACCTGGCCAAGCCGTTCTCGTACGTGGTGCTGCTGGCCCGCCTGCGCGCGCTGGTGCGGCGGGGCGGCCGGGAGCGGCCGGTGACGATCACCGTGGGGGACCTGGTGCTCGATCCGGCCGGGCTGCGGTGCCGCAGGGGCGAGGCGGAGATCGGGCTGACGCCGAAGGAGTTCGCGGTGCTGCACGCGCTCGCGCGGCGGCCCGGCGAGGTGGTCTCCAAGAGCGAGCTGCTGGCCCAGGCCTGGGACTTCTCCTATGACGGCGATCCGAACATCGTCGAGGTCTACATCAGCGCCCTGCGCCGCAAGATCGACGTGCCCTTCGGCCGGACGACGCTCATGACGGTCCGCGGGGCCGGCTACCGGTTGGAGGCGGTGTGAGACTGACGCGCATGGCCGCGGGGCCGTCCTCCGTGCGGCTGCAGGCGACGGCGGCGGCGACGCTGGTCGTGGCGCTCGCCCTGGGGCTGGCCACCCTGTTGCTGGTGATCGTGCTGCGAGGCAGCCTGGAGGACAGCGCGGGCGCCGAGGCGGCCAGGAAGGCCGAGGCCGCGGCGCCGTACGCGGAGACCTTGGACATCTTGCCCAGCACGCCGCTCAAGGTGCGCGAGACCGGGACCCCGGCCGAGGGAAAGGTGGTGCACCTGCAGGGCGGCACGATGGCCACCCTCGCCGACCCCGACCTCGTGCTGGCCGCCGAGAAGGGGATCGCGATCAAGAGGTGGGCGGAGACCGGCGACTTCGTCGTGGCCGAGCGTAAGGTGATCACCGCGACCGGTCCCGCCATGGTGTGGTCGAGGGTGTCGCTGGCGGGCGCCGAACAGGCCCTGAGCACGCTGTACAGCGCGCTGCTGCCCGGCGTGCCGGCGCTGCTGCTCGTGGTGGCCGTCATGACGTGGCTCTCGGTGGGTCGCGCGCTCGCGCCGGTGGCTGCCATCAGGGCCAAGGTCGCCCACATCACGGCCCGCGACCTGCACCAGCGCGTCCCCGTACCGCACTCGAAGGACGAGATCGCGGCCCTGGCCACCACCGTGAACGGCACGCTCGACCGCCTGGAGACGGCTGTGGAGAGGCACAAGAGGTTCGTCGCCGACGCCGCGCACGAGCTGCGCAGCCCCATCGCCACCCTGCGCGCCCGGCTGGAGCTGGCCGAGCCCAGCGAGCTGACCGAGGAGGCGCTGGCCGACGTCGAACGCCTGCAGTCCCTGGCCGCCGACCTGCTCATGCTGGCCAAGCTGGACGCCGGCGAGCCGCTGCGCGCCGCGGAGCTGGACCTCGGCCAGGTGGCGGCCGAGGAGTCCCTGCGCGCCAGGCGGCGGCCCGACGTGCGGGTGGAGCTGGACATCGAGCCCGACGTGGTGATGAAGGGCTCGCGGGCGCATCTCGACCGCCTGGTGACGAACCTGACCGACAACGCGGTACGGCACGCCTCCTCCACCGTGTGCGTACGCGTGCACGCCGACACGGACGAGGCCGTGCTGGAGGTGCTCGACGACGGCCCGGGGATCCCGTTCGAGCAGCGCGAGGCGGTGTTCGACCGCTTCACCAGGCTGGACGAGGCGCGGGCCAGGGACGCGGGCGGCGCCGGGCTGGGGTTGCCGATCGCGCGGGACATCGCGACCTTGCACCAGGGGACTCTGGTGTACGCCGGGGGCGGCTTCGTGGCCAGATTTCCCTTGTGTCACATGTGAACCACAAGTGCTCCTCGAACGTGAGAATGGTTGAAGGAGGCAACCATGCTCACACGCCGTGCATTGATCATCCGAGGTGGCGCCGGAGGCGCCGGAGTCCTCTTCCTGTGGCCGGGACGGGCGGAGGCCGCGGCCGGGCCCCTTCTGGCCACGACCAAGAGCATCCCGGTCGGCGGTGGCAAGGTCATCAAGGGCAAGTACGTGATCACCCAGCCGAAGAAGGGCGTCTACCGCTGCTTCAGCGCCATCTGCACCCACCAGGGTTGCGCGGTGTCGAGGGTGACCCGTGGCACGATCGTCTGTCCGTGCCACGGCAGCAAGTTCAGCGCCACAACAGGGGCGGTGCTGAACGGGCCCGCCAAGAGGCCGCTGGCCCGCAAGAAGATCAAGGTGGCGAAGGGGAAGATCAGTCTTGCTTGAGGCGTAGGCGTACATCCTTGGTCAGCGGCCCCTGCTCCAGGGAGGGACCCTAGGTGAGGCGTGCGGAGCATCCCAACTGGTCCGCGATGCGGGTGATGCCCTCGGCGAACGACCGGCGGGTCTGCTCGCCGAAGCCGATGAACAGCCTGTTGGCCAGCGCCACGGCCCAGTACGGGCCGGCCACGCTGTAGACGCGGTGGTCCACACGGGCGCCTTCCGGATGACGGGTGACCGCCCACTCGCCGCGGTACCACCAGCCGCCCTGGTAGGCGACCGTGCGGTCGCCGATCTCGGTCTTCATCTCATGAGCGGGCCGGTCGCCCACCAGGGCCTGCCACACCTGCTCGACCGGTGCGGTCACCACCCCGGCGACCTCGGTGATGAGCCGCTTCCTCACGGCTTGCTCACCCGGGTGTCGTGGAAGGAGGCGAAGCCGTCCCCGGCGTTCCGGAGCTCCGGGATCCGCTCGAGCAGTCGGACGATCTCTGTGGACATGGCACAGCTCCCTTGGTCGCGGCGCCTATCCTGTGAATGCGAGTTCGGGCAGGGCAGGCGCCTTGTTCGGATGTCCGGTCGCCGGGGTGTTGGCGCACCCCGGCGGCCTCTTACATGGGTGTCGTGGGAGCCCAGTCGAGCTCCCCTTTGTCGAGCCGGTCGAGCAGGTCTCTGATCCAGTCCAGCTCGGCCTTCTTGATCGCCTGCTCGTACTCGATCTCGAGCAGGAGCACCTCGGGCAGGCCGCTGTCGGCCAGGCCCCGCCGGTGGGCGTCCATCCCGGCCATAAGACCTTCGATCGCGGCCGCCCTGCGGCCCAGCGCGCGCTGGGCCTCGGGCATCGGCAGGCAGCCCATGAGCGAGACGGCCGCGACGAACGTGCGCCGGTCGGGATCGGGCCGCTCC
This sequence comes from Nonomuraea sp. NPDC049480, assembly GCF_044465905.1. NCBI lineage: Bacteria > Bacillati > Actinomycetota > Actinomycetes > Streptosporangiales > Streptosporangiaceae > Nonomuraea > Nonomuraea sp. NPDC049480. Next base: position 80,784 of record NZ_JBITMD010000039.1, read on the forward strand.
AGGAGCTGCCGCAGCCGGGCGGCCAGCTCCTCGCGGCCCTCCTCGGTGATCTCGTAGACCGTGCGCTCCGGCCGGCGGCCCTCGCGGTCGGTCTTGGTGGGCGCGATCAGCTCGTCCCCCGCCAGCCGCTCGACCGCGTGGTAGAGGCTGCGCGGCAGGCCGGTGATGTAGTCCTTGTGCGTGTCGACGATGAACCGGTGCAGCTCGTAGGGATGGGCGGCGCGCACCGTGAGCAGGGCCAGCACGGTCAGGCCGACCAGGTCGTGGCGTCGCGCCATGATGCTTCCTCCTATATTGCAAACTGCAATATAGCGCGGCGACAGTCAGGCGTCCAGCTGCATGAAGGCGCGGTCGATGGCCTGCCTGGCCACGTCCTCGGGATAAGGGAAGAGCTTGATCAGATCACGCAACCCCTCCACGTGCGCCCGCTTGGCCAGCTCGGCCACGAGCGCCAGCTCCGCCTGCTGCGCCTGCGCGAACGCCCGGTCCACCACCGCGCCGTGCCCCGGCACGACCACCGGCTCGGGCATCTCGGCCAGCATCGCTTCCACGGTGGCCGGCCAGTCCAGCGGGTACGCGTCCCCGAACGCCGGCGGCGCCCCCTCCTCGACCAGGTCACCGGCGAACACCACGCCCGCGTCGGGAACGTGCGCCACGACGTCGTTGCTGCTGTGCCCGAGACCGAGATGCCGCAGATGCACGATCCGGCCGCCGATGTCCAGGCTCGCCGCGGACGTGAACGTGTGGTCCGGCGGCACGATCGTGACCTCCTCCAGCTCCTCGCGCCGCTCGGGCTTCCACCCGATGACGTCGGCGCGGTGCTGCTCGCCGTACCGCTCGATCTCCTCGGCGCACCGGACGTGACCCCAGATCTCGGCGGGGCGGAAGAGCGCGTTGCCGAAGTAGTGGTCGAAGTGGGAGTGGCTGTTGACGACCGTCCACGGGCCCGAGGTGATCGTCCTGACCGCCTCGATCAGATCCGCCGCCTCCCGGTGCGAGGTACGCGTGTCGATCACCAGGCAGTGCCCGTCGTCGCCCACGACCAGACCCGCGTTCATGTCGAACGACCGATGACGCCGGACGTAGACCCGGTCACCGACCTCCTGCCACTGCTCGTTCATGCCAACGAACCCTACTTTTAGGATCGAGGCATGGCATATGACTTCCAGGTCGTCATCGACTCCCACGATCCGCACGCCTTGGCCGACTGGTGGGCCGACGCGCTCGGATGGCGGGTCGAGCCCCAGGACGAGACGTTCATCCGGCAGATGATCGAGAAGGGCTACGCCACCGACGACGACACGACCACGCACCGCGGCGCGCTCGTCTGGAAGTCCGGCACCGCCATCCGGCACCCCGACGGCCTCGAACGCGCGCCGCGGGTGCTGTTCCAGCAGGTGCCCGAGTCCAAGACGGTCAAGAACCGGGTGCACCTGGACGTCCGGGTGGGCGCCGACAACATCGAGTCCGTGGTCGAGGCGCTGTCCGCCAAGGGCGCGAAGGTGCTGCACCGCGGCCGCCAGGGGCCCAACTGGTGGATCACCATCGCCGACCCGGAGGGCAACGAGCTCTGCATCACCTGATCACTCCTGGCGGAGGTATGCCAGCACGGCCAGCACCCGCCGGTGCCCGTCGGCGGCCGGCGGGAGGTCGAGCTTGGCGAAGATGTTCGCGATGTGCTTGGCCACGGCGGCCTCGGTGACGACCAGCTCCTTGGCGATCGAGGCGTTCGAGCGCCCCTCCGCGATCAGGCCCAGCACCTCCTGCTCGCGCGGCGTGAGCCGGCTCAGCGGGTCGCGCCGCCGTCTCAGGAGCTGCCGCACCACCTCCGGGTCCACGACCGTGCCGCCCGCGGCCACCCGGTCGAGAGCGTCGACGAACTCGCGTACGTCGCCGATGCGGTCCTTCAGCAGGTAGCCGACGCCCGCTCCGGCACCGGAGTCGAGCAGCTCGGCGGCGTACGTCTGCTCGACGTACTGGCTGAGCACCAGCACGGCCAGCTCGGGATGCAGAGCACGCAGCTCCAGCGCCGCCCGCAGCCCCTCGTCGGTGAAGCCGGGCGGCATCCGCACGTCCGTCACCACGGCCTCGGGCCGGTGCTCGGCGACGGCGGCGAGCAGTCCCGGCGCGTCGCCGACCGAGGCGACCACGGTGTGGCCGAAGCGTTCGAGCAGGCCGGCCAGGCCCTCCCTCAGCAGGACGGCGTCCTCGGCGATCACTACGCGCACCGGCCCTGAACCTCCTCTACGAGCACGGAATCTCCGCTCGGAGCAGCGTAGGCCCACCGATCGGGCTGGACAGCGACAGCCGCCCCTCCACCACCGACAGCCGGTCCGCCAGGCCGGTCAGCCCGGTGCCCTTGACCGCGTCGGCGCCGCCGACGCCGTCGTCGCGGATCGCCACGACCAGGGTGCCGCGCTCGACCCTGCCGGTGACGGAGGCCGTGGTGGCGCGGCTGTGCTTGACGATGTTGGCCAGGGCCTCGCTGACCACGTAGTACGCGGTGACCTCCACGGGCGCGGGCAGCCGGCCCGGCACCTCGAAGCAGACGTCGACGGGCACCGGCGAGCGGCCGGACAGGTCACGTACCGCGGCCGCCAGTCCCCGGTCGGTGAGCACCGGCGAGTGGACCCCCCGGATCAGCTCGCGCAGCTCGGCCAGCGCCTGCTTGGCCTCGTCGTGGGCCAGCCCGATCAGCCGGCCCACGTCGGTGTCCTCGGGCATGTCCAGCTTGGCCATGCCGAGCGTCATCGACAGCGCGACCAGCCGCTGCTGGGCGCCGTCGTGCAGATCCCGCTCGATCCTGCGCCGCTCCATCTCGAACGCGTCCACCAGCCGCGCCCGCGACCGCAGCACCTCGCTCAGCTCTGATCCCTGGGGCGCGAGGATCGCCCTGGCCATGGCGCCCCTGGCGCCGCCCCAGGCCGCCACCGTGTAGGCGGCGACCGGCAGCAGCAGCACGCCCGCCACGGACGCCATGACGGCGACCCCCGGCGCCACCGCCGGCTGGACGACGGGAGACAGGACGAGCACCACAGGACCGGCGACGGTGAACAACATCATGATCAGGTCGATCCACCACAGGGCGAGCAGCGTCATGAGCGCCAGCCCTGCCTCCCGCCTGCGCCGGTCCGGCACTTCGGGCAGGGGTACGCCGTCGACCAGGCGCAGCCGCCACCGCTCGAACCGGGCGACGGGCCACAGGACCAGCATCAGTGCCGCCGGACCCGTGACCACGCGGAACGCCTCCGGCACCGCCAGCACGGCCGCGGCGACGAGCCCGGCGGCCGCCCCGGGGACGACGCTGGCCCCCAGGTACGCCGCGCACCGCCAGGGCCAGGCGGATCCGAGGAACGGCAACGGCCGCCGGGTGAGCGCCTCCAGCGCGGTCCTGTTGAACACTCTGCGACCGTAACCGCCAGGGGAACGGGTGGTCAGTAGTGCTGGGTTTACCTTTGGCCCATGGGGGTCGTGGCGCGCGCCGGCGGATTTCTGACGTAAGGGAGGACGCCTATCTGGAAATCGTCCTCGTAGACGATGGTGCCGGGGTCGGGCGAGCGTACGGCGTCACAGGGGACGCCGTAACGGCGCAGCAGGTCCTCCAGCGGCGCCAGCGCGGCGATGAGCCCGGCCGCCGCGGGTTTGAACCAGGAAACGGCGCGAATGGTGTTTCCGTCGGCGTAGAAAGGCGGATACGGCAAACGGGCGATGAACCAGCTGTCGACCTCCCTGAACAATTCATCGTCTTCCGTGGTCAGGCGACCGTCCCGGCGGAGGTGGTGACAGGCGGCGAAGATGCCCACCGGAACGCCCAGGCGTCCGCAATAACGGACCTGGAACCGCAGATAAAGGCCATCGCCTTGGGGCAGGGGCTTGCGGCTTTTGTCGGTCACATCGCTGTTTTACCCCGCGCGAACGTGGCGCGCACGAAATGCGCACCCTGCCGCCACGCTCATCGAACGACTCGGTCAGTAAGCGCGGAGCAGTGCCGGTCAGGAGCGGAACTCCAGCCCCTCGAACACCTTCGAGGACCGCCACTGGTCGATGTAGGCGAAATACGCCATCGCGCCCCCTGGATATCCCCCGTTGAGCCGTCCGCGCGGACCGAGGTCCTGACCCTCGTTGTTGTAGTAGCCGGGCGTGCAGTCCGGCGAGCCCAGCAACATGCCGGGGCCCGACAGGAGCAGCTCGACCCACGCGTCCTCGCCCTCCTCGGTGACCTCCACCTCCGTGTGACCGTTGTCCAGGGCGTGCTCGACGATCGCGGCGATCGTCCGGCCGGCCTCGGTGAAGTTGTGCGGAATGTTGGAGATGAGGTTCGCGCCCTGGGTGTGCTGGACGAGGAAGGCGTTGGGGAAGCCGTGCACGTGGATGCCGTGCATCGTGCGCATGCCGTCCGCCCAGTGCTCCGACAGCCGGATCCCGCCGCGTCCCACCAGGTCGTAGCCGGCCCGGCGGGTGTAGTCGGTGCCGACCTCGAAACCGGAGGCGTAGACGACGCAGTCGACCTCGTACTCCTTGCCGGCCGCCACGACCCCGGTCTCGGTGATCCGCTCGACGCCCTTGCCGTCGGTGTCCACCAGGTGGGTGCCCGGGAGGTTGAAGGCCTGCAGGTATTCGTCGTGGAAGCACGGGCGCTTGCAGAGCTGGCGATACCACGCCTTGAGCCGCTGGGCGGTCTCCCGGTCCGCGACGACGGCGTCCACGCGGGCGCGGATCTCCTCCATCTTCTCGAAGTCGGAGTCCTCGAAGGCGGCCAGGATCTTGTCCGGGGTGAGCTCGTCGAGCTCGGCGACCCTGGCGCGGACCCTGCGGGCCAGGTCGGTCCAGCCGTCCATCACCAGGTCCTCCGCCACCGCCAGGCCGCCTGTCTGGATGGCGGTGAAGTTCTCCAGCCAGCGCTGCTGCCAGCCGGGCGTGGCCATCTCGGCGAACCACTCGGGGTCGGTCGGCCGGTTGTCGCGCACGTCCACGGAGGAGGGGGTGCGCTGGAACACGTACAGCTCCTTGCAGGCCCGCGCCAGGTGGGGGACGCACTGCACGGCCGTCGCGCCGGTGCCGATGACGGCCACCCGCTTGTCCGCCAGCCGGTCCAGGGGCGCGCCGGAAGGGTCGCCGCCGGTGTAGGCGTAGTCCCAGCGGCTGGTGTGGAACGCATGTCCGCTGAAGGTGTCGATGCCGGGGATTCCCGGGAGTTTGGGCACGTGGAGGGGGCCGATGCCCATGGCGACGAACTGGGCGGTGAAGGCGTCGCCCCGGTCCGTGCGGACCAGCCAGCGGCCGCCGATCCATTCGAGGCCCACGACCTCGGTGTGGAACAGCGCGTTGTCGTACAGGCCGTAGTGCTTGCCGATGCGGCGGCAGTGCTCGAGGATCTCGGGCGCGTGCGCGTACTTCTCGGTGGGCATGTGGCCGGTCTCCTCCAGCAGCGGCATGTACACGAACGACGCCGTGTCGCACTGCGCTCCCGGGTAGCGGTTCCAGTACCACGTGCCGCCGAAGTCGCCGGCCTTGTCGATGATCCGCACGTCTTCGACGCCGGCCTCCTTCAGCCGCGCGCCGGTGACGAGGCCGGCGAACCCGCCGCCGACGAACGCGACCGTCACGTGGTCGGTCTTCGGCTCACGCTCTGTCCTCGGCGTGTACGGGTCCTCGAGGTAGCGCGCGAAGCGGCCGGTGAGACGCACGTACTGGTCGTTGCCGTCCGGACGGAGCCGCTTGTCGCGCTCCTCGCGGTACTTCCTGCGCAGGGCCTCTTTGTCGAGGGCGGGCCGGCGGGCGGCTTTCATGCGGTCTCCCCCTGTGCGGTGGATTACCGAAGCAATTCCAGAATGTCATTCGGTAGCGGCGACCGACAACCCCCCGTGCAGGCGTGAACAGGGCTTGGGGCGGACCCTGTCGCCCGCTCCCACACGATCGGGCGGTGAAGCATCGCCGGCCGCGGCTAAGGTGAGAATCCCGCACACGAGGAAGCAGAACCGTCTTGGCTCACCGCGCGCTGGTCATCGCCATGCTGCCCGCCATCGGGCTGCGCGTGCTCGCCGTGCTCGGGTTCCCGCCCGCGCTGCTCTTCTACGGCGACTCGTTCGCGTTCCTGCGCGAGGAGCTGACGCCGGGCACGACCAGGCCGTCCGGCTACTCCCTGCTCCTGGCGCTGCTGCGTCCCGTGCACAGCCTCACGCTCGTGACGGTCATGCAGCACCTGCTGGGGCTGGCGCTCGCGGTCGGGGTGTACGCCCTGCTCAGGCGGCGCGGCCTGCCCGGCTGGGGCGCCACGCTGCTGGTGACGCCCCTGCTGTACGACGAGTTCCTGATCCTCCTCGAGCACATGATCATGGCGGACGCGATCTTCATCGTGCTGGTCACGGCCGCCGTCGCACTGATCGTGTGGCGCGTCACGCCCACCACGGCCGCCGTCGGCGGGACGCTGCTCGGGCTGGCCGGCATCACGCGGACGATCGGCCTGCCGCTGCTGCTGCTCACGGCCGCGTACGTGCTGGTCAGGCGCTACGGCTGGCGCCCTCTGCTGGCGCTGGTGGTGGCCGGGGCGATCCCGCTGGGCGCGTACGCGATCTGGACCAAGGTGGAGAAGGGCAAGTTCGCGCTCACCGAGGCGGACGGGAACTTCCTGTGGTCGAGGACCATGAGCTTCGCCGACTGCGACGTGATCAAGCCGCCGGAGCGGTTGGCGGTGCTCTGCCCGCGGATGCCCGTCGAGCAGCGGCCCTATCCGCCGCACTGGTTGTGGGAGAGCTTCTCGCCGCTGCTCAAGGTGCCGGGGACGGCCAACCGCAACCAGCTGGCCGGGGAGTTCGCCAGGGCGGCCATCCTCGCCCAGCCCGGCGGCTACCTGGGCGCGGTCGGGACCGACCTCAAGCAGCTGCTGCGCTGGGAGCGCACGGCCGTGGACGAGAAGACGCCGTACAAGCTCCCGGCGGCCGAGCGGCCGATCAGCGAGTCGGTGCGGGGGGTCGCGGAGTCCTACGAGGCGGGGCCGGCCGCCACGCGTGTCGTCGAGCCGTTCGCCGGCTGGCTGCGGGCCTACCAGCGGTTCGGGTACGCGCCGTTCCCGCTGCTGATGCTGGGCCTGGCGGCGGCGCTGGCGCTGGCCCTGGCGCGGCGGCGGTGGGATGCCCTGCTGCCGGCGCTGGCGGCGCTCGCACTCGTCGCGGCGCCGCCCTTCCTGGCCGCCTACGACGTGCGATACGTGATTCCGGCGATCCCGCTGATCTGCCTGGCACTGGGACTGACCCTGGGCGCCGGGGCCACAGGAGACAGCCGGCCGGCGCGGGAGCCCGAGGGCAAGGGAGCTGTTGCCGTCCGGTAGGGCGGCTGCTACCGTTCCATATGTAAAGAAATACTTACACCTGATGGGACCTTATGACTACGGCCGTGCCCACCGGCGACGACCTGGTCGAAATGCTGGCGGCGCTGGCCAACCCGCTGCGGCTGCGCATCGTCGCGAGGCTGGCCGACGGCCGTGACTATGTGAGCCATCTGGCCCGCGAGATCGGTGTGAGCCGCCCCCTCCTCCACATGCACCTGCGCCGGCTCGAGGCCGCCGGACTGATCGTCGGCAATCTGGAGCTGTCGGAGGACGGCAAGGCCATGAAGTACTACGAAGTCACCGACTTCAGCCTGCACCTGACCGCGTCGGCACTGGCCGAGGCGGCGAAGACGTTGACCACGCCGGACCCGGAGAAGGGTCCTTGAGCCGAGGAGCACTCCTGATGATGGACGGGGCAATGTCCTGGCCCGAGGCGATCTTCTACCTCGGCGTGCTGGTTCTGGTCACCTTCCTGATCGCCCTCTTCGTCGTGGGTACGTTCGACGCGCGGAAGGTGAAGCTCCAGGCCGACCAGGCCGAGGATCTGCGTCAGCTCGTACGCCGGTTCGAGCAGCTCGCCGAGAACACCCTGGACGCCCAGCAGCGCGTGGCCGCCGACATGGCCGAGCTGCGCGCCCGTACGGCGTCGATCGAGCAGATCCTGCGCACCGTGGAGTGACTCCGGAACTCGGGTGAGCCGGTCGCGCGTTCTCCTGGTATGACGACGCCGCAGTTGGTCTGTCCCCTCTGCCACGGCACCGAGTTCCAGCAGGAACAGGGCCGGCTCGACAGCAGGTGGGGTATCACGTCGCATCGGATGACGCTGATGATCTGCCAGCGCTGCCGGTACATCCTGCACTTCTACGACCGTCACTCCATTTTCGACTTCGACTGAGTCGGGGAAACCCGTGTGGGGCGCCGGTTCCGGCGTGAAAATGGGGATCGGTGACCGTCTGTGACGTCGTGTGTGCTTGGCGCCGGT
>NZ_JBITMD010000040.1:0-83603 GCF_044465905.1 Nonomuraea sp. NPDC049480
GTCCTCCAGGTCGATCTCCGTCGATGCCTGGATCACAGTACTCATCAGGTGCGTTCTCCTTGATCAGGAGTTACACCGAAGACCGTACAGTCCCCCGCGTAGTTCTCCGCGATGAGGGCCCGCCCGGCCTCCGCGGTGAGATGGTCCACCAAGGAGACGGCCGGCACCTGTCGGCCGTCGATGGTGGACGTGATCTGTTCGATCCGGTGGTCCAGATCAGCAACGACGCTGGGGACTCGAAGCTGACCCGATCACACACCGAGGCCGGGACGTCACACTTCGCTCAAGATCATTCTCATCGCCAACCGCCGTTCCTGGCATCAACCCCGAATCAGTTCCCGCTTGAGCTTGCGCCTGGAAACCGATCGGTTTACGGTAATGGGAAACCGACCGGTTTCCCATTCTGTGGAGGTAGTCATGACCGCTTTGGAGGGCGCAAACGTCTTCGTCACCGGCGGCAGCCGCGGCATCGGCAAGGCCCTGGTCGAGCTGTACGCCCAGCTGGCGAAGTAGGCCGCGGACCACAGCGAGGGTCGTGGCTGCGCGCCACCCAGGCTGCCCACCGTATCCGAATCACCCATCCGCAGTTCACACAAGAGGAGACGGCGATATGCCCGACCACGAGTCACAGCCCACGATCCACATTCCGGGGACCACCAGCCACACCATCGCCCCGCGCGCAGGAGGCCACAGCCGTGAGGGAACGCTGCGCTACCTCAAGGCGGGCACCGGTGCCCCCCTGGTCCTGCTGCACACCGTGCGCACCCAGGCCGAGCACTTCCGCCACCTCATCCCGCTGATCTCAGATCAGTACACCGTGTACGCCCTCGATCTGCCCGGGATGGGCTACTCCGAGATCGTGCCCGGCGCGTCGTACGACGAGCCGGCCATGCGCGCGGGCGTCAAGCGGCTCCTCACCGAACTCGACCTGCATGACGTGACGCTGGTCGGGGAGTCCATGGGGGCGGTGCTCGCCCTGACCACCGCGGCCGATCTGCCGGAGCGGGTACGGCGCGTCGTCGCGGTCAACACCTACGACTTCCGCAGCGGGATCGCCCGCTCCAGTCTCCTGGCCCGTGTGGTGGTCAGCGGTGTCCTGACGCCGGGAGTGGGCCCGGTGATCGCGGGGGTGGAGCCCAAGGCCGCCCTCCGCAAGATCCTTCAGGGCGGCCTCGGCGACAAGAGCGCGCTGCGGGAGGACTATATGGACGAGCTCCTCCAGGTGGGCGGCCGCCCCGGCTACCCGACCGTCGCCCGTGCCGTGTACCAGAACCTGCCCAGCCTTATCGCGGCCCGCTCGCGCTACCCCGAGGTCAAGGCGCCCGTCCACCTCGTCTACGGAGAGAAGGACTGGTCCCGGCCCTCGGACCGGCAAGCCGACAACCAGCTGCTGCCGGCCGCCGACTTCACGCAGGTGCCGAAGGCCGGTCACTTCATCGCCCTGGAACGGCCCGACGTGCTGGCCGACCTGTTGAACGCGGTGGCGTGACCGCCCCGAGAGCGCCGTGGACCTGTGGTCGACCAGCATCGTCTTCCGGGCAGGGCACCGCATACGGCTCCAGGACACTTCCAGCGACTTCCCCCCGCTGGGACCGCAACCTCAACACAGACGAACCCGAGAAGAGCGCGACCACGGCCCGAGTGGCCCGCCAGCAGGTCTTCCACGACCCTGCCCGGCCCTCTCGCATCGTCCTCCCCGTAACTTCGCTCGCCGTACCGGCTTTGACCACCATCGGGATGGACCTCACCGCAGCGGCCGGCAATCTCACCACCGGCATCCTCTCGACGGTCGGCGCTCCGGCCACGGCAGCGCCGAGCCGACCCTCCGCGGGCGACATCCTCGCCCTCATCCAGCGCGAGACGACGTAGCCGCCGTTGTTGACGTTCCTGTCGTGAGACGTAGCCGGTCGAAGTGAGCAGAACACGAGCGTCGTCGCGGCGGGATTCACCAGGCTGACGTCCCTGTATCCGCAAGGTTCTCCCGCACGGTTCGTGCAAGCGGCGTTCCCCGCGATGAGGGTGCGGCGGCTACTGCCGGCCGTACCCAGGAGCGTTGGCCGTGGTCGGCCGCGCGGACGACCACTCGCGAACGCTGGCAGCGGGTCCACAATCTGATCGGCCAAGGTGTGGGCCTGCTCGAATGCGCCCGCCGCCTCGATGGCGCCCTGGAGACCGTCAAACCGTACGCCCGCGTGACGGAGCCCACCAGCGACGGTCGCGCGCCCCGTCACAAGCTCACGCTCGTCGACCCCTACGGCCACCACCTGCGCACCCGCCGCGCGGAAGACCCGGCCATCTTCGTCCGTCAACTCTTCTGGGAAATCGCGGAGTTGGGTCACACGGGGAGTCTCAACCTGCTCTACCGCTACATCGCCGAGGACCACGCCGAGGGCGACAAGCCGGTCACCGCCCCGCAGTGTTCGCCCGCCTCCCGCTCACCCGCCCCGAGAACCTACGCGATAAGGGCACCGCGCTCCTGCGGGAACTCACCGAAGCGTCTCTGATCAGCTTAGCGACCCTATGTCAGGCGTAGCGTCTGGCGTGGGTGGTGCCCACCGTGGCGGGGTGGCGTGAGCGTGCAGGTGGAAACCCGCGCCTAACGCTGCTCCGCGTGGCCGGTGCCGTTTGGTGGGTGTGCTGATCGTCGTCACGCCCTGGTGCCGGTGGGCTGCGCGGGGCAGCCCGGTCCGGCCCGTGTGAGCGTGTCCCTCCGGACGCTGGCCCGCCCGGCGTGTGGGCCGGGTGGGGGAGGGTGCCCTGCGTCGCCTGGGCGCGGGGCGTGGAGTGCGGCGCCGGGTGGGTCCGGTCTTCGACCGATCCGTCCGGCGGGTCTTCGGGGTGGGCGGGGTGATGACCGCCCGGGCTTCAAGCTGGTCCACGACAGAGCCGATCGCCATGGCGCCGCTGGCCCGGTCGGTGACGGTCGTGGCCTGGTGGGTCAGGCCGCGGGCGGCGATCCGGCGCCAGGCGCCCTGATCACGATCACCCTGCCAGCCACACCCCGGGCACAAAGCCCACTTCCAGCCCGCGACCGTGGGCCTGTCCGGCGCCTTGCGGTGCCGCAGCACGCTCAGGCAGTGCGGGCAATGCTTGGAGGTGTTGCGCGCCGGGACGCTCACCACCGCGATACCGCTCTCGGCGGCCAGGTGCCGGATGTGGCCGGCGATCTGACCGCGGACCTGCTGCGACAGGCGGGTTTTCAGACTGCGGCCCATCCCGGCGGCTTCCAGCGAGCGCAAATCTTCCAAATAGACGACCGTCACTTTGGCGGCGATGGCCTGATCGACCACCCAGCGGGCGGCCGCCCACGCCAGCGCGTCGTTGAGGTGCCTCCGGCGTGCCGACAGGCGGCGGGATTCTTCGGCCAGCCGCGCCTGCTTGCCCCCCAGGGCCGGATGGGGTGCACACCCGTCGAGCAGGCGCTGGTAGTGGCCGGTCTTGGCGTGCAGATGCTCGCCCAGTCTGCGGAGCCGGTGTTGTTTGGCCAGCACGCCGGCGGCGCGGAAGCGGGCGCCGGCGCCGAGGGCGGTGATCCGCCCGCCTTGGTGCAGGCGGGCGGCGCCGGCCGTCAGGAGCGTACTCAGGCCCCAGTCCACGCCGAGCGCGATGGTGTGGCCGGCGCGCCGGGCCGCCGGGACGAGATGGGTGTAGGCGATATCGGCGCGCACGCTCCCGTCCCGCGGGCGCAGGGTGGGCAGGTGCAGCACCGCATCGGCCGGCACCGTCGGGGGCAGCGTGATGGGGCAGGCCACCCAGGTCCAGTCGGCGTAGCAGCGCGGATCGGGGCGGGTGGGCACCTGCAGCCGCAACAGCGCCCGCCCCGGATCGCTCTCGCTGCGCCACAGGGTGGCCTGCTGGCGGTCACAGGCGGCCAGCACCAGCATCCGCGCCGCCCGGGGCACGCCTTCCAGCTCGAACACATCGGCGGGCAACCGTCCCTGAGCCCGCACGAACGCGGCGACCTGCCGGGTACGCGCCTTGATGACACTGGCGGGCAACTCCCGCCCGCCGGGGATGGCAGCACGCACCGCATCCCACTCCCCGGCCGTGCGCTTGAGTGGATCGGCGGGCCAGGTGGCCAGCACCCCGGCGGTGAGTTCGGCCCGCCAGTGTGCCGAGCGCAGCAGCCGCCCGGCCTGCTCCTGCGCCATCCGCGCGATCCGGTCGTTGACCGTGACGCCCGCCGGCGCAGTGGCCGTCCAGCCCAGCCTGCGCAACGCCATCCACGCCTGCGATGGCAGCCTGCGCCCACCCGCATCCACCCCACCGGCCAGCAGAGCGACATCGCAGGTGGCCCAATGCCCGGCCAGCACCCCTGCCGTCATGGCCGAGACCAGGTCCGCGCACCAGCCGACCCGCTCGGCCAGCACCGCCGCAGACACCAGCTCGCCGCTCTTCTCCGCCACCCCACCGCGCAGCAGCGCGCGGGCACACGCCGTACGGGCGCTCTGACCCGCGGCCGGCGGCAGCCTCCGGCTCACCGCCCGCTCCCGTCCTTGGCTGCCGCGCGCGGCGCCGGATCGACAGCCGACCGGCACGCCCGCACCCCCACCGGCATCCCACCACCCCCGATTTTCACCCTGAGTGACCGTTAGGCTACCAGCCTTTGGCCCTATCGGGTAGAACACCTGAGCGATACACCCGAGCGCCTGCCAGCCTCACCGACCCCCTGGACACCTCTCCCTCGTTGCGAGCCGAACAAGCGCCGCCACCATCAACCACCACCACGGAACTTGAGGATCCCTAATGAAACTGTGAGCCTGCCCGGAGGCGCGCGAACTCGCTCGCCTCAGCGGCGAGTTCGCTCAGCGACTGACCGCAGCAGAGGGCAACGACTACAAGCTCACCGACTGGATCACCACGGTTCGCGCCGCCAGGGGCGGGCGTTGTCCGAGCAGATCTCGATCTTCACGCCGACTGCGCGCCGATGCTGATCTGTTGGGTGAGCTTGAGTAGTTCTTCGACGTGGTAGATCTCGGTGATCTTGCCGTCGACAACGCGGACGATGTCGGTGCCGTTGATATCGACCGGGTTGCCGCTGGCGGCGAACCCGAAGGCGTCTCCGGTGTGGGTCCCGGTCATCTGCCAGTGGAGGACCACCCAGCCGCCGGCAAGCTCCTGGTGGAAAAGGATCCGGTGCTGCGGGTCGGTGAATCCGTCGCGGACCGCGGCGATCAGCACTCGCATGCCGTCGATGCCCGAGGTGGCGTCGGCAGCAGGGTTGTGGTCGATCAGATCTGGGGCGAACACCTCGTCCGCCCCGGGGACATTGCCGGTGTCGTAGAGCTCAAGGTTGCGCGCGGCGACCCGCAACGCGGTGGTCGTGGCCGAGCGCACCATCTCGCTTGCGGTGTTGGCCGTACTGATCGCGGGCAATGAGGTCCTCCATGGTGTGTGGTGCGGGCAGACCCAGTTACGGTTCCCCAACGGAACCAGTTACTTCAAATGAACTAATGGGGGGCGCATGAGTGATCTGGAGCACCCTCTGCCGGAATGCCTGATCGCCCGTTCCTGACCGTGTTGGCCGGGCCATGGGCGGCGCTGATCGTGCCCGCCTACAACTTGCCCGTCCTGAAATCCGCGCTGCTCTTGAGGACCGCGGAGTCTATGCTCCAGTTCTCCGGCTGGACTCTCTCCCAGAGACTTCCCTTGCCGAGCTCCCTTCCCGACTGGTCTTCGCGACGGAACCACTCCTCAGCGCTTCTGATCCTGTCGGGGTGAATTTCGTCGAGCAGAGCGTAGTCCCTGGTGATGATTCCGTGCTTCCACACATTCCAGAAGCCCGTGAAATTGTCGCGGAAGCTCATGGTGCTCTTGTCGTTGGGATCAGCGTTGTATCCGGCAGGGTGATCAGCAATGCCCTTCAGGTCCGGACTGTTCCAATATGTGTCCAGATCGATGTCGATGTACTGTGCCGGATGCCCGGTGACCTTCTCGAATGCTGCAGCCATATCGGTGTAAGTCATGTGCTCGATGGCCACTTCGAGGTCCATGCCATTGGCCCGTTCCGGATGGTCGAAGAGCCAGCGGACATAGAATCCGCAGTCTTCGAGAGCCACATGCGGAACGGCTCCCTCGCCGAGCGGAACTCGCCACGTGACGACACCGTCCTCGATGGTGGGCGTCATGGGCGTGAGCGGTGAGATGACCATCTCGATGTAGGGACCTGACGTGAAGACCGCTGCTCCCATGCGGTCCCTGTTCTTTTCGTTCTGGAACAGCACCCATTCGGCCATGCGGCCCTTGCCGTCGTAGTGGCCGGTGCGGAACCTGGAGTCGTAGCCTGATTTCTTCAGGGCGTAGTCGAGGTTTCCATAGATGAAGAACTTGATTCCTTCTTCGATCGCTATCTCATAACTGCGGATGGCCCAGTAGGTCTCGGTCTTCTCGCCGGTGTTGAACCCGTCGATGTTGATGAACGCCCCGTCACAGCCGCGAAATCCTTCCCGCAGCACGTCCTCGTCGGCGAATGACCCTTCGAGGATGGAGACGTTGCCGAGCGCGAGGAGAGCCTGGGCCCGGGGGGAGGTGGCATCCCGGGTGAGGACCCGGACGGAGTACTTCTTGTCGGCGACGAGGGCGCGAACGATGGGTATTCCTTGAGCCCCCGTGCCGCCGATGACGAAGATGGTGGAGGTGGCATGAGCAGACATGGTTTTGACTCCGAGGTTGAGTACGCACGCGATCAGCACGCGCCGGGCGCGGCGCGTTCGGGACTGATCTCTGCATCGGCTTGGCGATCAACGGCACCGACCGACTGACGCTGCGCCGATGCCCGTGGGTCATGAGACTCTGAAACCGATCGGTTTCCACCACGGTACACCGATCGGTTTCTAAGCGGCAAGCGCCCGGGTATCCGGTTCTCGACAGTTGGGGTCCCAGTAGCAATGGAGCAGAATCCAACGAACCCGCGCCTGACCTGCTGTTATTTGGATTGAGGCAGCGGCTGGCGATCTTTGCCACTACGGTTCGTACTGGTTTCGGTGCGGTCGTGGAGGTTGGTGGGGCTTGGCGGTCCAGTTCTTCTCCGACGAGCAGATGGAGCGGCTTCGGTCGTATCCGGACATCGGCAGGGAGGAGTTGAGGTTCTTCACGTTGACCCAGAAGGACCTGGGATTCATCGACAACTTGAGTCGAAGCGGGGGCCGAAGTTCTGGAGCCCGCCTGGGGTTGGCCGTTCAGCTGTGCACATTGCCATGGTTGGGGTTCGTACCGGATGACATCTGGTCGGTGCCGCAGGCGGCGGTACAGCGGCTGGCGAACCAGCTGGCGGTGTTTCCCGGGGCCCTGCAGCAGTACGGGCGGCGGGCTCAGACCCGTAGCGATCATCTGAAGCTGGTGCTGAAGTACCTGGGCTGGAAGCCGGTTCCGACCAGGGACGAGACGCTGAAGGAACTGGAGCAGTTCCTTCTTGACCGGGCGATGGAGCATGACACGCCGTCGCTGCTGTTCCACCAGGCGGCCGAGCATCTGATCAGCTCGAAGGTGGTGCGGCCCGGTGTGGTCGTGCTGATGAAGATGGTCGGGTCGGCGCGTAAAGCGGCGGGTGCGTTGACGTCGGAGAAGGTCGATCATCTGCTGACCGAGCCGATGCGGGCGGATTTAGACCGGCTGCTGGCGTTCGATAAGGAGTTGGGGATGACTCGGCTGGCGTGGTTGACGACGCCGGCGGTGGAGGCGACGCCCGCGGCGGTGAAGGACGCAATCGCCAAGCTGCGGTATCTGCGCGGGATGGACGCCCACCATCTGGATCTGTCGATGCTGCCGACCGAGCGGCGCCGGTTCTTGGCGACGTTGGGGCGGCGCTCGACGGTGCAGGGGCTTCAGCGGCGCGGGGAGCGCCGCTACCCGATCCTGCTGGCGCTGGTCGCCCAGTCGGCGGTCGATCAGCTGGACGAGGTCGTGGCGTTGTCCGACCAGGCGGTGTCGGCACGCGAGTCCCACGCCAAGGCCAAGACCGACGCGGCCCTGGCGGAGAGGGCCAAGAAGGGCGAGGCCCGCCAGCTGCTGATGGATGTGATCCTGCCGGTGCTCATCGACCCGGGTGTCCCAGACGAGCAGGTGGGCGGGCTGCTGCGAGAGCGGATCGGGATGGACAAGCTGCGCGAGGTCGCCGCGGTGAGCTGGAAGCCGCTGCCCAGGGACCACGGCCGTCTGGCGGCGCTGGAGGCATCCCACACCTACCTGCGCAGGTTCACCCCGCAGGTGCTGGAGGCGGTCGGTTTCCATGGTGGGCCGGGCACCGCGGACCTGATGGAGGCCGTGGAGATTCTGAAGGAGCTGAACCGGGTCGGTGGCCGGAAGGTCGTGGCCGGGGCGCCGACGTCGTTCGTCCCGGCTCGGTACGCCGACTACCTGACCAAGGCCCGCAGGAGCGGTGACGACACGGCCTTTCGGCACTACTGGGAGATCTGCACCAACCTCGCGTTACGCGACGGCCTGCGGTCGGGGGATGTGTTCGTGCCCGGCTCGCGCCGCTACGCCGACCCCGGCACCTACCTGTTCACGCCGGAGCAGTGGGAGGGCCGGCGGGCGGAGTTCTGCCACCTGGTCCGCAAACCCCCTGGCGCGGTCGAGGCGATCGAGCAGGTCAAGGACGAGCTGCACCAGGCGCTGGAGGATTTGGAGGAGACCCTCGCGAGCAGTGCGCCGGGCGACGTCGGTGCGGTCCGGCTGGATGAGGCCGGGCGGCTGGTCATTCCGCCGCTGCCCGCCGAGGACGCCCCTGCCGAGGCTCGGGCGCTGCGGGATGAGTTGTCGAGCATGCTGCCGTTCGTGCCGATCGCCTCCCTGCTGATCGAGCTGGACGCGCGCACGAACTTCCTGGCGTGCTTCACCCATGCCGGCGGGCGGAAGTCGACCCAGTCGGTGGAGCTCAAGCGCAACACCCTCGCGGTGCTGATCGCCGGGGCCACCAACCTGGGGCTCACCAGGATGAGCGAGGCGTGTGGGGTCTCCTACGACACTCTGGCGTGGACGCAGGAGTGGTACGTGCGGGAGGAGACGCTGCGGGAGGCCGTCCCTCACCAGCCGTGACATGGTCATCCACGGTGGCCGGGTTCTGTCGACCTACACCCATGTGTCCGATCAGTGGTCGACCTTTGGCACCAAGCAGATCGTCCCGACCGCCCGCGAGGGCCACTACACGCTGGACGAGCTGCTCGGCAACGCCACCGACCTGCCGATCACCGAGCACGCCACCGACACCCACGGCGCGACCCTGGTCAACTTCGGGCTGTTCGACCTGGTCAGCAAGGCTCTCACCCCGCGCATCCGTGACCTGGGGAAGATCACCATGCTGCGGGTCGACGCCCCCGGCGTGACGAACGCCCGCTACCCGCACGCCGGGTCGCTGCTGGCCGATCGGTGGAACGAGGACCTGAGGGGTGGCGGCCCCTACGCCCGACCAGGGTCCACGATGCCGGTCTGCCCTTCCTGCTCAACCCGTGAGCCTGCCGGACCGGGAGAGCAGGCGATCATGGCCGGGACGTTCTGGCGCTCGGAAGGGCGCGGAGGAGGGGGTTGTCGGGTGTAGTGCCCGATCCGAGGTCGAGGCAGGATCGCTGGCAGCACGGCCTGCGTCGGGGCGATTCCGTCACCGGAAGATGTGGATGTTCTCGCGGACCCAGTCGTGGAGGGGCAGCGGTGGGTTGCCGGTGAGCCTCTCGACGGTGTCGAAGATCTTCCAGTCCCAGGCGGTGGATTGGTGCTTGAGCTCTAGCAGCGCTTCCAGACGAGGTCCCGACCAGCCGGGGCGGTCGAATTCCGCCTGGGTTTCGGCTGGAGTGCGTTCGATGAGCTTGATCGGCTGGCCGAGGATCTGGCCGATGATATCGGCCTGGTCTCGGGGCGAGAGGGCTTGGCCGCCGGTGAGGGTGTAGGCCTGGCTGTCGTGGCCGGGCGTAGTGAGGACGTGCGCGGCGACGGCGGCGATGTCGCGGGGATGGATCATCGCGGAGACGGGGTCGCCCTCGGTGACGTACATGCTCTGCTCGGCGACGATGGTCGGGGCGTAGCCGTACAGGTAGACCATGAAAGTGCCGGGTCGCAGCATCGTCCACGCCAGGCCGGAATCCTTGATGACCTGTTCGCCGAGCCTGTGGCCGGTGCTGATGGGGTCGGTGGCGTCGAAGGTGACGCCGCTGGTGGACAGCTTGACCAGATGGGAGACCCCGGCCCGGGCCGCCGCGGCGACCAGGTTGCGTTCCTGGACGGGGCCGTCGGGGCCGTAGCCGGGCGGCAGGACGAAGACCTTGTCGACGCCGTCGAGGGCGGCGGCGAGACTGTCCGGCCGGTCGAAGTCACCGGCGGCGACCTCGACCCCGGCGGGAAACTTGGCCTTGGCGGGAGTACGGGTCATGGCCCGGACGGGGACGTTTCGGTCGGCGAGCAGGGCGAGGAGTTCGGAGCCGACAGTGCCGGTGGCACCGGTGATGAGGAACATGAGAGGTCCTTTCTCGGGGTTCAGGAACGGGAGAGCTTGACGTCAGGGAGGAACAGGGACAGGGCCAGCCCAATCAGCGCGATCGGGATGACGGCGAGGAAGACCAGGTGCAGCGCGTCGGCGTAGGCGGCCGGACCAGCCTGGGCCGGAAGCTTGCCGGTCACGAGCGCGGCGAAGAAGGAGGTGCCCAGCGCGGTGCCCATCTGCCGGGACATGGTGGCCGTGCCCTGGACCGCGCCGATGTCATCACGGCCGGCGGCATTGCGGGCGGCCAGGCTCAGGGCCTGGGAGTTGAGCCCGCCGGCGATGCCGTACAGCAGCAGGAACAAAGTCGCGAGCACCGGGCCAGCGTCGATGACCGCGCACAGCAGCCCGGTCAGCGCGAACAGGACCATGCTCGCGATGGGATGGCGGCGGTAGGAGCCGGTACGGGCGATCAGCTTGGTGGAGGCGTAGGAGGTGAGCACGACGCCGAGCATCATCACGGTGAGCAGGTAACCGGAGGCCTGGATGCTGAGGGACAGGACGGCCTGCAGCCAGAGCACCAGGTAGTTGACTATGCCCAGGCCGAGGAACCCGGCGATGAAGCCGACCGCCACGACGATGGAAAACGTGCGATCGCGGAACAGACGCAAGGGGATGACCGGGTCTGCTGCACGACACTGGGCGAGCACGAACAGCACCGGCAACAGCACGCAGGCGGCGGCCAGGCCGAGGGTAACCGGGGAGGTCCAGGCATAAGCGGTGCCGGCCCAGGTGGTGAGCAGGTTCACCGCAACGATCGCGGCGGCCAGGAGGATGACGCCCAGGTAGTCGACGCGGGCATGTTTGCGCTGGGCGGGCAGGTACAGCCGGATCGAGATGACGGCCACGACGAGTGCGCCAAGGGGCAGGTTAACCAGGAAGATCGAGCGCCAGCCGGCCATGTCGGTGAGCAGGCCGCCGATGGTGGGGCCGGTCAGGGACGCGGCGCCGAAGGTCAGAGAGAACCAGCCGTAATAGCGGGCGCCCTGCTGGGGAGTGAACATCTCGCCGAGGATGGACAGGACCGAGATGAACAGGCCGCCGCTGCCGATGCCCTGGATGACGCGGAAAGCGATCAGTTGCGTCATGGCCTGGGCCAGGCCGCAAGCAGCCGAGCCGGCCAAGAAGACCAGGATCGAGATGAGGAAGATGCGCTTGCGGCCGTACAGGTCACCGAGCTTGCCGTAGACGGGAACGGCGGCGCTGCCGGCGATGAGGTAACCGGTGGTGACCCAGGCGAACTGGTCCAAGCCGCCAAGGTCGCCGACGATGCGGGGCAGCGCGGTGGCGACGATCTGCGAGTCGAGCAGGGACAGGAAGACCGCTGCCATCAAGAGGACCACGACTGTGGTGGCACCAGCCGACGCGGGCACAGCAGGTACAGAAGAACGGGAAGTCACGAAGATCCTTGCGATCAGGGAAGCAAGCTCCAGCGGAGCCTGCGAACGAACAGAAGAAGAACATCGGCCCCGAATGGGCGATGGAGATGGGATTGGTCAGGTGTGAACCTGACGCGAACCGGCCTACTCGGCCCTCTCAACCCTGATCCACCCGGTTGCGGGATTATCGATCAAGGTCCTTCATGGTGTTCGTTTGTTCTCGAGGCTCCCGATGGATCGCTAGGACGCAGACAGTCCGGGAGATGATCAACCGGACGCCGGTGACGGTAACACTCCATGCCAGGGCAGTGCAACTCCGGGTCGACCAGTGAATGTCCGCCGCTGCTCAGCCCAGACGTCACCTCTATCACAGCGAGCCGGCCCGGAACTCCTATAGCTCCGGCCAGCCGCCACTCGGTTGATCAGTGGGTCCGGCGGCGGGGTGCCAGGACTTCGGTGACCTTGGCGATGGCTTCGGCTCCGGGTTTGACGTAGCGCATGGCGGTGCGGGGGTTCTTGTGCCGGGTCTTGCCCATGATGAGCTGCAGCGGGACTTCGGCGTCGCCGAGGTGGGTGGCGGCGCTGTGGCGCAGCTGGTGCAGGTCGAGCCCGGCGTAGGTGTCCAGCAGGACGCGGGCGCGGTCGTAGCCGAGGCGGGCGCGGCCGGTGTGCGGGCACATGTCGGCGGCCGCCGGGCGGCGGGCGGGGACCGGGCGGCGTTCGCACAGGAACAGCGGCCCGTGCGTGCGAGGGCTGCCGTCCGGGAGGCGGAGTAGCCGGGGCAGCAGGTGGGCGGTGCCGCTGTCCCAGTACACCCACTCGATCGCGCCGCCCTTGGACCGGACGGGCGCTCGCCGATGCTCCAGATCCAAGTCCTCGACGTTGAGCGCCAGGACCTCCGCGGCGCGGGCGGCGGTCTCGTAGAGCATCCGCCACAGGGTCTTCTCGCGCAGCGGGATGTCACGGCGGGACAGCAGCCGGTGGATGGTGGTCTTGGCGACCGCGCGGGTCTCGTCGGCGCTTTCCTTGCGGCGTTCGGCGTCGGCCGGGACCGACGGCGCGGCCCAGTGCTTCTTGGCCTGGCACCAGGACAGCCAGGAGGTGATGGCGGCGCGGTTGCGGTTCCAGGTCGCCGGCGCGCTCGCCCCCCACAACTCGGTGAGCGCGGTGCCGATCTCGGCGTCGGCGATCTCGGCGAGGGGCCGATCACGGCCGAGGCAGTCGATGGTGCGGTCAATCGCGGAGGCGTAGGCGCGGTGGGTGTTGGGGTTGGCCGTGCGCGGGGTGGCCAGGTAGGCGTCGGCGGCTGCGGCGAGGGTGACGTGCCTGCCACGCAAGACGGCGACCTTCGGCGCAGCACTCACGCCAACCACCGCCCGGAACCGGGAGCCGAGGCGATGTACCGGATAACGTGCCGGAGTCGCGCACCTGCCCGGCGAAGGATTCTCCTGGTTGCCGCACCGCCGTGATCGCTCATGTACGTGATAATAGATAATTATCACGAACATGATTCCGTGCTTGAGGTGGGTCGCCGGGACCAGGCGCATAACGGGTTGCCGGTGGAAGTCCGTAAGCGGACTTTTCGGCTAACCGGCTACGGCTCTTCTTTCCTGTGATCTCACCCAGGCGGTGAAGCTCTCGATCGCGTCGACGAGTGCCTCGAAGCGGACCGAGTGGTACAGGTCGAAGGCGTGGTTGCCGCCGCGCAGCTCGGCATAGACGACGGGGTTGGCCGAGGTCTGGCGTAGGCGGTCGGTGAAGTGCCGGGGGTCGGCCACGGGCACCTGCGGGTCCAGGTCGCCGTGGGCCAGGAAGAACGGCGGCGCGTCCGGGGTGATGTGGTGCAGCGGCGAGGACTCGGGGCCTTGGCCGAAGTAGGCGCGGTACCAGGTGTTCAGGCAGATGGCGCCGGTCACGGAGGTGTCGGCGTCCTCGAAGCCGGGCTGGAGGGCGGGGTTGTTCTGGGTGAGCGCGGCCAGCGCCGCCATGTGCCCGCCGGCCGAGCTGCCCGCGACGAACAGGGTCGACGGGTCCGCCCCGTACTCGTGGGCGTGCTCGCGTACCCAGGCGATGATCTTCTTGAGGTCGATCAGGTGATCGGGGTGCTGGGCCTGCGGGCGTAGCCGGTAGTTGGCGCTGATGCATACCCAGCCCTGGGCTGCGAGGTGGTAGAGCAGGGGGAGCGACTGGCTGTTCTTGTGGCCGCCGGAGTAGCCGCCTCCGTGCAGGTGGATCATCACGGGTGCGCCGGACGGGCGGGAGCGGTGGTGGTAGAGGTCGAGCAGGTTGCGGCGGCCCGCGGGGCCGTAGGCGAGGTTGGCCACGCGCCGGACGTCCGGGCGGCGCCGGAAGATGGGCAGGAACAGGATGCGGGCCAGCGGGAGGCGGTGCCGTAGCCCTTGGGCGAGGTCGGTGTCGATGGCGGCGCGCCATCCTGAGCCCAGCCCGTCGTCCATGGCGCGCTCGATCCTGTCCCGCTCGCCCGTCGCACGGTAGGCGATGACCGCGAGCCCGATTGTGGTCGCGGCGGCCAGGGCGACGGTCGCCCAGCCGCCCGCCGAGTCGATGTCACCGTCGACGAGCGCCAGCGACGTCGGGAGCAGCAGCATGTAGAAGAAGGCCGCGAACGGCAGTTCGTTGGCGGCCAGGCCGAAGTAGTAGGTCGGGCGGCCGAGTGGGTGCGAGAACGGCACCGGCCGTAGCGCGAACAGCGTGCCGATCGCGGCGAGCGCCACGGTGAACAGATATCCGAAGGGCACAAAACCTCCAAAGATTGAGACTTGATACCGGGGCGAGACCGCCCGGGTGTGGTCAGAAGTAGCCGGGGGGCTCGGGCCGGTCGCGGAAGGCCCACCAGCTGAAGGCCTGGTAGCCGAGCATGACGGGGAGGAGGACGACGCCGAAGGCGGTCAGTGTCTCCAGGGTCGCGGTGTCGGCGGCGACCTCGGTGTAGGTGAGGCTGTGCTGGGGGTCGGCGCTGGAGGTGAGCATGTAGGGGAAGGTCGACAGCCCGGCCAGCGGGACAGGCAGCGCGACGGCGGCTGCGGTGGCGGTGAAGGCGCGCCCCGGCCTGCCGTGCCGCAGTGCCGTACGGCCGGCCAGGGGCAGGACCACCAGCAGCATGGTCGCCACGGCCGCCACGAGCGGGTTCGGCGGCCGCACACCGAGGGCGAGGCCGGCGGCGAAGGTGCCGGCCACGGCAGCCGCCGCCCACGTCAAGGCGGTGCGCGCGGCCGAATCCGCACGACCGGCCACCTCGCCCGTGGCGCGCAGGGCGAGGAAGGCACCGCCGTGCCCGATGAGGAGCAGCACGCCGGTCACCCCGGCCAGCAGCACGAACGGGTGCAACACGTCACCGGGCAAGAGGACGAATCCGTGGTGACCGCGCAGCGGAACGCCCGTCAGCAGCAACCCGATCAGCGTGCCCATCAGGAACGCGGGGATTGCGCCGCCGGCGACGATGAGCACGTCCCACACGCGCCGCGCGGTGGCGCTTCGGGACCGGCCGCGTAGCTGGACGGCGGCCTTGCCCGCGACCAGAGCGAGCAGAAGCAGGACCACCAGCGGATACAGGCCCGACAGCAGGGTCCCCTCCAGCAGCGGGAACGCGCCGAACAACACGCCGGCGACGGCGACCAGCCATACCTCGTTGCCGAAGAAGTACGGCCCGAGCGCGGCCAGGACCCGGCGGCGACCGCCCTCGTCCCGGCCTGCCTGGGGGAGCAGCAGTTGCGTGCCGTAGTCGTAGCCGGCGAGCACGTAGAACCCGGTGAGCAGGAAGCCCAGCAGCGAGAGCCAGAAGAGTTCCATGACGCTCCTTCAGAATGCAGGTACGGGTTCGGCAGCCGGTTCGGTGGCCGCGAGTTCCCGGTCCAGTCCGCGGCGGGCGGTGCGCGCGATCAGGATCCAGTTGGTGACGGCCAGCGCACCGAGCACGGCGACGAAGGCGGTCAGCGAGCCGATGATCATGATCTTGGTCAGGCCGGGCGACAGGGCTTGGGCCGTGGTGAGCTGGCCGTACACGATCCAGGGCTGCCGGCCGATCTCACGGGAGAGCCAGCCGCCGAGGGAGGCGACGAACGGCAGCGGAATGAGGACCGGCAGCAGCCGCAGCAGCGGCCCGGCGGGCCGCAACAGCAGGACCGCGCCCATGATCAGGACCCAGAGCAGGTAGATCGGCCAGCGGTACGGCCCCGGCTCGTTGAACAGGAAGCCGCCGAAGTACTCGCCGGCCGGATAGGCGGTCAGCGCGACGGCGGCCACGGCGGACAGCCGTCGCCGCAGCAACCGGTCACCGAAGACGATCAGGAAGGCCGCGAGTGCGACGATGCCGAGCAGGTAGCCGAACCCGATCATGGTGTACTGCCCCCACAGGACCCAGCCGGGCTCATCCATCAGGGCCAGCTTGGCCGGTTGGGTTGCGGTGATGATCGGGTATTGCAGAGCGCCGGCGAGGTAGACGGGGAAGGTGACGATGGCGGCCACGAGGACGCCCGTCCGGAGCGGACCGCGGAACTCCTGCCTGCCGCGACGCAGGTGATAGGCGCTGACCCCGGCCACGAACAGGCCACCGGCCAGGAGCGCGGCGAGACTCACGTGGGCCAGCGCGACCAGCGCGCTCGGATTGGTGAGCAGCGCGCCGAAGTCGGTGAGGTAAGCCACACCGTCCCTGACCACCGATCCGACCGGGGCCTGCATGTAGCCGTTGGCGACCATCACCCAGAAGGCCGAGACGTAGGCGGTGGCCGTGACCAACCAGATCAGCGTGACGTGCAGCCCGGGCCGCAGTCGGTCCCAGCCGAAGATCCACATGCCGAGAAAGGTCGACTCGGCGAAGAACGCGATGAGCGTCTCCAGGGCCAGCGGGGCGCCGAAGACGTTGCCCGTGTACGTGCCGAGTCCGCTCCACACCATGCCGAACTGGAACTCCATCACCAGGCCGGTGACGATGCCGAGCGCGTAGTTGATCACATAGATCTGCCCCCAGAACCGGGTCATCCGGTCCAGGTCCGCACGCCGTACGTGATCCCGCGCCCGCAAGGAGCGCGTCTGCATGATCGCGACGAGCGGCACGAGGCCGAGCGTGAGGATGACGAACAGCCAGTGCACGCCCGTCGTGACGGCGAACTGCAGGCGGGCCAGATCCAAGGTGTCCACGCGGATGACCCTAGGAAGGAAGGATATATGCTGTCCAAGACCAGTATTCTCATATATTCATAGCTGTAGAGGCATGATGGATCTGCTGTCGCTGCGCTACTTCCAGGTGGTGGCCCGCCACGAGCACATCAGCAAGGCGGCGGACGAGCTCCGCGTCGCCCAGCCCTCACTCAGCCGGACGATCGCGCGGCTGGAGGCCGACCTGGGCGTGCCCCTGTTCGACCGGCACGGCAGGCGGATCCGCCTCAACAGGTTCGGCGCCGCCTTCCTGCGCCGCGTGGACAGGGCCCTGGCCGAGCTGGATGACGCCCGGCGCGAACTCACCGACGCCGCCGGTCTCACCCGCGGCAGCGTCTCGCTCGCCTCGGAGACGTTGCTCACGGTCACCGGGCCGGTCAAGAGCTTCATCGCCGAGCATCCAGGTGTCGCCGTGCGTCTCTATCAGGCGACGCCGGAGGTCATGGCGGCGCGGCTGGGCGAGGGACAGGTCGACTTCTGCCTGGCCTCCGAGATGCTGGAGGGGCCGGGGCTGGGCCATGAGGAGCTGGTCCGCGAGGAGATCCTGCTCGGGGTGTCGCACGGGCACCGGCTCGCCGGTAGACGGGAGGTGACCATGGCCGATCTGGCGGGCGAACCCGTGGTCACCACCCGACCGGGGGTCTGGCAGCGCACGCTGGCCGAGCGGCTGTTCTCCGAGGCGGGGCTGGAGCTGGTGGTCGCGTGCGAGATCGACGAGGCCACCACGGCCATCGAGATGGTCAGCGCCGGGCTCGGCGTAGGGTTCGGGCCCGCATGGTATCTCCGCTCGCCGCTGGCGTCGCGGACGCCGTTCACTCCCATTCGGCTGGCGGCTCCCGGCGCCGAGCGGGTCCTGCGATTGTTCTGGCGGGAGGGGGCCTATCTGTCCGAGGCAGCCCGCCGCTTCCGTGATCACCTGACCGCCTCGCTGATGGCGACTCAGGGCTGTGATCCGCGGCGATAGCGATCGAGCCCAACCTGGAACCACGCTAACGCCGTCCCGCTCCCAACCTCTCTGACACCCGATGACACACGCGCAACCTTCACTGCTGCGGGACAACTGACGACCCGAAGCGGAAGGGGATGCCAGAACATCGGTGCGTTGACCCCCGGAGATCCGCTCACGCCGCAGTGAGGTCGAGCCGGGTCTCCATGTCCAGCCGGAACCGGCCGTAGGGGTTCACATGAGCCCAGAACAGCGGGCTGAGCGCGCGCCGATCCTCCTCCGTGAGCTTGCCGGCCCACTGTGGATCTCGCAGAACGGCCTGAAGGAGCTGGGTGTTAATGAATGCCAAAAAGGACTGCAGCAGGTGCAAGGTGAGCATGGACACCTCGGCGTGCTCACGATCGGCCCCGGTCAGAACCCCTTCGCGGCCGTAGAAGATCTTGTCGTTGGCGCTGTTCCAGTTCTCCACGACCTGCAAGCCGCTGTTGATCTCCCGGCGCAGCTGCTCATCAGCGAGATAGTCGCAGGCGAAGATCGTGCGTACCACCCGGCCGAGTTCCTCCAGAGCCAGGTAGACCGGATGCTTGGGCCCGTTGCCCTTCATGAAACGGCGCAGCACCTGCTCGGTTTCCGCTGTCCGCAGCCGCAGCGCCGTCGCATACTTGATCATCTGGTCGTAGTTGCGGGCGATGAGATCCCAGTCGATCGGCCGCTTCTTGAGGATCTTGTCCACCTTCGGCCAGGCGGCCGGAGCGGCCTCGGGGCTGTACAACTCGATCGCGCCGATGTTCTTCATCCGGGGCAGCAGCTTGAAGCCCAGCAGCTCGGTGAAGGCGAACCCGACCGTGGTAGCGCCGTGGGTGTCGGTGTAGTTCGCCTCGACCTCGGCGTTGGTGCAGTGCCGCAGCAGCCCCTCGATCATCGCCGCGACCTCGGAGGAGGAACACGACTTGAGCTGGGAGTAGATGCACAATCGGCCCTTGTCGACGTGCCAGTAGATCATCACGCCGTAACCGCCGTAGCGGGCGTGGAACTCGGTCATCAGATTGGAGTCCCAGGAGGCGAACCGCTTGGAGTCCGACGCGGTGCTGGTCGCCTCGCCCCACCACGTGGGGTCGCGGGCCTGAAGGGTGGCGTTGACCACCGCGACGATCGCCGCCCGCAGGTTCTCCCGGGTGACATAGGTCGCGCGCACATGCCGCAGCGCGGCCTCATCCTGGCCGTGGTCGCCGGTCGCGGCCATCTGCCGGATCCCCATGTTCGTGCCCAACGCGAACAGCACCAGCAGCAGCCGGCGGTTCAGCGTCTGCCTGTCCAACACCTCGCGGGTGGCCACAGAGGTGAAGGCGTCGGTGAAGCCGGTGAGGAAAGCGGTGTCCTTGAGGATGTCGAGCAGATCGATGGTGCCCCACCGGCGCTGGACCTCGGCCTTGAGCTTGCCGAGGTTCCTCGGCTCGGGCAGCTTGTCGAACTTGGGGACGCTCACCCACGGCTTACCGCCCCGGGTGATGATCCGCACCCCGCCGGTACTGCCCTGGGACAGGCCGGTGTTCAGCTTGTCCAAGGCGGCCCGCATCCGCGCCTTCAGGCCGGCGATGAACTCCGTGGCATCCAGCGGTTTGGCCAGCGCCGCGTAGTGCACGTCCCGGTTGTCCTCGAAGTCGCCGGGCAGGTCCTCATCGGGGTCACGCCAGCGGCCGGCGCCCTCGACATAGATCTCGCGGCGGCGCAGCGCGTCCTTCAGCGCGATCAGCACGCACAGCTCGTACGGGATCCGCTCCACCCGGCCGCCGTCGTCCACGACGCCGTCCAGCCACGCCTTGGGCACCACCCCGTCGATCGGCACCGTCTCGGCCGTGGCGTAGTGCCGCTGGTCGGAACCGACGCCCGCATAGCGGGCCAGCAGTTCGATCGCGTTCATCACCGGACGGTAGGCGATGTTGTGGCACTTGAACTCCAGCGCGGCCAGCAACGGCGCCAGCATCCGCCGGTAGTAGCGCGAGTAGGAACCCCGCAGCTGGTACCGGATCCGCTCGGCGACCACACGCTCGGTGG
The DNA here is from genome assembly GCF_044465905.1 of Nonomuraea sp. NPDC049480. Lineage (NCBI taxonomy): Bacteria > Bacillati > Actinomycetota > Actinomycetes > Streptosporangiales > Streptosporangiaceae > Nonomuraea > Nonomuraea sp. NPDC049480. Next base: position 20,024 of record NZ_JBITMD010000040.1, read on the forward strand.
CCATCAGCTCCTTGGCCAGCGCCCGCAGCGTCTTCTCCCCACCCGGCACCGCGGGGAAGACCACCTGCCGGACCGTCTCATCGGGCTTGCTCAGCGCTGCGTTCACCATCTTGGTGAAAATGCCGCGCTTGCCGGGCACCGCGGCCAGCTGCCCGATCAGCTCCTTCTCCACCCGCCGCTCGGCGCGCGCGTTGATCCGGTGGATCAGTCCGATCAACAGCTCCACCAGCCCGTCCACCAGCTCGGCCTGCCGCGTCCAGCACAACGCCGCCAGCAGCGTGTAGCGCACCGGCGGCAAGCAAGCCGCGAAATCCGAGGGATACATCCGCATCGCCCGGCCCCGCCACGCCGCCACGATCTGATCGGAGATCTCTGCGAACACCGCCTCGCCCAGCCCCAGGGAGCGAGCGGTCGCCAGCTTCCCGATCTCCACCAGCAGTGTGTCCAGCCCCAGCGGCCCAGGGTCGGCCTTCAACTCGGCCGGCACGTGCGGCCGCCCCGGCAACTCCTCCAGCCGAGCGCACACGGTCGGCCCAAGCCTCGCCATCACCTGCTCGGCGAAGGCATCCTCGAAACGGCGGCACCCGGAATTGACCACTCGCTCCACCTGACCACTGGTCGGCGGTTCGGTCCTGGCGCTCCGGCACCGCTCCCGCACCGCCTCGGCCAGGCGATCACGGTTCGTCTCGACCGGGCACACCTCATCGGACAGCCACTGGGCCAGCCGATCTTCATCGGCCTCGGTCGCCGCGCGAGTGCCGAACCTCTTGCGGATCTGCGCCCGGTGACGTTCGATGGTCCGGCCCCGCCAGGAGTACTTCGCCAGCAGCCCCGGCTCGGCCTTCACCAGCGACGCCACGTACTCCACCGCAGCCGCCGGGATCTCCTCCGGATAGGCGGGAAACCGACCCTCGATCTCGTAGAACTTCAAGATCAAGGCGAAACCGAGTCTGCCGGCCCCCACCTTTTCCCCGACCAGGTCCCCATCGCCCTCCACCAGGGTCCACGCGCTGATCAGCTCATCCTGTTCCCAGTCGGTACGCACGTCGGAGTTCCTCCCCAGGCTGATGCCATCAACGGGCCCGATCACCATCGAGAAGCCCGAGGGGGTTACCGGAAGGTATGCGCCACCTGAGACAACTACGTACTGAAATCGATAGCTAACTCTTCGCATATCGCCCAAGTAGCCTCAGGGCCGGGGTGGCGGCTCGCCGTAGCTACAGGAGGTCCAGGCCCTCACCCAGGAGCTCCAGTCCCAACTGGACGCCCTGACCGCGCACGGCATCGGCCGTGACAAGATCTTCAGCGAGAAGATCTCCACCCGCCTCAAGGTCCGCCCCGCGTTCGAGAAGGCCCTGGCCACCGCCCGGCAGATCAAGGCCCATGCTCCGCACTGCCGCGTCATCCTCACCGTGTACGAGATGAAGCGGCTCGGCCGCGACGCCGGCGAGCTCACCGCCCTGGCCGACCACCTCACCGCGCACGGCCTGGTCCTGGAAATGCTCGCCGGCCCCCTCGCCGGAATCTACGACCCGGCCGGGCCCGGCCGCATGCTATTCGCGTTCTTCGCCGCCATGGCCGAGACCGGGCGAGAAGCGATTCGCGAGGCGACGCTGGAAGGACTGGACGCTGCAGCCCGCAAGGGCAACCACGGCGGCCGTCCCACCGTCATCACCGACGACATGATCCACACCGTCCTGCGGCGCCGCGCGGCCGGCGAACCCGTCGAAAAGATCGCAAGGACCTGATCATCCCCACCGGCAAGCGCAAAGGTCACAACCCCTCCCTCGCCAGCATCTACCGCGCCCTCGCAGAACACGAGAAGGCCCAGCGCCACCCCGACGCTGTCGAACAGGCCCGCGCCGAGTACGCCGCCTTCCACAACGGGCTCTAACCTCGCTCACCCGCGGATCAGCCGTCAGCACCACAAACCACAACGAAGTCCTTGTACCTCGGCGTAGAACACCACGTCACTGCAGTTCAGAGGCGGGTTCGTTGGATTCTGCTCCATTGCTACTGGGACCCCCAGTTGACCGTGAGGAGGTGCCTGCGGGCTCGACGTATAGGACGCCGTTTCTCCGGCGGAATTTCCGCAGATCCGCCGGGCCGGGGAGGGCCTCCCAACCGACGGCGCAGACGGCGAAGCCGGTGCCCAGCCATGGCGCTCGACCCGGCCGGATCGTCGTGGAGCAGGTCTTCGCTACGCGCAGCGTCCCTGGGCTGAAGGATCGCCCGTGGGTCAGGGTTGTTCGGGCGTTCGGGGGAGGAGCAGCCTTCGGTTGAACGCCTCGGTGACGGCGGCGGCGCGGTCGTTCACCCCGAGCTTGGCGTAGATGTTCAGCAGGTGCGACTTGATGGTGGCCTCGGTGATGAAGAGCCGGGTGGCCGCCTCACGGTTGGTGTTCCCGGCCGCCACGAGTTCGAGGATCTCGAGTTCCCGCTGGCTGAGCAGTTGCGGTGCGGGCGTTCTGATCCGGTTCATCAGCCGTGCCGCCACCGAGGGGGACAGCACGCTCTCGCCCTTGGCGGCGGCTCGCGCGCCGCGCAGCAGGTCCTCCCGGGGGGAGTCCTTGAGCAGGTAGCCGGTCGCGCCCGCCTCGATCGCCGGAAGGACGTGGCTGTCGGTGTCGTAGGTGGTCAGAACCAGCACGCGGGCGGTGACGCCGAGCCTGGTGAGCTCGGTGATCGCGGTCAGTCCGTCCATGCCCGGCATGCGCAGGTCCATCAGGATCACGTCGGGGCGGAGCTCCTGGGCGAGCCGTACGGCTGTGGCGCCGTCCGCGGCCTCGCCCAGCACCTCGAATCCGGGCGCGGAGGCGAACATGCTGCTCAGCCCATCCCTGACGACGGGATGGTCGTCCGCGATCAGCAACCGGATCGGGGTCTTGGCTGCGGGCTCGGCCGTGTGATCGGTCATGCGTGGCTCCTGGCCGGCAGGGTGGGAATGCAGGCCGAGATCCCGGTGCCGGCGCCGGGCTCGGACTCGATCTGCAAAGTGCCGGACAGTCCTTCGACGCGCTGACGCATGATGGCCAGGCCGAATCCGCTGCCGCGAGACGGCGGCCGTGACCCGCCGTTTGCGGCCGTTCCGGCTTCGAGACCAGCGGGATCAAAGCCCTTGCCGTCGTCACGTACGTCCAACGCGGCCTCGTGCTCCAGGTAGGACAGTGTCACCCCGACCCTGGTCGCGTGCGCGTGCTTGGCTACGTTGGCCAATGCCTCCTGTGCCGTGCGCAGCAGCGCGAACTCGGCCTCCGGTGTCATCGGCCGCGCGGTGCCGGTCGTCGTGACCTGGACGGGCAGGCCATGCAGCTTCGACCACCGGTCGGCGACGTCGGCAAGTGCGTCGCTCAGTCGCGCGGTCTGCAGCGGCTCGGGCCGGAGCGCGTCGACCGAGCGCCGCGCCTCGGCCAGGCTCTCCCTCGCCAGGTTCTTGACGGCGTCGAAGGGCCGGCGCCACGGCGCCGGGACCTCGTGCATCTGCTCGGCCGCCTGGAGTTGCGCGATGATGCCGGTGAGGCCCTGCGCCAGGGTGTCATGGATCTCGCGGGCCATCCGCTGGCGCTCGTCGAGCACGCCCGCCTCCCTGGCCTGGGCGAGCAGTTGGGCATGCAGGCCGGCGTTTTCGGCGAGTGACGTCTCCAGCAGCCGGTTCGTCCGGCTCAGCTCTTCGAGGGTCTGTTCGCGCCGTTCCTCCTCCTTTTCGGCGAGCCGCAGGACCCAGGCGCAGCCGCACATCATGGCGATGTTGAAGGCGACGATGATCACGTGCAGCGCCAGGCCGAGCGCGTCCGTCTTGGGGACGCTGGACGCCTGCGCCGTACCGGCCAGGACCGCCGCGGCGGCCACGCCCAGCAGCCGCCACGGCCAGCGCAGGACCGTGAAGGAGTAGATGTAGGCGGCAGGGGTGAAGAGCCCGAAAACGGGGTGACGGGCCACCAGGACCGCGGTGATCACGAGCAGCCCCGCGACGAACACCCCCATGATCCGTGGCCGGTCCCACCAGACGGGACGCAGGGTGAACATGCCGAGCATCCACGCGGCCGCCAGGCCGCACAGGCCGAGGTCGATGAGCAGGGAGCCGCCCGCCCAGTCCTCCACGATCATCAGGATCGCGACGAGGAGCGTCAGCAGCGCGTACGGCACCACGTTGACCAGAAGGAACGGCGGCTGTTGCGAAATCTTCCTGCTCAAGACTTCCCTCTCCCCGCGGGATTCTATTGACAGCGTCTACTCCCAGCGGAACCAGCGGACCGCGACGAACGCGCACACCACCGCATATGCCGTCAGGGTAAACAGCGGCGCGGCGGACGGAAAGTGACCCAGGTACGCGTCCTGGAACGCCCCGATGCCCGCGCCGAGCGGGGTGTAGTGGGCGATGTTCCGCAGCAGCGGCGGCATCAGCGAGATCGGCACCCAGAGCCCGGCGAAGAACATCATCGGGAAGAACAGCACCGTGCCGATCGCCGTGGCCGGGCCACGCCCGGGCGCAAGCGCGGTGATCAACAGGCCGATCGCGAGCAACGCGGCCGCCCCGAGCAACCAGGCGAGGGCGAAACCGAGAAGGTGCTTCGGCAGGTCGATGCCGAAGCCGAACCCGGCCACCGCGAGGAACACGACCATCGCGACGACCGCGATGGCGAAGTTGGCCACGAGCTGGGCGGCGAGCACGCGGGCCGGGCCGACCGGCGTGGTCAGCATGCGCCGCAGCACGCCGTTCTCCCGGTATCCCGCGAGCGTGGTCGGCAGGGAGGCCTGGCCAGGATGGCCAGATTGAACAGGACCAGAACAGGGACGTAGAGGTCGACGTACGTCAGGCCGCCGCCGGGCTGCGCCGGGGTGCAGGCGACGTCACGGCCGCGATCGTCGGACACCCGACCTGGTGACGAAACTGATCCAGCCGATCGGCGGCTACCGGTTCGCCCTGGTTGGCCGACCGGCATCGGCTCCTCCCTGCCATGACGTTCTACAATACTGTTTACGGCCGTCATTCTGTTGTATTGTGCGTCGACAGGCCGTCAGTGCAGCAGAGGGGGCATTTTTGGCTCTTCTGCCGGGGCACCTCAGGCTGTTTCCCCGGAAAAGGAGCCTTCGATGACCGCGTCTGCCTACCCCGAGATCAACATTACGACCGGAACGGTCCGCGGCCGTCGCGAAGCAGGCCCGGCGGTCTTCCGTGGCATCCCCTTCGCGCAGCCGCCGGTCGGCCCGGCGCGCTTTGCGGCTCCACAGCCGGTGCGCGGGTGGGACGGCGTGCGTGAGGCCTTCGCGTACGGCCCGCCGCCTCCTCAGGCGACGATGCCCGGGGCGCCTCCTTCGGTGAACGACGCCGTGGGCGACGACTGGCTGACGCTCAACGTCTGGACTCCCGAACCCGATCCCGGCGCCGGCCTGCCGGTCATGGTGTGGATCTACGGCGGGGCCTACATGTTCGGCATGTCGAGCGACCCTGGCTACGACGGGACCCGGCTGGCGGAGAGCGGCGTGGTCGTGGTGACCTTCAATTACCGGGTCGGCATGGAGGGGTTCGCCCACATCGACGGGGCGCCCGCCAACCGCGGCCTGCTCGACCAGGTGGCCGCGCTGGAATGGGTGCACGAGAACATCGCGGCTTTCGGCGGGGATCCCGGCCGGGTCACCGTCTTCGGCGAGTCCGCCGGCGCCGGGTCGGTCGCCGCGCTGATGGCCATGCCGCGGGCGGCGGGACTGTTCCGGCGCGCCATCGCCCAGAGCGTTCCCGGCACGTTCTTCTCCGCGGAGCTGGCCGGTGACATCGCCACTGTCATCGCCGGCGAGCTGGGCATGTCCGCGACCGTCGACGATCTCTCAGGTGTCGCCCCTGACCGGCTGGTCGCCGCGGGCGAGACGGTGACCGCCAAGATGCGCCAGTTCGAGGACCGATGGGGCGCGGTCGCGCATACCCCGACGCCGTTTTCACCGGTGGTCGACGGTGAGGTGCTGCCCGCCACCCCGTGGCAGGCCCTGGCGGATGGTACCGGCCGAGACATCGAGCTGATCGTGGGACACAACCGGGATGAGTACCGGCTCTTCGTCGCCTTCGGCGGGCTGCTGGGCCAAGTCGTCGAGGAACAGGCGACTACGGCACTGCGCGTGTTCGCGCCGGACGGCGGGCGCGCCTACCGCGAGGCCTTCCCTGGAGCGGCCGCCGGGGAACTGTTCGAGTTGGTCCAGTCCGACTGGCTGTTCCGCATGCCCTCACTCCATCTCGCCCAGGCGCAGGCCGCCGGTGGGGGTCGCGCGCATCTGTACGAGCTGACCTGGCCTGCGCCCGGGTTGGGTGGGGTTCTCGGCGCCTGCCATGGCTTGGACGTCCCGCTCACGTTCGGCGTCTTCGGCGCGGGTCTCGGCGCGGCCCTGATGGGAGATCCGGTCTCTCCCGAGGGTCAAGCCCTGTCCCAGCACATCCGCACGACATGGACCGCCTTCGCCGCGACAGGTGACCCCGGCTGGCCCGCCTACGATGCCCAGCACCGCCTGACCCAGATCCTGAACACCGAATCGATGGTCACCTCCTACCCGGAGGAGACCTCTCGCCGGCTCTGGCACGACCACACCTTCGCCCCTCTGCCTCGACAGTGACCACGCCGCGGGAAGGGTCATCGCCGCCCTTGCCGCGCCGCCATAGGAAGCTCGGCCAGGCACTCCGACGGGAGGCCTTGCCGGGCCGGCGGAGGATGTCAGGCACCTTCTTCCTGGGTCAAGCGCCGCCATTCGGTTCGCCCGGGGTGCGCTCCATGTGGCGTATCGGCGCCGGAGCAGCTCCGCGGCCCGGGCGCCGCATGCCTGGGGGACGAACGGTCGGTTTCCGGGACGTGGCCGAGCATCAGCAGCGGAAGCGAGACGAGGCCATAAGCGTGGTCCGGCGGTTCGGGTTCGGGCACCGCGGGCTGCGCGACGGAGTAACCTGATCTTCCCGCCGGACGATGCCCGAAAACCGAAGGACGAGGGCCGGCGGAGATCGCGATCGCGGGCGCTCAGTGATCGGGTAACCGGCCACCCGCAATACAATCCGCACATGCGCTCCACCCTCAGCAACAGAGCCGGTCGTCGGCACCGGCATGTCTGAGCCTCGAGACGAACCGATGCCGGCAGGGTCGTTCGGCAAGGCTTCCGAGGAGAAGTTCGTTCTGTCCCGCCGATACGCCGCAGGCACGGGCGGTGTACGGGGACTGCTGATCACGCTTCTCGGTGATTATGTGCGTCCTGCCGTGAACCCCGCCCCCACATCGGCCTTCGTCGATGCGCTGGGGAGGTTCGGCGTCAAGGAGGAGGCTTGCCGCCAGGCCCTGGCGCGGGCTTCCGCGGATGGCTGGCTCATTCCCGAACGTGAAGGGCGGTACACGTGGTGGCACCTCAGCCCGGCGTTTCGGCAGTTCCTCAACTTTGGCGCTGAGCGGATTTTCGGCTTCACCGCGACCCAGCCGGAGTGGGACGGCAGGTGGCTGGTGGTGCTGGCACGAGCCGCGGAGACGAATCGGGCCGGACGCCACCTGCTGCGCACGCGACTGCGGTGGGTGGGATTCGGCAACCCGGCGCCGGGTGTGTGGGTCAGCACGCACACCGACCGGGTCGGCGAGGCCGAGTTCGTACTGGACGAAGCCGAGGTCCGCGAGGAGGCGCAGATCTTCCTGTCCGAGTACCTCGCCGGCGGAGAGGTGTCGGCCCTCGTCCGGCAAGCGTGGGACCTGGACGAAATCGCGCGGCAGTATGAGGCGTTCCTCGCCGAGTTCACGCGGCCGCCCTCCAACGATCCGTTGGTCAGGCACACACAACTCGTGCACGCCTGGCGCCGGCTTGCGCTGATCGATCCCGCACTGCCTGCGAAACTGCTGCCTCCAGGGTGGAGCGGCGCACGCGCCGCCAAGCTTTTCCACCGGCAACATGCCAGGTGGGAGCCGGACGCGATGCGCGAGTGGGAACGCATCAGCAGGCAGCCGGGATAGATCTCGTCGCGCCGACGCTGTCGAGGCAACGGCTCGGCATGCGGCCACGCCCGCCCAGGCCGCCGATGCGCCCGCAGGCCTCAGGTGAAGGCCAGTTGCCTCCAGTTCTTGATCTCGTCGGCTGTCAGCGTCTTGGTGAAGATCGCCGCACGGCCACCGCGCCGGCCCGGCGCTGGCCGCCGCCCTGGTCGGCACCGAAGCGCAGAGGCCTGGAGGTGCAGCCGGTGATGCCCTCGGAGGTGGCCTGTCGGCGGTAGCCGCTTCCAGCGATCTTGACCTCGGCCGCGAAGGTGGCCTCGGGCAGGAGACCGAGAGTGGTGTTCCCGGTGACCATGTAGGTTTTTCCGTCGAGCACCAGCCCGCTGCCAGTGGGCGCGGTGGCGTCATAGGTGGCGGTCCCGCCCGTGACGGTGGCGTCGCGTCCGTGGCCCGAGGAGTCGACGATCGTGCCGCCCTGCTCGGGGTTCAAAGCGACCAGGATGGAGCCGGGCTCGGGAGAGACGCAGGGGGACAGGGTGAGCGCGGCCGTGAACGGCGTGCTCGGCGGGATGGCAGCGGGGACCTTCAAGGCCACAGCGGCCTCGTTGTGGATGGCCTGCCAGTAGGAGTGGAACGGCGAACCGGGCTTGGTGTCACATCCGTTGACACGGTAGATCTGACCAGGCCAGTCTTGCCCGATGGCAGATCGACCTGTCGGATGCCCAGGCGGGCAAGACTGTCCTGACCCCCGCTGCGGACAGCGTGGGCGTGGTGTCACTCCGCAATGCCAGGATCGGGACGCTGCAGGACCTGTCACAGGACGGGCCGAGAACGGAGCTTGACGGCGCCGTCTACGAACGCCTTCAGCCGCTGCCACCGCATTCGGCCCGGGCGCGGCTGGTCTGGCTGCGGCGCGGCTGCGACGTCTACACGCCTCATCCGTACGAGCAGCTCGCCTTCGCCTACCGAGCCTCCGGCCTGGACCGGGAAGCCAGCCAGGTGCTACGCGAAAAGCTCCGCCAGGCCGCCGCTGGGCGAGGCCTCACCCAGCGGGCGTGAGGGCGAGTCCAGGACCTCGTCCTCGGGTACGGCTACCGGCCGTGGCGGGCGGCCATCGGCGTCACCCTCCTGCGGCATGGCGGCAGTCGCCCTTCTTCACCGATGCCGAACGCGCTGCCCTGGCATTGGCCGAAGCAGCCGCCCGTATGAACGACCAGTCCGCCGACGCCATCCCTGACGCGATATGGGACGACCTCGTCAAGCACTACGACGAGCGGCAGCGCGCGACACTGATCCTCTGGATGGCGATGAGCAACTTCTTCGACACTGTCAACAACATCATCAAGGACCCCGCCGGCACCACCTGGAACTAGCGGGTCTTAAACAATCCGCGAACCGGTGTACATGATCGGCCTTAAGTCCGGCGCGGCGCTGGATCCGCCGCCACGTTCCCTGGCTGATCCCCGGCAGACTCCCCATCATGGTCCGGTTTGGTTCCGTGGACCGGGGGCTGGACGCGCTCGCCTCCGCCGGGAACCAATGCACGGTCTGGATCGACCGGGTCTGACGTACCACGACATCATCGACGGCGGTCAAGGGGAAGGACCGATGCGCCAGCAGATCGTCAGCGGTTGGCCCATCGGTTTCGCCCGTGGGGAGCACGTCATGTCGAGGCGGCGGTCGGTGCGTAGTTGGATCTCGCCGTAGAGCGCCACGTCGGTGTGCAGGATTGAGGGCTCACCCTGGACCAGGATCCAGTTCTCGATCATCGTCATCGTCACGTGCACGCGCCCGAAGCACGGTTCGATCTCGACCCGTGTCAGTCGTCGTCATCAGTCGTCGTCACAGTCGGGTGTCCGGGTTGCGTAGCTCCCGGACACCCGCCGGGCCGAGGTCGGGCAGCGCGAAGGTGTAGGTGCCGATCACGTTGATGTGCCGGCGAACGAACGGCGACAACCGGGCGACATCCTCCTCAGCGAGCGGGTAGCCCGCGGCCCGCAGACTGCCCAGGGCGTTGTCGATGTAGGAAGGTGGTTGCGGCGGGTGGTGCCGGAGAACCCGCGGTCGATGTAGATGCGGTCTGCGGGGACGTCGAGGGTCAGGAGTTGTTCGGTCTGGATGATGACGTCTTGCTCGTCGGTGGAGCAGCGGGCGTAGGCGACGCGGGTTCCGTTCACACGCTCCAGTGTTCCGGATAAGGGGCCCTCACCTTGAGGATCCCCTTATGGAACGCCGCCATGATCACGCGGCTGTCAGCCCGATTGTGGGTCAGCGCGCAGACTCGCAGGACTTGCAGGCCATCGGATTCGGTAGGGCAGCCTGAGGTGTCCTGGTCAGGGCGCCGGGACGCGGGCCTGTCACCGGTGCTGTGCAGTGCCCAACTCGTTGCTATACCGGGCGAGGACGTCCTCGGCCGTGGGGACGGGGCCGAACAGCTGCTCCTGGCGGCGGGTGTCGGCGACGTAGCGGCCGGTGTCGAACCAGCCGAACATCGCGGCCATGTCCTTGATCAGGGGCATGAAGCGGCCGGCGCTGGCTTCTGCGGTGCGGGCGACGGCGGACGGGACGGCCCACACTTTGATCTTCTTTCCGGCCCTGCTGCCCATGAGGTCGGCTACCTCGCGCATACTGACCGGATGGTCCCAGCCGATGTCGATGCGCTCACTGTCGTCGGCCTCGGCGTCGACTGCGGCTGCCAGGTACGCCGCGAGATCGGAGGTGTGGACGAAGGTCAGCGGGACGGTGGTCTTGCCGATCCAGATCAGGCGGCCCTTGTCGATCGGGTCGCCCGCCATGCTCGCGATCTGGTCGAGGAACGCCCCCGGCCGCAGTGCGAGGAACGGGACGCCGAGCTGTTCGAGTTTGTCCTCGGCGAGCTTCTTGTGCCAGAAGTGTGGGACATCGGGCGTCTGGTCGCTGGTGAGGATGCTGGTCAGGACGAACCGTCGGATGCCGGCGCGGTGGGCGGCCTCGGCGAGGTTGGTGTTGCCGACGGTGTCGATGTCGTGCGCGTTCTTGCCGCCGCGGGTGTAGCCGGCGGCGGTGGTGATGACGGCATCGGCGCCGTTCATGGCGGCGACGAGCGAGTCGAGGTCGAGCATGTCGCCGCGGGCGATCTCGACACCCCGGCTTTCGAGCCTGCTCGCGTCGCTGGCCGGCCTCACCAGGGCACGGACGTTCTTGCCGCGCTTGAGTAGTTCGTCGACGACCTTGCCCCCGAGAGAGCCGGTCGCCCCGACGACGAGGACCGGGAGGGTGGTGGAGTCGGTGGCAGTCATGGGGTTTCACTTTCCATCAGGTCAGGAGCGAAGGGGCTTGATCGCCGAGGTCGAAGGCGGATGGGACGGGGTGATGCGGCCGTTCTCGATGTGCAGACGGCCGGCCAGACCGGCGAGTTAGCCGGATTCTTCTGGCGGAAGCGCGCGGCTGGTGAGCGCCTCGGCGATGGCGTAGGCGGTGTCGACGAAGGACTCCGCCTGCTGCTCCGACAGGTTCCGCGAGGAGGTCTCCTCCAGGGTCTGCCACAGGGCTGCGATGGGTTCGCGCATGGCACGGCCCTTGTCGGTGAGATGGACCACCATGACGCGCCGGTCATGTGCGGCCGGCTCGCGGACGAGCAGGCCGGCGTCCTGCATCCGGCGCAGCGACTTGGAGACGGTGGAGTGGTCCAAGCCGACGCTTTCGAGCAGCTCGGACTGGGTCTGGCCGTCCCGGTCGAAGAGCTGCATCAGCAGCAGTTCCTGTCCGGGATGCAGGTCCATCGCGCGAAGCAGGGCCGCGGCGTGGGCGCGGTGGGCGCGGGCGAGCTGGAAGATCGCGTAGCTCATCGGCCCCTTGCCGGCCGTCGTGGGGATGTGGGGCATGGTTCGGCTCCTCAAGACGTGTAGGTGGGATAGTCGGTGTAGCCGGCCGCTCCGCCGCCGTAGAAGGTGGCCGGGTCTGGGACGTTCAGCTCCGCGCCGGCGCGGAGCCGCTCCACCAGGTCCGGGTTGGCCAGCGCGAGGGCGCCGACGGAGACCAGGTCGGCCGTACCGTTGTCGATGTCCTTGGCGCGGGTGGGCAGATCGGTGCCGCCCCGATTGAGGATCAGCGTGGCCGGCCACTGCGCGCGCAGGGTGTCCAGCAGAGCCTCCTCGCCCGCGTGCATCACGTGGAGGTAGGCCAGGCCCAGCGGGCGCAGCGCGTCCAGGAGCGCCGGATACAGCTCGGCGGTGTCGGACTCGGCGATGTCGTTGTAGGGGTTGCCGGGGGAGATGCGCAGACCGGTGCGCTCCGCGCCGATCTCGCCGGCCACGGCGGCGGCGACCTCGACGGCGAAGCGGATGCGGTTGTCAAGGGAGCCGCCGTAGCGGTCGGTGCGCTGGTTGGTGTTGTCGGACAGGAACTGGTGCACCAAGTAGCCGTTGGCACCGTGGATCTCCGCGCCGTCCGCGCCCGCCGCGACAGCGGCCGCCGCAGCGCGCCGGAAGTCGTCGACCGTCGCCGCGACCTCCTGCGTGGACAGCGCACGGGGCTCCGGCATCTCCTGGGGCCCGGACGCGGTGAACATCACGCCCTCGGGGCGGATCGCCGACGGGGCGACCGGCCGGCGCCCGTGGGGGGTGTTGTCGGGGTGGGAGATGCGTCCGACGTGCATCAGCTGGATGACGATCCGGCCGCCGGCCGCGTGCACGGCGTCAATGACCTTGCGCCACCCGGCGATCTGCTCGCCATTGTGAATGCCGGGAGTGAGGAGGTAGCCCTGGCCGTCGGCGGAGGGCTGGGTTCCCTCAGTGATGATCAGCGCGTGCGAAGCTCGCTGGGCGTAGTACTCGGCGTTCAGCTCGGTCGGGACGCCTTCCGGCGTGGAGCGGTCACGAGTCATGGGGGCCATGACCAGACGGTGCGGCAGGGATATGCCGCCGACGGTGGCCGGCGTCCACAGAGAGTCCAGCATGCGTGGTCCTTCGGTGCGGCAAGGCCCGGGTGGGCATCGGGAAGCGGCGGGTCGGGGTGGATGAAGAGGCGAGCGTGTTCAGCCGACGGCGAGGACGAGCTTGCCCCGGACATGCCCGGCGTCGCTGACCTGCTGGGCCGTGGCAGCCTGGTCGAGCGGATAGGCGGTGACGGTGGTGACGATCTTGCCGGTCGCGGCGTCCTGGGCCAGGGCGGCCAGGCGGGCGGCCGAGGCCTCCGCGGGACCGCTGGCGAAGGTGATGCCGAGCTGCTGCGCGCGGAAGTCGGCGATGGTGACGATGCGATCGGTGCCGCCCCGCAGGGTGATGGAGTCCTCAAGGGCGCCCTTCCCGGCCAGGTCGAATACCGCGTCCACGCCGTCGGGGCGAGCGCCCGGACCCGCTCGACCAGGCCCTCGCCGTACACGGTCGCGGTGGCGCCGAGCGAGGTGAGATAGTCCTGATTCCCGGGGCAGGCGGTGCCGATGACACATGCTCCGCGGGCCGTGGCGAGCTGGACCGCCAGGGTTCCGACCGCTCCCGCCGCGCCGTGCATCAGCACGGTCTCCCCGGCGGCGACGCCGAGCAGGTTCAGGACCCGCTCGGCGGTCTCACCCGCCACCGGCAGCGCGGCCGCGTGCTGCCAGCCGAGGGCGGCGGGCTTGGGGGCCACGATGGTGGCCAGCGCGTACTCGGCGTACGAGCCGGTGTCCGACCAGCCCAGCACCTCGTCGCCGACCTGCACGTCGGTTATGCCCTTACCCAGGGCGTCCACCACGCCGGCGAGCTCGCGACCGGGAACGGCGGGGAAGGGCGTTGGGTACACGGCCTCCAGCATCCCGGAGCGGATCTTGCCGTCCAGCGCGTTCAGCCCGGCAGCCTTCACGCGGACACGGACCTGCCCGGGGCCGGGCTGCGGGGCCTCGATGTCCGCCTCATGCAGTACTTCCGGGCCGCCGAAACGGTCAAAAACGATGGCTTTCATGACAGCTCCTCACGTTGCGCCACACATTAGGTGGCTAGACACATAACCACTGTACATCAAATATGTGGCTAGCCAAGTATCTGCTGCCGCCCGGACCGCACGAGATCGACTGCGGCCGGCGGCGAGGCCGCCTGATCACCGCGACTGCACGGGCGTCATGGGAGCTACCTGGAATTGCCGGCTTCTAGGGTGAGGGCGGACCGGGCGCCCTTCCCCCGTCGCCCGGTGCCGCACCCGGGAGTGTCCCGGCCGCCGCAGCAGCCACGCGCGGTCGGAGGCCGGCGAGTTGCTGATCGAGCAGGGCCGTCAGCCGGCGTCCAGCGCCCTCCGGCTAGCGGCCCCGGCCGTCTCGGGGCAGGCGGCGATCAGGCGCACCTGCGGTCCCAGACGGTGAACGCGGCCTCGCGGATGACGACGCGGGCCGCCGTCGAGGACCGACGGGACGCTGCACAACGCCAGCACGAACAACCTCTCCGAGCGTGCCACGCCGTGCTCGGGGGAGTAGCTGGGGGAGACGACGAGCGTGCCGTCACGCGGGTCGGTGTGCAGGAAGTCCAGCCAGAACTCGGCGCTCCCTTGATCACTGGGTAGGCGGTCTCGCGCAGGTAGTCCACGTCGCCGGTGAACTGGAGGGCGGCATCAAGGGGTGAGCGCCACGCCCGAGCCCGGCCAGTACCAGGAGCAGCAGCCCGGCCGACGCCCAGGCCGCCCAGTCGCCCAGCCGCCCGTAGAGGGTGGTCTGCGCGTGGTCGGGCAGTGTGGCGGTGACCGTGGTCATCTCCTTGGCGCTGCGTGCCTCGGCCAGGACACGTCCCCTCGGGTCGCTGACGACCAGCAGTCCTGCGCGGGCGACCCGGGCGACCGACAGGCCGCTCTCGACCCCGCGGGTGATCGCCATCCGGCTGTGAAGCCAGGCGTCGTCGTCGAAGTCCCACGCGGGGGCGAGCAGGGCGGTCGCTCCCCTGTTGCGGTAATCGCGGACCAGCTCGGGGAAGTCCAGGTCCTTGCAGATGATCAGGCCCCATGTGGAGCCGGGTAGAAAGGCCAGACTCTTACCCGGCGTGAACTCCGACTCCAGGCCGGGAATCATGTGCTGCTTGTCGTACTCCACCGGGTAGGCGAGGGCCGCGTTGAACTTCACGTCGCCCTTGCGGAGGATGGCGCCGACGACGACGTCCACACTGGGCCGGCCCAGTGGCAGCGAAGAGTCGGTGCGGAAGGTTGCCTCCGGCAGGATCACGACGCGGGCGCCCCCGGCTGCGGCGGCTTCGATCGCCGAGGTGTAGCGGCGCGAGAGTCCCTGTCCCTGCGGGGAGCTCAAGTCGGCCGAGCCGCGCGGGTCGTCGGTGGAGACGAGCGCGACCTGCCGGCCGGAGCCGTCGGCGGGGGCCATCAGGCGCCAGGCACCGTGACCGAGCGCCACGGCCACGATCGCGCCCGCCGTGACGGCGACCCGCAGCCTGCCGGGCGCGCCGGGCGCGAGCAGGGCGGCGATGGCGGCAGGCACCAGCAGGAGCAGGAAGGTGATGCCCCAGACCCCGGTGAGGGCAGCGGTCTGCAGCACAGGTAACACGTCCGCCTGGGTGTAGGCCAGACTCCACCAGGCGCCGTGCGGCGCCGACAGCGACATCGCGTACTCCAGCGCCACCCATGCCGCCGGTACGGCCAGCGCCGCGAGGACCGGGCGGCCCCTGGCCAGGAGGGTGCGGAAGATCAGGGTGACAAGGCCGAACGCGATGGACGTGCCGATGATGACGGGCGCCGTCACGACCAGGGGGGTCTCGATGGTGCCGGAGTAGTAGGACCACATCTGCGTCTGACCGCCCAGCCAGGCCAGTGACCCGGAGGCGAAGGCCGGACCGGCGCCCACCCTGCTCGCCACGAGCAGGACGGGCAGGAATGCCACCCAGGTCAGCCAGGACACCGGATGGAGCCCGGTGCCCAGATGCAGCAGGAGCGCCGAGAGCAGAGCGGCGGCGACAGGAGCGAGTTTGTTCATGCCTCGATGATCTGGACAACGCCCCGGCGGGCGCGTCAGTCGTGAGCGTGATCTCCGATGTCACTCCCACCGGCGACGACGAGGCCGGACTCATAGGCGAAGGCGACCGCCTGCACCCGGTCGCGGAGGGCGAGCTTGGTCAGCATGCGGCTCACGTGCGTCTTGACCGTGTGCTCGGTGACGACCAGCTCGGTGGCGATCTCGGCGTTGGACAGCCCGCGGGCCACGAGCCGCAGCGTCTCGCGCTCACGGTCGGTCAGCTCGCCCAGTCTGGCCGCCAGGCGCGGCGCGACATCGTGGCTAGGCCGTCTGACCAGGTCCTCCAGCAGTCGTCTGGTGGCGGCGGGGGACAGCAGCGAGTCGCCTGCCGCGATGGTGCGTACGGCTCCCGCCAGTTCGTCCCTGCGGATGTCCTTGAGCAGGAAGCCACTGGCTCCGGCGCGTACGGCGTCGTAGACGTACTCGTCCAGGTCGAACATGGTCAGCACCAGAACCTTGGCCGTGGTGGCCGCGCAGATCAGCCGGGTGGCCTCGATGCCGTTCATGCCCGGCATGCGCACGTCCATCACCACCACGTCGGGTCGCAGTTCCACGGCGGCGGCCACCGCGGACTCGCCGTCGGCCGCCTCGCCCACGACCTCCATGTCCGGTTGCGAGCCGAGGATCAGACCGAAGCCCGCCCTGAAGAGATCCTGATCGTCGGCGACGAGCACGCGCAGCATGATCCCCATCAAACAGGAAAGGCCGCCCTGACCACGAATCCGCCGTTGTCGCCTCTCCCCGCGTGCAGGGTGCCGCCGCACGCGGCGGCGCGTTCCCGCATCCCGGCTAGGCCGTACCCGCCGGAGTGCCCGTTCGGCCCGCCGCCCCCGTCGGCGACCTCGACGTCCAACCCCTGCTCGCTCCAACGCACCCCCACGTGGACGGCGGGCGTTCCCGCGTGTTTGAGCACGTTGGTCAGGGCCTCCTGGACGATCCGGTAGGCGGCCGCCTCGACCCCGCCCGTGATGGGTCGCGGATCGCCCTCGATGGTCAGCGTCGTCTCAAGACCGGTGCGTTCGAGCAGTCCCGGCAGGCCGTCGAGGCGGGGTTCCACGAGGTCGCCGCCCGCTGAGCGCAGCGCCGTCAGCAGCCCGCGCAGCTCGATGAGGGCACCTCTGCCAGTCTCGGCGATCGCGTCGAAGGCCGCCTCGACCCGCGCCGGATCCAGTGGCCCCGCCTCCGCCTGCACGACCATGAGCCCGACGGAGTGGGTGACGATGTCGTGCATGTCGCGGGCGATGCGGGTGCGCTCGCGGGCCACCGCCGCGATGTGCTCCTGCTCCAGCCTGCGTGCCCGTTCGGCCAGCTCGGCCATGCGGGAGTGGCGGGCGCGGGCGCTGGTACCCAGCGCGTAGGCGGCCACGAACGCGGTCCCGATCAGCCGGATGGTCTGGCCGTCCTCGGCGGGCAGGGCCAGCGAGACCCCCACGGTGGCTGCGACGATCGGGATCGCGGCCATCCGCACCCGGAGCGGGCTGAGCTCGGCGACGGTGTACAGGGCCACGAGCGGCCCGAACGGCAGAAACGGCTTCTCCCACATGACCATGACGGTCATCGCCGCGCCCACCAGCAGCCCCACGGCCATCGGCGCACGGCGCCGCCACCACACCGGTGCCGAGGCCAGGAAGCCCAGCGCCACGATCCACCAGGCGCGCGGCTCGGGCACCAGCAGGGGGCCCACGGTGGCCACGGTCACCGCACCAGTGATCACGATTTCGGTCGTGCGCGACGACAGCAAAGGCATCCGCCCACTATCCCTAAATTTCGGGACAGCGGGCATCGCTCTCAGGAGTGATCAGGCGAGTCCCTCTCTGCGCTCGTAGCTGCCTCTTGGTTTCGCCTTCCTCGTCGAAGTCGAGCTGCAGGGGGCTGCCCGCGTAGCGGGCGGTGATCCCGGCTCCGCCGATCGCTTGGGATTTGCGGATGTGACCGAGCGCGCGGTAGGTGATGTCGGGCAGGGCGGCGGCCAGCAGGCCGCGGGTGGCCGAGGCGCCCTGGGCGTCGGAGTAGTCGGTGGCGACGCTGACGACCTCGATGCCGGGCGTCTCACGGGCGTCGGTGATCGCCTGGTGGCGGCGGCGCGTGTGCTGGTAGCCGGGATGCCGACGTGGCCGGCCAGCCGGTGGCCGAGCGAGGCCAGATACTCCCGTACGCGCGTCATCGCCCCGTAGTCGTCGGCCCACACGCTGGTCAGCGGCAGGTCCACGCCGCGACTGCAGCCCGGACAGCACGTGGGCGAAGAACGGCTCCACGCCGAGCGTGCGGGCGGGGCGGGTGATGACGGTTATCGTCAGGTGCACTGCCTCGGTACTGCCGCCCTGGGCCCGCCGCTCCGGTCGCTGCAACCGGACGCAATGCAGCTGTGCATCGTGCTTGTTCGGTGAGATAGACCGGCGCCGAGGCCGCCGCTCACCCGGCCAGCAGCGCCGCCGTGGCCGCGTCGGCAGGCAGGAACGCCTCCAGCTTGAGCTCCGCCACGGTCACGTCCAGCGCGGTGGCGAACGTCGTCACCGTGGTCGTCAGCCGCAGCTCGCCGCGCGCCGAGCACAACCGTACGGGGACGGCGAACCCCACGTGGTCGGGGCCCGGCGCGGCGTGCGGCACGTAGCCGGACAGCTCCTCGTACAGGTCGTCCCGGGGGATGCGGTCGAGGATGTGCTGCGCCCACTGCTCCAGGTTGACGATTCGCGACGCCAAGCCTTCCGGGTGCAGGGAGAGGCGCAGCACATTGACCGGCGGGCGCAGCAGGTGCTCCGCGACGCCTTCGGTGAGCAGACCGAACGCGTCGTTGGCGAGCACCAGCTCGTGCCGCGCGTCCACGACGATCGCGGGATAGGGCAAGTGTCCGGTCAGGATGTGCCGCAGCGCGGTGCGCACGTGCTCCAGACCAGGGTCGTCCATCGAGGTCTGCGGGTAGACAGCGGCGTAACCGGCCGCGAGCAGGAGCTCGTTGCGCTCCCTCAGGGGCAGCTCCATCGACTCGCCGAGCCGTACCACCATGGACCGGCCGGGCCGGGAGCGGCCGCTCTCCATGAAACTCAGGTGGCGTTGCGTCGTGCCCGCGCGCAGTGCGAGGTCGAGCTGGCTCAGACGGTGGCGCTGCCGGGCCGAGCGCAGGGCATGAGGGAAGTCCACCCGCCCAGTGTGCCGGACCTGTCCATTCCTTCGAGGGAATTGCCGACATTCCCGGAAGGGAGCACGATCCGTCCCATGAACACGCGACTGGGGGTCCTGCTCCCTACCAACCACAGCCAGTGGGACGACGCCCGGCGGCTGGTCGACTTCGGCGTGCGCGCGGAACGGCTCGGCTACGACTCGGTGTGGGCCAACGACACCCTGCTCGGCCCGCGCGTCGAACCGCTGGCCATGCTCGCCGCCCTCGCGCCGGTGACCGAGCACGTCACACTGGGCACGGCGGCGCTGCTGCCTGCCTTCCGCCGTCCGGTCACGGCCGCGCAGGAACTCGCCTCCATTGACCACCTGTCCGCTGGGCGCCTGGTCGTCACCGTGGGTGCGGGCTTCCCCGGCCGGTCGGAGATCGAGTACGCGGTGTCGGAGGTGCCGTGGGAGCGCCGCTTCGGGCGGCTGGACGACACGGTGGCCCTGTGGCGGGCACTGTGGGCGGGCAAGCGGGCTTTCCACGGCAAGGTGCTGCGCTTCGACGAACTGCCCGAGTCCACGCGCTCCTATCGATCCGGCGGGCCGCCGATCTGGCTGGGCGGAGCGAGCCCGTCGGCGCTGGAGCGCGCCGGGCGGCTCTACGACGGGTGGCTGCCCTACCCGCCCGATCCCGCCGACTATCGGGTGGGCCTCGCGACGGTACGACGCGCCGCGGCGTCGGCGGAGCGACCTGTGGACGCGATCATCCCGGCGCTGTTCGTCACTGTGCTGGTCACCGCCGACGTGGAAGAGGGAGAACAGCAGCTCGACACCTACTGCCGGACCACGTACGGCCTGCCGTACGAGACGGTGCGGACGATCCAGGCGATGGTCGCGGGTCCGGCCGAGCAGGTGGCCGGCACGCTGGCTCGCTATGCGGCGGCGGGCGCGGAACACCTCGTCTGCCGCGTCGCTGCGCCGTCCCTCGACGCCCAGCTCGACCAGCTGGAGCTCATCGCTGAGATCGCCCGCCCAGCAGTTGGAAAGCCCTCCAGCCGCTGAGAGCGGATCGAGCGAGTTGACGGGCTGCCGTGGGCGAGTACCGCGGCGAGCGCCGCCGCGTCGCGCAGGGCGGGGTTGGCCCCCGCCCCGGCCGCCGGGCTCATGGCGTGGGCGGCGTCGCCGAGCAGGGTGACGCGGATGGTCTCCCAGGGCGGGGATCGGCACGCCGGAGCGCAGCTCCAGCGTGAAGACCTCCCGCCAATGGGCGATCACCCGCAGGATCAGGGATGCCAGCCGTACGTCATCTCCATAACGAGGGACCTGAGCCGCTCCTGCGTCATCAGGCACACGTCGGACGGGAGGTCTTGGGCGCGGGCACCGAAGGAGCAGGTGGCGTAGTCACGGGTGGGCGCGACACGGGGTGTTGGGGCCATCCGGCCGAAATTGAACGTCAGAGAGCATTTCAGCAGCTCAGAGTAATGATTGGTGCGCGAACGTGCGCCACAGGCAAGATCAGGTCTACGCGTTTACTGCGGCAGTGCATCCGGATGGCCCCAGCACCCCGGCCCTGGCGCGCTGGTTGTACGTCGGCCTGAGGTGCTATTCGCCCAAGCCCGCGCGGCGGGCGCGGACCACCGCTTGGGCGCGGTCGGCCACCTGGAGTTTGGCGAAGATGGACGTGAGGTGGTTCTTGACGGTCTTCTGGCTGAGGAACAGGGCCCGCGCGATCTCCGCGTTGGACTTGCCAGAGGCCAGCAGGTCGAGGACCTCTCGCTCCCGCTGGGTCAGCTCGGGGAACGGGCCGCTGTCGGGCCCGCTGGTGAGGAAGCGGCGGATCCTTCGCGCCACGCCCGGCCCGTACACCGCCTCTCCCCGGGCGACGGCGGACACGGCGGCGAGGAAGTCGGGGCCGGCGGTGCCCTTGAGCACGTACCCGCGCGCGCCCGCACGCAGCGCGGCGAACACCGACGCGTCGTCTTCGCTCATGGTGAGCACGAGCACGCCGAGGTCGGGGCGGCGGTCGATGAGCTGCCGGGTCGCCTCGGTGCCGGACATGCCGGGCATGACCAGGTCCATCACGACGACGTCGGGGTCGAGGGAGAGCGCGAGCTCGATGGCCTCCTCGCCGTCGCCGGCCTCGCCGACGACCTCGGCGCCGCCGATCTGTTCGAGCAGCGCCTTGAGGCCGTGGCGGAGCAGCGGGTGGTCGTCCACCAGCAGCACACGAATGGAATCTGTGGGGCCGTTCATAGGGGAAGCACCGCCTCCACGAGGGTCCCGCGTCCGGGCTCGGACGAACGTCGCAGCTCACCGCCCACTTCGGCGGCGCGTTCTCGCATGCTGCCGGATCCTACGCCCTCGCGCAGCGGCTCCGGCAGGCCGCGCCCGTCATCGCGGATCCGCAGTACCAGCCGGTCGGGCACGACCTTCACGATGATCTCCACGTTGGCGGCGCCGGCGTGCTTGAGCGCGTTGGACAGGGCCTCCTGCGTGATCCGGTACGCGGCCACCTCCACGGCCGCGGGGAGGGCTGGCAGCGGTTCGGGGATGGTGACGGCGACGTTCGGGCCCTTTGGGGCGTCCAGCGCGAGGTCCTCCAGGGCTCCGGACAGGCCCAGCTCGTCCAGAGCGGGTGGGCGTAGGTCGTAGACGATCCTCCGGACGTCTCCGACGATCGCCTGCGCCAGCTCCCTGACGCCGGTGACCTGCTCGCGCAGCTCTGGTGGTGCCGTGGCCTCGATCACGTACAACCTCAGCCCGATCGTGGTCAGGTCCGCGCCGAGGCCGTCGTGCAGGTCGCGGCGCAGGCGGCGGCGCTCCTCCTCGCGCGCCTTGACCAGGCGCTCGCGTGAGTCCCTGACCTCCGTGGCCAGCCGCACCGCCGCCAGGGCCACCGCCAAGTGGGGCGCCAGATCGTCGAGTACCGCCCGATCCGCCCTGGTCAGCGGCTCCCCTGGCGACCGGGGCGCCGCCCGCAGCTCCCCTTCCGTCCGTCCACCGCTCAACAGCGAGATGCGTACACCATCATCGGGAACGCCACCGAAGACCGAGACGGGGACCTCGGCGACGGTGAGCACGGCGACGGACGGCAACCGCAACGTCCGCGCCACGGTCTCGGCCGCGCCGTCGAGCAGCTCGGTCGGCGCGGCCGTCGCCTCCAGCCGCTGCCCAAGATGAGACAGGGCCGCGGCGGGCTCCCCCCGGTTCCCGAACAGCACGCGGCTCACGGCCCGCTGCACGGCATCGCGCGCCGGCGCGAACGCCACCGCCACGACGCCGGTGGCCAGCAACGACTCCAGCACACCACCCTGCTGCCTGAACATCGCGTTCACGGTGGCCACGGTAGCCACATAGGCGCCCAGCAGCAGCGCCGCGACCAGGATGTACACGACGGTACGCCGGATCAGCACCTCGATGTCGAACAACCGGTAACGGAAGATCGATACTGCGGTGGCCAGCGGCAGGGCGGGGAGGGTCAGCGCCAGCAGCCAGATCCCAACGGACCACGTACCCCCGGAATGGGTGGAGTCGACCAGCACCGCCAGCGCGATGGCGACGGCGGCCGGGAGCAACGGCATGAGCTGACGCCGATCCTGAGCCCGCCGCACCCGCACCCCCAGCGCGACCGCCCCCACGACGGCTGCCGCACTCACCACCACCCCGAAACAGGCCGCGATGATCTCGGTCGGCACGAACCCCACCGGGCTCGGCCGCTCACTACCCCAAACCCACACCATGTCCCTGAACATGAGCAGGACCTGCAGGATGGCCATGCCCGCGATGAGCGCCCCCATGACCGGCCGCCACCTTCGCGACGGCAACCGCCCGTCAGGCAGGAACGCCGGCAGCAGGAACAACGGCCCGAACCCGGTGAAGAACACCCAGTTGACCACCCAGGAGCTGAACTCGGTGCCCGGCCATCCGTGGGCTTGGCCGTACACACTGTAGCCACCCGCCAGCGCCTGCAACGCCAGCCCTGTGCCGCCCAAACAGAACAGCCACCCAATGGGATTACGGGGTTGCCGCGCTACGATCAACGCTCCCACCAGCGGATAGGTCAGCCCCACTACGGCGTCCAGCAGAAGGTACGTAGCGTCCTGAACCGGGACGTTGACCGTGAGAACGGCGCCGATCAGGATGGCCGCTGCGCCCGCACAGGGGATCGCCCAAGGCCAGGTGGGAACACGCACAGGAACATCGTCCCGTTACGCCCCATCTGGGGCAATGGGACCAGAGTCCCGCCCCACCCAGGACCTTGCGGGCCGGCGCCGGCATCTTGTGCCCCGCAGGTGGCCGGCCGAGGGAGGCGGCCGACGAGGGAGGCCTTCCCCGAGTCGGGACCCGGTGGGGACCGGGTGCTCAGGCGGGTGGGACCGGTGGGCGAGTGGACTGCTGTCATGCACACGACATCGCCACCGATCACACACCGAGTCACCCGACGGCAGCTCACGACCTTCGCCCTCGTCCTTCCCGCGCTCGTTCTGCCCACCGTGGCCTTTGCCGTGGCTCAGGGTGTGGATCTGGATCGGCTCGATGACGCCCCGGCCGGTGCGCTGATAGCGCTGTACGGGCAGGCGTTCATGCCGGCCGTGGCCGCGCTGATCGCGTGGTCGGTGGGAGACAAGGGACTACGCGGCTTCCCCTGGGGATTCCGCCGTACCCCGTGGAGGAACATCGCGGTGGCGTGGGTGCTGCCGGTGCTGGGGACGGGGCTGGCGTACGGGACGGCCTGGGTGACGGGGGCGGCGCGTTTCGACCCCGGATCCACCAGCCTGCCGCCTCTGATGAGCGTGTTGCTGGGCCTCGTCCCCGGGGTGGTGCCGTACATGGTGCTGGCGATCGGGGAGCAGCTGGGTTGGAGTTCGTTGCTGGTCACGCGGCTGTCCGAAACCAGAGGCGCGGCCGTGATCGTGGGGCTGGCGTGGGCGGCGTTCCACTTCCCGTTGATGCTGTTCGTCCCAGGGGCGGTCCGGGCGGGGGTGCCCACGCCGTACGCGCTGCTGTGGTTCACGGTCGAGGCCGTCGCGTTGGCCTTTCCGCTGGTGGGGCTGCGGATTCGTACCGGGAGCATCTGGCCGGTCCTGGTGCTGCACGCGACCCTGAACGCCTCCATCTACCTCGCTGCCGAGCCCCTGACCGCGGCGACCGCACACTCGCCATGGTGGCTGGGCGAAGGGGGCGCGCTCACGTCGGGCGCGATGGTCGTCGCCGTGCTGGCCACCCGGCGTTGGTGGCGTGACCCCAGGAGCGTGACCCGATGACGAAGGTGGGGCTGCGCATGCTGGGCTCCTTCCGCGGCGAGGTGGCGGGCGAGCCTGCCAACCTCGGTCCCGCACGTCAGCGCGCCGTTCTGGCCATGCTGGTCGGTGCGGGAGGGCGGGTGGTCACCACCGACGGGCTCATCGACGGCCTGTGGGGCGGCCGGCCGCCGGCCACCGCGCTGGCCTCGCTCCAGGTGTACGTCTCCAACCTCCGCCGTGTCCTGGAGCCCCGCCGGCCACCGCGCGCCCCCGCGTCCGTGCTGGTCAGCGCCGTACCGGGGTACCGGTTGTGCCTGGACTCGCGGGACGTGGACGCGTGGCGGTTCAGGGAGCTGGCGTACGCCGCGTTCGCCGAGCAGGACCGTACGAGAGCGGTCGCCATCGCGGACGCGGCCCTGGCGCTGTGGGAGGGCCCCGCGTACGCCGAGTTCGCCCACAAGTACTGGGCGGCGCCGGAGGCGGCCCAGCTGGAAGAACTACGGCGAGCCACCGTGGAATACCGGGCCGAGGCCGCCCTGGACCTAGGATGGCACGCCCAGATCATCCCAGCGCTGGAGCAGCACACCCGCGATCATCCCTTCCGCGAGAACGCCGCGCGACTGCTCGCCCTGGCCTGTTACCGGTCGGGCCGGCAGGGTGACGCCCTGGCGGTGATCGCCAGGACCCGCCGCCTGCTGGTGCACGAGCTCGGCGTGGACCCCGGCCCAGGGCTGCGGGAACTGGAGTCGGCCATCCTCGCCCAGTCCAGGTCCCTGGATCTCGTCTCGCCGCAGCCGCTGCGGCTGGTCGCCACCGTGCCGTCCCGGCGCCGCACGCCCGCCCACCGGCTCCGGCGTCCGTGGAGCCGGTATGCGCCGTGCCACCGCTGCCCGCCATGAGGCCGCCCGTGAACAGCTCGCGTAGCCCGCCCTTGGAGCTGCCCCCCGCAGCGTTCGTGCGGTCCTCTGTGAAAGCGCAATACGCCCCCAACCCTTATCGCCAGGGCGGACCCACCGCCCGGCGGAACTCGAAGGAGAAGAAGACCATGAACATGCGAATCCTGGCCGGCAGCCTGGTGGGCAGCGGCGGCATCCTGTTCGCCCTCGGAAACGTCCTGCACCCCCTGGAGCACAGCGAGGCCGCCCACTCCGCCCCGACCTGGGAGGCGGCGCACCTCATCTTCGCCCTGGGCGGCATGCTGATCGCCGCCGGGCTCCCTCTGCTGATCGCTGTGAGCCAGGCGCTCCGGCCGTCCAAGCTGGCCTCGATCGGCGGGGTCGTGCTGGCGATCGCGTTCGCCGCCCTCGCTCCTGGCGCGTGGTTCGAGGCGTACGTCGCGCCACTGCACGGCGTCGCCGAACAGGTGGAGGCCGGTGGCGGCGGTGCGGTCAACGCAGTGGCCGGGATGGTGTGGATGGCGTCGCTGGTGACGTTCGGGGCCGGCCTCGCGTGGCGCGGGGCGCGGCGGTCGGTGCGGCTGGCCGGCGTGGCGCTGCTGGTCGCGGCACTGGTGCTGATCGTCGGTCCGGGCCTGCCCGTAGTGGAGGGATTGGTGATCATCCCGGCGACGGTTCTGACCGGTCTCGGGCTACTGGCCGTGGGCGCGGCGTCGGCGCGTACGACCGCCGAGCCCCTCGCCGTGAACGCCTGATGTCGTCCCATCACACCCGGTACCATCTCGACGACCAGCTCACCTGTACGGTGACCTGGTCGTCGGCCCCGGCCTCCCGGAGCCTGCCCAGGATTGCCGGCGTGCGGGGCGGTCACGCCACGTTGGCGGGTGGGTTCGACGGCGGGCTGGAGCACGTTGTTGCGCTGATTGGCGTAGCCGACAGGGGCGGCGCGAGATCGTCTGATCCGGCTGCACGTTCGACTAGGAGGCCAAGATCGCGATCATGTGCCGCAACACCAGGGTCACCGCCTACCAGCTCATGGTCCGGGTCCTTCGACTGGCCGTGGAAGGTGATCGGCACCGCATGCGAGCAGGCCGAGGGGCTGGGTAGAGAGAAGTACGCCCAGCTGTATGCCCGGATTGACGAGCTGGCCGCCGAGCTCGCCGCGGCGTCGCCGATGGCGTCTCACCGCGCCCCCGCCGACCTCGACGCCATCGCTCGCTACTACACCACCGTCGTGCAAGACCTCTCCGTCCAAGCCCGCGATGGCGCCACCCGCGCCGAGCTGGAAGCAGTCACCACCTACGCGATGGCCGCCTGGGCCAGCTCGGCGTGCTCGGCCTGGTCCTCAACCGCGTCGTGCTGCGGAACACCGCCTACCTGGACACCGCCGTCCAACAGCTGCGACGCGGCCGTCGACGACGAAGACGACATGTGACCTATCGAGGGATCCCCAGCGGACAGTGCTCGAGACAGTGCTCACCGGTACTGCCGGGAGGGTGCCGGTTGCCGCGGGCCTGACATCCCGGGGTGCTGTGTCGTCGAACTGGTGACAAGCCGAGATTCCACACCGATTGGAAGTGATGGGCACCGATGCCTGCGCACCGCGAGGTAGACGAAGCCAAGATCAAACAGCAGGTCGAGAAGATCGTCGAAGGAATCCGCGCCAAGGACCTCGGGGCCCTGAGGCAGCTTTACGCGACAGACGTCGTCTCCTTCGACGTCGAGCCGCCGCTGCAGCATGTAGGGATAGAGGCGAAGCTGGAGAACTGGACCAAGGCGTTCACGCTCTTCCAGGATGTGAATTATGAGCTTCGCGACCTGACACTCACCGTGGGCGATGACGTGGCATTCGGCCACGGTTTCGGTCGGCTCAGCGGCACGCTGAAGAACGGGACGGCGACGAGTGGCATGTGGGTCAGGGCCACGTTCTGCTTCCGGAAGACCGACGACCATTGGTTGATCGCGCACGACCAGGTCTCTGTGCCGTTCGACATCGCAAGCGGCAAGGGCGTGGCCGACCTCGAGCCCTGACGAATCGCCGAAGTCCGGGGGCGTCGCGGGCGCTGCCGCCGTCGAGCCCCTGGCCTGGTTTCGCAGGCCAGGGGCGCGGCGGTGCTGCCGATGACGCCCCTGTCCGTGCTGACCGGGGCGTCATCGGCCGAGCGGGTCCAGGCGGATGCGCCCGGCGACGGTCGCCGGTCAGACGCTGAGGGGTTCGTTGGCGTCCTGCTGGTGCCGGCACGATGAGACCTGGCCGCGGGACCAGAGTGCCCGGCGCCGGCGGCGAAGATGCCGGCGCACCATCAGAACACCATGGTGTAGCTGTGGACCGCCGCGAGCTGGACCAGCTGGGGTGTCGCCCTCCGCGCAGGTGACCAGCCAGGTCGTGTGCGGTGGCGTCGGCCGCGATGGTGTTGAGGAGCGCGGTGCCGATGTATCGGGTCCCCAACGAGGAATGCTGCTGGTTCAGAATCCGATGGTTTCGCGGAGCAGCAGGACGGTGGCGCGCCCGGGGTGGGGTTCTGCGTTGAGGATGAGAAGGCGGTTGAGGGCACTGGGCTTGCCGTAGACCTTCATGGCGCGGTCGTTCTCCAGCGGGAGGCAGTGGTCTTCGATGCGGCGCAGCGCGGTGGGCAGGTCGGACACCACCTTCTGCGCCCCGACGATCCAGATCGCTTGGGCGGCGGCGCCGGCGTAGCCGGGCAGCTGGCTTCCGCTGGCCGAGGCGACCACAAGGGAGCCGGTTTCGGTGACCGCGGCGACACTGCCCACGACGACGTCGGGGGTAGACATCAGCCGCCAGATCTCGCGCAGTTGGGTGGCGCGGTCCATGGCCAGGCCGCGTGGCTTGATGGCGTCGTAGCGCCCGCTGGTGTTGATGTCCTCCTCGATGCCGGACAGGCGGAGGGTCTCGCTGGCCCCGGTGAACACGCTGGCGCCCTCGGGTATCAGCTCTTTGATGCGGGTACGCGCGGCGGCGGCGTCGTCGAGGATTTCCACGGTGAAACCGTGTTCCGCCAGCGCAGCGGCCGCCCGCTCCAGGCGCTGCGCGGGTGCCGGGGCGGCGAACGGTGATGCCGGCATTGAGGTAGTCATGATGTCTCTGAGCTTCCTGTTCGCTGGATGATGTGTTCGTCTCGGCAGTACGACGACACAGCCCCCCGGAATGTCAGGCGACGCGCCAACCTCACAGTTCGACGCGCTATCTCGTCGAACAGGTGAGGGCAGATGCGACCAAGGGAGCCGTCGACACCATGACCATCCGATCCGAGCCAGGACACGGCCGGCCCGATCCCGGCCTGAGTGCGATCATGAGCGAGCGGCGTCAGCTGATCAATCTCGCCTACCGGCTCCTGGGCTCCCTGGCCGAGGCCGAGGATGTCGTACAGGAGACCTACGCCCGCTGGTACGCCATGTCCCGGCAGCAGCAGGACGCCATCGAGTCCCCCGGCGCCTGGCTGACGAGGGTCGCCGGCCGCATCTGCCTGGACGTGCTCGGATCGGCGCGCGCGAGGCGGGAGCGGTATGTGGGCGAGTGGATCCCCGAGCCGCTGCCCGAGTGTACGGAGTGGATCAGCGGTCGGCCGGGCGGTGCGACCGTCGACCCGGCCGACCGGGTCACCCTGGATGAGTCGGTCAACATGGCCTTCCTTGTCGTGCTCGAATCGATGACCCCGGCCGAACGCGTCGCGTTCATCCTGCACGATGTCTTCTGCCACTCCTTTGCCGAAGTGGCCGAGATCGTCGGCCGGACCCCGGCGGCATGCCGCCAGCTGGCCTCCTCGGCCCGCCGCCGCATTCGCGAATCGCAGGGCCCCGCGAGTCCGACAGCCCAGCAGGCCGGCATCGTCAGGGACTTCAAGCAGGCATGGGAGGCCAAGGACATCGACGCACTGATCGGCCTGCTCGACCCCAGCGCCACGGCGATCGCCGACGGCGGCGGCCTCGCCACCACCTTCCTGCACCCCATCGAAGGCGGCGAGCAGATCGCGCGCGCCTGGGTCGAGATCGCCGACCGGAGGCCCGGCAACATGACGCTCCTGGAGCGTACGGTCAACGGTCAGCCCGGTCTGGTGGCTCAGCAAGACGGCGTCACCGTGACGGTGTTCGCGTTCGAGGTCGCGGGCGACCGGATCAAGCACATCTGGGTAGTACGCAATCCCGAGAAACTCCGTCGCTGGACGACGGGTTGAGGCGCGTCTCCATACCAGGAGCGGCGCTCGGGTCGGCGCGACGTGCCCCCACCTGGTGCCCGGCGACCTGCGGCGACGCGTCTGCATACGGCGCAGAGCTCATGGTGATCATCAGCGACAGACCATGAAGCGATCATCCTGTTCAGATAGACCCAGTTTGGGGCCTGTCGCAGGAACCCGAGGGGTGGGCCTCACTCCTTCCGAAGCTGGCTGGCCCGAACTAACGCTGAGTAGTTGAGTGGGTGGCGGAGCGGCGGGGCTACGGTCGCTGTTCCTGCCCGGCGTCGGTCAGGGCCTTGTGCACGACGCCGGCCGAGACCTTGAACTCCGGCGGCGATGGTCCGGATGGATTCCCCGCGTTTGCGGCGGGCGAGAATCGAAGGATCAGGATTGTCCACTTCTCGCCCAACGATCTCAAGAGTCCGCGCGATCGAGCAGTCGGACGTGTCCCGGTCGAGTCGGGGGGTCCATGCCTGTGTCTTGCGCCGACAGCGACGGCTCACCGCGAAGGAGTCGCCACTGGATCGCCGACGGCGCAGTCACGCTCGGATGACAGTTCCGGCCGGCGACTCCGCGGCCGGCCCCGACCTCAGTCGTTGTCGGGCACCATCGAGACCACGACCTTGCCGGCCTTGGTGCGACCCTGCTCGACGTACGCCATCGCGTCGAGCGTCTGGTCGAACGGGAAGGTCCGGTCGATGACCGGGCGGAGCTTCCCGCTGTCGTAGAGGGCGGCGAGCTTGCGGAGCTGGAAACCGTTGGCCTGCATGAAGAAGAATTGGTAGCGCACGCCCAGCGCCTTGGCCTGCTTGCGGATCTTGCGGCTCAGCGTGTTCATGACCACACCCATGAAGCGCGGGGCGCCGAGCTGCTTGGCGAATCCGGCGTCCGGCGGCCCGACGACACCGATGGCCAGGCCGCCGGGCTTCAGCACGGTGAGCGACTTCTCGAGGTTCGCCCCGCCAACGGTGTCCAGCACCAGGTCGTAACCGGACACTACTGTCGAGAAGTCCTCCTTCGTGTAGTCGATGACGACGTCGGCACCGAGGCTCCTGACCAACTTCTCGGTGTCGGTGTCCGTGGTCGTCGCCACCGTGGCGCCGAGGTGCTTGGCGAGCTGGATTGCCGTCGACCCGAGGCCGCCGGCGCCGGCGTGAATGAGCACCTTCTGACCCGGCTTCACGCGGGCACGGTCGACGAGAATCTGCCAGGAGGCCAGGGCCACCAGCGGCACCGCGGCTGCCTCTTCGAAGGTGAGGGAGGCCGGCTTGGGGGAGACGTCGTCCTGGTCGATCGCGATGAACTCCGCGAAACCGCCGATCCGCAGGTCGCGCGGACGGGCGTAGACCTCGTCGCCGGCTTTGAGGCCGCGTACGGCGGGGCCGACCCGTATCACGATGCCGGCCACGTCGTGGCCGAGCACGAACGGAGCCTTGTACTTCAGGACCTGCTTGAGCTCTCCGTTGCGAACCAGTTTGTCCAGCGGGTTGATGCTGGTGGCTCTCAACTGCACCAGGACGTCACGGTCCCCGACGATGGGCTCGGGTACCTCTGCGGCGCGCGCGCCGTCCTTGCCATACTTCTCGACGACAAATGCCTTCATGTCAGTCAACCTTCCGTGTTGTCTTCTCGATGGCTTTCTTGGCGGTCGATGTGATCGTCCGGGCGGTTCGACTCCAGGCTTCGAGATGTCGCCGGAGCCGCCGGCCCAGCTGCTCGACCGCCTGGTCCGCAGCAGGCACGTGCCCTGCGCCCCGGGACGAACGAGTGTCGTCGTTCGGGATGGGCGGACCTCGGAGCCGCCGTCGCAGTCCGCCACCCGGCGGCCGAAGTAGCGTCACCAGCGTGGCGTTCACGCTCGCCGTAGTGGACGGCCATGGACGGCACACCGGTCAGATCAGCACGGCGGGCTGACCCCAAGGCCCTTTACGGCATCGTCGAGGCCGGCGGATCTCGCGGACATGCACAGCCCGAACCCATCCACCTCGCAACCTCACCCGGGATTGCCGTCATCAACAGACCACGACCACCCCGATCTCCCCTGCGGCGCGGCGCCCCGAAGCGGTGAGCGCCGACCAGGCGAGGGGTCAGGCCTGTTGATTCGCGATGCCGATGTACTCGCCCATCCGGTATTCGAGGTCGAGGCCCTTCTCGGCGACCAACGCCTGGAAGCCGGCCGCGCGCGTGAGGAACCCCGGCAGCGTCAGCGAGTGGGTGAACTCACCGTAGGCCGCGACCAGGTCGGCGTCCGGCGGCAGTGACGCACGGTTGACCATCGACTTGGCGGACGCCAGGGCGGTCCTGTCGAAGGAGGCCAGGCGGGCCGCCATCGTGTCCACGAAGTCGTCGAGCTCGGCGTCCGGCAGGGCCCGTGTGACCCATCCCCAGCGCTCGGCCAGGTCGGCGTCGTAGTCGTTGCTGCTCAAGATGGCCTCCAGGGCCCGGTCGCGGCCGGCGAACCGGGGCAGGCGCTCAGTCCCGCCGCCTCCGGGCAGCAGTCCGCCGCCCACCTCGGGCTGGCCGAACATCGCCTTCTCCCGGCTCGCGTAGCGCAGATCGCAGGCCAGGGCGAGCTCGTTGCCGCCGCCGCGGGTGCGGCCACGGATGGACGCGATCGTGATGTAGCTGGCCTTCGTCAGCCGCAGCACCATGTCGGTCCAGACCGGCACTGCGTCCTTGCCCTCCGGCACGGGGAAGTCCGCGGCGACCGCGAGGTCGAAGTGGTTGAAGAAGAAGTCGGGGACACCGCTCTTGAAGACCACGACCTGGATGTCGGGATCGTCGCCGAGCTCCACGACGAGCTCGTGCAACCTGGTCACGGTCTCGGGGACAAGCAGGTTCACGGGAGGGTTCGAGAACGTGATCGTGGCGATCTCGGGTGTCGGCCGTTCAATGCTGATCGTGCTGGGGTTGCTCATGTGCGCTCCATGCTGTGGTGTTCGTCGGCGGATCTCAGCGCAGTGCGGTGTCCCGCAACACGCTGAACGAGGGTCGCGGGGCCATGGGGACCGGCGCCGGCAGGCTCAGAGCCGGACGAGCATCTTCCCGATGTTCTCGCCCCGCATCAGCGCGAGGAAGGCCTCCAGGGTGTCGTCGATGCCGTCCACCACGGTCTCGCTGTGGCGCAGCTTGCCGCCGAGAATCCAGCCGCCGACCTCGCGCGCGAACTCCGGCTGGAGGTCCAGCTCTTCGGTCACCATGAAGGCCAGCATCCGCGAACGCGTCACGGACATGTTCCACAGGTTGCGCGGCCCCACCACCTTCTCGTCGTTGTACTGGGAGACCATCCCGCTCAGGACGATCCGGGCGTGCAGCTTGAGTGCGCCGATCGCCGCCTCCAGGTGCTCGCCCCCGACGTTGTCGAAGAAGACGTCGATGCCGTCCGGCGCCGCCTGCGCCAGCTGCTCGGCGACCGGCCCCTTCTTGTAGTTGAACGCCGCGTCGAAGCCGTACTCCGCTTCCAGCAGCTTGATCTTGGCGTCCGAGCCTGTGCTGCCGATCACCCGTGCGGCGCCCTTCAGCTTGGCGATCTGGCCGGCCACACTGCCGACGGCGCCCGCCGCGCCGGAGAGGAAGACCGTGTCGCCCTCCTTGATCTGCGCGAAGCGCGTCAGCCCGACGTAGGCGGTGAGGCCGGGGACGCCGAGTACGCCCAGGTAGGCAGACAGCGGCGCCGGCGCCGGGTCCACTTTCTGGGCGGTGGCCGCGTCGAGGACCGCGTACTCGCGCCAGCCCAGGACGTGCAGGACATGGTCGCCGGGTGCGAAGCCGTCGGCGTTGGAGGCCAGGACGCGGCCGACCGCGGGCCCGTCCATCGGCTCGCCCACCTCGTAGGGCTCGATGTAGGACTTCTTGGCGCTCATCCGGCCGCGCATGTAGGGGTCGACCGAGAGGTATTCGTTGGCGACCAGGAGTTGCCCCGGGCCGGGCGCGGGGATCTCCACCTTGCGCAGCGCGAAGTCGGCCGGCGCCGGGCGGCCCTCCGGGCGGGCCTCCAGGTGCCATGCGCGTCCGGTGGTGGGCAGGGTCTGTTCGGACATGAGAATCCAATTCCTTCGGGTGAAAGGTTTCATGACGTGGATCACGGCAACGCCCTTGTCGCGGCCTGTGGAATGTCGTTGCGGAACGGGCGGACAGTGGTGTCGCTCATGTCCTCCCGGTTTCCGTGCGTGTGGAGCAGGGCGAACGGGGGGTGAATGGCGCACGTCTCTTCATCGCAGGTGCGCGACAACAGAGCCGGCGTGCCGGCAGGAGGTCGCTGACGGTGTGGAAAGCCGCGGACCGGCTTCATGTGTGCGGTCTTCGGCTGGGAACGCGATCAGTCTCAGGCGCGAGCTGAGCGAGTCGCGCGCTGGTCTTCAGCGCGTAGGGGGTGTGGTGTCGTTCGCGCGGCAGCCCCGCCAGAAATCCGAGCGGCCGTCTTGGGTGCCCGTCCAGGTGGCGTGCACCGCGTTCACCTGCCCGGCCGATCCGATCCGATTCGATTCGGGAAGTGATTTATGGCGCGAGGAATTCCAGAGCCTTTTTGACGAAGTCTTCGTGATACTGGAATATGCCGCCGTGTCCGGCGTCAGGATACAGTGTGAGCTGGGCATCCGGCAGTCGTCGAGCCAGGTCGGCAGAATTACTGCTGGGCACCATCCTGTCGTCGTCGCCGTTTACCACCAGGACGGGTTGCTGGATATCCATCAAGTCGGAGGGCTCTTGCAACCCCCAGGCGTGGATGGCCTTGAGCTGGGAGCGGAAAGCCGCCAGCGAAATCGCCGTGTCCCGGTTGTCCGTACGCTCCTGCAGCCGTTTCAAGAACTGCCGGGCCGCCGCCTGGCCATTTGACGTTCGGGTGAAGAAGAGATAGTACTTCGGATCTTTGAAGGTCAGCGCGCCTTTTATCGTGTCGCGGATGGTGAGGGAGGTGACCTTGTCGATGCCTCGGCCGCCGGCCGGGCCTGTGCCGGCGAGAATGAGCCTGCGAACGAGCTTCGGCTCTTCTTCCGCGATCACCTGTGCGACCATGCCGCCGAGGGAGAAGCCGAGAAGATCGACCTGATGAAAGCCCATCACCTTGATGAAGGCGATGGCGTCACGCGCCATCGCGGCTATCGAATCCGGTGTTCTGCCTTGTGACGCGCCGACGCCTCGATTGTCGAAGGTGATCACCCGATGTCTGGCGGCGATGCCGTCGACGATCCTGGGATCCCAGTTGTCCAAGACCCCGGTCAAGTGGTTGAGGAAAATCACCGGCACGCCGGTGTGGGCGCCGAGCTGCCGGTAGGCGAAACTCGTTCCGCCGACATCGAGGGTTTGGGTGGGCGCGTGCCTGTAGGTGGTGATCATGGTTTCTCCCGGTGAATCGACGGTGTACCTCGTGTGGCCCAGAGGCTCCAATGAGCCGACGGTGGCGAGCAGTTCTTCTGTTCAGGCGCCGAGATGGCGGCGGAGCCACCGACCCATCTGCTCGATGGCTTGGTCACCTCGGGCACGCGCCCCGCGCCCAGGATGAACGAGCTGACTCCCACGGTGACACTCCTGCTCAGTGCGGCACTTCTTGTGCGCAGGCCGGTTTAGATTACGACCATACGACCATATGATGAGAACCCGTCTCAGGGCAAGGGTTGCAACGGATTTGGATTATGATCGTACTGATATGGGATGCGGGCATGATGCGGGACACTGATGAGGAACCTGTAACGTCGCCCCGCCGCCTCTCTCGACTGGACCGCCACGAGGCTCCGCAAGGCTCACCTTCAACGCCCGCCCCCGCCAGTCCCGGCCGCTGGAGCCTTGGGGTGCGTGAGCTGGCGAAACGCTTCCCCTGGGGTGCTGTATACGTGCGAGAGCGCACGGCGTGCCGGCGAGACTACGGCATGGTGACGGCGCGCAGGAACGCTTCGGCGAAGACCGCGCAGGCCTCCTGCGTGTCGGGCGGATCGAGGCCGGGGACCTGTCCGGCGGCCGGGCGGGTCATGAAGTAGAGCAGGACCGGGCCGATCATCTGCTGCATCAGCAGGGGTACTGGCAGGGGGCGGATACGCCCGGCGGCCATCTCGTTGGCCGTCACTGCCCCAGTCCGGCGAGCATGGCGGGCAGCACCCGCGGCTCGCGGTCGAGCGTCTCGACCAGCAGCCGGTAGATCGTGGTGACCGTCTGGGCCAGGCCAGCTGGTGAACGGAGCCCGAGGACCGAAATCGCCCGGGGGCCGCATGTGAGGCTCGAACCGCCGCCGCGGACCGGTTGCCGCGTCAACGGATCCTCAACGTCGGCTCAACATGCGCCGCCCTACCTTCCCCTTTGAGCGCTCTCCTGCGCTCGACGGAAGGTATGCCATCACGGAGGTAGCATGATGAGAAAGTTTCCCCAAGCCGTCATCACCGGTGCCATCGTCGCGGGCTTGTTCGCCCCTGCGGCAGCCCAGGCGGCCACCCCCGCGTCCACGGCGACCTCGGCCGTCGAGGTGACCTCGGCCGTCCAGGCGGCCGAGGCGTCGGCGGCCCGCTGGTTCACCCTGTGGTCGGGGTCGAAGAAGGGCAAGTACATGTACACCCCGAGCCA
Source organism: Nonomuraea sp. NPDC049480 (assembly GCF_044465905.1). NCBI lineage: Bacteria > Bacillati > Actinomycetota > Actinomycetes > Streptosporangiales > Streptosporangiaceae > Nonomuraea > Nonomuraea sp. NPDC049480. The sequence continues at coordinate 55,907 of NZ_JBITMD010000040.1, forward strand.
GAAGAACAAGGCCCGGGTCCTGCAAGCCGTCGTCCAGTGCTGGAGCGGGGGCGACGGCACGCGGGCGACGGTGGCATTCGAGCGCCGGCGCTACGGCGCCTTCTACGGGGCGAGCAAGCCGCGCACCTTCGCCTGCGACGGCGGGAAGAAGTACTACCGCGTCAACCAGGCAGGGGTCGGCCTCCGCTACCGCACCGCGATTTTCCTCAAGGGCAAGTCCCACACCATGCGCGTCTGGATGCAGAACTACGGATGATGTACGGGGAATGAGGGGCAGCGCGCCGGGTGAAGGACGGCACGGGCGGTGCCCCTTCCCCATCCTGTACGTGGCGGTCAACAAGTACCTGGGGCATTCAAACGTCGGCGGCGCTGACGGGTTCACGGGTGTGCCCGGACGTAAGCCGGGCACGCCGCGCCCATCAGGTCACCCGGCTATATGGGGTGTCGAGAGGATGTCAGGCATGTAAGGCACAGGGTCGTCGGCGAACGTGCCTGACAAGTTATCTGGGGTTGTCAGGCACGTTGGTCACCTGGGGCCGGCTCGCGCCTGGCCCCATTACGCACCGGTCACCGCGGTGCTGCCGCTCGCGCTGGCGGCGGGCGATGCGCTGAGCGATCAGCGCGGTGGGGTTCTTGCGGTGGGAGAGTCGGTGCGCTTCTCCCGTTTGGGGCCCCATGCGCATATCGGCGACCAAGGTCGAGCTGTATACGGCGATTCGCAACGTTTGCCCTGTCCGCTACCGGCACCTCGGGGCGATGTCCCCCGTCGATATGTCCGCGCGTTCGGGGGCACGGCCAGCGCGGCCAACGCGACCCCGAGCCGTCGTTCCGTCGCGAGGGAGCGGTCAACGTGCCAGGATAGATCACGTCAAGCCGTAACTCGCGTGGGCCGGTATCGCAGGGCGACCGCCCCCGACCGGAACTCATGGCGGTCCACGGGCGCGAGCTGGATGCGCTCGCGCAGACCGGCGAGCAACGTCGGCCCGTGTCCGGCAAGGACCGGCTGCACAAGGAACTCGTACTCGTCGATCAGTCCCAGATCTGCCAACGCCAGGGGCAGCGTCACGCCACCCACCCACAGGCCCTCGCCTGACTCCTGCTTGAGCCGCTGAACCGCTTGCCCCAAGTCGCCTCGCACCAGCTCGGCATTCCAATCGACCCCGCTCAGCGTGCTCGACACGACGTACTTCTTCGCCCGGTCGATGGTCTCGGCGAACGGGATCTGCCACTCATCCATCCAGTCAGGCCACGTGTCCGTGGCCGGCTTCCGCCACGCCGACTCCATCATCTCGTAGGTCACCCGGCCGAATAGCAGGGCATCGGCTCGCTCCATCTCAGCGGTCCAGTAGCGCATCGACTCCTCGTCCGGGGGGAGCCCTGCCTCGTGATGGCAGCAGCCGTCGAGCGTGACGTTGATCGAGTATCGAAGTGGTCTCATCTCGTTGCTCTCCCTTGATGCGCGCAGCGCGTTTTCACCGGACGGTACTTAGACGACTGTCGGCGCCATTTCTCATCGGCGCCCGATCCCACCTACTCAACACCGTCGCGATGCGAACTTTAACGCCGTCGTGATGCGAACCAGATCGCAGACCGAGCGCGCGACCGATTCGGGCGCTCGGGGCGTTCAGGTTCGCCGTGACCCGCGCCGAACTGGAGGCCGAGTTCGACAAACAGCGGGCCGAGCGCGAAGAACAGGGCGGCCAGCAGCCGCCGAAGCCGCCCACGGGCCAGCCCGACCCCAGCGCCGCGCTGGTCGCCGATCTGCTCGCTCTGGCCGCGCAGTCGGCACGGATCATCAAACGTCTCCCCAAGACAGTGCAGCTGGACCTCGCCCAGAAGGCCAACGCCTCCGTCGCCCTGGATGACCTGGACGTCTTCACCAAGAGGGTCCGTCAAATCGCCGCGATCGGCACGGTCAGCGTCCCGGCACAGCGGCGGCCGCAGCGCGAGAAGACGACAGCATGAACGCCGGCCCGCCCGAGGAGGCTCTCGACGACGGCGAGGAAGCCCTGCAAGCCGACATCGACGAGTTCGTCACCCTGGATCGCAAAGGCCCTTGGAAGCTCGCCCTTCTGGTCGCCAGGCGCGTCACGCCCGGCGAGGGCACCGGCGTGAGAATCGACCGCCAGCCCCGCAGCGGCCTGCACGCCTTCCGGCGCATCAGCGCCGGAGAGTTCGCCCGCCGGGCCAGCGCTAACCCCAGGCGCGTCATCGCCCTGTTGGATGCGTGGAACCGGCTCGCCGCCGACGGCGTCGTCCCGCCCGCCGCCGATCTGCGCCCGGACACCACCATCGAGCCTCCTGATACCGGGGAGTATCCCTTTTATGGCAAGAACGGCTACTACCGCAGTTGGGAGGCCACGGGCCTGTCGACCGAGCGGCGTGATGCGGTCGAGAAAGAAGCGGAAAAGAGCGGGACCCGGCCTTCGGCCATCACCTATGTCATGACACATCCCACAGCAGTGAAGACCGCTCTGCTGGCCGATGAGGCGACCCGAAAGGCGGCGCGGCAGGCCCTGGAGGAGTTCGAAGCCCGCCAGGCCGCCGCGGATGCTGAAGACCGCGCCGCGGCCGCCGAGGTTGCCGGCGAGCGGCAGCGCGAATACGACAGCGAACAGGACGACATCAGCCGCGCCGAGCGGGACGCCTACGCCGCACAAGCCCGCGAAGCCGGCGAGGGATCGCAGGCCGGGGCGTCCAGGACGTCTTCAACGCCATGGCCGAGATCCGCATGGCCGCCTCGCGGGCGCTGGCGCTGCTGAGCAAGCAGCAGATCACCTTCACCACGGACCGCGCCGAAGCCATCGCGGAGCTGTGTGACGGAGCCGAGGCGGCGATCGCCGCCGTCCGTGACATGGCCACCGGCGCTGCTCTGGACGACGCCGCGCTCGCGGCTTTCATGGACGAGAACGGGAAATTCCTGTGAGCCGACGCCGTGACGAGATGGGCTGGACCCGCGCCGGAACCGACGTCGCCGAAGTGATGATCTGGCTGCGCAGCAACCACGGCCGCGAGCTCAGCTACGCCGACATCGCCGCCGGCGTCGGCATCAAGGACGGCGCCCGCCTGCGTCGGGCCGTCAAGGTCGCCCGCGTGGTCGCGGCCAACCGGGGCGATCGCCTGGAAAAATTTCTGCCATCGCAAAGCCCTGCCCGGCGCCGGGTCTTCGTCACCCGCTACATGCGCGATCGCACGCCAGGAGTTCGGCACGATGGCCCAGGCCGCCGACGAGTGCATCACCAAGGTCGCCGGCCTCAACGAGGTCGGACGCAAGGTGGTCAAGCAGGACAACACCGGCCTGCTCGATCAGATGATCGCCACCCTGGAAGCTCGTCTCACTGAAACCACAGGTTGACCAGGAAAGACGCCCCTCTCGACAAACTGGCTAAGGAGCTCTCATCGTGACCGTTCTCGAACGCACCCTTGCGAAAGCCCTCACCGAGGTCGTCATCAGGCTGGACCTCAGCGACGACGACGCGATCACGCCCGAGGCCACGATGGAGGTCCTGGAGCCGGTGGTCGCCCTCCTGCAGCGCCTCCCCGGACAGGACCGACTGGCCCTTGCCGACCTGATCAGCCAGTTCGCGCGTCAGGAAACCGACCCTGAGCGGCAGCTGACGGCCTGGGAAACACCCGAGACCCTGGTCTCCTGGCGGCATCTCTAGTCCCCTGAGAGACCGAATCCTCGAACTCGGGGTTGAGCGGCCATAGGAAATCCCGGATGCGCGATCCACGCTATTCTCCCTGCATGGCACGTGATGAACGCGGTGTTACGCCTCAGAGCGAGGACTTTTCGGCCTGGTACAACGAGCTGGTCGCCAAGGCGCAGCTGGTGGACCGTGGCCCGGCAAAGGGCACCATGATCATCCGACCATATGGCTACCGCCTCTGGGAGCTTCTCCAGGCAGAGCTCGACCAGCGGATCAAGGACACCGGTCACGAGAACGCCTATTTCCCGTTGCTCATCCCGGAAAGCTATCTCCGCCGGGAAGCGGAGCATGTTGAGGGCTTTTCACCTGAGCTCGCCGTCGTTACCCATGCGGGTGGCAAGGAGCTCGATGAACCCCTCGTGGTTCGGCCGACCTCCGAAACCATCATCGGCGAGATGATGGCCAAGTGGATCTCATCCCATCGTGATCTGCCGCTCCTGCTCAACCAGTGGGCCAACGTCGTGCGATGGGAGCTACGGCCCAGGATGTTCCTGCGCACCACGGAGTTCCTCTGGCAGGAAGGCCACACCGCACACGCTGATGAGGCGGACGCGATGCGTGAGACCATGCTCGCGCTCGACCTCTACACTCAAGTAGCCCGCGACATTGCGGCGATCCCGGTGATGCCCGGTGAGAAGACTCCCGGTGAACGGTTCGCCGGCGCCGTTCGGACCTTCACCATCGAGGGCATGATGCGCGATGGCAAGGCCCTCCAGGCCGGAACCTCCCACTACATGGGCACCAACTTCGCCAAAGCTTTCGAGGTTCAGTACACCTCCGAAGCCGGGAGGCTTGAACACTGTCACACGACGTCATGGGGCATGTCCACCCGCATGATCGGCGGCGTCATCATGACCCACGGCGACGATAAAGGTTTGGTCCTGCCGCCCAAACTCGCGCCCTACCAGGTGGTGATCGTGCCCATCGGTCGTGGCGAGCAGGGCGAACGCACCTTGGCCGCCGCTCATGACCTCGCCGGACGTCTTAAGGCAGCCGGTGTCCGCGCGCATGTCGACGATCGTGCTCAGCTCTCACCCGGCTTCCGCTTCAACGACTGGGAACTTCGCGGCGTGCCGATCCGGCTCGAACTAGGACCCCGTGACCTGGAGTCTGGCACCGTGGTCATGGCCAAGCGTCTCGGCGACGAGGGCAAGCAGACGATCTCTCTCACGTCAGTATCCGACCTGATGCCCGGCCTCCTGGAGGACTTCCAAGCGTTTCTGCTCCAGCGAGCCACAGACTTCCGCAACTCGCACACGAGCCAGGTCGACGCCTGGGACGCCTTCGCGGAAACGGTTGCCTCAGGGTGGGCGTCGGCGCTGCACTGCGGCAATCCGGCCTGTGAGGACGAGATCAAGGCCGAGACCGCTGCGACTCCTCGCTGCATACCACTTGACGGCGAACCTGAGTCTGGGCACTGCATTCACTGCGGTGAGCCTTCCTCCTACGGCAAGCGGGTCCTCTTCGGCCGTTCTTACTGAACAGCGGGTTTTTCCCCATATCCGGGGACGGCTCATCGGAGAACCGACGAGGGAGTCGTCCCCGTTCCCAATCAACGATCTTCCCAAAGCTTCGAGTACTGACTGCCTCGTCCGTCATGACGCTTTCGTGTCGCGACCTACTGACACTCTCGGTGTCGCCGCCACAAAACACTGCATGCCGCACGTCACTGAGCATGCCGCACGTCACTGACTTTCTCAGGCTCTGGCTCGCTCTGAGCTTCCCCCTGTTCTCCGGACACTTGACCTGAGGTCACCCTTGATCATCAGGAAGGATGTCCTTCATGCCCGCACCACACCCGCCAGAGTTCCGGCGTCGCGCGGTCGAGCTCGCGCGCCAAGGTGACAAACCGCTCCTCCAACTCGCCAAAGACCTGGGCATCAGCCGGTCATGCCTGCAGAACTGGCTCAACCAGGCCGGGGCATCCCCAGCGGCATCGCCGCCCTCGGCCGCCGTGCCGCCCTGGCCTCCCTCACTCGCCTGCGAGCCCTGCTCAGCGGCTTCCGAGCTCTGTTCCGCGACTTCTTGCCCGGTGGTTTCCTGCTCGGTGGCGCCTGGCGGGGCCATGGCCTCGCGAACCGCCGACAGCACCTCGCCGAACACGCCCAGCAGTCGCTCAGACTCGGCCCGGTGCGCCCCGCGCAGTGCTTCCAGTTGGTCGCGGCCCTTCTTGTGGATGGCGGCCATGCGCTTGCAGAACATGGTCACCACCTCATCGCGGGTGCTGGTCCGCACGGTGTGCAGCAGGCTGATGATCAGCGTCAGCCGCTTGTCCTCGGACAGCACCTTGCGCAGGTCGGCCACGTCGGTGACCTTCGCCTCGCCGGCGAAGTGCGCCACCTTGCCCGGCGGCACGCCTTCCAGCCAGTCCTCTGTCGGGCCCATCGCGTCCAGGTGGCGCAAGAACTTCAGCCGTGTCTTGAACTTGGTCAGCCAGGCGGCCTGGGCCACCTCCTTCAGCTTGTCGAACTCGCTGCGCCGGCTGACCGGATCCACCAGCAGCAGCCGGCTCAGCCGTGCCCGCGCCGCCCCGTCCACCCGGCCCGCGACCATCGCGAATAGGCCGGTGTTGATCTCCGTGCGGATCGTCGCGGTCATCGCGTCCAACGTGCTGTAGCCCGGTAACTCGCACCGGGCCCGTACCAGCTCCTCCAGCGCCACGTTGATCAGGTCCGCCGGATTGTCCTTGGTCTGGGCCGCCTTGCGGATCGCCTTCTCGGCGACCTCCCGCACCCGGGCTGGCTCGTACACCACGCCCAGCCGCTCTCGCACGAACTGCCGGTGCCGCTTGGCCGACCGCTCCGCGGCCTGTTCCAGCTCGACCGACTCGGGCAACTCCAGAATGCCGCGTACGTGCGTGGCCGCCACCGACGGCACCTGATCCAACTTCGGAAAGTAGCCCAGCCGCTGGTAGGACTTCAACCACACCAGCAGCGCCAGCAGATGCTGCTCGTCCTGGGTACGGCCCCGGGCCCAGGACGCCTCATCATCGGTGGGGGTGAAAGTCTCGGTCAACTCGCGGGCCGACATCATCCGCCCAAACCGGGGATACGCCGTCCGATCGATCGACGTCATCCATAACCCCTGGAAGGATCACCGAGCTGGCAGCGCTCCTACCTTGGCGATCAATCCCTCTCACCACCACGCGGCCCGTTTCTGGCGTATTCCGGCCGGCCCCCTTGGAGGGCGTCCTGTCGGGCAAGACGATCGACTGGGAATTGATCGCCAACCAGTACTACCAGATGATCAAGTATGCGACCGCGCTGCGGCTGGGCACCGCCGAGGCCCATCAGATGCTGCGCCGCTTCACCCGCGGCGGCCCCAAGCACCCCACCTATCGCGCCATCGAGGAACTCGGCCGGGTGATCCGCACCGTCTTCATCTGCGACTACCTGGCTGAGGAAGAGCTCCGGCGCGAGATCCACGAGGGTCTGAACGTGGTGGAGAACTGGAATTCGGCCAACAAGGACATCTTCTACGGTAAGGCCGGTGATCTGACCGGCGACGACCGCGAACACGTCGAGGTCTCGGCCCTGGCGTTTCACCTGGTCCAGGCGGCGATCGTCTACCTGAACACCAGGATGGTGCAGATCGTCCTGGCCGAGCCCGAGTGGCGGAAGCAGCTCACCGACGCCGACCGGCGCGGCCTGTCGGCCCTGTTCTGGAGCCACCTGAACCTGTACGGCAAGTTCGAGCTCGACATGAGCAAACAGCTCGGCCTCGGACCGGGGCCGAGCGCCGAGGTTCGCCAGTCAGATGATCCGCTCTGAGCGACGAACAACTTGGGGTTCAGCCAGGGGACCGCATCAACCGATCGGTGGATTCCGGGCTCAGCCGTATCAGCGGTGGATCATGGCCGGGCGGGCGATTCGGGCGAGGGGGTGTCCGTCCAAGGTGGGTGCATGGCAGTTATCGAGGTGAACGACCTCGTCAAGAGGTACGGCAGGCTCCCGGTGGTGAACGAGGTGTCCTTCTCCGTGGAGCAGGGCGAGATCTTCGGCATCCTCGGGCCCAATGGGGCGGGTAAGACGACCACTGTGGAGTGCGCCGAGGGATTGCGGCGGCCCGACTCGGGATCGATCAGAGTGCTCGGGCTCGACCCGGTCAGGGATGGGCGGGAGCTGAGCCACCAGGTCGGCGTGCAACTGCAGGAGTCGCTCCTGCCGGAGAACATCAAGGTGTGGGAGGCGCTCGACCTGTACGCCTCCTTCTATCGCGCGCCCAAGGACTGGCGTGAGCTGCTGGAGGAGTGGGGGCTGGCCGACAAGCGCCAGGCCCGGTTCGGCACCCTGTCCGGCGGGCAGAAGCAGCGCCTGTTCATTGCCCTGGCACTGGTGGGCGACCCGAAGGTGGCCTTCCTGGATGAGCTGACCACGGGGCTGGATCCGGCTGCCCGCCGGGTCACCTGGGAGCTGATCAAGCGGATTCGGGCGGCAGGTGTGACGGTCGTCCTGGTCAGCCACTACATGGACGAGGTGGAGGAACTGTGCGACCGGGTCGCGGTGTTCGACCGGGGGCGGATCGTCGCGCTGGACACCCCCTCACACCTGATCTCGGCCGTGGACGTCGACCAGAATCTGCGCTTCCGGCCGCTGGCGCCCTTCGACGACGCGCTGCTGACGGAGCTGCCGGGGGTGGTGTCGGTGACTCGCTCCGGCGACCGGGTGATCGTCACGGGCCGCGGCGACTTCGCCAGCGCGGTGACCTCCGCGCTGGCTCGTGACCAGGTCCCGGTGGCCGAGCTGCGGATCGAGCAGCACACGCTCGACGACGCCTTCGTCGCCCTGACCGGCCGTACCTTCGACACCCAGGAGACCTGATGACGGGCTTTTCGAAACTCGCCACGGTCGAGTCCAAGCTGCTGCTGCGCGACCCTGGCGCGATCTTCAGCATGGCCGTTCCGCTCTTCATCCTGATGATCTTCGGTAGCGGAACCAGTCCGGGGGACACCGCACTGCCCTCGATGTCGATGACGATCGCCGTCGGGTTGGTGGGGCTCTACATGGTGCCCACCACCCTGGCCACCTATCGGGAGCGGGGCATCCTGCGCAGGTTGTCAACCACGCCGGTCAGCCCGGGCGCCCTGCTGAGCGTGCAGCTGATCCTGCAGCTCGCGTACGCGGTGCTCGCCTCGGCGCTGCTCGTCACGGTCTCGGTGGCGATCTTCCAGGCGGCCCTGCCCGCCCGCATCGCGGCGATGGTGGTCACCTTCCTGCTCGGCACCTCGGCGATCTTCGCGGTCGGCCTGCTCATCGCCGCGACGGCGGCGAGCGGGCGCGCCGCCAACGGTATCGGCGTGCTGCTCTACTTCCCGCTAGCCTTCCTCGGCGGTCTGATGCAGCCCAAGACGGCCATGCCCGAGCTGCTGGCCACAATCGGCGAGTTCACTCCGCTCGGCCTGTTCCGGCAGGCCGTCCACGACGCCTGGAGTGGGGCGGCGACGCAGCCCCTGCTTCTTGCGACAATGGTGGCCTACACGGTGGTCGTCGGTCTGATCGCGGCCCGGTTCTTCCGCTGGGAGTGAGGTGGCGATGACGCCATACGACCCGCCCCGCATCGCGGAAAGGCGGATGGCCGCCGGGATGGCCGCCCTTCCGTACCTGGTGCTGGCCGTCTCGGCGGGGCTCGCGCTGCTCACCGAGGACACCTCGTGGAACTATCGGCTTGGCGTCCTAGGCCTGACGGCGCTCGCTGCGGGATGGACGCTGTGGATGGTCACCCTGCATCCCGCTTGGATGGCGAACGAGAAGGCGGCAGGCCTCTACATCGCCGGACTGGTGGTGTTCGTCGCGGCACTGGGCCTGCTCAGCCCGTGGTTCGCCGGTTTCTTCGCTTTCACCGGCTACGTCCACTCCTGGCACCTGCTACGCGGGCGATGGCGGATCGCGGGTGTGGCCGCGACGGCGGCGGCCGCGGTTACCGGTTACTTCGGCGGGTTGCCCGACCCCGATCCGGCCGTCATCTCCTCCTACGTGCTGTTCATTGCCGCCATCGTGGTCCTGGTCGTCCTGGTCAGCCTCTTCGGCGACATCACCGCCGACCAGAGCGTCCGGAACAAGAAGATGGTCGAGCAGCTCGCCGAGACCAACGCCAGGCTGGAGGAGACGATGCGGGAGAACGCCGGGCTCCAGGCGCAGCTCCTCCTGCAGGCCCGCGAGGCGGGTGCCACCGACGAGCGCCAGCGCATGGCACGGGAGATCCATGACACGCTGGCGCAGGGGCTGGCCGGGATCATCACCCAGGTCCAGGCGGCCGCCCGGGCCAGGCACGACCCGGCGGAGTGGCAGCGCCACCTCGACAACGCCGCCCGCCTGGCCAGGGACAGTCTGGCCGAGGCTCGCCGGTCGGTGCATGCGGTGGGTCCGTGGGAGCTGGAGTCCGCCCGTCTGCCGGAGGCGCTGGCGGAGGTGGCGAAGCGGTGGGAGGGCATTCACGGCGTGCGGACCGAGTTCGCCTCGACCGGCACGGTCCGGCCGCTGCACCCCGAGGTGGAGGTGGCCCTGCTGCGCGTGGCTCAGGAGGCCCTGGCCAACGTGGGCAAGCACGCGGGCGCCGCCCGGGTCGGCGTCACCGTGTCGTACATGGATGACATGGTCACGCTGGACGTGCGCGACGACGGCGCCGGGTTCGTCCCGGGCGCCCACAGCGGCGGCTTCGGCATGACCTCCATGCGGCAACGCGTGACCAGGCTGGCGGGCAGCCTGGAGATCGAGTCGGAGCCCGGCGCGGGCACCGCCGTCTCGGCCACGGTCCCGGCTCAGGAGCTCCGATGAGCGAGCCCCCGATCCGGCTGATCGTCGTCGACGACCATCCCATCGTCCGCGACGGCCTGCGCGGCATGTTCACCGGCGAGCCGGGCTTCGAGGTGGTCGGGGTGGCGGGTGACGGTGCGCGGGCGGTCAGCCTCGCCGAGGAGTTGCGGCCCGACGTGATCCTGATGGACCTGCGGATGCCGGGCACCGACGGGGTCACCGCGATCAGGCGGCTGGCTGAGCGCGGCAGTACGGCCAGGATCCTCGTGCTGACCACCTACGACACCGACAGCGACGTGCTGCCGGCCATCGAGGCGGGCGCGACCGGCTACCTGCTGAAGGACGCGATGCCCGAGGAACTGCTCCGCGCCGTGCGGGCCGCCGCACGCGGAGAGGCGGTCCTGTCTCCCTCAGTGGCCACCCGGCTGATCAGCCGGGTGCGCGCGCCGTCCGATCCGCTGAGCGCGCGAGAGCTGGAGGTGCTCGCGCTGATCGCCCGCGGCTCCACCAACCGCGAGGCCGCCTCCCGCCTGTTCGTCAGCGAGGCCACAGTGAAAAGCCACCTGCTGCACATCTACGCCAAGCTCGGCGTCAACGACCGCGCCGCTGCCGTCGCAGTGGCCTTTGAGCGGGGGCTGTTCAACCGATCTTGACGAAGCTCAGCGGTGGCGGCCAAGCCCGACGGCGGGATCGCGTAACGGCAGTAGGGTGCCGATAATTTTCCCGTGCAGGCTTACAGAGGTGTGGCGATCATGTGCTTCGACGGCGGGCGGCGTGAGGGCTGCGCCAGAACGGCATGATGGTCTGTCATGCCAGGGGCTGAAGGGCGCTGTCGAGGTGCTGGAGGAACTGGCCGCCAAGGCCACGGCCTACGAGGCGTCCACAGCCTGGGGCCGGTAGCTCCAGCCACGACAAACAAAACACCGGCCCCGCGCCCCGACTACCCCCTGTCCAGGGTCTTCTTTGGCTGGCGAGGCACGGTGTCGCCCTTCAGGTGCCCGTACACCGTCGAGCGTGGCACCCCGAACAGGTCCGCGATCTGTTGAACGGTTTTGTCTCGCGCGTCGTACAGCTGCTGGGCGAGGGTGGCCTGGTCGGCGGTGAGCTTGGGCCTGCGTCCGCCGACCCGGCCGCGGGCACGGGCGCAGGCCAGGCCGTCCATCGTGTTGGCCACGATCAGCTCGCGCTGCAGCTCGGCCAGGACCGACAGCATGCCGAACATCGCGCGGCCCTCCATCGTGTCGGTGTCGATGCCCTGCTCGATCACATGCAGTCCCACCCCGCGCATCCGCAGGTCCGCCCCGAGGGTGACCAAGTGCAGGACTGAGCGCGACAGCCGGTCCAGCCGGGTGACCTTCAGCGTGTCGCCTTCGCGCAGCAGCTTGAGGACCAGGTCGAGGCTGGGCCGAGAAGCCTTTGCGCCACTGGCCTTGTCCAGATGGATGGCATCGCGGTCGACGCCCGCGCGCAGCAGCGCGTCGATCTGGTGGTCGGGGTTCTGGTCGGCGGTACTGATCCGCGCGTAGCCGAAGAGCGCTGTCGAAATCTACTCCACGCACCGTTCACCGACATTGATTTTCGACACGAGTTATCGACAGTACTCACCTGCGGTTCCGTGATCGACTCGGCGAGTGTCGACAGACGGTCGTTATCCGACACTGAGATGACCAACCTCGCGACCACATAGAGTAACGACGATTGCTCAGCGTTACTTTGCGGCTGGTGACGCGGACCCGAGTGGGGGGCCATGAACACGTTCACCGGCTGGGGGGTGAAGGGGACGGACAGCCCCAGTGCGGTGAGGGCCCGGTCCAGGTTGTCTGCGCAGGAGGCGTGGCCGTTCTTCGCTCCCAGTGCGGCGTAGCGGGCCTGGTCGCAGGCCGGGATCAGCATGTCGTGCCAGCCCGGGGAGGTGTCGGCGATCAGGGTGAGGATGGGGCGGCGGCGGTCGGTGACGAACTGTTGCCCCACGGCGGGGAAGAGCCGGTTGGCGTGGGCGCGGGTGTGGGCGGCGCTGAGGTGCTCGGTCAGGGTTGCGGCGGGGACGAAGGCGAAGACGTCGCCGACCTGGCCGCCCTCCAGGTCGACGACGCTGACGCGCTGCCCGGCGGTCACTCGTACGGCACGGCCTTCGCGGGCGGGCACGATGGTGCGTGTTTCAGCTCTCATGACGCCAGAAGACCATCGCGGGCCCGTCCCGGCCTATGGATGATCGCCCAGCGATGGGGGTGATCGCTGGCGCTATCTCCAGGGAACGCTGTCGGGCGGGGTGGTGGGGAAGGCCGCGTCGGCGGCGTGAGCCTGCACGAGCTCCTCCTGGGCGGCCGTCCAGGAGGACGCCGCGCGCAGGTGGGCGAACTCCCGCGTCAGGGTGGTCGCCGAGGTGGTGCGCGTGTCGGTGCTGATGGTGATCGTCAACCCGCCGGCCAGGAGCCGGGTCGCCGGGTGTGTCGTCAGGCCGGGGACGGCGCCGGTCTGGACGTTGCTGGTCGGGCACATCTCCAGGGCGATCTTGTCGCGTCGCAGCCGTTCGAGCAGCGCGCCGTCTTCGACGCAGCGGACGCCGTGGCCGATCCGGCGGGCGCCGAGCACGTCGATCGCCTCCCAGATGCTGCGGGGGCCTGCCGCCTCGCCGGCGTGGACGGTGCAGGGGAGTCCCGCCTGGTGGGCGAGGTCGAAGGCGGCCCGGTGCGGTGTGGCGGTGTGGAGCCGTTCGTCGCCGGCGAGGTCGAGTCCGGTCACCTTGTCGCGGTGCCGGAGCGCCGTCTCGGCGACGGCGAGACTTTCGTCCGGTGTCTGGTGCCGCAGGCAGCACAGCAGCAGCCCGGTGCGGACGCCGGTGGCCTGTCGTCCCGCCGCGAGTCCAGCGGAGACCGCCTGGACGGCCTCGTCCAGGGTCATGCCGTGGCGGGTGTGCAGCTGCGGGGCGAAGCGAACTTCGCCGTGGACGACGCCGTCGGCGTTCCAGTCCTCGACCAGTTCGCGGGCTGCCCGGTGGAGGGCGTCGGGGGTTTGCAGCACTTGGAGCGGCAGGTCGATATAGGTGAGGAATCGGGTCAGACTGCCGCAGTCGGGTGGTGCCGTGACCAGGTGATCGACGGGGCCGTCGAGAGTGAGGCCTTGTCGGCGTGCCAGGTCGGCGACCGTGGCGGGGCGTACGGAGCCGTCGAGGTGGCAGTGCAGTTCGTAGCGGTTCATCGGTGGGCCTCCGGGCGGGCACAGGTGTCGAAGAGCAACTCCTTGAAGCCGGTTTCGCTGACTCGGCGTACCAGTGTCAGGTTGGGCGGGGGAGCCGTGCGGCGGCGGTCGATGATCAGCTGGCCGCGGGTCTCATCGCCGAGGGCGATGTCCACGTGCGCCTGCTCGCGTTCGACGGCGAGTTCGGGGCGCAGTGCCACCGCCATGGCGACGGGGTCGGGCAGGTCGTATCCGGCCAGGCCGGTGACGTCGCGGGCCCATGTGGCGACGGCCCGGTTGATGTGATGGGCGAAGGTCGCCAGGGGAGTGCCGAGCCGCTCCAGCCGTAGTTGGTCTTCGGGTGTCATGACGGCGTCGGTGCGGGAGACGTCCCAGCCGATCCAGGTGACCTTGTCCGGTGTGGCGGCCTGGAGCACCACCCGGGCGGCCTCCGGGTCGGCCCAGGCGTTGAACTCGGCGGTGGCGGAGATGTTGCCGCGCAGGTCGGCGGCCCCGGCCATGCAGTACACGTGCCGGTAACGGGTGAGCAGGTCGCGATCACGCAGCAGGGCGGCGGCGAGGTTGGTGAGCGGGCCCAGGGTGACCAGCGTCAGTTCGCCCGGGCGCCGGTGAGGGGCGGACAGCAGGACCTCGACGGCGTGCCGCCGTTCGGCGGCCTGGGGCGGGTCGGGCAGGCCGATGTCGCCCATTCCGTCCTGGCCGTGCACGTGCTGGGCGGTGGTGAGCGGACGCGTCATGGGGCGTTCGCAGCCGGGATGGACGGGGATGTCCGCGCGCCCGGCCATGTGGAGGGAGATGAGGGCGTTGCGGGTGGCCGTCGGTAGGGGGACGTTGCCCGCCACGGTGGTCACGGCGCGTATGTCGCCCAGACCGCTGGCGGCGGCCAGGAGCAGTGCCACCGCGTCGTCGGAACCGGTGTCGGTGTCGACGATCAGGGGGAGAGTCGGCATGGCCACTCCATTGTCTAATCGTTTAGATTTTTGTCTATCTAACCGATTAGATGCCAGGATGTAAACCATCATGACGCAACGCGCAGACAAGCCGGCCACGCTCGCCGACGTGGCCCGCAGAGCGGGGACCTCGACGGCGGTCGTCAGCTATGTGATCAACAACGGTCCCCGCCCGGTCGCCGCCGCGACCCGCGAGCGTGTCCTGGCCGCGGCGGCGGAACTCGGCTACCGCCCCAACCGCATCGCCCGCGCGCTGCGCTCACGCACCACGGGCGTGGTCGGCCTGGTGCTGGCCGACGCGTCCAATCCCTACTTCGGCGCCCTGGCCAGGCACATCGAGCAGGCGCTCGAACGGCGTGACCGGCTCACCCTGATCGGCAACGCGGGCTACTCCGCGGACCGCCAGCGGCACCTCATCGACCGTTTCCTGGCCGCCCAGGTCGACGGGCTGGTGATCGTCTCGGCCGACGAGGGCCGCGATGAGGCGGATCGGCCCGAAACGATGAACGTACCCGCCGTGTACGTTCACCACGGCCCGGTCGGCGGGCACGCTCCGGTGGTGGCGGCCGACAACGACGCCGCCGTCCGGGAGGCGGTCGCGCACCTGCGCGAACACGGGCACGAGCACATCACCTTCCTGGCCGGCCCGGACGACGCCGGTCCTGTGGGCCTGCGCAGGGCGGCGTGGCAGACGGCCGTCGCCGGCGGCGCCGAGGCCGTGCTGCTGCGCTGTGACTACTCGCGCGCCGCGGCCGACGCCTTGATCCGGCGCCTCGCCGCCGAAGGCGCCCTGCCACGTGCTCTGATCACCGCCACCGACGAGCAGGCCATCGGGGTCCTGTCCGGCGCCTGGGCCTGCGGGTTTCCCGCTCCCGACGGGATCGCCGTGATCAGCCTCGACGGAACCCCGGACAGCGCCCACACCGCGCCGGCGCTGACGGCCACCCGGCAGCCGTTGCGAGCCATGGCCGAACAGGCCGTCGACCTGCTGCTCGGCCAGGCTTCCCGTACGCTGACCGCGCGGGCACCCCTGGTCATCAGACGCAGCTGCGGGTGCGGGTGGCAGAGCGGCCCAGGCGCGTGAGGCCGCAGGGCACGGGCTCGCCATCGCCTGCCGTGATCGCGGGCGGCCGCATGAAGTACGTCCTGTTCGATGTGGACGGCACACTGATCGACGCGGTGCGTAACCAGCGCGAGGTCTGGCGGGCGTGGGCGGGGCGATACGGGCTGGACCCGGACGAGGTCTACCGCGTGGCCTTGCGGACGCGGCCGACCGAGACGTTCGCGCGGATGGCCGCGGACCGTGATCCGCGTGAGTGCCTGGCCACGCTGCACGAGCTGGAGGACGAGGACGTCCGAAGTGGCGACTATACGGCCTTCGACGGCGCGTCGGAGCTGCTGCACCGGCTGCCGCCACGAGCCTGGGCGTTGGTGACCTCGAACTATGAGCACCGGGTACGCGGCCGTTTTCTGCGCACCGGCCTGCCCACGCCGGGCCTGATCGTGGACGCGGCCGCCGTCGAGGAGGGAAAGCCGTCTCCTGTCCCGTATCAGAAGGCGGCCGCTCACCTGGGTGCCGGGCCGGGAGACTGCCTGGTCGTCGAGGATGCCCCGTCGGGGGTGGAGTCCGGGCTGCGTGCCGGAATGACGGTGTGGGGGGTGAACGCCGCCACCGCGGTGCAGGGCGTCCACCGCCACTTCGTCAGCCTGCGCGAGGCGGTCCCGCACATTCTGGCCTTCGCGTCCGGAGCTCAGGAGAGCGCCACGGGCTGAGGCGTTTCCCGCTCGATGTCAGGGCGTCATGACGCGCCCGCCTTCCGGCCGCTGGGGGTCTGGAAGCCGGTGAGCCCGGGTGTGTCGTCCGTGGTCAGGACGATCTGGTTGAGGACCAGCCCGGCCTCACGAGGCGCCAGGGAGATCGTGTGCTCGCCCGGCTGGAGCGCGAGCGCGGCCGCGGCGACGCTCGTGCTGCCGTACCAGGTCTCGAACCCGGTCTCCGGCCCGGACTTGCTCGACTGGTATCGCCACTGCCCGTCGAGGGGCGCCACTCGGGTCCGCGCGACCAGCCCCAAAGTAGCTCTCTGTAATCGCCGCTACGTTCTGTCGACGGCTTTGGCGTTGAAGCGGCCGTTAGCGCTCGCGGAAAATGCCCCACACTCTCGGCCGTGTAGGCGGCGAGATGTTTCATAAGCGACCACCTATGAAACACCGCCTCCGGCCGGACACGTCCAGGGCGAACACTGTTTCATGGGCCGGTGCAACCGGGTGGTCGTGTGAAACGCTCCTATGAAACACCTCCGGGGTGCGCGACGACGACTACCTCCGCGTGGAGGCCCACGACTGCCCGATGACCTCCTGCGCCGCCCCGGCCGGCTCGCCCTGCCGGACCGGCAAGGGCAAGGTGGCCGTCCAGTACCACACCGCCCGCTTCCGGCTCGTGCCCTCCCTCGCCAAAGCGCTCACTGTGGCCACCCCGGCTGTCCGCAAGCCGGGCACGCTCTGGATCGAACTGCCCCGCCCCGCCGCGGCCGGCACCGAACCGGCCGGGCACGTCCGCATCGGCTACGCCCGCGCCTCCGCCGTCCGCCAGTCCCTGGACACCCAGCTCGACGCGCTCCAGGCCGCCGGCGTCACCCGGATCTTCTCCGAGAAGATCTCCACCCGCGCCACCATCCGGCCCGAACTCGACAAGGCCGTCGCCCTGGCCCGCGAGCTCCGCTCCGCAGGCGTCGCGGTCACCCTCGTGGTCCACGAGCACAAGCGGCTCGGCCGCGGCCTCGACCTGGCCGCCCTGGCCGAGCAACTGCGCGCCGCCGGCATCGCCCTGGAGTTCCTCACCGGCGAGCTGCAGGGCTCCCACGACCCGTCCGGCGTCGTGTTCACCGTGCTCGCCGCGCTGTCCGGGATGGAACGCGAATACATCCGCGACCGCACCCTGGAAGGCCACGAATCGGCCCGCAGCCGCGGCAAGACCATCGGTGGCGCCGCTGTGACCGACGAGGCCATGTTGTCCATGGCCCTGCACCTGCGTGGACAGGACCTCAGCTTGCGCGACATCGCCGCCCGCCTCGTCATCACCAAGGGCAAGAAGAAGGGCCGCCATCCCTCCCCGGCCACCGTCCTGCGAATGCTTCGCGACCATGATGAGGCGAACGCCGCGGCGCCATCAGCGTCGGTCCCGGGATGATCACGGGGTTTCAAGTAACCATTTCCGCCGGTCAGCCAAATGCGTTGGATGTTCGGCGGATGTTACGGCAACCCCAACGAGGGCGACGACCGGACCCCTCCGGGCGGCCCCTACGTCGACTGGCGGCGCCACATCGCGGAGGTCACCGCCGACGTGGTGCCGGCCGACGTCGAGGAGCTGCTGAACACGGTAGGCCAGCGGGTAGGCGAAAGCCTTATCCTCCACCGGCCCATCAGTGCGACCGAGCTCTATACCAGAGCAATACCGACGATATACCGCTCCGCCGTATCGTCAGCCTCATGATCCATCCCTGATGCGGCCACAAGTGCAGATGGCCCCGGGACAACTCGTAAGGGAGAACACCATGCTGGCACGTAGGACCTACGCCTTGGCAGGCGGACTAATCGCAGCGACGTTCCTATCAGGCGGTCTGACCCCCGCCCAGGCATCGACTCAAATTTCATCGGGCGCGAGCAGCACCTCAGCCGCCTGCCTGTCAGTGAAGGAATGGTATAGCAAAGGGCTCAGCCGATATGTGAAGGTGCAGAACACGTGCTCGACGAGCCGGACATTCTGTGTGGACATTCCCGTCTTGCGCGACACGGATCACACGATCTCCGGCTCAACGACCAAGTCGTTCAATTACGCAGGTGTAGCGGCACCTCGTGGGCGAGGGATCTATTCATGCTAGGTCCTGTTCTTGGTTCGGATCATGGGCTGGTTCGGTTCGGCCTCCTGTAAAAGGAGGCCATGGCTCGTGGTGACCTGACGGATGGCGAGTGGGAGCTGATCAAGCCGCGCCCCACGCCCCTCGCGCCTGGAACACCGGCGTCGGATGTGACGGACTATCGCCGGCGCGCCTGGCCATCGCGGCCGCCTCGGTGACCTCGTACAGGGCATCCTCGATCAGGCCGCCGTCGTCGGCGTCCGGCCGGGTCTGGGCGAGCTGGTCGACCAGCAGCCGCACGTGCGTGGCATAGCGGCGGCTCGCGTCCAGCAGCACGGTGATCGCGTCGCTGCCTCCGGCGGGCGGCACGGCCTCCTGGCCGTCGGGGGGCACGGAAGGGGTCACGACGCAGACGGTACGCCGCCAGCAGGCGCCTCGCCCATGCTCGCCAACGCGTTTGGGGTGTCACGGTCGGGGCGCCCTGCCAGCTTCGTGTGCCCTATGTGTGCCCTCGAGGTGAAAGAGCGTGCCCGTAAGGTCAGCCGACGGCCGCCCGGTACGCACCAACTCCGACTTCTCGATCACCGTCGAGCACGGCCCGGAGGCGCTGGGCACCGCCGACACCGTCGTCATCCCGCCCTTCATCACCACCCCCGTGCCCCGGGAAGTGCAGCAAGCCGTGGTCCAGGCGCTAGCGTTCGTGGCGCCGGGCGCCCGCCTCGTATCAATCTGCACCGGCGCCTTCGTCCTCGCCGCAGCCGGTCTCCTCGACGGTCGGCCGGCCACCACCCACTGGGTGGTCGCGGATCTCTTCCGCGCATGCTTCCCGCAGGTCGCACTCGATCCGGACGTTCTGTTCATCGACGACGGGGACATACTGACCTCAGCAGGCGCCGCCTCCGGGATCGACATCTGCCTGCATCTCATCCGCAAGGACCACGGCAGTGAAGTCGCCAACCAGGTGGCCCGCATGTGCGTCGTCCCTCCATGGCGCGACGGAGGGCAGGCGCAGTACATCCAGCACCCGGTACCCGAAACCACCGTCAACGGAACGGCCCCCGCCCGCCAGTGGGCCCTGGAGAACCTCCACGAGCCGATGACCCTGGCGGACCTCGCCGCGCACTCCCACATGAGCCTGCGCACCTTTGCCCGCCGCTTCACCGAAGAGGTGGGCATGAGCCCGGGACGTCGGCTGATCCAGCAGCGCGTCGACCGGGCACGACACCTCCTGGAAGCCACGGATCTGCCGGTGGACGAGATCGCCGGCCAAGTCGGCTTCGCCGGCGGCACATCGCTACGAGAACACCTGCATGCCGCCATCGGCGTCTCCCCGCTCGCCTACCGGCGCACCTTCCGTGGCGCCCTGTCTCCCATGCACTGAGCGCAAGGCAACACACACGCTCCCGTCTCCGCGCAGAGTGCTTGCGATCACTGAAGCCCCCACGTAGCATTACGAGCGTAATTTAAACTTGCGGGTCCTCGCCGCCGACGACTCGACGTGCCGGATCGACAGCGAACCGGTACGCCCGCATGACCAGCACCCCCAACCCCGACTTTCACCCTAAGTGAACGTTAGACTACCGTCTTTGACCCTGTTCGGTAGAACGCATGAGCGATGCATGGACGCCTGCAGGATTCACGGCCTACGCGGACACCTCCACCCCTTGTGAGCTGAGGTTCCGCTGCTATCAAGTCACCACGGATCCTTGATGAACTGGTGAGTCTGGGGCTAGGGGTGTGGTGCGTCAGACGCGCTGCCAGGCGTCCAGCAGGGTGAGGGCATTGTCGATCCCCTGATCGAGGAGCTCATGGACGAGTTGACTGTCTGTCAAGGCGCGGGAAAGCTGCAGGGTCCCGGCCATCAGGCCGAGAAGGCTGAGCGCCTTCACGCGTGCGGAGGACGGGGCCTCGGGCGCCATGCGGGCGGCAATGCCGTCGATGAGGACCAGCACGCCCTCGGTGTACGCCTGCCTGGTTGTGTCGGTGCAGCGCCCGATCTCGTCGAGCAGAGCGGCGTTGGGGCAGCCGTCGCCAAGGCTGTCGCGGTGCTGGGGCGACAGGTACCCCCGCACAATCTGCTCGAGTCCGGCACGGCCAGGCGCAGCCTGCGCGACGACGCTCTCGGCCTGCACCTTCAACTGGTCGGCGATTGCCGTGGTGACGAGGTCATCTTTGGATTCAAAGTGAGCGTAGAAGGCCCCATTGGTCAGCCCCGCGTCCTTCATGAGCGTCGAAACGCCGGAGCCGTCGATGCCGTCTCGCTTGAACCGGCGGCCCGCCATCTCGATGATCCGCCGCCTCGTCTCCTGCTTGTGCTCTTTTCCGTACCGCACCACCGCACACGCTCCTTCGCCGACCGGAAGGACCGGTTGCCCTTCACCGACTTCGCCAGTCTATGATATTGCGAACGTAATCCAAAGAATTGGCGGCGGCGACGGTCGGCCGCCTCGTCGCCAGTTGCCCTCTGCGGCAATCGCACCAAGGTCCGCCTTGCCAGGCGCGAGCCAGGCGAAGCAACCGCGCTCCAGAGGGCTGACAGGGCAGTTCGCGTCCGCTGTTCCGCGCGCGTCGCCGAAGACGGCCTGGCCGACGTCATCACCGTCGGCACGATGGCACTCGCCAACCCCGACCTGGTCGAGCGCGTAGGCGCCGACGCCCCCCTGAACACCCCTGAACCCGCCACCTTCTACGGCGGCGGCGAGGCCGGCTACACCGACTACCCCACCTACGCCGCCTGAGCAGAGCACCCGGCACCCGGCACCCGGCACCCGAGGGAAACGTCTCCCCGGGCGCTCAGGCATGGCTGCGACACACACCAGCCCCACAATCGACGGGGCACCAAGGGGCAGCGGGCCGCCGCCGAGCGGAATATCGATGCACTCCCCGTTGTCCCGGCTACCCCACGGACCGAGGGCCCTGCCTGCGCAGTCACACCTGAGGGGCGGGCACCGGAAAGATCAGGCAGCTGCTGGTGGCGTGGGCGAGCAGTCGGTCCGTCGCGTCGACCAACTGCGCCTGGGCGAGAGCGGTTCGACGACCGCTGTTGACAATCGTGCCGATGGCGCGCACCGGGCCCGTGTCCACGGTGATCCGTCGCAGGAACTTCACGGTCAGATCGAGCGAGGTGTACGCCATGCCCTGCGGGAGGGTGGACTGGACGGCGCAGCCCGCCGCCGAGTCGAGCAAGGTGGCGAAGATGCCACCGTGCACGCTGCCGATCGGGTTGTAGTGCTCCTCGCCCGGTGTCAGCGAGAAGACCGCCCTGCCGGGCTCCACCTCGTCCAGGGCGAAGTCGACGGTGGAGTTGATCGGCGGCCTCGGCAGCCGCCCCGCCTGCAGTTCGCGCAGGAAGTCGATGCCGGCCATGCGCCCGGCGGTCTCCGCCAAGATCGCGGGATCGTCCCAGTGATACGTACGCGTTCGCCCCACGGTCCAGCGCCCTTCCCTCTGACTGTCAGCTGACTTTTTCAAGTGAAGCTAGGCTTTTGATCGCCTGACTGTCAATGGCGAAGCCAGGCCCTTTACGATGGCGGGATGGAGTGGCTCGAGGCGAGCACGGAGAACTGCCCCGTCCAGCGCACGCTCGACGTGATCGGGGAGAAATGGACGTTGCTGATCCTGCGTGACGCCGTCAACGGAGTCCGCCGCTTCGACGACTTCCACCGCCACATCGGCCTGTCGGAGGCCGTCCTCAGCGACCGCCTCCGCAAGCTGACCTCGGCCGGCATCCTGAAGACCGTCCCCTACCAGGAGCCCGGCAGCCGCTCCCGCAACGAATACCGCCTGACCCGCAAGGGCTGGGACCTATGGCCCGTTCTGATGGCGCTGAGCCAGTGGGGCGAGGCATACACCCTCGGCTCCGAGGGTCCCGTACTGGACGTCCGCCACACCGAGTGCGACGCCCCGGTCCGCGTCGTCGTCGAGTGCTCCGCGGAGCACTCCACCCTCACTCCCCGTGAAGTCACCGCCCGGCTGGGAACAGGCGCCCGCCTCCGATCGTGAGCCATCGACCTCGCGGCCGCGGGCCAGACAGCGGTGAGACATCAGCTGAGTGCCGCGTACTCCGCCGCCTTTTGCCCTCAGCGCACGATCGACTTCGGCGCGCCGTCGCCGGGAGGGCGCTGGACGAGCCGGGCCGGCAGAGGCGGCATGGGAGGCAGGAGCGGGACGAGGTCGCGGGCGTCGCGGACCTGCGCGCCACCGCAGGCCATGTTCGCGTCCGTTCCCCCGTCCCGATCCGGCAGGCGCGCGGATCTTGCGACTGCCGAGCCTGTACCGCTCGGTCAGATCTTGGTCTTCTCGCGGACCCACGCGCCGATCTGTGCGATGGCGGCGTCGGCCTCCGGGACCCGGCCGGCACCGTAGACGTACGAGTGCTGGCCTCCCGGGACCACAACGGTCGCCGTGTCGATTCCGGCGTCCTTGACGCGGGCGGCGAACTCCTCGTCCTCGCCGGCGAGGACCTCGTACGTTCCCCAGGAGACGAGGGTCGGGGGCAGACCGCTCAGGTCCGCCCGGTTCAGGTTGATCCTGGTGTCCGTGAACTCGATGCCCGTGCCGCCGATCCAGGACTCCCGGAAGAACTCCAGCAGATCCTTGCTGAGGATCTTGTCCGTCCCGGCGTTGGTCGCCATGGTCTCGTTGGCGATCTCGAGGTCGCACCAGGGGGAGATCGACACGATGGCGCCCGGCAGCGGCTGCTTCTTGTCGCGGAGGCGAAGCGCCAGGGCGACGGCGATGAACCCGCCGATCGAGTGGCCGATCGTGATGATGTTTCCCGGCGCATACCCTTCGGACAGCAGCCAGGTGAAGGCCGCCTCCGCGTCGTCCACCTGAGCCGGGTACTTGTGTTCCGGTGCGCGCCGGAAGTCCAGGACCAGTACGGGGGCCCCGGCGGCCTTGGCGATATGGCCGGCGAGCTTTCGGTCGACGAATGCCGACGACAGAACCGAGCCCCCGGCGTGAGTGTGCAGGAGGACGTAATCGGTGTTGGCGTCGACGGGTTCGCACCAGATTCCCAGCACACCACCCGCGTCCACCTCCCGATAGGTGACACCTTCCGGCTCCCGGGCCGTGAGATGGACGCTCTCCACCCGGGTGCGCGTCGCATCCAACTCGGATTCGGGAATCACCAGTCCGGCCATGAAGTCTGCGAATTCGATCGCTTCCGGGCTCAGTTCAACGGCAGCGTGATCAGACACGTGGCACCTCCATGGGGCCATTTGGGCATGCCGACCCGCCAGGACCGGTAGCGCCGGGGTTTGTCAGGTGGTGTGGGTGGGGTAGTGGGTGCAGCCGGCCTCGCCGCCGCCGTAGAAGGTGGCGGGGGCGGGCGTGTTCAGCGGCGCGCCTGTGCGTACGCGCTCGACCAGGCCGGGGTTGGCCAGTGCCATCACGCCGACGGTGACGACGTCGGCCAGGCCCAGCCGGCGCGGCGGTCAGCCGCGGTAGCGATCGGCCGGGACCCGCTGCGACAGGTTCGGGACGAGCGTCTGACGGGCCTTCTCGAACGACTCCCAGTCGCTGATCTGCGGCAGTGACGGGATGGTGACGGGCTCCCCGGCGTCGAGGCCGGCGAGCGCCGCGTCGACGGCGTCGTCCGCGCTCATGATCCACTCGTCGGGGAACGCCGCGAGGTCGAGGCCGGAGCCGTCCCAGAAATCCGTGCGGACAGCGCCCGGCAGCACGGCCTGCACCGTGACGGGGCTCTCGGCGAGTTCCTGCTGCAGGGCCTGGGTGAACGTCAGCACGTAGCTCTTGGTGCCGCTGTAGACGGCGCTGACGGGCAGGATGTTGAGAGCCAGGGCAGAGGAGATGTTCACCACGGTGCCGCGCCCGCGGGCCGTCAGGCCCGGCAGGACCGCGGTGGTCAGCCTGGTCAGCGATGTCACGTTGAGGTTGATCAGCGCCTCGGAGGTCGCCGCGTCGGAGGTTGCCAGCGGGGTGAACAGCGACCCGCCGGCGTTGTTGATCAGTACTTCGATGCTCTCGTCGGTTCGTAGACGCTCCTCGACCACGGAGATCTGCGCCGCATCGGTGAGGTCGGCGGTGACGACGTCCACTGCGCGGCCCGTGCGGCTGCGGATGTCCGACGCCAGCGTTTCCAGCCTCGCAGTGTTCCGGGCCACCAGGATCAGGTCGTAGCCCCGGTCGGCAAGCCGCTGCGCGTAGGCGGCGCCCAGGCCGGCGGACGCGCCGGTGACGACGGCGGTCTTGTTCTGCGTGGTCATGGGGTGAATCTCATTTCTGGTCTGGCGGATGAGTGGGAGGCCAGAGCGTCGGCCTCGATTTAGATTACGATAGCTATCTAAAGGTGCTCAGTCAACGCCCCCCGATGCCGCCCGCGCTCGGAGACTGCTCGACGTGCACGCGAGGCCATAGAGTCGGCGGCCGATCAGGTTCGAATGGAGACCCCTCAGGCGCATGGTCGCCGCGAACGGTTTCGTGTACTGCCCTCACGACGAGCGCGCGGGCACGGCGAGCGACATCCCTGCGGAGACCTGCACGGCGCACACCCGCCGAGCACAACGCGAGCCGCCTCCAATCGCCGTCGGATCACCCCCGGACGCTTGGGGCGAGCAGTGCGGTCTCCGGCTCGGCAGCCCCTCGGTTTGCCGCGTACAGGCTCCGTCCACTTCGCATATGATAGATGCGCTTTACTATCTAACGTGGGCAGGGTGACTGTGAGTCGCGTTTCGCAAGCACAAGCGATCGAGAACCGCAGGCGCGCGGTCGCCGCGGCCTCCCAGCTCTTCCGGGAGCGCGGCGTGAACGGCATCAGCGTCGCCGATCTGATGAAATCCATCGGGCTGACGACGGGCGGCTTCTACAAGCAGTTCCCCTCCAAGGAGGCCCTGATAGCCGAGGCGGCTCAAGCCGCTTTCGGGGACCTTGACCTACTGCTGGCGTCGTTCGACACCGACCACGGCGATCACGACACCGCGCGCGGCGCCCTCGTCGACTTCTACCTGTCGGCCGAGCACCGTGACCAGCCCGGCACCGGTTGTCCCACCGCGGGATTCGCAGGGGACATGGCTCGCGAGTCCACAGCCGGGGAGGTGCGCGAAACGTACGCAGCCGGAGTCGAGGAATTCGCCGCGTGGCTGTCCACCGACGCCGACGACGGCCTTCCCATGGTGGCCACTCTGGTCGGCGCGATCCTGCTTGCCCGTGCCACGGCGGGCACGGAACTGTCGGAGAAGATCCTGGAGTCGACCCACAAAGTCCTGACTGCACCACACGGGCCTTGATCCGGAATCTTGGACACGGGCTATTAGTGCTTTGTTAGGTCGTTATGGTGGTCGCTGGCGGCAGGTGGGGCATTGGCCTGTTCAGTTGGCCAAGAGGACCTGGAGCATGTGCAGGATCCTGTAGAAGGTTAGGCTGCCCCGCAGGCTTTTGGGCTGGTCAGACGGCGTTCGGTGAGGAACAGATGGGCGGCCGAGATGAGGGTGACGTGCCGGTGCCGGCCGGTGAAGGAACGGCCCTCGAAGCGGGTCAGGCCCAGGCCGGTCTTCAACTCGCGGTAGTCGTGTTCGATCCGCCAGCGGATCTTCGCCAGGCGTACCAGGTCGCGTAGCCGGATGCCGCTCGGGAGTGGGCAGCGCAGCAGATCGTTGGTCACCAGCGATCCGGCGAGCCGGGTCATGTCCGACCAATGGGTGTGGATCTTCTGCCGGTTGATCTTGTTTCGGGCGATCGCCTGCACAGCGAGTCGCGCGGCGTGCTGGGCACGACCATCTGCCCGATACCCATCACCTGATCATTGACTGCGTTCAACCGCGTCAGGCCGCGTTCGTAGCCGAAGTGCTTCGGCGACGGGGCGGCATTGATCGTCTGGACCGGGACGACGAACCCCAGGCCGTCGACCGAGGCCGGCAGCCCGCCGCCCCACAACCGCACGATCGGCACGCTGCGCTGGGCCTCGATCAGGACCGCGTTCGCGGCGGCGTGCGTCTCGGCCCGCACGTAGTTCCGGTCGACGTGCGAGAGGCGGCCGCGGGTCAGCGCCTGGTCCCCGTCCTTGATCACCGGAGTGAGGCCGACGTTGCAGGCCTCGCTGATCAGCAGCGCGACCAGCGATCTCGGCAGGTCTTGCATGCGGGTGGACACCTCGGCCAGATAGACATAGGCGTCCAGAAACCCCATCCAGGAGTGCACCTCCAGCAGCAGCTCGGGCAGGTCGATGCGCGGCAGCATCGCCTGGCAGGCCGCGCGCAGCCACTGCAGCGACGGGCTCTCGCCCAGCGCGCCGAGTTTTTCCACCGGCGAACAAGCATGCCCGTCGGTCGGGGTGACCACTCGGACCAAGGCGTCCTCCCAGGTCAGCACAGTGGCGCTGGTCCGGGCGGTGGCCACCATCTTGGCCAGCGTGGTCACGCCCGGCTGGATCGTCTTGGCCGCCATCAGGTACTCGGTGGCCAGGTTGAAGAGCAACGTTGGTGAGTCGTGTTCCATGGCCCGGTCCAGAAGGAACTGCTCCAGTTCCTTCATCGCCGTGCTCCCGGCCGGGGCGCTTTTCCAGCCCAGGTAGCCGGCCGCCAACCGCAGATGATCGCTGCGGGTCTGCTCTCGCCGGCCGTACTCGGCAAGAGCGGCTGGGTCCACCCCCAGCCGCTCGGCCGACCGGGCCACCGTCCCCGGCACCGCCGCCGCAACCTCGTCCGGAACGAGCCCGAGCCAGGGCAACGTGGCGAGCTGGACGGCAAGTCCGAGGCGATCGCCGGCACCCAGGCCCCGGCCCAGGGTCGATGAAGGCGACGTCGGCGGGTGTCAGGGTGAAGTACCGGATGGATCGTCGCGGCCGATGTCGGGGTACGACCGCAACCGCTCCAGCTGGTCTTCGGAGAACGTCCGGGTCGACATCGACCACCTCCACACCGCCACCGGTCAGGACCGTACGAACCGTAGCGGAAGTGATCAACAAACGGAACAGGCCCGCATCAGTGCAGGTCGGGCAAATGCCAAGCGTGTGCTTCATTGCCTTTTCCTGGTGGTGATGGGCCTAGGTCTTTTGGGCGTTGGCGCCCGCGGCCCGTGAGGAACTGCGGTCCGCGGGCGTGGATGTGTCCCGGTGCGCGGATGGGGTGTCGGGTGTGTGGGCTGCGCGGGGTCGTCAGTGGCCGGTTTCGAGTCGTTGTTTCAGCGTGATCTGGCGTGGAACCCCGGGCGTTTACTGTTTACGCCCGGGAGGAAACGACAGCGCGGGAGGGCCCCCAGGCCCGAGCGGTGCT
>NZ_JBITMD010000041.1:0-81750 GCF_044465905.1 Nonomuraea sp. NPDC049480
TATCTCACCTCCCACCTGAAGGAGTTCTGTGAGATCCGGGCGGCCTGGATCACCGGCCGTGACGCTACGGCGATCGAGGAGATCGCGCGGGCGGACTCGGCCGCCGTTTTCCTGCTGCAGGCCGAGGAGGCCATCCGCGGCGGCAACGGACGGCTACGACTGACCATGGTCACCGGGCACGCCTCGGAGCTGCCGGAGCCGCTGCGCGCCGCTTCGACGGGCCGCGTGGTGGGCCCCGTCGACGGCGAGGATGGCCTGCTGGCCGGCGTGGTGCTGGGCAGGGTTGCTCCCCGGCCGGACGACCCCCAGGCACTGGCCGCCGCGGCACAGGCGGCTTATGCCGAGTGGCTCACCGAGCGGCGCCGAGCCGCCGACATCCGCTGGCACTGGCTATGAGAGCGACAAAACGGCACGTGCCACTGCGGATGCAGCAGACGCAGACCGACTGCGGGGCCGCCTGCTTGGCGATGGTGCTCAGCGCTTTCGGCCGCCGCACGAGCCTTGCCGAGGTGTGGCGACACCTTCCCGAGAATTCCGACGGTGCCACGCTGCGCGAGCTCATCACCGCCGCGGCCTCCTTCGGCCTGCGGCTGCGCGCCTTCCGGCTGAGCGCCGAGCAGATCGGCGCGTTGCCCGCGCCGGTCATCGCCCACTGGGAGCAGGACCATTTCGTCGTCGTCGAAAGCGTGGATCGCCGTGGTGTCGTGGTGGTCGATCCTGGCTTCGGCCGGCTGCGGCTCACCCGCGAACGCTTCGCCGAAGGCTACAGCGGCACGGTGCTGGTGCCCGATGTCCCAGAGCGGCTCACCTCGGCGCAAACGGGCGGTTCGTCGGCGCGTGCCGTGCTGTCACTGCTGGCAGGAGCATTGTCCGAGCGGAAGGTGGTCCTCGCCGTCGTTCTCGCCACGGCCGGGGTCCAGCTCTTCGGGTTGGCCGTGCCGCTGTTGACCAAGCTGGTCGTGGACGGCAGCGCCGTGGGGCCGGAGGCGCTGGCTCTGGCCGCGGCGTTCGCCGTCATCGCCCATGTACTGGTTTCGCGTGCACGCTCATTCCTGCTCATCCGGCTGCAGACGGGGATGGCGGCCCACCTGATGCGACGGCTGGTCGGCCATGTCCTGGCCCTGCCGTACGCTTTCTTTCAGCGCCGGACCAGCGGTGATCTGCTGACCAGGTTGAGCGCGATCTCCGGAATCCGGGACATGATCGCAGAACGGTCGCTGGCTTTGGCCTTCGACCTGCTCACCGCGGTGACCTACCTCATCGCGCTGCTGGCGGCAGCGCCGAGGATCGCCGCGCTCACCATCGCGGTGGCAGCGGTGCAGGCGAGCGTGGTGGCGTGGTATGCCAAGCCGTCGGTGCAGCTTGCCTACGCCGCTCTGCACGCCACCTCGGCCACCCAGACCAACCTGATCGAGAGCCTGTCCGGCATCGAACTGCTCAAGGCCAGCGGGACCGAAGACAGCGCCTTCGACCGCTGGCAGGCCCGCTACCAGCGAGAGCTGGAAACCGGAGCCCGGCGGGATCGCAAAGTGGTCACCGTACAGAGCCTCACCGACGCGCTCCAGCTGGCCCTCTCCCTCGGCCTGCTCGTGGTGATCTCCACTCAGCTGTCCGGTACGGCAAGCCTGGGCGAGCTCATGGCTCTGGCGGCGCTGGCAGGCTCGGCGATCGCGCCGATGGCCTCGTTGCTCGCCACCCTGCAGCAGATCCATCTGGCCTTCGCCCACCTCGACCGGGTGGCCGATCTGCTGGCGGCGGCCCCGGAACCGGCCGGGACCCTCCGGCCCGCTCTTCGAGGCCAGGTCACGCTCCGGAGCGTCTCGGCGGGCTATGACCCGCGCTTCCCCGTTCTGCGCGAGGTCACACTGCGGATCCGGCCCGGAGCGCGACTGGCCATCGTGGGCGGATCAGGGTCGGGAAAGACCACCCTTGGGCGGGTACTGCTGGGCCTCATCGAACCCTTCGACGGCGAAGTCGCCTTCGACGATATTCCTTTGCACCAGTTCGACCCGCGGCATTTGCGCCGGCAGGTCGGCGTGGTCACCCAGCAGCCGCACCTGTTCTCCGGGACAGTGACCGAAGCGATCGCGTTCGGCGACGACTCGATCGAACGGGCCGTGATCGAATGGGCCGCCCAGATGGCGGAGATCCATGACGAGATCATCGCCATGCCGCTCGGGTACGGTACGCACATCGGCGAGGGCGGCGGACGCCTGTCGGGTGGCCAGCGGCAACGGCTGGCACTGGCGAGGGCGCTGGCCCGCGAACCGCGCATCCTGCTGCTCGACGAGCCGACCTCCAGTCTCGACGCGCTCACCGAGGATCGCATTCGGGCCAACTTCAGCCGGTTGGGGATCACGCAGATCGTGATCGCCCATCGTCTCTCGACGATCCGGGACGCCGATCTGATCGTCGTCCTGGACAACGGGCGCATCGTGGAGTGGGGCACCCACGACGATCTGATCTCTGATGGGATGCGATATGCCGAGCTGGTGTCGCTCCAGATGGCACCGCTTTGAACACGCCTGCTCGCCGGATCATGGCTCGAATGTAGCGACGGGCGGTCCCAGGTGCTGTACCGGCTCACGAAACAGCCGACTTCGCGCGGCCGCCGCCCAAACCCTCCGGGTCTGTTCGACCAAGCGAATGGACAACTCTGATACCGAGACTCCATCGGCGATGTTGGGTGACCGGGCCGATGGCGTGAACCGCGGGCCTGCGGTCGCGGCCAGGTAGATCGAGCGGGCCGCGATCGAATAAGACATGCTTGGGGAGATGCCCGGATAGACCTACGATCTGCTGCGTGCCATTCGTCGCCTCAGCCGGGGCTTGCAAGTGCCCGCTTGGATCGTTCCGGACTCGATGCCGCCTTCCGCCCACGCCCGGACGGACCCGCTCGGTGACGATCAAGATTCAGGTGCTCGGCGCGATCCGTGCACAGGTGAACGGTACGCTTCGCGCGGGCGCCTGTTGCGCTTCCCCTACATCCCCGAGCTCCCGGAGCCGCCGCGCGGCGGCTCCTTCTGCGCCATCGAGCTCATACACCTGGGATCGCCTGACGCGACCCATGAGCTGATCGCTCCGCTGCCTCGATGTCGCTGTTGCGGGGCAGCCGACAGGGTGCGCGCGGCGGGCTGCTGGCTTGGTCCTTGCTGATCGTCAGCAGTCTCGCCAGCCTGGGAGCGAACGTGGCGGTGGCAGAGCCGACGATGATCGCTCGATTGATCGCCGGGTGGCCGAGTCTGGCGCTCATCGGCGCGTACGAGATGTTGATGTGCCAGATCCGCCAGTCCGCAGTCACGACCGCGTCCTCGGCTCGGCAGGCAGTTGCAGATCTCCCAGCCGAGGGACGGGGGGACGATACACGGGAGACATCGACGCGACGGTCTTGTGAGGGCGAGCGGGCGCTTCAGCGAGCGGCATGGCGGTGGGCCAAAGATGTGGCGGTGAGGACGGCCCGCTTCCTACCGGCCTGATGATCGCTCGGCAGTTCGACCGCTCGTCGCGATGGGGACGTCTGGTCAAGAAGGCTGGGGGTGGCTGGAGAACTGGGCTGAGCTCAGCTCTGTCTTCCGGCACCCGGCCAAGCCGGATCTCTACATCGCGCTCGCCGACCGCTGGTTCCGCACCTGTCCGAGAAGGAGTCAGACCAACGACAGTCTTCGATCGGTACTTCGCAGCCGTGGAAGCGGGACATGGCCCCGCCGGCTCGACACTCCCGAGGTCAACACGTCGCTCGCCGACTACGTCTGGCTGCCGATCCGATTCGACGGGAATATGGCGGTAACCGAGTGGCACGACGAATGGTGGATCGACGACATCAACTGATCAGGGCGCCCCTGCCCTCGGCACGGAGCTCGCCTGAGGGCGCCATGCCGGGGCGTTCGCTCTCCGCCGCCTCCCGGCATCAGGCGGCGGGCACGGCCCAGTGCCGGTCGACGAACGAGCGGATCTCGCGCGCGCTCATGGTCCTCGGCGCCACCCCAGGACCCGCGGAGAGGTTGATCTGCTCGCCCGGCTCGGAGCCGCCGGACCAGCCGATCGCGGGCTCGGCGGTCAGGTGGGTGGAGAAGCCGAGCGCCGTCTGCGAGCGGCCGGCATGCTTCCGGTCCAGACCGTCTTGATCGTACCGCCGTCGATGACGTAGCTGGCGCCGGTGATGTTTCCGGCCACGTCGGACAGGAGGAAGCGATCAGGGCTGCCGCTTCTTCGGCTTCGGTCATGCGGCCGGTCGTGATGTTCTGGGCTTTCACGAGCTGTTGGACGAATTCGGCGAGGCTCTTGCCGGCTGCAGCGGCCATCTTGCTGACCCGGCCGTCGGGGTCCTCGTAGATGGAGGTGCGGACCGCTCCGGGGGAGATGGTGTTCACGCGTACGCCTCGGGGACCGAATTCCTCGGCCAGGGACTTGCCGAGCGCAGTGAGTGCCGCCTTGGCCGAGGCGAAGGCGACCGGAAACCCCGGCCGATGTCGTTCGGCCGGGGATGACGGGTCCGGGCGTTGTGTGGTGTCAGCGGGATGGGGGCGGGCAAAACTCGGCCTCGACCGCCTTGGTGAGGGCGGCGATCGGGTTGTTCCAGTCGCCGTTCATGTTGGTGACGACGGTGTGCTTGCCGTCGCGGCTGCTCATGGCGTAGGTGTAGGAGCCGTTGATGGCGCCGCCCATGCCCCAGACCGTCTCACCGCAGGACAGTTGCTGCTGCCAGGTGCCCATGCCGTACCGTGTGCCGGGGATCCAGCCCGCCCCTTCGGTCGAGACGCTGGTGTTCCAGATCTCCTTCTGCTGGGCCGGCGGCAGCAGCGTGCCGTCGTGCAGTGCGGCCAGGAAGCGGCTCAGGTCCCCGGTGGTGGAGACGACGCCGCCGGCCGCCCAGGCGTAGGAGGCGTTCTGCTCAGTGACGTCGTAGGTCTTGGCGTCGGGGTCGGCTGACCACAGCCGGGAGTAGTGTCGCGGGTGCGGTCCGCGGATCCGGGTCTCGTTGCCCGGCAGGTAGGTCCCGGACAGGCCGAGCGGGCGGGCGATCCGCCGGGCGAGTTGATCGGCGTAGGGTTTGCCGGTCGCCTTCTCGACGATCATTCCGGCGAGGTCGTAGTTGGCGTTGGAGTAGCGGAAGGCGGTGCCGGGCTCGAAGTACGGCGGGTAGGCCATCGCGACCGCGATGAGTTCTTCAGGGTTGACCTTGTCGAAGCGATGCTCCAGGAAGCCCGGCCCTGAGTACTTGTAGAGCATCTTCTCGTCCAGATACATGTTGTAGAGCCCGCTGGTCTGGTTGAGCAGTTGCCTGATGGTGATCTTGCTGCCGTCGTTGCCGTTGCCCTTGACCAGGCCGGGCAGCCACTGCTCCACCGTGTCGTTCAGGCTCAGCTTGCGCTCGGCGGCCAGTTGCAGCACCAACGTGGCGGTGAACGCCTTGGTGATGCTGCCGACGCGGAAGCGTTCGTGCGGCGTGCGTGGGCGGCCGGTGGTAGTGTCGGCCGCTCCTGCCGCGGCGAAGGTACGCCTGCCGCGGTCACGCACCTCGGCGACCATGCCCGGAATGCCGGCGGCCACCGTCTCGTCCAGCACAGTCTGGACCGCCGAACGAGTTACGGCGCTCGCCGGGGCGGCCGCCATGGCGGTGGTTCCGGCCAGCGTCACCGCGGTGACGAGAGTGCGCAAGGTCATCAATGTGGGCATCAGAACTCCTGCTTGATGGAAAGGGGTGTCAAGGAGCGCGGCAGGTCAGCCGGCGGGGCGGAAGGCTGCGTCGAGGACGTCGAGGAACAGGCCCGCGGGCGGCACGCCCCAGTCGCCGTTGACGTTCTGGGTGACGACGCGCTTGCCGTCACGCGTGCCGTACAGGTAGGACCAGGTGCCGGTGATCATGCCGCCATGCCCGTACACGGTGACGCCGCAGGGCAGGGTGACCGAGGAGATGCCCAGGCCATAGCTGTAACCGTCCAGCCACTTGCCGTCGGGGACCGGGGTCATGGTGAACATCTCGCTCTGCTGAGCGGATGGGAGGAGCCAGCCCTTCAGGAGCGCGCCCAGGAAGGTGTTGAGATCGGCGGCGGTGGAGATGAGCTCGCCGACCCCGAAGGCGTACGACGGGCTCAGCTCGGTGACGTCGTGAGCCGGCGCGTCGGCGTCGGGCAGCATGAGCTTGGAGTAGCTGCGCGCGTGCGGGCCGCGGAAGCCGATCTCGTGGCCGGGGGCGTAGGTGCCGGTCAGCTTGAGCGGGCGGGCGATGCGGTAGGCGACGGCGTCGGCGTAGGACATGCCGGTCGCCTTTTCGATGATCATGGCGGCGAGAACGAAGTTGGTGTTGGAGTAGCCCCAGCCCTGGCCCGGCTGGAAGTCGGCCGGGTGGGAGACCGCGATCTTCACCAGGTCCTCGGGGGTCAGCTGGTCGAAGCGGTGCTCCAGCAGCTTGGGCGTCCAGTAGCGCTCGAGCATGCCCTCGTCGAGGGTGTAGGCGAAGATGCCGCTGGTGTGATTGAGCAATTGCCGGATGGTGGTCTTGCCGCCGTCGTGTCCGTTGCCCTGGACGAGGCCGGGCAGCCACTTGTCCACGGTGTCGTCCAGGCTCAGCAGGTACTCGGCGGCCAGTTGCAGGATCAGGGTGGCGGTGAAGGTCTTGGTGATGCTGCCGACGCGGAACTGCTCTTGCGGCGTGCGCGGGAGGCCGGTGGTGGTGTCGGCCACGCCCGCCGAGCCGAACCACTGCCGCGTGCCGTTGCGGATCTCGGCGATCACACCGGGGTAGCCCTGTTCGGTCACGGCGGCCTCCAGCAGGTGCTGAACCTCGGCCTGGCCGGGGACGATCAGATTCGCGGGGGCGGTGGCATGGGTGTTCATGTGGGGTCTCCTTCGGGGGCTGGCGGGGCTGATCGCCCCGCTCCTCAATCGATCTTCGCGACGAAGGAAAAGTTACGTTGCATGCGACGAATCGTCAATCACGAATGTGCGAAGCAACAGAATTCAAGCAGCTCAAAGGCGCATATTCGTTGCATGAAGGTTGTCGGTTAATGCAACATAGGGTGCTGTGAGTTGCATGTCATCGCGGTCGGATGCACACTGTCCGTCAACCGAGATCCGCTCAGCCGCACGCGCGCGGTCGAGCCATCAGGAGGCGGACGCCATGCCCGGAGACAGGCTCACCCAGCAGGACCGGCGTCAGATCGCCGACGGACTGGCCGACGGTCTCACCTACGCCGAGATCGCCCGCCGCCTCAATCGGCCTACCTCGACCGTCACCCGCGAGGTGATGCGCAATGGAGGCCCCGGCGCCTACCGCGCCGACCAAGCCCAGCGCGCCGCCGACCGGCGCGTCCACCGCCGCAGGACCATCACCCCGGCGGCCGCGCGCGGCGATGCCGACGCCGACGGACGCGACCTGCAAACCGTGCGTGAAGTGGCCGACCAGCTCACGGACCTGCTGATGCAGAGCGGGATCCCACAGATGATGGCCAAAGTGCTGGCCGCCCTGTACACCACCGACAGTGGCAGCCTCACCTCCGCCGAACTCGTCCAGCGCCTGCAGGTCAGCCCTGCCTCGATCTCCAAAGCCGTCGGCTACCTCCAAGCCCAGGAACTCATCCGGCGCGAACGCGACCCCCGGCGCCGGGCCGAGCGATACGTCATCGACGACGACGTCTGGTACCAGGCCATGGTGGCCAGCGCCCGTGCCAACGCCCTGCTCGCCGGCACCGCGCGGCAAAGCGCTCGCACCCTCGGCCTGACCACCCCGGCCGGCGTCCGGCTGGAGAACATGAGCCAGTTCCTCACCCGCGTCGGCGACGACCTGGTGCGCTCGGCCGAACGCTGGCGCCAGATCTACGCCACCCCACAGACCGGCGAGCAAGGGTAAGTCGGCGTTGATGACCCTGGTCTACTTGCCCCTATGTGAAATAGCCCCTGGAGACGCCTGTTCATCCATGAGGCCATGCCCGGCTTCGACATGGTGGGCAACATCGGCGGCCGCTTCTGCATGAACCTCACCCCCATGTACTCCCTGATCAAGGCTTTCGGCCTGAAGAGCCTGTCCGGCGTCCTCGAAGACGTCTTCGGCAAGATCCCGCCCATCCTCGACGTGCCCAGAGTCAAACTCTTCCGCTGGAAGTTCATCAAGCAGGGCGTGCCCACGGCGATCCGCGTCCGGCTCCGGATCTGGAAGAATCTGAAGGGCATGCGCGCGTTCCTGGCCACCTCCCGCCGGCGATGCGAGAAACTGCGCACGCGCATCGCCGCCGCCGTCACGGCGCCGGAACTGGCCGACCTGTACGCGGGCGAGATCGAGCCGCACGCGGTCACCGCGTGGCGCATGCTGGAGGTCGGCGGCTGCCAAGGCGGCACCAGCCTGCTCCTCACACCTCCAAGCTGCGCAAGATGATGGGCCACACCGACACCGACGCCGAGGCCGTGCTCACCGGCGTCAACGCCGCCGGCGACCTGGCCGGCATGGGTCTGGTCGTGGGCTTGTCCCGGCTGGCGCGCGGCGAGATCGCCAGGGACGAGTTCGCCCGCACCTACAGGCATCGCGGCCGCCACGAGTTCGAGGTCTCCCTCCCGCGCCCCGGCGAGGACCCCGCCTGGATCGACGCCCAACTCGTCGGCCTGCGATATACAGGCCGGCACGGAGGCGTTGCTCACCCGGCAGCAGGAGGCCAAGGAGAATGCCTGGGCGCACTTCGCTCGGCGCTATCCCGGCAAGGAGGCCAGGATGCGCGCGGGTGCGGCATCGTGGGGCGCTTCGACCCGGTCCGCTGGGCCGCAGACCCGAACCGGCGCTCCGACCTCTACGACGCCCGCGCGCAGAGCCACCTGACCTTCGGGCACGGCATCCCACCAGTGCCTCGGCCAGCAGTTGGCCCGGGTGGAGCTGCGCATCGCGCTGCCCACGCTCTTCGACCGCTTCCCCGGCCTGCGCCTGGCCGTGCCGGCAACGACGCAGTTGCCGCCATCGTTGCTGAAGCTGCTCTTGCGCCATGACGCGTGGGACGGTCGTTCCTCCACATAGACACTACTCGCCTGGCTTTCGAGGTAGATCACGTCGGGATCGGCCGCTTCGGGGGAAGCCTAAGATCACGAAGCCGCCGTCCATGGCAGGATGCGCCCCAGCTGAGATCGCAACTCGATCTTGCGGTCGACCTTCTCCGGCTTGGACGTCATCGGCGCGACAAGCAGGTAGGACCGGTAGTAGTCGGGAGTTTGGAGCAGCCCGGGTATCAGTTCTGGATCGTAGCTGCGCAGTTGAGCTGCCTCAGCTTCGAGCCCGACGAAGACTTGGAACCACTCTGGGATGACATCGCCGTACGAATGCCACCAGCCGCGTTGCCGTGCCTGCCGTGCCAGTTGAAGGAGATCCTCGCGGGCCTGGCCGAAGACCTCGTTCACGTCGAGGAGCGCCTTCAGGTCGTTCGGGCGGATTCCCCGTCGTCCTGACTCGATGCGGCTCACCCAGGACTGGTCATATTCGAGCCGCTCGGCTACCGCCTCGGCGGTGAGGCCGGACTCTTCGCGTAGACGGCGAAGCTCGCTCGCAAGGCG
Organism: Nonomuraea sp. NPDC049480; assembly: GCF_044465905.1. Classification (NCBI taxonomy): domain Bacteria; kingdom Bacillati; phylum Actinomycetota; class Actinomycetes; order Streptosporangiales; family Streptosporangiaceae; genus Nonomuraea; species Nonomuraea sp. NPDC049480. The sequence goes on from NZ_JBITMD010000041.1 coordinate 9,529, forward strand.
TCGGCGTCTCACGGCGGGGCTGCTCCCGGCAGACACGTGTCACCTCGGCTCTGAGCACCGCCCATCACGGGGCCGAGTTTTGGCTGCCGCGCGCCCTGCTGAGGCTCCTATTTTCCGGTCAGGTGATCGGCCTGCCGGAGACCCTTGATCCGGCGGATGACAGCCTCACCATCTGGACGGAGCGTTACCTCGATCTGGCCGTGCACGGGGTGTGTTCGGCGGAGGACGCCCACAAGATCACCGGGCACCTGGAACGGTTTCGTACGTGGATCATTGATGGGCTCGGGCACGACCGCTTGTCGGCCGTCACCGCGCGAGGTGAGCGCCTGGCGCGACCACCTGGCCGCGGCCGGCAACACCCCCAGGCCTACTCCCAGCGGAAGAACGCCGCTGCGATGACGCCCCCGATCACCACACTGGCGGACAGGCTGATCAGGTGGGTGGCGTCGACGGCCGCGCCGGTCCAGGCGGCCGACAGTGCCTCGACCGCGGCGCCGAACGGCAGCCATTCACCGATCGTCGCGATCGTGTCCGGCAGGCTTCTCCGGCCGCCGAACATGCCGCCGAGGGCACCGAGCGCGAAGTACAGGGCCAGGCCGATGGCCACGGCGGAGTTCGGGGTGGGGGCGAGGGCGGCGACGATCATGCCGATGGCGTACATGGCGGCCATGGTCAGGACGACCACGCCGACGGCCGCGCCGACGTGCACCGGAGGCTTCGCACCGAACGCCAGCAGCGCCAGCACCCAGGCGGCCGCGATGCCGATGCCCGTCTGCAGCACGCCGACGAGCACCTGGGCTATGAGGACCATCGCCGGCGAGGCGGGCGTCACCGCGAGGCGTCTCAGGATGCCGCTGCGGCGGTAGTAGGCCAGGAAGCTCGGCATGTTGATGATGCCGGTCGTGGCCACGACCATGGTGAACACCAGCGGCAGCACGTACGCGTCGAGCGCCGTGCGGCCGTTCGCGATCGCCTGCTGGCCGGCCGCGGAGGCGTTCATCACCAGGATGAGGATGGGCAGGCCGATCGGCACGATCAGCCCGGCGGTGTCGCGGGCGACCATCTTCAGCTCGCAGACGAACAGTTCGGCCCAGGACCGGAGCCCCGGGCGGTGGGCGACGACGGTCGTCATGGGGTGATTCCCTTCTCGTTCTCCAGGTGCCGCCCCGTCAGGGCGACGAAGGCGTCGTCCAGGGTCGCCTGCTCGCTGCGCGTCTCGGTCACCACGACGCCCGCGCGCACGAGCCCGACGCTCACGGTCTGGAGCAGATCGCCGCGGCCTTCGACGACCACCCGGTCGCCGTCCACGCGGACCCGCTCGACCCCGTCGAGCCCCTCCAGGAGCCCGCCGGGAACCGCGTCGGCCGCCCTGAACGTCACCCGCTGGGCGAACCCGGCCCTGCGGACGAGTCCGGCCGGCGAATCCAGGGCGACGACCCGCCCCGCGTCGAGCAGCGCGACCCGGTCGCACAGCCGCTCGACCTCCTCCATGGCGTGGCTGACGAGCAGCACGGTCACGCCGGAGTCGCGCAGGCCCTCCACGGTCGACCACATCTGGCGGCGCGCCTCCGGATCGAGCCCGTTGGTGAGCTCGTCGAGGATCACCACCCTGGGCCGCCCGACCAGCGCCAGAGCGATAGACAACCGTTGCTGCTGGCCTCCCGACAAGGCCGCGAAGCGTGTGCGGCGCGACCCGGTGAGTCCCACCGATTCGATCAGTTCGCCGGCGTCCAGCGGAGCCGGGTAGAAGCTGCGGTACAACCGCACCAGTTCACCGACCGTGAGCGCGGCGTGCAGGTGGCTCTCCTGCAACTGCACGCCGAGGACCTGCCGCAGCCGGGCCCTGTCGCGCCGCGTGTCCAGCCCCAGGACGCGGACCGTGCCGCGATCGGGCCGCCGCAGCCCCGCGATCAACTCCACGGTGGTCGTCTTGCCGGCTCCGTTCCGTCCGAGGATGCCGAAGATCTCGCCGGCGTCGATCGACAGGCTGACCTCGTCGACGGCGACCTTCGAGCCGTACCGCTTGTGCAGCAGCTCGGCCTCGACGGCGAAGGATGACATTGTTCCAGGCATGACCCCGACGCTAGAACGGGCAGGCCGGCGGAGCCTGTGCCGTTCGTCAGCGTTCCCACCCATGACTTTCGGCACCCCCGGCGCTGCTGAGGCCGCAAGTAGAGTGATGGCATGCGGCGAATCGAGCCGGACTCCTGGGCGGGCCTGGCGGTCCTGCTGTTGTGCGTCGCGGTGGGCACGCCGACGCTGATCAGTGAGACCGGGATGCGGGTGCCCCGGGCCCTGTGGGCCGCGCTGTTCGTGGGGCTGCTGGTCACGCTGCTGGTCTCCGCCGTCTGCGACCACCGCCCCCGGACGGCGCGGGTCGCCTATCTCCTGGCCGTCGTGCTGGGCTGGGCCACCGTCCTGACGGCGCCCGGCGCCGGATGGCTGCTGATCCTGCTGGTCTTCACGGCCACCATGAGCGCGTACGTGCTCCCGCTGTGGGCCGGCCCGGTGGTGATCGCGCTCAACACCGCCGTCATCGCCCTGACCTTGAACGGCACCGGCGCCCCCGCCACCGAGGCCGCCCTCGGCACACTCCTCTACCTGCTGATCCAGTCGGCGACCCTGCTGAGCACCGTTGCGATCATCCGGGAGCAGCGGATGCGCCGCGAGCTGGCCGAGGCGCACATCGACCTGCGGGCGGCGAGCGTCATCCTGGAGGACTCCGCCCGCACCCACGAACGCCTGCGCATCGCCCGCGAACTCCACGACCTCATCGGCCACCAGCTCACCGCGCTCACCCTCGAACTGGAGGTCGCCCGCCACCACGACGGCGCCGGCGCCCGAAAGCACGTCGAGCGCGCGAACCGGGTGGCCAGGGACCTGCTCGACGACGTACGCAAGACCGTGGGGCAGTTACGCGCCGACGCGCCCGACCTCCGCGAGTCCCTGACCGCCGTCGTACGCGACATCCCCGGCCTCGACATCAGCGTGCGGATCGACGACGACGTGCGGACCACGGAAGAGCTGACCATGACGCTCATCCGCGTCGTCCAGGAAATCGTCACCAACACCATCCGCCACGCCGACGCGACCTCCCTGCGGATCCACCTCGAACGCACCCCGGACCACACCTTGAAGCTGACCTCCGTCGACGACGGCCGCGGCAGCCCTGACCTCACCCCCGGCAACGGCCTGCGCGGCCTGACGGAGCGCATCGGCGCGATCGGCGGCGACGTGCACCTCGACGGCAGCGACGGGTTCCGTGTCACGGCCAGGATGCCCGCACGATGATCCGGGTGCTCGTGGTCGACGATCAGACCCTGGTCCGGCAGGGCATCCGCAGCCTGCTCGATCTGACGGACGACATCGAGGTGGTGGGCGAGGCCGAGGACGGCATGAGCGCGCTGGCCGCCATCGAGGAGCACAACCCCGACGTGGTCCTCCTCGACCTGCGCATGCCCCGCCACGACGGCATCTGGGCCCTCGATGCCCTGCACGACCGCACGGCCGAGGCACCCCCGGTCCTCGTCCTCACCACGTTCGACAACGACACCCTGGTCCTGGACGCGATGCGCGCGGGCGCCTGCGGCTACCTCCTCAAGGACGTCACCCTCGAACAGCTCACCCGGGCCATCCACACCCTCGCCGACGGCGGCACCCTCATCTCCCCCTCGATCACCGACGGCCTCCTCCGCGCCGTCCGCCGCCGCCGCCCACCCGCCACCGACGACCGCCCCCCGATCCAGCGGCTCACCGAGCGGGAGCTGGAGGTGCTGCGGCTGGTGGCGGAGGGGTACAGCAACCGGGAGATCGCCCGGGCGCTGCATCTGGCCGAGGGGACGGTCAAGAACCATGTGTCGACGGTGTTGCTCAAGCTGGGGGCGCGGGACCGTACGAACGCGGTGTTGCGGGCGCTCCACGAGAACGTCCTCGGCTGACCGATCACACGAGCCTGAGCGTCCAGTTCTGATCGCCGTTGGAGGGGTCGCACGGGTTGCCGACGACCCTGTTCCGCATGCCGGCGTGCAGGCACGTCTCCTGGACCGGGCCCTGCCACCGCTCGGCGGGACCACTCCGTGCAAAGGGGGGTTGCCGGGCCGCAGGCGGACCATCTATCCGACGCGTGCGGACTCTTCCGTAACGATCACTCCGTACATGACAAGGCGGAGGCTTGCCGGGGAGGGACATGAGCGGCGACGTATGTGCATCCACGAATGGTCAGCGGCCATGCCGGCGGGCGATGAACGCCGATCAGGCGTAGGCGGCCGCCGCGCCGCTGAGCTTCAGGCTGCTTGATCATTCATCGCTCGCATGGCGTGCGGTCGCCGAACCGGAGACCTCTCATGTCGGCCTGTGCCCCTGGTTGACTGCCGCGGCGCAATGGGCCGGCCGTATCCAGATCTAGTCGCGGCCTCGGCCGGACAGGTAGTCGCGGACGCGGTCGATCAGCCCCGTGCCCGGAGCCAACAGCTTGTTCAGGGGCGGCCGGTCGGGGGCCGCTGGATGCGGGCGGGTAGGGGCCTTGGCCTTGGCGGACTGGATCTTCTCGCCCAGTTTGAGCAGGTCTTCAGGGGTGGCGTGTTTGGCCAGTGCCGGGAACAGGTTGCTCTCCTCGTCCTGGACATGCGTGGTCACATCCTCGACCAGCCGGCGCACCAGCGTGTCGAAGTCCGCCGCGGCGGCCGGATCCGTCTTCTCCAGCTCCTTGAGAACCCGTTCGACCTCGGCGTGGTCGGAAAGCTCCTTGTCGGCGATCGCGTCGCCGTCCGGAACGTACTGGCGCACCGCCGGATACAGGTGCATCTCCTCAGCCACCGCATGCCGCACCAGCTCGATGGTGACGTCGTCGGCGATCCGCCGGCGCGCTTCCGGATCCGACTCGGCGGTCAGCTCGGCGAACATGTCCTCCACCTCACGATGATCCTGAGTGAGGACGTCGATGACACTACGTCGGTTCTCTGCCATGAGCACTCCCCGCGACGGCAGCCGTTCGGCCCTGGACGGACCGTAACTTCGGCAACTCCGTACCCGGAGGACTCAAAACGTAAGGGCAAGGTGCCGTCAAATGGAGCAGGAACGCCGATCGAATGAAGGCCAGCGCGTCGTGAGCGGCTGGTACGGATGCATCTGCCGCTCGCCGCCGACATCGCCCGGCGCTACCGCTGGCGTGGGGAACCCTTGGACGACCTGCTCCAAGCCGCCTACCTCGGCCTGATGAAGGCCATCGCGGGCTTCGACGCCGGTCTCGGCCACGACTTTCGCGGATATGCGGCCATCACCATGTCGGGAGAGGTCAAACGACACTTCCGGGACCACACGTGGGCGGTCAAGGTGCCGGGCCGCCCGAGAACGGAACATTTTGCTGTTGCGCTTCTATGGCAATCTGACGCAGGAGGAGATCGCCACCGAGCTGGGCATCTCGCAGATGCACGTCTCCCGTATTCTGCGCGCCGTCCTTGAGCGGCTTCGCGCGGAACTCGCCAGCTGAACGCGGTCATCGCGAGCGATCAGGCGCTTTCCATCTCCTCCAGGCCCACGGCGGCGCGCAGTTCGGCCACGCCGCTGTGCAGCCGTTGCACCTCCTGATCCTCGGCAACCTGCGTCATCAAGTCGGCCAGGTCATCTGCGATGGCGTTGAGCTTGTGCTGGACGGGTGGTTATTTCATCGCAGGGCTGCGCCGCGACCTCGACGCCGCCCGCGCGGATCTCACGTTACCTACAGCTCCGCCGTGGTCGAGGGGCATGTCGACCGTCGTTGAGAGGGACGGTGGACCATCCGCGACGACGGCGGATCTCGAGCCGGGCTCGGCCGTCGTCGCCTGGGTGAGGTGCGCATCCGCGTACTAAGGCAAGCCCTGGGTCTGAGCGGTGTGAAGCGCCGCTGAAGCATGGCAAGCTGGGCTCCACCCCCTGGTCGCCTGGATCACGGGATTCCACCAGTGTCTCCCACCTGATGCTGCCTGGGTCGCGGAAAGGCGGGGGAAGGCCGATGAGCCAATGCCAGTGCAGAACACCGCGGCGCCTCAAGGCGGGGAGTCGTCCGGCCTCGAAAGGATGCTCACCGGGCTGCTGGAGGCCACCCACCTCGCTACCTTTGAGCAGATTCCAACCTTGGTGGCCGAACACGCTGCCATGGCCGGCCTCGACGACGTGCTGATCTACCTGGCGGATCTGCAGCAGACGGTCTTACGCCGGTTGACCGGCCACGGCCTGGACGCCGGCCAAGATGGCAGCGATGCCGACAACGAACTGCGCATCGACGGCACGCTGGCCGGACGGGCCTTTCAGGAGAGCCGCATCCTGGGCAAGAAGAACGGCCAGGGCAACGGGGATGACACGGAGCCTGTGGAGCACTCGTGGGTGCCTGTGCTGGACGGCACCGAACGCATTGGGGTGCTGCGGGTCAGCGCCGCGGGCGACGAGCAGGAGATCGGCGCCAACGCGCGTCACCTGGCCTCGATGGTGGCGTTGATGGTGGTCAGCACGCGAGCCTACAGTGACTCGTATCCCCGGCTGGTGCGCACCCGGCCGATGAACGTGGCCGCGGAGATGCAGTGGAACCTGATGCCGCCGCTGACCTGTGCCACACCGCAGATCGTGATCGGCGCGGTGCTGGAGCCGGCTTATGAGATCGGCGGGGACGCCTTCGACTACTCCGTGGCCGACGGCGTCGCGCACCTGGCCGTCTTCGACGCCATGGGCCATGACGTCTCGGCGGGGTTGACCGCCAACCTCGCGATGGCCGCCTGCCGCAACCACCGCCGCCAGGGCGCCGACCTGGTCACCAACAGCACAATGATCGAACGGGTGCTGATCGAGGAGTTCGGCCGGGCCACCCGCTTCGTCACCGCCGTCCTGGCCGACCTGGATCTCACCACCGGGGTGCTGAGCTGGGTCAACCGGGGCCATCTCCCGCCCGTGGTGATCCGCGGCGGACGCTGGAGCACCACCCTGGAATGCCCGCCGGCCCACCCTTTGGGGCTGGATCTGGGACTGGAGCCGGTGTTGTGCCGCGAGCAGCTGGAACCGGGTGATCGGGTCCTGCTCTACACCGACGGCATCACCGAAGCACGTAACGCGCGCGGCAGGGAGTTCGGGCTGCACCGCTTCGTCGACTTCGTGATCCGGCACAACGCCGACGGCCTACCGGTGCCGGAAACGCTGCGCCGGCTCGTCCGCAGCGTGCTGGCCTACCACGACGACCAGCTCCAAGACGACGCCACCGTCCTGCTGGCCGAATGGCAACCGGACCGGGAACGCCAGCTAGGCGCTGTGTGACGCTGGTGTCATGCGGCGGCGTCAGCGCTTCCGCGAACGTGACCGAGTTCGTACGTGACGGGGTTCTTGCTCCAGGTGACCATGCTCGGGCGGAAGGTTCCCAGAGCCTTCACGCGGATGCGCGCACGCGTGCCGACCCGCAACTCGTCGATCCCAGCCGCGAGCTTCAACGGGAGCGGGAGCCAGGCGGCCGCTGACGGCGGCCCACAGCCGCCCCACTCCCACCGGCCGCGCCGCCGGCCTTTCGTGTGCGGCAGAGGAGCTCATGGTTTTGATCCTGCTCAGGTGCTCCCGCCCTGGACCACGAGCAGATGACGGGCGGGTCCGGTCGAGGCCCTGCGCAGCCGCGACGAGGACGCGGTCAGTCTGGACGCCGGAACTGGGGCGGGTAAACGGACGGAGGCGTTCGAGGCGCTTCGCGCGGGAGAGACGGAGTTCCTGTTCTGCGCGCCGGAGCAACTCGCCCGCCCCGACGTCATGCACCAGTTGGCGGCCGCGGCCCCTTCGCTCATGGTGGTCGATGAGGCTCATTGCATCTCGGCGTGGGGACATGACTTCCGCCCCGACTACCTGCGGCTCGGATCGGTGGCCCAGGCGCTGGGGCGCCCGGTGATCGCCGCCCTGACGGCCACCGCGGCGCCGCCGGTGCGGGCGGAGATCGCCGAGCGGCTGGACATGCGCGAGCACGTGGAGATCGTTCAGGGCTTCGACCGGCCCAACATCTCGCTCGAGGTACGCCGGATGCTCGACGATCCCGCGGCCGAGATCGTCACCGCGGTTTCCGCGGAACCGATGCCTGGCATCGTCTACACGGCCTCCCGCAAACAGACCGGCCGCCTGAGCGGGCTGCTGACCGAGGCCGGCGTATGCGCGGCGGCCGGTTGATCTGCTTCCGGCACGAGGCCGCAGGGGTCCACGTGCTTCCCCCCGACTACCAGGCGCTGCTGTCCGCGGTGTGCTCCGGCCAGGCTCCGCTGCCGGTCAAGACGATCTGCGAGCAGCTGGAACTGTCAACCGAACCGGGCCAGGTAGAAGGAACCCGGGCCAAGCTGAATCGACTGGCCGAACGGGGCTGGCTGCGCAAGACTCCGGCCGGAGCGTTCGCCCCGCCATCCTGACCGGCATCCTCGAGGGAATCTCCCGCACCCCTGACCGGCGGCGACGTGGCGCGCCCCCGGCAGGGGCATGGCGGTGTGTGAGTACAGCCAAAACACCCGCCGAGGACGCGCCGTCTGCTGTCTACCAGTGCCGCCTGCCGCTGTCCACCAAGACCCTCACCCTGGTCGCCGGCCTGCTCCGCGGCCACCTCAAAGCGATCGGCTCGCGTTGGCGGAAACTGCCGCCCGGCAAGATCGCTCTCATCGTGCTCGCCGTCCTGCGCCACGACCAGCGCCTGGCCGACATGGCCGGCGGCAACAACGTCTCAGCCTCCACCATCCGCCGCTGGCTGCTGGAGGTCATCAACCTGCTCGCCGCGCGCGCCCCGCGCCTGGACCGCGTCCTGAAACAAATCGCCAAGGCCGGTGGGCAGATCGTGCTGCTGGACGGCATCCTGGTGCGTACCCGCCGCCGCACCGGGCAGGCCAACCGCACGAACTACAACGGCAAACACAAGGTCCACGGCCTGCTGTTCCTCGCGCTCACCGATGAGCACGGCAACCTGATCTGGATCTCCTCCGCCAAGCCAGGCCGCTCGAGCGAGATCACCACTGCCCGCCACAACAAGATCACCACCTGGTTGCGTCGCTTCGACCTGGGCGCCCTGGCCGACCTGGGCTTCGTCGGGTTGGAGGACGACCCCGACGATCCGGTGATCGTCACCGGGTTCAAGGCCAGCAAGAACAACCCGCTCACCAAGGCCCAAAAAAACGCGAACCGGCTGTTGAACCGTGAGCGCGCCGCGGTCGAGCACGGCATCGGCGACCTGAAGAACTGGCGGGTACTGACCCGGCTGCGCCTGAACGCCCGTCACGCCACCGCGCTGCTACGCGCCCTGCTGGTGCTCACCCGCCTCGAAGTCACCCGCTGACAGACGATCTACTTCCATGATCTCGCCCCGCCACCACGACGTTCACACCTGATCGCCACCACACCAGCCACATCTACGTGCGAAAACAGGATGGAGCTTTCTCATTGGCGAACTAGTCACTGGCATACAACTGATCAGACAACCCATCGCCCTTGTCTGCCACGCGATCGCGCAACCTGCTGGCTCTACGTTCCGCAGCTGCGCGGCAGCTCACTCCCAGAGGTCCGGCGAGGTCTGACCAACGAGCGTGGAGTTTGCGGGCTTCGTTGATCGCCTCGGCTTCAGCCTTGTCCAGGCTCGCCCTGAGCTCCTGAATAAGGATCAAAATGCGCAGTAATGCTTCAACGTTCGGTGCTGCATCATGAAGATTCAATCGTTCCTCGTCTGCCTTGCGGCATAGAGACAGCTCATTAAGGACATATGTGATGCTGATGGACATGCTGTCCAAATCATCATAACCGAATCGTGGAAGTAGGAGATGATCCGATCTTTGGACCCGTCGATTCAGGTTGTAGACGCTGGTCGGTTTCTTCGGCTCTGCGACAGCTTTCGGCATGGCGACAGTATCGCCGTTGTGGGTGATCATGTCACGTACCTGATGACATGATCATGTGATCAGGTAGAACGCATTACTCCCAAGGCATGCTTAATCGCAACTGGGAGGTCATAATCTCTCCCCGGTCGCCTTTGTGGGCGTCTTGTGTGAGACTCTCCCCCCTTCTAGTCTGACTTTGCCCGAAAAAACTAACCGAAGAAATCCCGCCATCCACGGGAGTTGTCTCATCTGATCGCTGGCGGGGGAAGGAGTGACTGTGTGAAACGCAGACGCCGACGTCGGAGGGTGCCCAAGCCAGACCGCCGGAACCATGTGGCCCTTGAGGTCGCCAAACTAATACTCTGGACGGTTTGGATCATCATCACCTCCGACAAGAAGTAGGGAAGGGTCCCCTGCCGGCGAACCACTCGCACTTGTGCGGGCAGGGGACCCTTTCCCTCACGAGTTTACGTCGCAGGCGTAGAATCGGAAGGCTTTTCGCGCTTTAGCCTTTATACTTGGGAGAAGGAGTCACACCGGAGGGGGAAACTTCTCTACCTCCCATCCTTCCCTGTGTCGCCGCAGCACTCTCATCGGGAGCTGGCAAACCGATATTTGGCCCACGCGTTAGTATCAATGCCCTGACACCCTTCGGTGCAAGCTGCTGCTCTGGATCGCCGCGCCCCTGCGGGCTTCGACTGGTCGAGCTGGTCGAATAGCTGTGCCTTTGAAGGAGCAGCGATGCCTTGGTGAAGCCTTTCGGAGGCTCAAACCTGGAGAAAAGGCTGAAAACGGTATCAAAGCAGGGCGAATCGCTTATCAGTCAAAGTCGAACGAGGTTTTGAGTTCACGGAATTAGTTCTGTGAGCTGGACGCTGGCGGTCTCGTCGTGGGCAGGTGCCCGATGAGATCTATGTGGCCGGCTACATCGTATGTCTCAAGTGGGAGATCCGGCCGTACCGCTCGTGCTGCTGATCACGACGTCGCCGATGCAGCACACTGCGCGACCTCGCCGCTTTTACCTGCTCAGCCCTCCGGGGCTTGACTCCGCCCGGCCGTCTCTGCACCGGGCGTGATGGGGGGCAGCGGCGGTGCACTGTCGCCGCCGCAACGTGCGCCCGGGCATATGTCACTTTTGTACGAGCAGCAACCAACCGTCAGCTCGGCTGCCGTGGATACCCAGCCGCGACACAGCTCGGGCGCTTCTCCTTCCATGCAGCGTGGAGTAGTGCGGGTGCGGCCTCAGCCGGGCTACCGTCAGCGCGTGGATGCACGCGCAGAGCAGATCGCGCTGTTCCTGGCCGTGCGGAACCTGCCGTACGCCACCGACGGCGCCCACGACGCCAAGACGCTGATGACGGTCGGGCGCGGCGATTGTCTGGCCAAATCCGCCTACCTGATCAAGGGCTTCCAGGCGCTCGGCTATCAGGCCCGGCGGATTCGATGGCCGTATCACCTGCCCGACCGGCCGGCAGAAGGCCAGCTCTTGCCCTCGCGACAGGATGTCCATACCGCCGTTGAAGTCCTCATCGACGGCCGATGGACACTGGTGAACGCCACCCACGATCCGCCCCTTGCCGCCGCCGGACTGGCCGTAGCCGAATGGGACGGCATCGCCGACACAGTTCAGGCCTAGGAACCACGCGGACCGCTGTGGAGGCCGGGGGACGGACCCGAGCCGATGCCGAACGCCGATATCGCCGCCACCGACGACGTCGGCGACGGCGAGCGCTACCGGCAAGCGCTCAACCGCTGGCTGCGCGACGTCCGCGCCGCCCGCGTCGATGAACACGCCAGGCCGGGGGAGTAGCTGATGCGTGCTGTATGAAGACCCGTACCTGGACTCGCCGTGCCGCCGCTTTAGCCGCCGGCCTGGCCGCCGTGCTGGCGCTGGGCATCACTCCTGCGCATGCGGATACCGTGATCCGCAAGCCGCAAGAACCATCACCGCAAGGGGCCATGGTGCTGGCCGACGGCGAATCGGGTCTCAAGCGCCCGGTGTGAGGCGCGGGGGTACATTGTCCCCCTGTCCGGCAGGACGGGGGGACGTTCCGTCTTCATAGCCACTCGCCCAACGGCAGGCAGACGGTCTCGGGGATCGTCGCCCACAGCCGACCCCCGTCGTCGAGGCCGTGGAGGAGGGTATCAGCGGGGTCGCCGAAGAGCGGGCCAGGAGTGGCGAGCAGCTGGTCGACCGCCTCGGTACGAGTTGCGGCGCGGTGCACGACCACGCGCCCGTCGGGGGCCAGGGCCTGCCAGTGGCGGCCAGAGCGATAGACGCAGCCCAGCTCGGTGTCGTCGAAGCCTGACCAGCTACTTCGCTTAAGAACCCCAGATAACGATCGAGGTGGCGTGCCGCCAGCTGGCGGTGTGTGCGCGGCGCCACATGGCCGCAGGCCGGCCCCGCTTCGAGGCGGACCGCAAAGAGCGGGAACGGCGGCGTCCGGTCGGCGTGCCGCAGCGCGCTGCCGGCCGGGCCGCCTCGTGTGCGAGCGCGACCGCCCGCCTTTTCGGTTGACCAGAATCAGCCGGTTCCGATCGGGGAAGGAAATCGGGCGTGGACCACGACAAGGTGACAAAGTTCCTTGAGCGCTTCGTGGCGGATCTGGGCGCGACTGGGGCCGCCGGCTCGGTCGTGATCGGTTACCGGCTCGGCCTCTATCGCGCACTCGCGCAAGGTCCGGCGACGCCCGAGCAGTTCGCCGAGCGGACCAGGTGTCATCCGCGCTACCTCACCGAGTGGTTGCGTGGCCAGGCCGCGGGCGGGTACGTGAGCTACGAACCGGAGACCGGCGAGTTCTCGCTGACCGAGGAGCAGGCGTTCTGCCTGGCAGACCCGAACGGCCCCCACGTATCGGCCGCGTTCCTCCTTGCGCTGGGATATCTGCGCGCCGAGCCGCGGATCACCGAGGCGTTCCGCACCGGCGCCGGCGTCGGCTGGCACGAGCACCACGAGGACGTCTTCGTCGGATGCGACGCGTTCTACCGGCCCGGCTACGCAGCCGAGTTGATCCCGAACTGGATCCCGGCACTGGACGGGGTCGAGGCGAAACTCACCGCCGGAGCTCGGGTGGCCGACCTCGGCTGCGGGCTCGGCTCCTCGACGCTGCTGATCGCCGAAGCGTACCCGCGCGTCACCGTCGTCGGCTCGGACTACCACGCCGAGTCGATCGAGCTGGCCCGCAAGAAGGCCGCCCAGGCCCGGGTCGGCGACCGCGTCACCTTCGAGGTGGCCACCGCGCAGACCTTCAGCGGCGGCGACTATGACTTGGTGATGATGTTCGACTGCCTGCACGACATGGGTGACCCGCTCGGTGCCGCGCGACGCGTGCGGGAGGCGCTGGCTCCGGACGGGACGTGGCTCCTGGTGGAGCCGTTCGCCGCCGACAAGGTCGAGGAGAACTTCAACCCTGTGGGACGGCTCTACTACAGCGGCTCCACGTTCCTGTGCGTGCCCAACAGCCTCTCCCAGCCGGGCGGCTACGCGCTGGGTGCGCAGGCCGGCGAGGCGGCGATCCGGGAGGTGATCACGGATGCGGGCTTCACCCGATTCCGGCGGGTGGCGGAGAGCCCGTTCAACGCGGTCTACGAGGTCCGGCCGTAGGTGTCAGACCGCCAGATCGAGGCGGTAGCCCGCACCGCGGGCTCATGGACGGAACGCGGTCGACCTCGTTGCGGCGGATGCCGTTTCCGTCAAACCCAACGGCGAATGGCGTCGATCGTCGTTTCCGGTGAGATGTTGAAGCAGAAGCGAATTCCGGGAGTCGTGGCCGCCAGAACATTGATCAGCCGTTCGAACAGAAGGGTGTGCTCAGGGCTCATGCGCACACCGCCTCCGATCATGACCAGGCCGAAGGGCCCCTCCCTCAGTCGTTCACGGACGCTCTTTTCTGCCTCGTCCGGGTCGGTACCGACCAGGCACGGCACCGCGTCGATGCCCGCCGCCCGCAGAGCTGCGTTGCCCTGCTCGATTCGTGCGGTGAGCGTCGCCTCGTCGAGGTCGGGAAATCCGGTGTAGTCGATCGTGCTGGGATGCAGCCCGATCGTGAGGATCTTGGTCATGTCCACTCCTACCATGGGACGGGGCCGTCACTGCCGAAGAAGCCTCCCGTCGGCCCGCCGGGGTCCAACGTGGCCAACCTGATGATCGCAGCGGCTCCCGCCGCGACGGTGTGGATACCCGTGTGATGGTTCATGTCGGTGGCGGGGTTGCCCGGATCCGCAGCGTTGACCTTGAACCCGGGCAGCGCCCGGGCGTACTGGGAGACGATCATATTGAGCGCCGCCTTCGACGAGGCATAGTCCAGGCTCAGAAAGCCGTGCTCGGGGCGGGAGGGGTCGCCGGCGTGTGTCAGCGAGGCGAGAGCGCTGGACACCATGACGATGCGGGGCTGCTGCGACCTGCGCAGCAACGGCAGGAACGCGTGTGTGACCCGCACCTGACCGAACACGTTCACCTCGTACAGCGCACGTAGCGCGTCGGCGTCCATGTCGGCCGGATCCAGCAACGGGCCACCGACTCCGGCGTTGTTGACGAGCACGTCCAGGCGATCCACCCGCTCGGCGACGGCCTTCACGGCCGCCGCCACGGACTCGTCCGAGGTCACGTCGAGTTCGACGAACTCCACCTCGAGCCCCTCACCTGCCAGCGTGTCCGCGGCTTCGATGCCGCGTCCCCGGTCCCGCGCGGCCAGGAAGACCTGCCACCCCTGGCCGGCCAGGCGGCGTACGGTCTCCCGGCCCAGCCCCTTGTTCGCTCCGGTGACCAACGCCACCGTCTTCATCTCTGTCATGGAGCCGATCCTCCATGCGCACACCCGGGGCCCACCAGGACCGCTGAGGCATAGGACCTGCGGTACCACCCGGCCGGCGCGATCTACAGGCATGATTGAACAGTGAACCGCGCCGAGCTCGCCGAAATACTCCGCACAGCCCGGGCTCGTGTACGACCGCAGGACGTCGGACTGCCGGCGGGAACGCGTCGCCAGGTGCCGGGTCTGCGCCGAGAGGAACTGGCCATGCTCGCAGGCCTGAGCGTCGATTACGTGGTCCGGCTCGAGCAGGGGCGCGGGCCGCGACCCTCGAGCCAGGTCATCGCCGCATTGGCCCAGGCCCTGCGGCTCGACGACGATGATCGCGACCTGATGTTCCGGCTCGCCGGCCACGAGCCGCCACAGGCCGGGCGCATCGCGATGGTCGTACGGCCGAGCGTGCTCCGGCTGTTGGACCGCATGGCGGATCTGCCCGTGCTGGTGCTCTCGGCCAAGGGCGACGTGCTGGCCTGGAACCCCCTTGGGGCAGCGCTTCAAGGCGACATGTCCGCGTGGCCGCAGCGGCAACGCAATCTCATCTGGCAGCGTTTTCTCGGCAGCAGCCGCTGCCAGGTCGCCGCAGGCCCGGACGAGGACGACGCGGCCGCCCGGGCCTCGGTCGGCACACTGCGGGCCGCGCAGGCGCGTTATCCCGACGACCCCGACCTGGTCCGGCTGATCGCGGAACTACGTCGTGGCAGCACGCGATTCGACGAGCTCTGGCGAGAGGGGCGCTCCTCCCCATGGCGTACCGCGACCAAGAGCATCAGGCATCCCAGCCTGGGCATGATCTCGCTCGACTGCGACACCATGCTGCTCCCGGACGGCCACCAGACCGTGCTCGTGTACTCGGCCGAGCCGGGATCCCCCGGAGCGACAGTCCTCGACATGCTGCGGGTGCTCGGGCTCCAGCAGGTGTGAGGTCCTGCGGACGCGTCCCTGACGCATCGAGGTCAGGCGCTCGCTCCACCAGATCGATACCGCACCGAGATCGGGCGCCGAGCAGCTGGCTGTCCTCCTACCCCCAGCCCGGCCGACCCCCTGAGCTCATGGATCACGCAGGGGGCGGACGCCGGCTCTGTCAGAGGGATCCCGCCAGCTCGATGTGGGGAACGGTGGTCTGGGCGGCCGTCGAGGTCCGGTAGCCGACGGACCAGGTCGCCGAAGTGCCGGGCACGGCGGCGACCGCCTGGGTCACGAGCACGTCGACGTCCGGGGTTGCGGGGCCGGCCACCGCCGTCCAGGTGCCCGACTCGTACCGGAGGTAGCGCGTCGTTCCGGCGAGACCGGGTGAGGAGGGCTGCACGGAGACCCACAGTCCGCCGCCGCCGGCAGCGAGCGAGACGGCTGAGCCGACGATGGCCGGTGCGCCGGCGTCCTGCCAGGAGGTGCCGTCGTAGTGCAGGACGATGGTGGCGAGGTAGGGCCGGGGGCCGCTGAAGACGGCCTTGTGGCCGACGGCCCAGACATCGTCGGCCGACACCGCGTGGACGTCGTACAGGTTCGCCACGTTGTCGGTCCCGTTCGACAATCCGGCGGTCCAAGTCGTGCCGTCCCAGCGCAGGACGATCCCCGCCACCACGCCGGGCGAGGGCGGCACGCCCGCCCCGACCGCCCACACGTCCTGGGCGGTGCGCGCCTCGATCTGCTGGATGGCGCACCTTGCCGCGCATTCTGCGGGGAGCGGGGTCTCGGTCCAGGTGTGGCCGTCGAAGAAAGCCAGCATGGAGAGCGTCGGGGAGCCGTACGTCGCGGACAGCCACAGCCGCCCGTCCGGCAGTGCCGACAGTCCGGTGATCCGCAGTGTCGGGTCGTCGCCTCGTGGCAGGTCATGCCCGGCCCAGACGCTTCCGATCTTGCGTAGCAGCTTCGCCGTGCCCGTGCTCTGGTCGACGCCCGCGGCCCAGGTGCTGCCCGGGGCGGTCGTGACCTCCGTCAGCGTTCCCTGCCAGCCAAGCGAAGGCTGCTTCACCCAGCGCCGCCCGTTCCAGTGCGCGATGTACGGGAGCGATGGCGAGCCCTCGCTGCCCACGGCCCACGCGCTGCGTGCATTCCGCGCCGCGACGTCGGCCAGGGCGGCGGGGGATTGGGCGGGGGGCGCTTGGACGGTCTGCCACGGGGAGTCCGCCGTCTGCGCGTACGACGTGACTGGCGACGCCAGGCCGAGCACGATCGAGACCGGCGCCACGGCAAGCCTTCGGGCCCATGAGCGTGTCATCGTGGAACCTCCTTCCGTCGGCAGCGGATCTCGCTATGGCATCATTTCCCGTCCAAGCAAGCAACCGTTTGGCCGCATCGGTGGCCGGCATGGCGATGCGGGCACACGTACAACCGCGCAGGAAGATGCTGGCGGGGGCGCCCGCGCTGCACCTTCCCGGCGTTGGGAGCGGGGCAGCCCAACTTGGCCCGGGTGGTGGGGCAAGGGACGTGTTCGGGGTGACTCGGGCCACAGCCCGCAACCTCTTCCTACCGCGCCACCCATGCGTGCATCGGGACGTGGTCTGACCACCTGGCCTTGGCGTAGTCGACGAAGCAACCCCGCATGCGGCCGCCGCCGGCGAACAGGTAGTCAATCTTCCGCTTGCGTGTGACGTAGGTCCAGCGGTTGCGCGGGGCGAGGCAGAGCAGCGTCGCGTTGCCGAGCAGTTCGACGCGCTGGGGCCTGAGGAGTGCCGGGCGGTCGCCGCCGCGGTGATGTCACGGCAGCGGCTCGCGCTCCTGCGGGCCGAGTATGGCATCGCCGTGGGAACTGCTGTCTGTTAGAGGGGTTGCGTCCCCGGCGGGACGTGCTCGCCCGGGTGGCCGTCGAGGACTGACGGCGCAGCGCCAGGATCCGGAAAGGTGGACATCGGGCGGTTGGTGAAACCCGTTGATCGCGACTAGGCCGGGGGGTAGCGTCTCTCTGGGCGCACGACAGTGTGTTCGAAATCATCGCTGAAAAACAGCGAGCAGACGGGAGATGCTTATGTTATGTAGAGCCCTCAGTGCATTAGCCGCCGGCCTTCTGCCAGCCGCTCTGATGGCCGCGCCGGCCGCTGCCGCTGACGTCGCCGCCAGCGTCGTGACCAAGCCGCTGGCCTCCACACAGGCGGCCGCAGCGGAGGTCGCGGCGTTCTGGCTCGGCGACGGCGGCGCCAACCTGGCCAACGCCACCCCCTACACCGTGCGGGCCTCCGTCAGCGAGCCCCTCGCGGGCGCCGTAATCACGCCCAGCGGCAAGCCCGGCAGCATCGCGCCGTCGCTTCCTTCCGTCAGCCGTCCGGCGCAACCCGACGGCCCGGCCACTTCGGGCAAGGTGTTCTTCATCGGCGCCGACGGGCAGCCACACTGGTGCACGGGCAGCGCCGTGCACTCGCAGTACCGCAACGTCGTGGCAACCGCGGCGCAGTGCGCGTTCGACACCCAGACCCCTGGCGCCGCACTCGGCAAGTGGGTGTTCGTGCCCCGTTACGCCGCCGGCGCCGCCCCGCTGGGCCTGTACGTCGGCAAGCAGCTCTTCGGCCACCAGGACTTCGACACCGGCCGCGACTTCGACCGCGGCTACGCCTTCGTCAACGTGTACGAGGGCGTCGTCCCCTCCGCCACGGGCGAGCCGACCGGCTACGGCAGGCTGGGCGACAACGTCGGCGGGCAGGGCCTGGCCTGGAACCAGCCGCTCGACTACTCGGTGAACGTCTTCGGCTACCCGGCGGGCCCGCACCCCGACGGCGTGCGGCCATACACCGGGCAGAACCTCAAAATGTCCGTGGGCAGCGTCACGACCACCGCCCACGCCCCCAGCCTGAAGGGCGAGCGACTGCTGCCCGTGCGCTCCTGGTTCACCGGGTACGGCGCGCAAGGCTCCTCCTGGCTGCTGAACTACGACGCGGCCGGCGCCAGAGGTTACCTGAACGGCCTGACCCTCAGCGTCACCGACACCGACGCCAACCTGCGCTACGACACGGCCCTGTCCCCCTACTTCGACGATGAACTGCTCGCGGTCTACTCCGCCGCCGACGCCGTCTGGACCGGCGCGGTCTCCCCCGGGTGATCCCGGCGCCCTGAACCGGAACGGCCACCGCGGGACCGCCTCGCGGTGACCGTTCCCGCGCGGTAGCGTGCGCTCAGCCGCCGCGAATCAGCCGCCGCGAAGACGTTCTGCGCCTGTCACCGAGACGCGTACGCCGTTGACGAGGTCGGCGCTCGCGGCGACACGTGGACGACGTGCTTATAGGGCGGGCCTTCAGAGCGTCGGGCGTGCCGTTGAGGTGGCACCCCTTCTTGGTCCTGGCCGCGCTGGCCGCCGGGATCCCGCGCTGTTCTTACGGTGTGTGATCGTCGAGGGCCCACTTCGTGCACCTCCTCAGGCCTGCGACGCAGCCTGCCGCAACTGCTCGGCTAATTGCTCCAGCTCGGCCAGCGACGTCAACGCTGTCCCAAGCCTGCCGACCAGCCACCAGCTCCGCACCCGATCCGGCAGCGATGAGCGCGGCGCCGGCAGGACGCGCACCTGGCCGTCCTCCAACACCGCCGACATGTACCTGTGCCCACGCGTGACAAACCCCGGCCACTTCAAGGTGAACTCCTCGCACGACACCGTGCTCTGCTGCTGCCCTTCGGCCAGGTCCCGGCGGGCATCCTCGATGTCTGCCTCCGACACCCGCACGACCACCATGTCCTTGCCGTGGCGTTCCACGCGTAGCCACACGCCGGACGCCGGAACCACCTCGTCCGCCGGCAACGCTTGTGCCAACCGCGACAGCTCCTTGAAATCGCCGCGCTCCAGCATGGTGTTCGTCCGATCCATCATCACGCCGGCCACCACGAAAACAACCCCCAAGACGGCGACGACGACCGCCAAGAAGACCGAGACCTTCGCGGCCAGGGCGACCAGCAAGCCGAAAAGCGCGATCGACATCGCGGCACGTAGTGTCACCTGCACGTACCTGTTGTCCACCACTACACCTCACACGCTTCATCCAGCCCTGGGAAGACGCCAGACAGTGAAGAGCGCGGACCCGCGACTGCTGCCCTCTGGGCGCCACCGGTCGTCCGCCGGTTCCTCAGTCCGGGGGTACGTCGCCAGCGGCGGGCAGGCGACGGATGAGGTCGGTCAGGGTGGTCTGCAACTCGGTGGCGTGCCGTTCGGCGTCGCCTTGTGCTCTGCGGGCGTCGTCCCGTTCACGCTGGGCGGCGGTGTCGGCGGTGTCGGCGGTGTCGGCGGCGTCGGCGGCGTCGGCGCGGCCGCGTTCACGGTCGCGCTCGGCCGCGGTGGTGCGCTGCCGCTCCTCCAGGGCGGCCACGGCCCGTTCCGCTGTGGCGGCCCGCTCCCGCTCCCCAGCGAGCGCCTCCTCATGCTCGCGGCGGAGCCGCTGCAGGTCGGCGGCGTGCTCGTGCGCGGCCGCCGCGCGCTGCTGCTCGGCCAGCTCGGCGCGGGCGCGCTCGGCGGCGTCACGGGCCTGTTGCTCAGCCGTCATGGCACCGTCGCGTTCGGCGCGAACCTGCTCCTCCAGCTCGCAGATCCGGTCCAGCAGTTCGTCGCGGATGCGCGCCAGCAGCGCTAGTTCGGTGCCGACCTGGGCGCGCAAGGTCTCAGTTAGGGCCCGCAGGGCGGGGCCTTCGCCATGACGGTGGCCGGCCCGGGGCCGGAGCGCTTCACCAAACGCACCGGCCGAAGCCCTTGACCTGTAGTAGACACCAATCCAGGCACAAGCCACGGCCAAGAGGCGATTGGCAACCTCCTCCCAGACGCCAATGCAACGATTCTTGGGAGGAATCATGTTGAGAAAGACCCGGACGGTCGCGTGCCTCGCCATAGCCGCCGCCATCGTCGGCATCACGGGTACCGCGACGGCCGCTCACGCAGATCTTGGTGTGGGCGATCTTGCAGGGCTGTACCTCTACGAAGACTCCTGGTTCGAGGGAGGGCGCCACGTCCGTACCTACTCGACCAACCTCCACGAATCGTCCGACAGGGCGAGTTCGATCGAGAACAACGACTGGTCCGCATGGGTCGTCTACGACGACAGGAACTTTCAAGACCGCCGCTACTGCATCCGGCCGTGGGAAAAGGTGAACGTCCTTGGAGCACCGCAGTGGAAGTTCAACGACAAGATCTCATCAGTCAAGCGACTGAACAGCTATGACTGCGCCGGATACCCGACCTTCTACTGATCGGCTGCAATTCCCGCACTTACGGTCACTCACCGCTACTAATGACCGCATCGACCCGAGCGGAGGGCCCAGTAAGGTGTGTGGCTCGGCACGCCGGCCGGGCAGCCGGCCGCCGCTACACCAAGCGCGGCGAGGCCGGCGAGCAGCTCAAAGCCCTGGCCCTGCAGGAGGCGCGCAAAGCCCCGCAGGGCCAGCCCCACCTGGTGCCCGCCAGCCAACTGGGCGGGTCCGACGTGAGCCTGCGCATCTTCCGGCTCAGCTTCAGCGACCTGTCCATTACGGTGCGCCTGGACGGCCTACCCCAAGGCTCACACAGCTGGGACCTGCCGGAGATGGAGCAGGCCGGCACCACCGGGCTCATCACCCGGCTGGAGCGATCCGTGGGAGTCAACCCCTTCGAGCGCCGCTGAGCTGCGCCGGCTCCCATAACCGCGGCCAGACGCAAACGAGTGTGCAGGAAACTGCACACGCTGGCGTCACTGATCACTCCATTACTTCCCGAGGGCCGAAGCCGAACGGCAGCGGCGCGAGCAGGAGAAGGCCCTGGGTGAGCGACTGCCGCAGGGGCGCCGGGCGCCGGTCTGCCCCACCTGCAAGTCCTCCTTCCTGCAGGTCGCCTACACCGGGCCGGTGGTCCACGCCCTGGTCAACACCGCCGACCCGGTCGGCGGCGTGCACGACGTGGTCGTCGACACCGACGTCGCCCAGCTGGAGGCGGTGGCGTGGGTGCGGTACGCCTCCTGCTGGAAACCCCTGGCCGACGGGCCGCGCCGGCCCGGCTCGCCCGCCCGCCGCGCGGCCGTCGAGATCGCCGAAAACGCCTCCTGGGCCGGCGTGCCGTGGGAGGCGACCAACCCCTCGGTGGTCAAGGAGGAGGAGATGGGCTGCTCGTCTCGGATCGTGCTGCAGCACGACCTGGCCCGCGGCGCGGTCCAACGGGTGAGCAGGTGGGAGTACCTGACCGGGATCACCGACGCCGAGCGCGAGAAGATGCGCGCCGAGCGGCTGGCCCGCGGCGAGCCCTACGACTACGACCTGTAGGACGACGACGAAGCCTGACAAGCAGATCGCCCGCCGCTCGCCGGAAACGGCCCGGATGATCAAGTTCCTCGGCGGCCCCTACTCGCCTGACGCCTCCTGGCAGCACCACCTCGCCACACTACGCGAGCTGTTGGACGGATTCACGGCGCTCGGCCTGCCCTACAGCGTCTCGGCTGGGCACGCCTACCTCGACCTCGTCAAGGAGACCATCGACTGACGCCGCCCTGGGCCGCCGAGTACGCGGCCAGGCGGCCCGCGTGCTCGCGCCATCGCAGGGCGCCGGTCCACACCTGCGGTATGCGCGGTGACCAGCACGTAGTCCTCGCGATCGGTCACCTCGTCGACGACCAGTTCGCCAGGTGGGGGAAGAGCACCTTCACAGGCATCGCCCGCCAGGACATGCTGCGCACAGGGCACAATGAACTCCGCGGCCGCTCGGTGATGATCAGTTCTGGGATGAACCAAATCCTCACGGAGCGGCCGTTCCCCTGTGCGGACCGTTATTCGATCGCGATCAGTCCCCGCCGCAAATCCGGCTGCCTTCCGTGGTCGTGCCACATAAAGATCGCCAGACCCATCAAGCCATCAAAGTCACATCTGACGGGACGCTCGTCGCGTACTCCTCCGGGATACACCGCCGGCCAGAGCGCGGCCGTCTGCGGGTGCCACAGGTGTCAATGGACGCCTGAGGCCGCCCGCTGCCGTGCCACGAGCAGCACCGCCACGACCAACGACGCCGCCGCCGCCATGCTCACCACTCCCAGCTCCCCCCTTACCAGGGAAGTGAAGACCGCCGCGGTGAACACGCCGGCCGCCATGCCGTACGCGAGGATCATGCCCCGCACCACGTAAGCGGGTGGCAGGAACGCGGTCGCGACGAGCAGCGCGGAGATGACCAAGTCAGGGATCAGGAAGGCGTTGTCCGCTCTGACCATGCCGGTGAAGAACAGGTAGCCAACCGTTCCCAGCCCGAGCACGACCGCGTAATACCGGGCAACCGTGACCAGCTTCATGACGATTCCTCCTCAGGAGTCAGCAGAACCTTCCCCACCACGCGGGCGCCCGCCAGGAGTTCGTGCGCCTCAGCGGCGCGCTCGAGCGGGAGCATGGCGGCGATGAGCGGCTTCAGCTCGCCCGCCTCCAGCAGGCGCACCAGCGCAGCGAGATCTTCCAGCACCCACGCGGGACGCCGCTTCGCGGTAGAGCTGAGCCGGTAGAACGTCGCGTGCCTGCCGTTCGGCGACCATGACCATGCGCGCAGCAGCGCGAGCTGGCGCAGCACGGACAGCCGGGTGGCGGTCCCGGGTTATGGGTGGCTGTCGGATGAGGCGCTCATCTGTCCCGCCACGTAGCGGCCATCCCTTCAGTGGCGCCGCCGGTGGAAGACATAGCCGCCGTGATGGAGGACGTCGTCGCTGACGAAGGTTCCATCGGCAGCGAAGCCGGTGTCGTCTCGGTAGGCGATGCGGTTGCCGGTGATGGTGTAGCTGCCGGTGTAGGCGCCCTGGCGGCTGCCACGCGCTTCGTCGTAGCGGCCGTTGGGCAGCAGCTCTTGGCGGATGTGACCGTCGGCTGTGACCCACATGCCGACGTAGGGGTGGTCCGCTCGGCTCGTCGCCTCACTTGCAGTCGCCGGTGTGGCATCCGGGGGCGTGGAGCCGGTGGAGGCCGTGGTCATGTCCTTGGCCGCCGTTCTGTGCTCGGCCGGGGCCGAGCAGGCCAGGAGGGCGGCCACGCCGGGGCCGAGCAGGAGCCAGAGTGGGCGGAGCTGGGGGATCGCGTGCATGGGAGTGACCTTTCCGCAGGTTGGTCGGGGGTGGTGATGTGAGCCACCGTAGGAGCGGTGCGCTGCGGCCGGGTAGACGTGCCAGGCCGCCCAGGACGGGCGGCCGGTCTTGACGCTGGCCGCCGGGGTCGCAGAGGGGACGGTGTGCTCGGCCGGGCAGGTGAGGGTGGCGGCGGTAGCGGCGATGGCGAAGCCGTCGACGGTCGACCCCGCGGACAGCGGGCCGCAGCGAGGCGGGCCAAGGGTCAGCCTCGGACGAAACTACTGGCGACCTCGCGGAGCCCTGGGAGCAGGAGGTGCTTCAGACCGCGGGTCACCGGCCCAACTGGTCCCGGATCGTCTTGACCGGCACGACGACGCTGGAGTTGTGCTCGCGGATGATCCGCCAGCCGCTGTCGGTCAGGCGCCACACAAGCGAGGTCGTGGTGCGTATGCCGGTCACGGTGCCGTCAAGCGTTTCCAGCCTGGCCACGAACACCAGCGAAGACGACGCCAGGCTCCCACCCGCGACGACGTCCGGTCCCGAGACGACGCCGTGTTCGGCGCTTCGCAGGTTGTTGAAGGTCGGCTCCTAGATGGCACCGTACTCGGCTGGGCTGGTGGCGACCCCATGCTCGGGGTCGAAGTCGTCATAGAGCAGCGTCTGGTTGTAGGACCAGTCGTAGAACCGCTCAAACGTCTCCCGGAAGCTGAAGCAGCCATCGCCATCCCGGCGTTCCCATCCCCAGACCCATTGCACATGCGCGGCAGCGACCTCCTCGCGGCTGCCCGCGCTCGTGACCAGCATGGCCTTCTTATCGTTTCGCTCAGTGCCCTCTGGGATTGTCTGCGTCACTGCGTCCTCCTCGTTTCAACCGGGGCAGGAGCCCCCTGACCGGATCCTTCGTCTTCGACCCTGCCGTGTTCACGCCGTCGGAAGAAGGCCGGAGCGTTCCTAGGAGTGCTGCACCCCCGCACGTCGCCCACGTCTGGCTGCGAATCGGATGCCTGCCGCCCAGTTCCCGCGGACGGCACGCTGCCATACCGGCTTCTCGCCGATCAGCCTTGGCCTGCCGGCGACCGCGTCGCAGTAGGTGGGCCGGCGCGGCAGGTCGGGTACCGCAGGGCGAACGTCTCCGCGACGGACCGAACCCCGCGAGTCCGGTCCCAAAGAGCCACGACCGGAAGTTCCTGCGGTGTCGATCTCGCCTGAACGCCCTGCCCGAACCAGCCCGTCGAGCCGTTCCGAGACCTCCGCCTCTCTGTCTCCATGATCCACCTGCGCGGCAGCTGCGGACTGCCTACTTGCCTGACATAACTTAACGACCCTCAAGTCGCTGACCAGCAAGTTCGCTTGACAACCCCAGATAACCATCGTGGCCTGCGGCGCGTGATGTCAGTGGCGGCGACACGAGAGCTGATGACGGCTCTTGGCCTGCAGCTCAGGCGCGGTCCGGCGCCTACGACCGCTGGCGCCAGCGACGTGCCGTCGGGGACCAGCGCCATGGAAGCACTGAAAACGCCCATGTGCTCGCCACTGGCCCCCGATACGATCCTGGGTCGTGAACCGCCGAGGAGCGGGCGAGATGTCCCTGGACCTGTCTGACGGACGGGTCCTTCACCTGTCGTCCACGCCGCGGGAGCCGTCCGGTTCGGCGAGGATCACCTTGCTCGAAGAGATTCCACGCCGTGTCTTCGACGACTGCCCCATCTGCGATGACCCCGCCACCGACGAAGAGGGCTGTGCGGCGCGATTCTTACCGGTGCCCTTGCTCGGACAGGTCCTGCAGGAGGACGGCCACCGGCTGGAGCACCTGCATCGTGGCCGCGGGCGTGATGGCGTCGTCGTCGCTGAGGTCCAGCCTGATGACGACCTCGGTGAGGGCTCTGGCAAGGGTGCGTTCGAGCGGAGTCATGACGGGGCTCCTTGGCCGGTCGTTGGGGGTGCGGCGTGTCCGGGGACGGTTGCCTTGACGCGATGACGGTCCTGGTCAGCCCGCTGCCGGCTCGGTGAGGCGGGCTTCCAGGTCGGCGATCATCTGGGTGAGCAGGCTGGTGTTCTCCTGCCGGACCGTCTGCGGGCCGACCGTGTCGAGGCCGGCGACAAACCGATCAGGAATCGAGAAGCGTGCACCCCCAAGCCGCATTTAGTGTGACGTGCATGAACAGGAATCACACATAGTTTTCAAGCTTTCTCGGAGCGCCCGAGGGTGCACGCCTGTTCAAGGTCGTGGGAATCGGGCTCTCACGGAAGGTGGAAGGACCCTCGGCGGGCGCCCGGGGGCTGCCACCGGCTTGCGGCCGAATCACCTGTGCTGATCTACCTGTCACGTTTTCGGGTTGGATTCGGTTCGGTCATAGAGATGACGGACCGAGACAGTTACTGGAGGATCATCATGTCCCACCATCACGATCAGGGGCTGACCATCGCCACCGACGAGATTCCGTTCAAGCCAGTGGCCGAAGGTGTCGAGGTACGAGTGGTCTACGCTGACGAGGAGTCGGGTGTGTGGACTGTCATGGTGCACGCGAAGCCGGGTTCGGTGCTGCCGCGGCATCGGCATGTTTCCGGGACGGAGCTCTACATTCTGCACGGTGCGGGTGCGCATCCGCAGACCGGGGCGTTCAAGGCCGGAGATTACGTGCTCGAACCCGCTGGTGCCGTGCACGAACCACTGGTCCACCCGGAGGATACGCTGCTGATCATGCGCAGCGCCGGGGAGATTGAGTTTCTCGCGGACGACGGGTCCACGACGCTCGTTCTTAGTGCGGGCATGCTGAAACACTTGGCGGCGGCGTAGGCACGGGAGGATGTGATGTCGATGCAAAGCGCATTACAGTCTCGCAAAGAGGCGCTTCACCGGCTGTACCGTGGGATTGAAAAGGGCGACTTCGCGTTCGCCGAAATGCTGTTCACCGCAGACTTCATTTCTGTCGAGGGGTCGCATCAGCGTGTGGTCGGCCTGTCGGCTTTCAAGAACGAGGTGCAGGCAATACACGACGGATACACCGATCCGCGGTTCGAAATCCTGGATATGGTTGCCGAGGGTGACGATGTGATGGTGCGCTCGCGTATGTCCGCGACCCATACCGGCGACCTGCTCGGCATCCCGGCGACCGGCAAGCGGGTCAGCATGGAGGAATTCGCGCTGTTCCGGTTCGTCGGAGATCACATCAGCGAGCGCCACGCCGTGTCGGATCGGCTCGGCCTGTTGCAGCAACTTCGCCCTGACTGATCGCGGTCGGACCTGGTTGCCGCAGCAGTCCGGCGAATCGACCCCGACGGCACCAGCACCCGCAGAGTCTTGTCCGACCTCGGCGCGCCCACCACCAGGCCACTGCCGGCGACGAGTTCGGCGAGAGTCACGACGCCGCTGAGCACGCTCCGTCTGCCGAGGCGCTGCAGCAGCATCCTGGTCGACCTCCTCGCGCTTTCCTCACGGCATGCTAGTCGGGATGCAGCTTCGATCGCAGCGACACCGGCTTCCGGATCTGAAGCAAGCGCTGGAACTGGCCTACATCTACCGCTAGATGGCGGCCACCGAGTGAGCACCCCGGGGCCTGGACAGGTCTTGTTCGCGTTTGTCCGGCACTGGTCACGGAGGCCACCGGCCAGCGACCACAAGGTGGCCGAACAAGGCCGGCTCGTGCTCGTCACCGAGGCCGTCCATTCGCCGACCCAACGAGGCATCGTGGCAACGGTCAATGCCGTGGCCCACGAAATCGGCATCCACCAGAGCGGCGTATCGCGACTGGTCAAGAGCGCAACAGAGGCCGAGTACTTGACCATGCAGGCATCGGATACAGATGGTCGTCAGCGCCAGGCGACACTCACTTCATTCGGGCCATACCGTTGATCTTTCCCATGGTGGTGTGGTCGGAGATCGGGGCGACTGCGGCGGCGGCCCTCTTGAGGGTGGTGGTGGCGTAGGCCAGCGCTGTTTCGAACCAGTTGACTGGGGCCGCGGCGCGCTGGCGAGAATCGCAGTAGATGAAGCAGGTCATCGACCTGCGGCCGGTCTATCACCGGCTGGAGGAACGCATCCGTGCGCACGTCATCTTGTGCTGGCTGGCGCTGTTGCTGATCCGCATCATCGAGACCACCAGCGGCTCCACCTGGAACCGCATCCGCGACGAGTTCGACCTGCTCACGGTGGCCACCTTCGCTGGCCCGACGGGCACCTTCCGCCAGCGCGCCGAGCTGACCAAGCCCCAGCGCGACATCCTGGCCAGACTCGACATCCCGACCCCAAAGAAGATCGTCGAGGCTACACCCGCCGCAGACGCCTAACCAGGTACAACACCTGCGCCTAGTGACACGCCGCGGAAGCTGTCAAACCGGCTGAGACATCAGGCTACTTGTGTGGTTTGTGGTGAGGTATCGGTCTGAGGTGTCGTGAGTGGCTGGTTGATCCACACCTTGGTCGGCAGAGGCGGCGGGTAGGGCCGCCGGCCGCGGAACCGTTGGGGGTGTGCCAGGTAGGCCGCGTGGAGGGTGGCGATCCGCCGTGCCTGAACCTGGACGGCGGTGCCGTCGTGTACCGAGGCGGGAGTGTGCATCGCGATCCCTGAATGGCGATGCTCGTTATTGTAATAAGAGAAGAATTGGGCGCAGAAGACGTTGGCGTCTTCGATGGACCCGAACCGCCCGGGAAATGCCGGGCAATATTTGAGTGTCTTGAACTGCGCTTCCGAGTAGGGATTGTCGTTGGACACGTGCGGCCGGGAATGGGATTGGTCGATCCCGAGCAGCGCGAGCAGGCCGGTGACGGTGTTGGAGGTCATCGACGTGCCCCGGTCGGCATGGACCGAGCGAGGCGCGATCCCGCCATTGGCCGCGATGGCGTTCTGGAGAAACTCCTTGGCCAGGGTGCCGTTCTCGGTGGGCCAGATCTCCCAGTGGATGACTTTGCGGGAGAAGATGTCGATGATGACGTACAGCAGGTAGTAGACGCCACGCACCGGACCTTTCAGTTTCGTGTAGGGGTCGGACGGGGGCGCGGTTCCGGGGTTTCTTCCGGTCCGTTTCTCCCGCCCGCCCTCCGCACCGGACAAGCGCGTCTCCACGCATCCGGCGCTCCACGGATTCCCGCTGTTAGGTGGCCTCAGCCACCAGGACGCCCGTCCACGGTGTGGGAATCTTGTTCGCGCGCCAGCGGTAGCGAGTGACCTCGACCGATTGCGGCTGGAACAGGATCTTCCCTCGCTCTGCCGGTCTTCGTCCCGGTCTCCCGGCCAGAAACCGCCGGTAGAGCTCCTTCCAGTTGATCCCGAGGTGCCGTTTGCGCAGCCATCGCGTGACCCGATCCCAGGTGTACTGGTCCAGGTAGCGGAAGGTCGCCGATGACACCCCATGCCGGAAATAGTTGCACCATCCCCGCAGCGCCGGGTTGAGCTGGTGCAGCAGGTCGGCGAGCGTCTTGTGTCGTGCTCTGTTCGTGAGCGCCCTCACCTTGTCCGTGATCGAGGCAAGCGCCTTCTTCGACGGGTAGGTGTAGACATACTTCTTGTTGGTTCCCCTCTTGAGACGCCGCCGGATGCGGAATCCCAGGAAGTCGAACCCCTCATCGATATGGCAGACCCGGGTCTTGGATTCCGAGAGACGCAGCCCTAACGGAGCCAGCACCTCGGAGACCTCGTCCCAGAGCGCATCCGCGTGTTCTTTGGAACCAAGAACCATGATCACGAAGTCGTCCGCGTAGCGGACGATTCGATAGGTGGCTCCTCCGCGCTTGCGGTGCGCCGCACGCCGCCAATCTGTGCCGTGGGCTGACCACTTGTCGCAGAAATGCTCGTCCAACACCGACAGAGCGATATTGGCGAGTAGCGGCGAGGCGATTCCGCCTTGGGGAGTCCCGGTGTGAGTGTCCCTGTTCAAACCTTCCTCGGACAGGATGCCCGACTTAAGGAAGGCCTTGATCAGGGCCAGGATGCGTTTGTCTCCGACCCGCCGACGCACCCGTTCAAGGATCGCCGAGTGTGACAGCTCGTCGAAGCATGCCGCGATGTCCGCTTCGAATACCCAGTGGTAGTTCCGGGAGCCGAAGTGGTGAATCTCGGCGATTGCGTCCTGTGCCCGACGTTTCGGGCGGAAGCCGTAACTAACCGGCTTGAAATCCGCTTCGAAGATCGGTTCCAGCACCAGGACCAGAGAGGCTTGCACAAGCCTGTCCATCGCGGACGGAATGCCGAGTCTTCTGAACTTTCCCGGCTGTCCGACTTTGGGGATCAAACGCTCCCTGACCGGCAGTGGGGCAAACGTCCGCGACTTCAACTGCTCGCGCGCATCGTTCAGGAAGTACTCGACATCGGCAGCGTCGGAGATGAAGGCTGGGATAACCCGGTCCACTCCGGCGGTGCGCCCTCCCTTATTACCCCTCACCCGCTCCCACGCGATCGTGAGGAAATCCGGGTGATGGATGAGATTGAACAGATCATCAAACCGGCGACCGGGATCTTCGGCCGCCCATCGGTGCAGCTTGGCCTGCATCCGTCGTACCCGTCGCTCCGCCCAGAACGGGTCGGGCCACGGTTCACCAGTATTCACCGGCGACTCCGTCCCTTGCAGTTCCTCACTGCATGAATCCGCTGGACCCCTTCGCCCTGCAGACGGCTTTCCCGTCCTCCGCGGCAGGTCGTTACTCCTGCGACTACTACGAGTCCTCCGCCCCACCCCGGGGCCATCGGCGGACAACGCGCCAACCCGCCCCGATTCCCACTGGTCGTGGGCCGGGGACGGGAACCCGAGGGTGGTTCCCACGTTCACCATGAACCGATCGTCGGATGAGGTGGCCAGCTATGCCCCTGCGGCATCGCCATGACTACGCCGCAGGCATTCGTCATGGCCTCCCGACCGGCGACATCACCCGGCCCAGAAGTTCCCCGGCCCGTGATGAGGGGGCCGAGTACGCACCGCAATCCAGCCCAGATCCACCGGGTTCGAGCTGGTGGACTTCTTGAGGGGCTTTAGAACACTGGTTCCTCTCGTCCACCTTTCCGACTCGCTTGCCGGACCCGTGCCATCCGGTAGTACTGGCACGCACCGTCGTTGTCGGGGCTGCTTGCCACCCTCCCCGGCGTTCCCCGGATCAGGCTGCCCCCAGCTTCACCGAGTCGCTGCGACGACCCGGCGGTGGCGGTCTTCCACCTCCACTCGGTTGCATGGCGCCTCGTGGCGCTCGATGTCCCACGACCACACCTGGTTGGGGCCGTCGGCCTCCAGTTCGGGCCGGCTGGTCGGAGGGGCGTACGGCCTGGGCGCGTCGCTCGCCGTTTTGGCCGCGTTCGCGCAACAGGCGGTACATGGTGGCCTGCGAGCACAGGTATACGCCCTCATCCAGCAGGACCGCCCACACCTGGCCGGGGGATTTGTCGGCGAAGCGGGGCGAGTCCAGCACCGCCAGCACCTGCTCGCGCTCATGCTGGGACAGCTCGGCCGGGTGGTGGAACGGCCGTCGCGGCCCGTGGACAGGCGGACGCGGACGACGGTGGCGGTGCAGCGTGGCCCGGGATCTGCCGAACACCTCACAGGCCCTGACCGTGCCGACCGACTTCTCCAGGGCCGGGAAATACTCATCCAGGACCCGGTTCACCTCTCGTCGGAGTCCGCGCTGCTTGAGATGTCCTGAAGCAGCGCGAATGCTTTTCCCGCGATGTCCAATGCGGTTTTGGTCTTGCCCAGCTCGCCGGCGAGTTTCTCGTTGCGGGACTCCAGCCGTGCGGTGTCGGCTTTGAGCTTCTTGTTCTCGGCCCGCAGAGCGGCCAGTTCCTCGGATTCGGCGTCCTTTTTCGGCTTGCCGGTCGAGGCGGCCAGGGTTCCGTTCTCGGCCTGCTTTCTCCAGTGCTCGATGTGGGAGTGATACAGCCGTTCCTTGCGCAGCAGGGCACCCCGCTCGGGGCTCCCTTCAGGCAACGCGTCGAAGGCCGCGAGGATCCGCGCCTTGTAGGCCTTGGTGAACGTCCGCCGCTTGGGCCGGGCCGGCTGCTCATCGGTCACTCGACCATCTTGCCCCGTCATGGCGGCCTGGTCGGCGAGGGTCATCGTCACTGTCTCGATCGTCCCGTCTCGCCCTGCTTCGCATCAAAAGGACTCATGTGTCCCATGTATCACAGCAGTCTGACAGAGAGGGCCCCGCCGCACCCACTGAGCGGCCCCACCAACAAGACGCCAAATACCGCCGGGTAACTCACGCATCAAGCCATCAAAGTCACAGGCGGGGAGGCGCGATTGGGGTGGGGCAGCTGGTTGCGCCGCCGCCACTCGTCGTGCTCGGGCAACTCTTTGGGCATGAAGGAACGCAGCCGGGGTGGGACGAAGACGACCATCAGCTCCACGAGCGGCTCGCTTGGGCCTGGAGGGGGTACCTGCTCCTCCGCCCGCATCGCCGCGATCCGGGCGGGGTCGCACGCCGAGCTCGACCATGCGCTCGTAGGCGCGGTCGAGGATGAAGGACGGTATGGCCTCCACGGAGTCGTCAGATCGTCATAGCGATTGTCGTCCTTCTACTCCGGGAAGCGAGTAGAGGTGAGCATCGCGTGGACTGGTGCGTGAGCAATCATCGCTGCCACGGTGTGCCCGACAGATCAGGCCAGGGGACTTCGGTTATGCGCTCCGGGGCGGTCATCGTTCCAACGTCTGCCACTGGGCCCGGACGCGCATCCGGATGGCCCTCCTTCGACAGAGCGGCATTCATGAGATCGGTTCGTAACGCATACCGCCATTTCGCCGGGTACAAGCGGGGCAACCTCGCCGTGGCGCTCAGCGGGTCCTACATCTTGCTCATTATCGGTGTGAGGATCTTCGTGGAGGTCTCGGTCCGGCTGCCGGACAACGACGGCCTGGCGGGCGTCTGGCTGTTCGTGGTGACCATGCCGCTGTCTTGGCTGGTAACGTTCATCGCGCCAGACCTCGCGCCCTCCACGTTCCTGTTTGTTCTGACCACGGCCGGCGTGTTCCAGGCATCCATGCTGTACCACGCGGTACGCGGAAGGAAGATCGCGAGCAAGCCGGAAAGCTGACCGCTGTTCATCAGCCGGGATCCTGTCCTGCTCGACGGTCGGCCTGCTGAGGTCAGCGGGTTCGGCCCGAGTTCCGCCGATCAGCGCATGCTGCCGCCCGCACGCCGGCGTCGAACTCCGGCCTCGGGCATGGGCTCGATGCCCCATCTCGAACCCATGACGTCAGGCGGGCGCCCAGCCCCTGGGCGCCCGCCTGAAGGTACGCGCGAATCCCCCGCGTCGGCCGGGCGTACGGATGGATCGGGTGTCCCGCTCTGATCAGTAGTGAGCGCGGCTGAACACCCGTCTGAGCTGTGAAGTGATCAGCGCGCGGTGCGATCGTCTGCGTCTGGCGGTAAAAGGCAGCGCATGGCGCTCCGACGACGCCCCATCGTCTCGTTCACACCCGGACACCCCCATGGAGCCAAGAACCCTTATGACCGGACATATCCGCATGCGATTCGCGCGGCGTATCGCCACGACGGCCGCAGTGGTCAGCGCCTCGATCTCAGCCACCGCCGGCCTCGCCGTCGCCGGGACCGGCAGCACGGCCGGTACGGCCGTCACGTCCCGCTACGTCGCCCTCGGCGACTCGTACGCCTCCGGCAGCGGCCTCAGCGGCCAGCAGGACTCCCAGTGCGCGCGCTCCAACAGGAGCTACCCAGCCCTGCTGGCCCTGGTCTACAAGTCCTCGTTCAAGAACGCCACCTGCACCGGCGCCACCACCCGCAGCATCTGGAACCACCAGGGCAGCAAACCGCCGCAGGCCAACTCCCTGTCCGCGGACACGACGCTGGTCACCCTGACCATAGGCGGCAACGACATCGGCTTCTCGGAGATCATCGCCACTTGCATGTCGGGCGCCACGAATAACCGCAACGGCAACCCCTGCGAGAAGTACTACGGCGACCAGCTAAGACAGCGGATCGAGAAGCTGTCCCCCCGGATCGGGGCGATCCTGCAGGACATCAAGCGGCGCAGTCCCCGCGCACGGGTCGTGCTGGTCGGCTACCCCTCGCTGCTACCCGCCAACGGCGCCGACTGCAAGTGGGAGTCCGTGCCCTTCGCCAAGGGCGACATCCCGTACCTCGACCGCACCGTCTTCCAGCTCAACGAGATGCTCAGGCAGCAGGCGGCGTGGAACAGCACGACCTACGTCGACCTGTACACGGCCACCAAGGGCGCGGACATGTGCCAGCCCGCAAACAAGCGGTTCATCGAGCCCGTCATGCCCCTCGGCGCCAAGTCCGCCCACCCCAACTTGACGGGGCACGTCATGATGACTGCCTTCATCAAGAGGACCATCGGCTAGAAGACATGCGGGGGCCGGATTCCCTTTGCCGGGAGCCCGGCCCCCGGCTGAAGCGGGAGAGCCTGATCGCAATGACAGCATCTCAGGTGCCCCGGCCGGAGACCTCGCGTCCCATCGCCTCCTTGCTCAGGATCGATGATCACGATCCCGGCGGCCAGGGCGTCGTGGTCGGCATGGTCGGGTAGCCGGTGCCCCTCCGTCCAGTGCCGCCGCCCATCGCGCCCCAGCCCGGCTTCCGGCGTGACCATTTCGCCGGCCGGTGGAGCCTGTCGCCGGCATGAGCGAGATCACGATGGTCATGACCCCCCATGCAGAGCCGCGCCCGCTACCAGCCACCCTTGGCGAGCTGGCCGCGGACCGCGCCGTCGGGGAACTCGGCCGTGTGCAGGTTCGTGTACCAGTTCTTCGGGCTCTGCTTGATGCCCTTGATGATCGAGGACGATGCGTTCACGCTGCCCGCGACGCCGGTGACACCCGCCGGGAGCCCTCCGGACGCGGCGAAGAAGTCCACCGCAACAGGGCCGTTCTTGCCCTTCCTGCCCCGATGCAGGTGGGCGTTGGTGGGCGCTCCGATGCCCTGCCAGAGGGTGGCGAAGTGGACTTCGGTGCCCTTCAGCCAGACGAGCCAGACGGCCACGCCGCTCTTGTCCCCGACCTTCTTGCCGGGCTCGCGTACTTCCTGTTCGGCGTTGGCCAGGGCGCTGAACGTGGTCTTCGCACCCACATCCAGGAGCGAGTCGAGGTCCACCTTCGCCACCCGCCTGAGCTGGGCGCGCACGGCGCCGTCGGGGAACTCGGCGGTGTGCAGGTTGGCGTACCAGTTCTTCGGGTTCTTCGCGATGCTCTTGAGCATCCCGGAATCTGCACGGGCCACGCCTGTCACGGCGTTGAGCCGGCCGGGCAGTTGCTCCCCGAAGAAGGGTACGGCGACCTTGCCGTTCTTCCCTGTCTTGCCCTGGTGAATATGGAACGCGGTCGGGGCCTCGGTACCACGCCACTGGACGGCGTACTCGATCTTGTCCCCGGTGATGTGGAACAGGGCGAGCGCCCCGCCGTCCTTGTCGCCCGTCCCTACCTCGTCGTCCCCGACCAGGGTGCCGGCGAGATAGACGTCCACGGCCGTCCCCGCGGTCGCCGGTGTCGCCATCAGGCAGCCACTGGCCATGACCGCGGTGGCCACCACGGCGATCGCGCTCGAACGGTTGAACTTGACCATCAGATCCTCCCTGACGTCACGCCTTGTGACGCCGCGCCAAAGCATCGGATGGGGAGTTGCTCACTTACCAGGCCACTCGATGCCAACTTCTGCCCGTCCCGACCCTTCGAGGGGCGCCACCTGGACATCCGACCTGGATCGCCGATCGCGGCGGCACGCGCCCGCGCACCTCGGTGCGCGGGCGCGTTCGGTCATTTCGCCGGGACCGCCGGGACGGCCGGCACGCACAGCGGGCCGTCGCCGGACTCCCGCTTTCCCGCGTCCGCCGCTGGGGCTGAGGCCGGCCCGAGCGCCGGAGACAGCGCGCCGGGCGCTCCGCAATCGCTGCCGTCGCCCTCCGAGGCGTACGCCACCCCGGCGGCGGTGAGCCCGCCCAGGACGAGGACGCCGATCACTACCGCCGGCTTGAGCCGTATCTTCATTCGCTGCTCCTGTTCGCCGATGTTCTCGCTCGTGGATGTTCGAGCACCACCCATTGAGCCGGTAGGCGCATTCGGCCAACGTTTGGAAACCGGGCCATCGGCGCGGTCCGCGAGCAAATGCCGGCCGAACACCGCTTCGGCCAGGATGGGCACAGGAGCGACGGGCACGGTGAAGAGAGTGGGCCAGTGCGGGTTT
This sequence comes from Nonomuraea sp. NPDC049480, assembly GCF_044465905.1. NCBI lineage: Bacteria > Bacillati > Actinomycetota > Actinomycetes > Streptosporangiales > Streptosporangiaceae > Nonomuraea > Nonomuraea sp. NPDC049480. The sequence continues at coordinate 45,284 of NZ_JBITMD010000041.1, forward strand.
TGATAGCCGAGGATGAACCACCGACCTGGCCGGCTTCGCCCGCGACGCCATCGCCATCACGGCAAGGGAGGCTGCCGAGCGCGGCGTGTCGGTGACCGCGCGGCTCGACACGGCACTGGCTGTTCGAGCCCTTCACCCGCGGCACCGGCCGGACCCGCCCCCGCGACGCCGGGCGGCCCGGTGGTCACGGCCTTGGCCTCGCGATCGTCCGCGCGGTCGCCACCGCGCATCGCGGCACGCTCACCGCGACCGCCAACCCCGCCGGCGGCCTCACCGTGCACGTACGCCTCGCCCGTTCAATGCAATGAGCACTCCTGCGTACGGTAACGCCCGCCCGTACGCGTCGGGCCGCTGTCCCACCCGGGAGGTCGAGCGCCGGTGCCGCAGCGGATGAATCGCCCAGCGCAGCCACGTCACCGACCAGCAGTGCCCTTCCGGGTCACCACGGCGCGCCGGCCTGCGACGATCGGCGGTTCGCAGCTCAGTGATGCCCTGCATCCCGCTGATCGGCGCCTGCCCCGTATATCTCCTGGCGCCACAGCGCATCGCAGATTCGCTCCACCCCGCCGGCAAGATGCCGGCGATACGTGCTGAACGGCAGCCCCAGCCGCGCGGCGACCGACTCCTGGGTGGACACGCTGCGCAGGTAGGTGGCCGCGACCGTACGATGGTGCTTCTCGCCGCCCCGCTCCTTGCGCAGCGCTTCGATGGCCTGGGTCAGTACGTCATGCAGCGCCGCACCGTGCTCGACGATCAACCTGCTGCGGGCCAGCGGATTCATCGCGAGCTCCGTCGGCCGCTGCAGCACGCGCAGCGCGTCGCGCACGGCGGCATCGAATTCCGGCCGGTCCAGGACCACGAGTTCGGTGCGCCGGCCCGTGGCGGGCGCCTCAGGAACAAACGGCAGGCCTGACAGTATTAGACGGGTCCGCTCCTCCGCCCATGTCCATACCGGCTGGATCCGCCAGTCGTTCGCGAACAGCGTGTAGGTCAGGTCGCCGACCCGCGGCCGGTGCGCGATGACGTCGAGGCCGAGACTGGTCAGGTACGGAGCCCAGAACTCTCCGGCGCGGATCGCGAGGTACGACCAGGCCAGCCTGGGCCCGGCACGGGCGACCTCGGCCACGATCCGCCACTGATGGAGATCCTCGACCGGCGAGATGGGACTGTCGGGGGTCCTGCGATATTTCGGCGAGGTCACGGAGAAGCGCGCCACGCCGAGATGCTCACCGTGACGCAGCGAGGCGGAGCTTCGGGCGTGCGCCCAGACCGTCTCGATCACGGGGTCGGCGTCTTCGCCGTACGGCTCGGTCAGCCGCAACCAGGCAGAGAAGCCCACGATCTCGTCGTTCCGCGTCGACCGGCACAGCCGGAACGCCTCCGGCTGTCGGCTCAGCCAGAAACGCGCCAGGGCCGCTGAGTCCGGCCCCTCGACCTCGGCCGTCATGTCGATCACCGTGGCGTGGTCGGCCGGTTCGCAGCGGCTCAGCCACAGCTCGCCCTCGCCACGCCAGGTGGTGTAGTCGGACATGTACCGATCGGTCCGGTACAGATACATGAACGCGCCCACGGCGGGCAGCATCCCGCTCTCTGGGGCCGTCTGGATCCGCTCGAAGAAGTGGCGGCGAAGTTGGACGTGCAGTTCCGCGTACCCCTCTGGATCACGCCACCGCAGGTCCGCCTCCAGCGCCTCACGCACCACGTCATGCGGGAATAGACCCTGCTGGGCGGACTCGACAAACGGCAGGCCACGCAACCAGGCGAACATCGGCACCGCCTCGTCGCCGAGCACGGCACGCAGGAGCGACTCCGTGGTGAGATACGCGTGGGCGCACACTTCCAGAGCCCGGCGGTGCACCGGCGTGGGCACCTCGCCGATCAGCTGGGGCAGCAGCGTCTCGATCACATCCCGGCTGGGCCGCCAGTCCGCCCTCCGCTCTTCGTCCCGCTCGGCCACCGCCGCGGCGAGCGTCAGGGCGAGGGGATGGCCGCCGGTGAAGGCCAGCAGCGCCGCGTGCATCCGCTCCGGCACGCCACGCAGGCGCAGGAAGTCCGTGGCCTCGTCCGGGGCGAGATTCTGCAGGGCCACGGTCCGCAGCAGCTCCGCCCAGCCTGGATCGGAGACCCACCGCACGTCCGGCGGCTGCCGTCCCGCGATGACGACCAGCGCCCCGGCCGACAGCCGGGTCAGGAACCTGTCCCGCAGCCATACCTCGAGTCCCTGGCATCGTTCGAAGGTGTCGACGAGCAGGACGGCGCGTTCGCCGGTGAGCACCGTCTCGGCCTCTTTCGCGAACGCCTCCGGAGTGGGCTCGATGAGCCGGCCGTCGATTTCCAGCACACGACGTCCAGCCGCTCGCGCCTCGGCGGCGAAGCGGCGCAGCAGCATGGACTTGCCCATGCCTCCGGGCCCGTGCAGGTACACCACCGCGACAGGCTTCTCGCCACCGGACAGCGCGGCGCGGAAAGCGCCCAGCTCAACCACCCGCCCCACGAAGGCACGGTCTCGTGCCGCCTGCACCTGGCCCTCTAGCACGCCCACCCCTCCACTGCTCACCAGTCCCCTTTCCGGCCGCGGCCACACGTCTCGCGAAACGTCGGGATCGCTTTTGATCGAGCGCGTTTCCCCTAGCCAAGAGGGGCGCTGCTCATACTCGCCACGATCGCAGTGGCTCGCGCGCGTTCGCGTCGGCGACTCTTACCTATCCGGTGGGGCCCGGATCGCGTCAAAGGCCGGACAGCCCCATGAAGCCACGGCGCTCGCCCGACTGTCCGCCCACGAGCTTCCTCGGCTCCGTGATGCCACGCCGGAGGGCTGGACGACTTAGGGGTTCGCGTCTTAGGGCAGGAGGGTGGCCTCCGCCTTGATCAGCCACCCGGGCAGAGCCTAGAGCCTGCACGCCAAGTAGGGTGCTGGCGGTCAGCGGCAGACGGAGGCGAAGGTTGAGTGTGACGCAGTTGGACGTGCCCGAGAACGCAAGGCGATCAGGGCCGTCTTCGCCTGCTCTCTTCGGCCGGCAGGACGAGATCCGCCGGCTCGATGAGTTGATCGGCTCGGCGCGAGGTGGTCAGGGAGGGGCGCTGGTCCTGCGTGGAGAGCCGGGCATCGGCAAATCCGCGTTGCTGAGGCACGTGCGGGAAGCGGCGTCCGGATTCGAGGTCATGCTCGCTTCCGGGGCGGAGTTCGAGATGGAGCTGCCCTTCGCCGCCCTCCACCAGCTGTGCGCGCCGGTCCTGAGCCATCTTTCCGCGCTGCCGGGTCCGCACCGCAAGGTCCTCGACATCGCCTTCGGGTTGGACACCGGTACGCCGGATCCGTTCCTGGTCGGCGTCGCCACACTAGGGCTGTTGGCCGAGGCGGCGGGAGAAAGCCCTCTGTTGTGCGTGGTCGACGACGCCCAATGGCTGGACCGCGACTCGGCGAAAGCACTGGCCTTTCTCGCCCGCAGGGTCGCCGCGGAACCCGTGGCCGTGGTGTTCGCCCTGCGCCGATCGAGCCCCCTGCCCGAACTCGAAGAGCTCCCGAGCCTGGCCGTCGACGGGCTGACCGAGGCGGACGCACGCGCGCTGCTGGCCGCCGAGATCCGCGCTCCGCTCGACGAGCGGGTACGTGACCGCATCCTGGCGGAGGCACGCGGCAACCCGCTGGCGCTGCTGGAGCTTCCCAGAAGCGCGGGCATGGCCGCGATGGCAGGGGGATTCGCCCTCCCCGAGGCGTCCTCGCCCTCGGACAAGATCGAGCGGAGCTTCCAGGCCAGGTTGGCATCCCTGCCTGCCGAGACACGACTGTTGCTCGCCATAGCGGCCGCCGAGCCGATCGGTGACCCCAGGCTGGTGTGGCGGGCGGCCGAGTTGCTGGACCTGGACGTGACGGCGGCCGGACCCGCGGAAGCCGCCGCCCTGGCCGAGTTCGGGACACGGATCCGCTTCTGTCATCCACTGGCGCGATCGGCCGCGTACCGAACCGCAGACCTTGCCGTACGCCGCAAGATCCACCACGCGCTGGCCGCGGCCACCGACCCGGCGGCGGACCCGGACCGGCTGGCCTGGCATCGCGCCCAGGCCAGCGCCGGACCCGACGAGGACGTGGCCGCGGAACTCGAGCAATCCGCGACTCGTGCTCAGGCGCGCGGTGGCGTGGCGGCCGCGGCGGCCTTCCTCGAACGGGCGGCGGCTCTCTCGCTCGACCCCGACCGGCGTATCGAGCGAGTCCTCGCGGCGGCACAGGCCAAACTCCAGGCGGGCGCGTTGGATGTGGCAGCCGAACTCCTGACCAGCGTGGCGGCCGGCTCTCTGAACCGGCGCCAGGGCGCACGCGTCGGCCTCCTGCACGGCCGGATCTCCTTCGCCCGGCACCGCGGCGCCGGTGACGCCCCCACCTACCTGCTCCGAGCGGCCCAGGAGCTGGCTGATGTGGACGTGAAATGGTCGCGTGCCTGCTACCTGGACGCGCTGGAGATGGGGATCATCATCGGCCACGTGGGGGACGCCATGGGCGCGATCGTCGACGCGGCCCGTTCGGCGCCGCCGGCTCCGCAGCCACCCGACAGCGCCGATGTCGTACTGGACGCCCTTGTCAGCCTGGCCACCGACGGCCACCGGGCCGCGGTCCCCGTGCTGCGGCCGATCGTCGTTGACGTCGACAACGAGGTGTGGATCCGGCGCCCGTCGCTGGGCTCGTTGCTTTCGGTGGAGCTATGGGACTTCGACGCCTATTTCGACATCGCCGCCCGCGTGGTGGAGGCGGGTCGCGAATCTGGTTCGCATCTCACTCTCTCCATCGGCTTGGCCATGCTGGCCACCGCCTCGGCACACGCCGGCGACCTCAGGACGGCCATCGAGCTGATCTCCGAAGGAGACGCGATCGCCGATGTCACCGGGGCCGCACCGCTGATCTACCCCCGGCTTCATCTGGTGGCCCTGCGCGGTCGCCGCAAGGAGGCCGTCGAGCTGATCGAGGCCGCCACCACGGCGAACCCGATGACCCTCAGCGCCCATTGGGCGACGGCCGTGCTGAGCAACGGCCTGGCCGACTACCCGGCGGCGCTCGTCGCAGCGCGGCAGGCCGTCGAGAACGGCGAACTCGCCACGAGCGGGCTCACCCTGCCCGAGCTCATCGAGGCGGCGGTGCGCTGCGGCGAGCGGGAACCGGCCGCGACGGCGCTGGCGGCCCTGGCCGAGCGCACTTCCGCCAGCGGCGCCGCCTGGGGACTGGGCGTGGAGGCGTACTGCCGGGCACTGGTTACCGACGACGAGGGCGCCTACCGCGAGGCCCTCACGCACCTTGAAGGCAGCCGGGCGGCCGTTTACCGGGGCCGGGCGCACCTGCTGTACGGGGAGTGGCTGCGGCGGCAGGGGCGGCGGCGAGACGCACGAGAGCAACTCCGCATCGCTCATGAGCTGTTTTCCGGGATGGGCGTGGAGGCGTTCGCCCGCCGCGCCGCCGGCGAACTGCGTGCCACGGGCGAACACGCCCGCAGCCGTTCGTCCAGAGCGGGCGAAGGGCTCACCATGCAGGAGGCGCACATCGCTCGCCTGGTCGCCTCCGGAGAGACCTCCAAGGAGGTCGCCGCCCGATTGTTCCTCAGCCCCCGTACGGTCGACGCTCACCTTCGCAACATCTTCGGCAAGCTGGGCATCACCTCACGCCGGCAGCTCAGGGATCTGCCGGCGATCCAGTGAGGACGCGGGCGGGTTCCGAGCACTCGCGGAACTGCCGGGGACAGCCTGGCCGTCCGAGCTCCCGGCATCACCCACGTGCAGGCGCATCGTGGTGGCGCACGCCTCGTCCGTGAGCATCGTCTCCACCGGGCCCGGCCAGCTCAGCCCGTACTTCACCCGGTAACCATCCGAGACTTTCCGATGGACGGCAGGGTCGTGCACCGGTTCCAGCCGGACGGGAAGGATCGCCCTGGCCGTTTCGATCTCGGCAGGGGCGCCGGCGCGGACCGCGCGGTACCAGGCGCCGCGGCGCCCGAATGCGGAGCGGACGTAGACATCCTGGTCCACCACGACAACCCAAATCGATCTGACGGACCAGGAGCCGTCCGCACGGCGGACCCGCAGGACGATTTCGGCGATTCCTTCAAAGGTGCTCACGAGACCAAGATCTCTTTTCGCTGGCGTTCTCGCGTCGGCGACGTTCACCTATCCGATTCACCACGGTGAACGCCGCCTTGCCTGAGGTCCGTGGTTGTGAGGTAGGTTCGCCGCTCTCTTGCCGCGGGCGGCGCGGTGGCGTCCGCGGCCGCACCGTGCGCGGTGGGCGCCCTCTTCATGGTTGCCACCGTGACCGGGGAACGTCCAGGCTCACCCACGAATATGTGCCCCAGCACGATCGTCGAGGAGACACCGTGTGGCGGCCGAGCCGCCACACGGTGTCCGTTCAGGCGCTCTCGGCGGCCTTCTTGAGGTGGTCGAGCCAGGCGCCCAGTGACCCGTTGAGCGCGGCGCGCATGCCCTCGACATCGGCGCGGATCGGATCGCCGTCCCACGACTCCTCGGTGTGCACGCGGACCACGCCGTTCTCCTCGTGGAACGTCCACAGGTGGATTCCGGTGATGCCGTGGGCCGGGCCACCCCACAGAATGCGATTCGGCGCCTCGACCACGTGGACGGTGGAGTCGATGTCCAGCCCGAAGGTGCTCCAGTGGAAGACGGCGCCGGGGACGAGTGCGCCGTCGGCGCGGGCGGCCGTGATGTCGGACTGCCACGCCGGCCAGGCGGGCACGTCGGTGTGCAGGTCCCAGACCCGCTGGAGCGGGGCGTCGATGGTGATGTCGCGGCGGACGACGACGGGGGCGTCATGGTCGATTGCGGTGATCACAGGGAGTCCTCCTGGTCGGCGATCCAGTGGCCGTGGATGCCCGCCGGGACGCGGCGGGGCAGTTCGACCGTGGCGATGGGGGCGTTGTGCAGGTTGCTCGCGTCCAGCACGAGCAGTTGGGAGGCGTCGGCCTTGAGGTCGCTGACGATGGTGAGCAGGTAGCCCTCGTCCTCGCCGGTGCCGCCCTCGGCCGGGACGAACACCGCCTCACCGGGCATGCGGTCCTCGCCGTGGGCGAGCAGTTGCCGCTCGCCGGTGACAGCGTCGAACTTGATCGTCGAGTAGCCCTCCAGGCCGGCGCCGGGGAAGGCGATGGCGTAGCTGTAGCGGTTGTAAGCCCCGGTGTGGGCGTCGTTGATGCTGGGGAACTCGGTGACCAGGCTGTCCAGGGGCTCGTCGGTGGCCTTTCCGGTGGCGGGGTCCAGGATCCAGCGGTGGAAGGTGGCTCCGGCGTTCGGGGTGGGGCCGTACCCGGGGGAGCCGATCCACCACTTCCACGACGACTCCCAGCTCGCGCGGTCGTAGCGCGGCCCTTCGATCACGACGCGTCCCTGCTGGTCGGCGTAGGCGTTGGTGACGTGCAGCAGCGCCGCCGCCTCCACCTCGAACCAGGTGACCTCCGAAGGGCCCGAGCGCGGCAGGACGCCGATGCGCGGCGTGTACGTGTCGCTCCACCGGTACGGGATGCCGGAGTGCTCGGCGTGGTCGAACACCACGGGGAGGTCGAGGAAGACGGCGTGGTCGGCGGTGATGGCGAAGTCGTGCATCAGCGACGGACCCGAGCCCTCGACGACCTCCGAACGGATGATCTCGCCGGCGGCCGAGGCCACGAAGTACGTCAAGTACGGCGGGAAGGGGCTGTAGCTGAAGAAGTGCAGCTCACCGGTGACAGGGTCCTCCTTGGGGTGGGCGGTGATCGCGCTGGTCAGTTTGCCGCCGAAGTCGTACGGGCCGATCGTGTCCAGCTCGGAGCTGACCTCCCAAGGCAGATTGGCCTCCTGTAGCGCCAGATAGCGGCCGCCGTGGAAAATGATGTTGGTGGCGGCGGCGCTGACCTCCAGCTCCGTCCCGGTGAACGGCACGCCGTCCAGATAAGGGGTACGCACCCAGCGGTTGCGGTACCACTCGGCCCGGCCCTGGGCCAGGCGTACGCCGTGCACCATGCCCGTGCCGCGGAACCAGTGCGAAGGGGTGACGCTCGGTCTGGGATTGTGGCCGTTACGGAAGTAGCGCCCGTTCAGCTCCGGCGGCAGCGTGCCGTGAACGGTCAGCTCGCGGGCGGTGATCTCGTCGGGAACGGGTGCGAAATGGCCGCTGATGTACGGCTTAGGCAAGTCGATGCTCATGGAGCGGATTCCTTTCAGTTTCTGATGGTGACGAACGCGAGGAGTACGGTCAGCAAGGTGATCGCGGCGGAGGCCAGGAAGGCGGAGCCGTACCCGCCCGCGGCGGAGACGGCGGTGAGGACGGTCAGGCCGATCGCTCCGCCGATCTGACGGGTGGCGTTGATCAGCCCACCGGCGAGGCCGCTGTCAGCGGCCGGGACGCCCGCCGACGACAGCGTGGTGAGCTGGACGAACGTCATCCCCAGCCCGGCGCCCGCCAGGAACGAGGGGCCGAGCAGGTCGATGAGGAAGGCGCCGTCTTCGGGCGCCCTGGAGAGCCACACCAGCCCGGCGGCGAGCAAGATCAGCGCACCGGCCAGCACGGATCGCGTGGACAGCCGACCGGCCAGCCGTGGGGTGATCCAGGAAGCCAGGGTGATCGTCAGGGCGAGCGGCAACTGGGTGAGCCCCGCCTCCATCGGGGTGTATCCGAGCACCCTTTGCTGGTAGAGCGGCAGGAAGAAGAACAGGCCGAGCCAGACCGCGCCGAGCAGCGCCATCAGCAGGTTCGCCGCGCCTACCGCGCCCACGGCGAAGATTCGTGCCGGCACGAGCGCGTCGGCCGTCCGCCGCTGGAGGACGACGAAGATCAGCAGGAGGATGAGTCCGGCGATCGACGCGGGCCACGAGCCGGACAGTCCATAGGTGAGGGTGACCAGGCCGGCCGTCACCGTCAGCGCTCCGCCGAGGTCGAGCCGGCCACCGCGCGGCCGGTCGGCGGCGACCAGCACCCAGGTGGCGATCATCACGGCGATGGCGACGGGGATCATGACGAAGAACACCGAACGCCAGCCGAAAAGACCGCTGAGCAGCCCGCCCAGCAGAACGCCCGCTGCGCCGCCCGCCCCGGAGACCGCGCCCCACACGCCCAGCGCGGTGCCGCGCCCGCTCCCCTCGGGGAAAATGGTCAGCATCAGGGCCAGCGCCGTCGGTGCGAGCAGCGCCGCCCCCACCCCCTGGGCCGCCCTCGCGGCGATCAGTGGCGCGGCCCCCGGAGCCAGTCCCGCGGCCAGGGAAGACAGCGTGAACAGGCCGGCGCCGAGCAGGAAGACGCGGCGCAGGCCGTAGACGTCACCTGATCGGCCGCCGAGCAGCAGCAGCGCGCCGAACACCAGCACATAGGCGTTGACCACCCACGACAACCCCGCCGATGAGAGTCCCAGGCCGGTGCGGATCTCCGGAAGCGCGACGTTCACGATCGAGGTGCTCAGCACGACGAGGAACTGGGCGGTCGCCAGGGCCGCCAGCGGAAACCACGGTCTGGATCGGATGGGCGGCTCTTCGAGTCGGGGGCCGTTCATGACGCAAAGATCGCATCACCGCTTCCGCGCTCGCGTCGGTAGAAATCGCCTAAGCAATGCGAGCGCCTACGGCGGCCATACCGGCCTGGGGATTCCTCGGACCGCCGACTGCCTACGGCCGGCACTGACTAGGCGATAGTCACCGACGCGATGGTCTGCGGCCTGGGAACACGCTGTGCTCATGCAAACGAAGGAAACTCCGACATCAGAGCTCCCGCCGCAGGAAACCGTTACCGAACCCACGCCGTACGAGCCCGACAAGAAGGACAAGCACGGCAAGAAGCGCATGGCCAAGCGTCGTGCCGCCAAGGGCCTGGCCTGGTTCGCCCTGATCTTCATCGCAGTGTTGGTGCTGTCCGAGCCTTGGCTGCTCCTGCCGGCGGCGGCCATGCTCGTCGCGGTCAGTCTGTGGGACTGACGCCCGATGTTCGAGCCCCTCTTCCTCACCGACATGGTCCTTGCCCTCGCCGTCATGACCGTGGCCATGATCACGGGCAGGCGCGCGGGGCGGTTGCTCAGCCGTCCCGCCGACACGCAGCGCGCGCTGCTTCGCCTGACTCTGGCGCTGTACGGTATGGCGGCCCTGATCTTGATCCGCCTGGTCGTGGTGGGTCTGATCGGCACCGGCGGGCTGTCGCTGACCACCTCTCGCCTCAGCTTCGAAGTTCTCCTGGCGGCCGTGCCGGCTGTCGTGGCCATGGTCGCGGTATGGCGGGGATGGTCGCCGGAGAGGATCTCCATGGCCGCCCACGCCACCGCCGTGGGTGGAGCGCTGTCAGCAATCTGGTTGTACATCCCGTTCGCCCAAGCCAGCCCGCTGATCGCATTGATCGCCTCACTACTGGCGATGGGGATGTCTGTTGCGCTCGCACGATGGCGGGCGGCCGGTTCGCGCGGCTCGCGCGCGCCCTGGCTCACGCTCCTGTCCCTGCTGGTGCCCGCCATCGCGCTGGGCCTGGCCTACCAGGACAACCAGACGGCGATGTCGATGGACTGGGGCGGCGGCGCCGTACCCGCTCATGACCATCATTCCGCCGGCGCCCGCAGCGTCGAGCAGCTCACCGGCCCGCGCGACGGAACACCAGACGCCCGCTTCACCTTGACGGCCGCGCAGGGCAAGGTCCGCCTGGCCTCCGGCCGTCAGGTCGACGCACTGACCTTCAACGGCCAGTCTCCGGGACCGGCGATCCGGGTACTTCAGGGACGGCTCGTCGAGGTGACCCTGGTCAACGTCGACGTCCGCGAGGGGGTGACGGTGCACTGGCACGGCGTCGACGTGCCCAACGCCGAGGACGGCGTGCCCGGGGTCACCCAGGAGGCCGTCATGCCGGGCGGCCGGCACGTCTACCGGTTCGTCCCCGATCGCCCGGGCACCTTCTGGTACCACACCCACCGAGACTCGTCCAAGACCGTGGAGCGGGGCCTGTTCGGCGCCCTGATCGTCGAGGACGATCATCAGGCGCCAGAGAGGACAGCGTCCGAGAAGGTGGTGTTCACCCACCTGTGGCCGGGTGCCGACGATCCGATCCCCGCCTTCGACACAGCCGACCAGCCCAGCAAGCAGGCCGTCGCCGCGGGCGAGCCGGTCCTGCTCAGGTTCGTCAACAGCTCGGAGGAGCCGCAGCGCCTGCACCTCAGCGGCGTGGCGTACACGGTGACCGCCATCGACGGAAACGAGGTTCAGGGGGGCACCCCGGTGCCCTCGGGAACCGACCTGCTGCTGGCCGCGGGCGGACGCTACGACGCCGCCTTCACCATGCCGGACGGCACCGTCACCGTGTCGCTCGACACCGCCGAGTTCCCGGGCAACGCCGCCCTCGCCTTCAGCCCCACCGGGCAGAGCCCACCCGCCGCACTCGGCGCCGGGCCACTGTTCGACCCGCTCACCTACGGCACGGGCACACCGCCCGCTCAGGAGCACTACGACCGCACCTTCGACATCGGACTGGACGACGGATTCGGCTTCGCGCAGGGCCGGTTCAACTACGTGAGCAGCTCGATCAACGGCCGCCTCTATCCCGCGGTGCCCATGCTGATGGTCGACGAGGGCGACCGGGTCAAGGTCCGTATCAGCAACCGCAGCCTCATCGATCATCCGATGCACCTGCATGGGCACCGCGTGCGAGTGCTGTCCCGCAACGGCGTCCCGTCCATCGGCAGCCCGTGGTGGACGGACACACTCAACGTGGCGCCGGGTGAGGTGTTCGAGGTCGCCTTCACCGCCGACAATCCCGGCCTGTGGATGGATCACTGCCATAACTTCAAACACGCGTCCGAAGGCATGATCATGCACCTGGGGTACGCGGACGTCACCACCCCTTACACCGAAGACCACATCCCCGAATGATGCCCGGCCTCCTCGTCCGGAGGACGGGCGGGCGGAACCTCGCCGCAGTCAACCTGGACCTAGGCGAGCCGGTTCATGTCCTTTCGTCACCTCATGGAGGAGCGGCAGCCCATCGAGGTATCGTCCGAGTTCGGCGACGACCAGGGCGCCCATGCGGTGCATCTCGGTGCTCGCCGACCCGGCGATGTGCGGTGTGAGCTGGACGTTGGGCAGGGTGAAAAGCGGCGAGCCGGGTGGCAGCGGCCACGAAGATCGGCTGGACGGACCTGCTGATAACCCGAAGCCGCCGGGGAGTGCGCTGTGACGCGGCCCGGCCGTGATCGTGGATCGATTCACGGATCAGCATGGCGCGACCGTAGTGACGATGTTGCGGCGGTGTCAACAGTCGGTTACGGACGTCTGGCGCTCGTGTGATCGTTTCACGCGAGGGGGAGGGAGGTCGCGCGGACTACCAGCTCGGGCTCGAAACGTCCCTTCGTGTCCTGCTCACTCTCCATGCCGAGCAGGATCCGCACAGCGCTGGCGCCGAGCGCCGCGGAGGGGTGCCGGATGGTCGTGAGCGGCACGATCGCGAAGTCGGCGAACTCTATGTCGTCGTAGCCGACCAGCGAGAGATTCTCCGGCACCCGGATCCCGCCCACGATCAGCCCGTGCAGCAGGCCCAGGGCGAGCAGGTCGTTGCCCGCGACGATCCCGTCGGGGAAGGTGGACGCCGAGCGCCGGAGCAGCGTCCGGGCGACCGCCTCGCCGACCTTCGCGGTCTGCACCTGGATGCGGATGATCTCAATGGAGGCCGACGCCGGGAACTCGTCGACGGCTCGCTTGGCTCCCGCCAGCCGCAGGTCGACGTGAGGGTGTGCGCCCCCCACGAAAACCAGGCGCCGCCGGCCCTGGGCGAGCAGGTGCGCAGCCGCGAGATAGCCGCCCCGCTCGTTGTCGCCCGAGATCGCCGGGTAGCTGTGCGGGCCGGGGGCGACGCCGACGAGGACGAACGGGGTGCCCCGGCTCCTCAGCCCGAGCAGCTCCGCGGGGACGTCGCGGACAGGGGCGGCGATGATGCCGCTCACCTGCTGAGATTCGAAGAACTTCAGGTAGGCGCGCTCGCGCGCGGAGCTCTCGTCGCTGTTGGCGACGAGGATGAAGCGGCCGTGCGCGGCGGCCTCCGCCTCCGCGCCCGCTGCGAGCTCCGCGTAGACGGGGTTGCTCATGCTGGAGACGAGCAGCCCCAGCGCCAGGCTGTGGCCGACCCGGAGCCGCCGAGCCGCTTCGTTGCCGACGTACCCCAGCTCGTCCGCGGCCGCGAGGACGCGCCGGCGCAGCTCGGGCGAGACCCGGTTCGGCTGAGTGAAGGTATAGGAGACGGTCGCTCGCGAGACCCCCGCGCGTTCCGCTACGTCTCCGACCGTGGCGGCGGCGGAATCCCCGGCCTGCGTCTGCTCCGGCACCGGTCCAGAGGTCATCGCACTCCTCACTGACATGTCCACCAGATGCGAGCCTAGTGTATCCGTGAATGGATTCACGAAAACGCCCGGGAGAGCTGCAACTCCGTTGACACGGGTTGGGTGGACGCGTAATCTGCCCGAAACACCGTGAATCGATTCACAATCTAGAACGAGCGGTCCCTATGACGGCCGCGATCATCCCCTCTTCCTCCTCCAAACGCGATCAGGTCACCTGCGAGAGGAGTCACACGTGGCTTTGCCGCATGCGACGACGACACCACCTGACGTGCGCGAGCCTGCCGCGCCGGCCCTTTCCGGACCGGCCGGGGGCTCCCGCCGCAAGGTGGGGGTGCGCGCCCCCTGGTGGTTCGTCGTGCCGGCGATCTCGATCTATCTGTTCATCGTCGTCGTGCCCAGCGCCAACGGCGCTTTGTTCTCCTTCACCGACTGGAACGGCCTGCGCCCAGACTGGTCCTTCGTCGGCCTGGACAACTTCGCCTCCGTCTTCTTCGATCGGACGGCGCGTGACGCGCTGGTCAACACGCTGGTCCTGGCGGCGGTCGCCACGGTGGTGCAGAACGTCGTCGGCCTGCTGCTGGCCCTCGGCGTGAACTCCATCGTCAAGAGCCGCTACGTGCTCCGGGTGATCTTCTTCGCGCCGGTGGTGCTGACCCCGCTGGTGGCGGGCTTCGTGTGGAGCTTCCTGCTGTCGCCCAACGGCGCCGTCAACGACGCGCTGTGGGCGGTGGGCCTGGGCGGGCTGGCGCACGACTGGCTGGGCGATCCGGACACGGCGCTGTACGCGATCGTCCTGGAGATCGTTTGGCAGTTCTCCGGCTACTCCATGGTGATCTACCTGGCCGGGCTGCAGGCGATCCCGGCCGAGGTGCTGGAGGCGGCGACGATCGACGGGGCCGGGCCGTGGAGCAAGTTCCGCCGCGTCGTGCTTCCGCTGCTCAACGGCGCTGTCGTGATCAACGTGATGCTCTGCCTCATCGGCGGGCTCAAGCAGTTCGACCAGGTCATGGCCATGACCGGCGGCGGTCCCGGCACCGCGACCGAGACGATCTCAACGGCGATCTACAAGAGCGCGTTCTCGCTCGGCGACTTCCCGTTCTCGATCGCCCTGGCCGTCGTCATGACCGTGGTCATCGCGGTCCTGGCCGGCGTGCAGTTCCGCCTGACGCAGAGGAAGGTCTCCTGATGCACGCGCGCTACACGTGGCGGACACTGACGCGCGAGGCCGCGCTGATCCTGCTCGCGCTGGCGTTCCTCGTCCCGCTCGTCGGCCTGCTCAACGTGTCGCTGAAGCCGCAGGACAGCCAGACCAGCGCGCTGGCCTTCGAGTTCCCGCCCACGTTCGACAACTACGCCCAGGCCTGGGACCAAGCCAGCCTCGGCGCGGCGCTGGCCAACAGCTTCGCCATCACGGCCGTCAGCGTCGTCTTGATCATCGCCTTCGCGGCGACGGCCGCCTACCCGCTGGCCCGCGTGACCCGCGGGTGGTCGCGGTACACGTTCTATTTCGTCATCGGGGGCCTGCTCGTCCCCGGCCAGCTCGCCCTGCTGCCGCTGTACGCGACCATGCGCGACTTCGGCCTGCTCGGCTCGCTCTGGTCGGTGATCCTGATCAACGTCGGCCAGCAGATGCCGTTCTCGGTGTTCCTCTACACGATGTTCCTGCGCGAGCTGCCGCTCGACTACGAGGAGGCCGCGCTGCTGGACGGCTGCGGGCCGCTGCGGTCGTTCGTGACCGTGGTGTTCCCGCTGCTGCGCCCGATCACCGGCACCGTGGTGATCCTCAACGCGGTGGGCATCTGGAACGAGTTCTTCACCCCGCTGCTGTATCTGGGCGGCAGCGACAACACCACGGCCCCGGTGGCGATCTACGGGTTCGTCAGCCAGTACGTATCGCAGTGGCCCCTCATCTTCGCCGGCCTGGTGATCAGTGTGATCCCCATCCTCGTCGTGTACTTCGCCCTGCAGAAGCACATCATCAAGGGCTTCGCCGGCGGCCTCAAAGGCTAGTACCCCCCACCTCGATCGGAGTTTGTCATGAAGTCGGGTAAAACGTTCGCATCCGCAGTGTGCTGCCTCGCCGTCGCGGCTGCCGCGTGCTCCACCTCGGGCGGCGGCGGCACCACGAAGGTCACCGCGTCCGACCAGGTCCTCACGCTGGCCGCGGCCGGTCAGGGGCCGGCCAAGGCGGCGGTGGAGGCGTTCCAGAAGGCCAATCCCGGGGTCACGGTGCAGACCTCGTTCACCGAGGACGACGCCTCCTACCAGCAGCAGCTGCGCACCCAGCTGTCCTCGGGCACCGCGCCCGACGTGTTCCGCATGTGGCCCGGCGGCGGCAACACCATGGCCGTCCGGGACCTGGGCGCAGACGGCATGCTGATGGACCTGTCAGGCGAGAGCTGGGCGGGCGGGCTGAGCGCCGACCTCAAGGCCGTCACCAGCGACCCGGCCGGCAAGGTCGTGGCCGTGCCCGTGACGATCGGCGCCATCGGCGCCATCTGGAACGACCAGGCGCTGGCCAAGACCGGGTTGAGCAAGCCCGCCACCTGGCCCGAGGTGCTGGCGTTCTGCAAGGACGCCAAGGCCAAGAACGTCGTGCCGTTCGCCCTCGGCCTCAAGTCAGCGTGGGTGACCCAGCTGGTGCCGTACGCGCTGACCGCCTCCCTGGTCTACGGCCCGAACCCGCAGTTCACCCAGCAGCAGAAGGACGGCAAGGCCACCTTCGCGAAGTCGGAGTGGAAGCAGGCCATGGACATGTACCTGCAGATGCGCGACGCGGGCTGCTTCAACGACAGCCCCAACGGCGTCGGGTACGACGAGCAGATGCAGCTGCTCGGGCAGGGCAAGGCGCTGGGCGCCGTCCACGTGTTGTCGGCCGTGCAGTCGGCGCTCAACTTCGCGCCCCAGGGCACCACGTTCTCGATGAGCCCGTTCCCCGCCACCGACAGCGCCGACGGCACTTACCTGCCGGTGTCGGTCGGCATCGTCTACGGCGTCAACGCCAAGGCCAAGAACCCGGCGCTGGCCAAGAGGTTCATGGAGTTCCTGGCCTCGCCCGAGGGCCAGGCGCTGTACGCGACCGAGTCCGGCAGCAGCCCGGCGCTGTCCAGCCCGTCCTTCAAGGCCGACGCGCTGCAGCAGCCGGTGCTGGACGCGGTCAACGCGGGCAAGTCCACGCTCTATCCGGACCAGGGCTGGCCCAACCCGAAGGTGCAGCAGGAGCACCTGACCTCCATCCAGGAGCTGTTCAACGGGACGGTCGACGTTCCGACCGTGCTCGGCCGCATGGACAAGGCCTTCGGAGAGGCCAAGTGACGTTCGACCCCTCGCCGCCATCGGACACGGCCATGGAGGCGTGCCTGTGGATCACGCCGAAGATCTTCGACGACCTGCGTGACCCGACGCCCGGGGTGGAGGCGTTCTTCGACCACCACGCCGACTGGCTGGCGGACCGGCCGGTGACGGTGGTCTTCTGCGCGGGCAACGGTGACCACGTCCTCAACTACGCCGGCCGCCACGCGTGGGACGACCGCTTCGACTGGGCCCGCTACAACTGCTTCGCCCTCGCGCCCGGTGGACCGGCCGTCAGTGCGAGGGCGCACAACCGGAACTGGCTGGCCCGGGTGCGCGACGGCGGCGAGCGCTCGGCAAACCCGTACTCCGCCGGGCCGATGTTCATCGTCTCCGAGCAGCCGATGGACTACCGCACGCTGGCCGGGATCTACGCGGCCCTGCGCGCCGAGGCGGAGCGGCGCGGCCTGCGGGTCAACCTGCTGGAGTATCTGGAGCCGGGCCCGGAGTTCTGCCGCAGCGAGTGGAAGACGATACGGCACCCGGAGGTGGCCGCCGGTACCGCCGACGCCGGCGGCCACATCGTCCCAGGCGTGATCGACGTGACAGCTCCGCTCGCGCCCGACCCGCGCCCGTACGCCGCCTTCCCCGCAGGCATTCCGGCCGGGCTGCCGGCCGGGGACTTCGTCGCCGCCCAGACGGCCGCGTTCACGGCCGACTTCGGGCTGGACGGGGTTATGCTCGGCAACCAGTTCGGCCTGGTCGGGTTCTGGCATCCGGACAACGCGCCGCCGCTCACCCCAGAGCGGTCGGCCGGGATCGAGCGGTTCTTCCTGCGGTTGCGCGAAGCCATGGGGAAGGGCCTCGTCTACTGGATGGACACCTACTGGCGGGCCGAGGTGGAGCGGTCGGCCTGGGGCATGACCGACGCCGCCTACCACTCGCTCGACGCGATCCTGATCAGCACGTTCGCCGTGCTGGTGGAGCGTACCGAGATCGTGCCCAACCTGCTCAGCAAGGCCGCGCTGGGCGGCCCGCGCCCGCTGCTCGGCCTGGACTTCGTCGACCCCTGGTACTGGTACCGCACCTACCTCGACGACCGGCGCACCTATCTCTACCAGCGGGAGGCCCTGGCCGCGCATGCCACGTCCGTGGCCGGCGTCTCCTACTTCGCCAACGACACCTTCGGCCACTTCGTCCCCGAACCCGAGCTGGCGGCCACCCTCGATGTGGTGAGGAAGTGCCTAGGCTCATCAGGAACAGCTCCAGTAGGCCTGTTCTGACACTCATCACAAGAGTAGAAGTCCGTGAGCCACCTACATCCACATCCCTGGTGACCGGGCCTTCTCACTGTCCGTCGTCGCCCTCGAAGACGGCTTCCTCACCGAACTCGCGCAATTCGGCCCCGAGCTGTTCAACCTGCCCGACACCGTGAGCCCGTGCACCAGGACACCAGCCCCGGAGACGCCCAGTGCCCGCAGCCAGCCGTCCAGGACGCGGCTGGGGTCCACCCGCCGGGCCTCGTCGTAGCCCTGCAGGTCGGCGAAGAGGACCCCGCCGGGGAAGCTGTCAAGCGCGCGATGCGCGGCGTGGACGGCGAGGGCCGTCTTGCCGACCCCGCCCGGGCCGCCGGTCGGCGGCGGGCCGGTGATATCGCGGGCCTGGATCACCGCCCCGTGGAAGGTGCCGCCCTCGATCGTGTTACGCGTCTCGCCCGCCCCGGTGATCGAGGCGGGCTCCGCGGCGGCCTGCGGCGGGGTGGGCGAGGCGGCCGCGTCGCGGCGGGCCAGCACCACCCCGTACACCGACACCCCAAGCCCGGCCAGGCCGACGAACGCCCCGATCACGCTGGCCAGCTGATCGGCTTGCGTCAGATGGGCCGGATCGAGCCTCATTGTACGACGGTGGTTTGCGTGATACGACGGATCTCGCGAGCGATTGTCGAGGTAAGAGAGCGCTTAGCCTGCTCTAAAGGGCACGAGTAGGAGCAGAGATGCTCATAGGCTGGTTATTGTGCATTTTTGGCATAGTCGGCATCGTGGCCGATGTTCGAACCCCGCATGTCCCCCGATCAAGGTCCTAGGGCTGCATGCTGACGCCCACGGCTGCCTAACAAGCAAAAGACCTGCGGCAGAGAACCGCAGGTCAGATGGCTATATGCCTGGTGCGAAGAGTGCCCCCGGCAGGATTCGAACCTGCGGCACCCGCTTTAGCCTCGATCTTTCGTGATCAAGGATTGGTCGGCTGAGCGGTCCGGCTGAGGGTTGATTGCGGGTGGTGGTCAGTCCGCTGGCCCGGCTGTCGCGTCGGGTGGGCGGGGTTCCACGGGCCCGCGGGTGTCCTTTCTTGGTCGTAGGGGCGGCTTGTGTCTGGTCAAGGTGGGGCCGGCAGGGCTTGCAGGCGGGTCAGGGCGGTGAGGATGTCACGGGCCCAGGGCCATCGGGCGGCCAGGCGCAGGCGTACGCGCCGGCCGCCGCGGACCAGCCGTCCGGCCACGGCGAACAGTCGTAGGCGCAGGCGTTTGGGCTCGTAGCCGCGGGCGGCGGTGCCGGGCAGGGCGAGCATCTGCATCCAGGTGAGCAGTTCGCAGGCCAGGGCGACGAGTTCGCACCAGATCTGGTTGCGGGCGAAGTGGTGCAGGGGCAGGTTGGCCAGGCCGGTGTCCTTGGCGCAGCGGATGCGGTCTTCGGCGCGGGCTCGGCGGCGGTGGCGCAGCTCCAGGTCGGCGAGCTGACCGCGGTTGGTGTCGGTGACGAAGCAGGTGACGCGGCATCCGTCGACGTCGGTGAAGCGCAGTTGGGCGCCGGGGTGCGGACGCTCTTTGCGGGCGATGACCCGCATCCCTTTGGGCCAGCCCGACAAGTTCAGCAGCCCGGTCAGCTCGGCCACCCAGGCGCCGGGTCGCACCTGCCGGTCGGCGTCGTAGGCGGGCGTCCATGCGCTTGCGGGCAGGCGCAGGACGGCCTGCTGGATCTCTTCGGTGAGGGTGAACCCGATCGAGTACGACAGGCGGCGTCCCGGTTTGGTGAGCCAGGACAGGAACTCATGGGTGCCGCCGCCGGAGTCGGTGCGGATCAGCACCTGGCGCCGGCGGTGCTTGGGCAGCTGGGCCAGGACCAGCCGGGTGGCGTCGATGTGGTCGGCAGCGGTGTTGGAACCGGCGTTGCCCGGCCGCAGCAGGATGGCCAGCGGTTCACCCGAGCCACCCGCGCCGTGATCGGCGAATACGGTCATCGGGTGGAAGCCGAAGGTGTGTTTCCAGGTTGGAGCGGCGTGTTGTTTGTCGGAGTGGGCGATGACGATGGTGGCGTCGAGGTCGATAGGGATCAGTTCGCCGTCGCTGCCGGGCGCTGCGGATCCGGCCAGGTCCCAGGCGCGTTCGCGGGCGATGGCGCGGGCCGCGCGCAGGGCCTTGAGCGCCCTGGTCTCGTCGCAGGCGAGCCGGTCGATGAGACGGGAGACGGTCGGGTCGGAGGCGACGGGTCCGAACAGGTCGGGCTGGGCGCGTGGTAGGGCGATGTCTGCCAGGCAGTCGCCGCCGAGCGCGAGGGCGATGGCCAGGTCGGCCACGATCTTGCCGGGGTCATGCATCGCGCGTTCGGGGCGCCAGCGCTCCAGTTCGGCGGACAGCGCCCGGTCCAGGCCGGTGAGGTGCAGGGTCTTGAGCAGGAGCAGACTTCCGGCATGCGACAGCAGGCCGGTGCCGTCGGCGGAGGCGGTGATGGTGCGGTGGGAGGCGATAGTCTTCACGTGAAAAGTGCTTCTTGATCTGGTGCGGACAGGACTCTAGACAAGCCCCATCCTCCCAGCTCAGAAGCACTTTTCTCATGTAGTCGATCAACCCTCGCGAAATTCATCGCGAAAGCCCGAGGTTAGGAGAGCGCGGATCAAACTGTATGTTCACCTAGTTTGAACTGCAGTGATGCCTTGGAAGGCTCTCGCGGCTCGCTTGATCATCCCGCGTATGCCCCGCGCGTGTTGAGCCATCACCGCATCATGTCCTGCGCGGCTGCTCGTCGAGGGTGGGAATTTGTTGGCTGAGCAAGGCTTGCTGCAGGTAACGGGCTCGTTGCGCTGAATCTGTAAGACTATCGGCGATACGTCGTACACGGCCCTGGACGTCGGCGCGCAGCCACATGACAGTCTCCCGGTTGTCACCAACGGCTTCCAGCACCTCTGCAGCATGGTGGAGGACCTCTTCCGTGCGTAGCGCGGGTAGGTCTCCCATCCGCCGAAGAATGTCGACGGCATCTCGGGCCAATGCTGCGGCGGCCTCAGTCTCGCCACGCAGATGACGGATCCTGCTGACCAGGGACAGCGCCGCGATCTCACTCCGGATCATGCCTGTTCGCCGGGTCTCTTTGATGGTGTCTTCGGCCAGTTCCAGCGCCTGGTCCAGCAGGACTGGATCGGTGTCGCCAAGCAGAAGTAGCACCTCGGCGTAGAGGTTACGGACGATGGGGACGAGGTTGAGCAGCCAAGTTTGCTCGGTTTCCCGCCATGCCTCCGCAAGCATCGGCTGACAGGCGTGCCTGCGGGCTGGGTCGAGTGCCATCAGCCGAGCGAGGAGGGCGCTGTTGTAGGCGTGCCAGCCGCTGAGCCCGCCACGAGTCTCCTCGAAGGAAAGAGCTTCCCGCAGGGTGTTCTCCGCCGCGTCTGCATCCCCCATGGCTGAGTACAACTGAGCAAGGTAGTTGAGCGCGATAGGGAGTTCCGCATTGAGCGGATCCGCGCGGAGGTGTTCCACACATGCGGTGAGGTGTACCAGTGCCGTCCCAAAATCCCCCGCATCGAAGAGATTCACCCCTAACTGCATGTCGGTGAGATTGCGGGCGTGGCGAAGGACGGGATCGGACAAGTTGCGTAGCCGGGGGTCGGTCTCGTAGAGCCGTTGGGCTTCCCGGAGCACCGTGAGGCCACCGATCAAATCGCGCTTTGGCAGCTGACGTCCGTACTCGGCGAGGGCGACGAAGAGTGCTAGAGAATCATCAGTGTCTCGGGCGAGTTCCACCGCTAGCTTTAGCCTGTCCAGTGAAGGCACTAGTCCCTGGGTGTGTAGGAGGACTTTGCCATGAAGCATGACCGTGCGGGCCGTCAGGGCAGGGTCGCCGCAGCGGCGAGCCGCCTCCTCTGCCTGTGCAGCTAGACCTTCCAGGTCGTCGCCCTTGGGACGCCGCCGTGCCTGCCAGTGGATCTCGGTGAGGTTGAGGAGAAGCTCTACGGCCTGCGCCATCAGAGAGTCCCGGTGAGAGGCTCGCTCTGGCAGACGCTCGATCTCGTGGACCGCGAAGCGACAGAGTGTCTCCGCCTCCGCAAAGGACAGACCATTGACTGCCACATCCTTGGCCAGTCTAAGGTGCTCAGTTCCAGAGGCTGGATGCGGGGCGCCCGAACGGAAGTGGCGGACGCAATCGAGCCGGGCTTCCAAAGGAAGTTCATAGCCGAGTGCCATTAGCCCTTCGGCGATCCGTGTATGACGTTGCCGACGCCGGCCGGGGCTCTGCTCTGCATACAGTTCCTTCTGAAGAAGAAGATTGTTGAACTGATAGCAGTCGGCATGGGTCGCCCAGTCGGGATTCGGCGCCGCTGTGATAAACCCGCTTTCCCGCGAGAGCCAGTGAAGCCTGTCCTGGACCTCCTGTTCCTCTAGATTGGCCGCTCGGGCAACAAGCGGAGCTAGGAATGTGGATCCCTGGGTAGCAGCCACGACCAGCAATTCCCGGTCAGAGGTCTCCAGGCTTGCCAACGGCTGTCGAACCGCTCGACGCAAGGCGTCTGGCAGTGGGCCGTCGAGCCCGCCATCGGTACCGATCAATGGCAGGAACTGAGCGACATAGGCAGGTCGCCCACCGGTGAGCTGGCTTAGCCAGGCGGAAATCGACGGGGCGATATCCTGGCTATGGTAAAGGCGCACGAGTTCCGCCACGGCGTCGTCCGGCAGACCGCCGAGGGTGATCTGCTCCAGGCGCCCCCGCAGTTGCCACCGGTCGAGGAACTCCCTGACAGTTGCTCCTTCGGCTGGTGGACCGCTGTCCTGATCCGTTTCGTGAACCAGCACAACGCCCACCGGATGGCCCCAGAACTGCTCGATGAAATGGTCAAAGACAAGTAGGCTGCTGGGGTCGATCCACTGCACATCATCGACCATCACCAATGCCGGCCCAGATTTCACCAGAGCATCCACCAATGCCGACGCAAGACCATGGGCGAGGCTTTGCCGGTACGGCAATAAACTGTCCCCCTGCACAGAACCGGAGTCAATGGCAGCTTGGGTGATCTGCGCCGCGGCTGCAAGGGCTGGACCCACTATAGGCAGAGACCCTACGAGCTCCGGTAGATGCTGCACAGTCGCATACTTGATGCGCCGGGCGGCCCTCGGCGGATGAAGAGCATTGAAGATAGCCATCACTGGCCCGTAGGCATTGGCCTCACCGACAAATGCCTGACACCTAGCACGAATCACCTGGAGAGCCGGTTCCGCGGTGCGTAACTGTGTAAGACGTGCGACTTCATCGAGGAGGGCGGACTTACCAATCCCGAGTGGACCTTCGACTACAAGAGCACGGCTTTGCCCTCGGCAGACGTCTTCCGTCAGCTCCATCAGTGTGCCCACGTGTTCCACCCGGTCGACAAAGGCGATGCTTCTCATATGTCCTCCATACGTCGACCAGAGTCCACTGCGCAAGGTCTGCTGTTGAGCGCCCGTGACGGCGCTGTTAAGCGGAGTGGAGGGCACCCTCGGTTTCGTCTGGTGCCGGCGCAGCGGGAGCGTAGCCGTTTGGTCTGGCCGGTGCGGAAGCCGTAGGCGTCGCAGGCGCCGCTTTGATCACGCGATTGGAGCCTTCGGAGTCGGCGTTGGTGATGCTGGTCTGGACGAAGGCGAGCATGCTTGGCCGCATCGGCATCCCCTTCTCGCCATGTGGAACGCCAAGGAAGACCTGCTGGACCTGCTCGCCTTGGCTCGTACCGACCCCGACCGCACCGACATCGTGGCCGCCTGTTCGCTCGACCTGCCGGGGCTTGTTGTCCATTGGGGCAGCACGCCGTGATGATGAGTCACATGGGCGGGGACGGTCGGAGACGCTGGGCGGCGTCGCCAGTGGCGATGGTCGCGATTCCGGTGGCGATCGGGCTGATGGGCAACCTGGCGACCAGCACCGTGGAGATAGAGGCGTGGTGGTGGGTCCCGCTCACCTGGACGGTGACCGCTCTGCTCGTCGGGGCGGCCCTGGTGAGCCAGATCGCGCAGTCCCGCCCCGCCGACAGCAGCGCCCCAGAGGGTATGCCTGCCACGGTCGTGTCCACGGCGACCGTCAAGGAGAGCGATCCGATCGCCTTGGGCGTGCATCCGGCGATCGCGCTGGACCCGGCCATCGACAGGCCTGAACTGTCCCAGAAGCTCCCGACGTACGTGCAGCGCGACCACGATCGGCTCCTGCGGCACGTCCTGGACAGCTCGGAACCGCCCGCACTGGTGATGCTGGTCGGCACTTCTTCGACCGGAAAGACACGCAGCGCCTACGAGGCTATCGCGAAATGCCTGCCTGATTGGAGGCTTCTGCATCCCCTGCACGCCACAGACCTGCTGGCCACTCTTGAAGCAGGAGTCGAGCCGCGCACCGTCTTGTGGTTGAACGAGAGCCAGATCTACTTCGAGGATGACCATGGTGAGGCCGCTGCGGCGGAGATACGTCGTCTCCTCGCCGTGACCTCGGAAGTCGTCGCCATCGGCTCCATGTGGCCCGAATACTGGTTCGCCTACACCAGGCCGCCGCGGCCGGGCACGCCCGATTCTCACTACCAGGTGCGGGCGCTGCTGGAACTCGCGACGAAGATCTCCGTCCGAGACGCGTTCACGCCTGCCGAGCTGAAGAATGCGCACCAGATCGCTGAGCGTGATTCCCGATTGGCCACCGCCCTGACGGCACTGGACAACGGATACGGGGTCACACAGACCTTGTCCGGCGGGCCCGATCTCATGAGCCGATGGGAGGATGCTCCAGACCCGTACAAACGGGCGGTCGTCAACGCCGCGATCGACGCACGCCGGTTGGGGCACCTTAGCCCGCTGTCTGTCGAACTGCTGCGCAAGCTCAGTGCTGCGTCGCTGAACGGGCCGCAACGTGCCGCCGCTCCGCCAGGATGGTTCGAGGACTCGTTGGGGTACGCGTGCGAGCCGCTCAGAGGAGGCATCTCTCTCCTGACGGCGACGTCGCGAGCGGAGAATCGCGTCGAAGGCTACGTGCTCGCGGACTTCATTCACCAGCAGGGCCGTGAGACGCGTCGCTGTTCGCCGGTCTCCGACGAGATGTGGCGAGCGCTGGCCGTCCATACCGGCGATGCGGACGACCTTGAGCGTTTGGGCGCATCTGCCTCCGGCCGTGGACGCTACCCCCAGGCGCTCGCATTGTGGTGGGCGTCCTATGCCCGCGGCAGGGTTTCCACGTGGTCGCAGCTGTGGCGGCTGCTGGGACAGATGGGCAAGTCACGCGAAGCTGAGGATGTGCTTCGGCAAGCCGCCGACTCTGGGGACGTCCATGCGCAGCGATTACTGCTCGCCATGCTGCGGCGGGCACGCCGCGGCACGGAGATAGAGCAGGCACTACGTGGCATGGCCGCCAACGGTAACCCGCAGGCCGAACGCGAACTCGCGATCTTGCTGCACAACGGCGGACAGAAGCGAGAAGCCGAGCAACTGCTCCGGACAGCGTTCCAAAGGGGAGACCGATCCGCCGCAAGGCTGCTGTTCATCCTCCTCCAACGCCTCGGCCGGACGAACGAGGCGGAGGAGATCAGACGCCTCCTCGAAAGCCAGCCGGTCGTGACGCCAACCCGTCGCCGGCCTGAACTGTCGACGTGGCAGCTGCTCGAACGCGACATGAGGGCGGCCACGGCGTTCCCCGAGGCAATGAGCGCATTGCTGCACCTGCTGCGCCAGAGGCGTCCCGGATTCGACGGCGAGCGGCTGCGACGGCGGATGATGGCCGGCCAGTTCAACCAGGCGATCAAGGAACTGGCTGGCCACTTCGAGGATGAGCCCATGAGGGGCAAGGCCCTTCGAGTCCTGGACGATGTACGAGCCGCCCCGGAAAAGGATCCGAGCCTTGGCCTGCTGCTGGCGGAGTTGCTGCTCAAGGACGACCACCAGGCCGAAGCCGAGCATCTCCTGCGTCGCTTGGTCGATCTGGACTATCAGGCGCTCTCGGCTCTCGCCGACCTGCTGACGAAGTCAGGCAGGCGCGAGGCGTGTGTCGAGGTCCTAAAGGCTGGGATCGGACTACATGGTGCCAAGGCCCGCTACTTGCTGGCGCAGGTGCAACGCGACCTCGGCAGGGACGAGGAATCCGATCGGCTGCTGCGTTCGGCGGCGGCGGAAGGAGTCGATGCGGCGATTCAGGAGCTCGTGCGGCGGCTCCTCAAGGGCGGACACCTTGCGGAAGTTGTGGACATGGTGACAGCAGCCTCGCGGGCAGGCCGAGCCGACTCGGTGCGGCGGGCCGCCGTGCTGCTCTTTAACGCGGGGCGGACGGAAGAGGCATTGAGCCTGTTGCGCGATGCCGTCGTGTCCTGCGGGAACGCCGAAGCCCTGCCCCTTCTCGTGCTCATGTTGACACGAACGGACCGTACGGAGGAGGCGGCTGCGATCTCGCGCCGGGGTTTGACGTTCGACGGGTCGACCGTCTCCGAATCTAGTCGTAAGTAGCGCTTGAAACGGTGCCGACAGTGCCATCGGCTGATGGCGATGTAGGTTCCACGGGCCGGTCCCCTGGCAAATCATCACGTTCGGTGGTGCCAGACATCCCCTGTAGGAGAGCGGAGGTCAATCTAGGAGAGCGGAGGTCAATCAATGCACATGAGGTGCTTGAGCTGGGCATATAGGCCATGTGATGCGAGGGCACACAAGATCACCACGGCAATGTCCCCGGTCCGGTGGCAAGAGTAGCGGGGTCCTTGTCGCACCGCGCACGCTTGTTAGACGGTGTTACCGCTCCTCCACCTGTCTCTGTGGAGCAGGGCAGAGAAGACGTCTGGACATTGCCTGGGAGGCAGCAAAGTGCAGCCTGGCCATACGATGGAAGAGGGATGCGGAGGTCTCTCTGTCTCGGATTGCTAGATCGTATTGGGCGATGATTGGGCCTGTGTCTGCGTCATGTTCGAGCGTCCAGTGCGGACAAGGCAGGGCGGCGGATGGGTGCCGATCGACACCACGCTGGCCGAGCAGGGCGGCAAGCTGCGGCCCAAGGCTCTCGCCGAGGGCGCGCTGGTGGAGCTGTCCGCCGGTGGTACGGATCCGTTCGTGAAGATGTCCGCCGATGGGAAGTCGTACGCGTTGCGCTGGCCGACGCCGCTGCCGAAGCCGGCGGTCAAGGGCAGTGTGGCCACCTACACTGATGCCGCGGGTGTAGGTGCTGACCTGGTGGTGACGGCGTTGCCGACTGGGTTCCGGCATGAGGTGGTGCTGCGGCAGCGGCCCCCCAAGCTGGTGGAGCTGCGGATCGGCGTCGAAGACGCTGGTCTGACCCTGACCGAGGGCAAGGGCGGCCGGCTGCTGCTTAAGGGCAAGGACAAGAAGCTCGTCGCCTCGGCGGCGCGGCCGGCCATGTGGGACGCCAGCGCCAAGGGTCGCCGTCCGCTGGCCAAGAGCGCCGAGGTCGCCACCGAGGTGGCCGCCGGTGACAGCCGCACCGAGCTGGTGCTCAAACCCGACCACCAGTTCCTGACCGATCCGGGCACCATCTACCCGGTCCGGATGCAGCCGATGGCGGTGTCCACGATCAGCGAGGACATCGCGCTGTTCAGCACGGACACGGTGGACTGGCCGGCGTCTCCGGACAGCGCCATCCTGATCGCCGGTGTGCAGTCCGGCCAGAAGGTACGCTCCCATCTGCGGTTTAACACCGGGAGCCTGCAGGGCCAGACGGTGACCGACGCGAAACTGTCGCTGTTCAACATGGACAGCTCGGCGTGCGGGGCGTCCGTCGGTGACGGGTTGCAGGTGCGCCGGGTGACGAGCGCCTGGGACGTCAACAACCTCTACTGGGCGAACAAGCCGACCTCGACCACCGAGGACGCGCAGATCAACAGGGCCGGTTACGGCGTCGGATGCGCCGATGGTGCCAAGCCCCTGGAGTGGAGCGTCACCGGCATCGCCCAGGACTGGGCCGCCGGGGCCGCCAACCACGGCCTGGTGGTGCAGTCGCCGGCCGAGGCCAATACGGGCAACTGGCGCTATCTCACGGCCTCGGAAGACATTGACTTCAACGTGCCGCCCAAGCTGACCATCACCACCAGCGGACCGGCCTCGCAACCAACCGTCTCCGCCCCGGCCATCACACCGGCGCAGACGGTGAACGGCACCACGGTGACGACCTCGCTCACACCGCAACTGGCCGCGACCGTCGCCGACACCGCGAGCGGCAACCTCACCGGCCAGTTCGAGGTCGAGCACGACCCGGCCACCACCGGGCAGGGCACCGGCCAGATCTGGACCGGCGCCTCACCGGCGGTTACCTCCGGCGGCCAGGCCACCGTCAGCGTCCCCGCAGGGAAGCTAACCGACGGCTGGAAGATCCGCTGGCGGGTCCGCGCGGCCAACGCCGCCGCGTCGACCACCTCAGCGTGGTCGGAGTGGCAGACGGCCACGGTGGACGTGCCGAACCCCACGGTCGGCGCCTTCCAGGTCACCCCCTCGCAGGTGGTGAACGGCGTCACCGTGACCACCAGCCTGACCCCAGCCCTGCACGCCACGGTCACCGACCCGGCTGCCCAGCCAGTGCGTGCCGAGTTCGAACTCGAGCATGACCCGGCCGCACCCGCCGGTCAGGGCACTGGCCAGATCTGGGCCGGCGCCGTGGACAACGTCGACTCGGCCACTCAGGCGAGCATCGCTGTCCCGGCGGACAAGCTGTCCGACGGGTGGAAGGTGCGCTGGCGGGTCCGCGCGGTCAACACCGCCACCACGGTCGGCTCGCCGTGGTCGGACTGGCAGGCCCTAGCCGTGGACGTGCCGGACCCGGTTTCCGAGCCGGCCGTGGGCGCGCTGCAGGTCAGCCCGTCGGAGCAGGTGGACGGTGCCACTGTCACTCCCACCGTCACTCCGGCGTTGCTGGCCCAGGTGAGTGACCCGGCAGGGAAGCCGCTGCGGGCCGAGGTCGAGGTTGAACACGACCCGGCCGCCCCCGCCGGTCAGGGCACTGGCCAGATCTGGTCGGGCAGTGCCGACAACGTCCCTGCCGGCGCCCAGGCGAGCATCGCTGTCCCGGCGGACACGCTGTCCGATGGGTGGAAGGTGCGCTGGCGGGGCCGCGCGGTCTCGGCCACCGCGGCGTCGGCCTGGTCGGAGTGGCAGTCCTTCGCCGTCAGCCTGCCCAAGCCCACCGCCACCGGCCTGACCATCACCCCGTCGAAGGTGGTGGACGGCGTGACGGTCACCGACACGCTCACCCCAACGCTGCAGGCCACCCTCACTCACCCGACCGGCCAATCGCTGCGGGCCGAGGCCGAGATTGAGCACGACCCGGCCGCACCCAACGGTCAGGGCACCGGCCAGATCTGGGCTGGCGCTGTGGACAACGTCGCCTCGGGCACTCAGGCGAGCATCGCTGTCCCGGCGGGCACGCTGGCCGACGGCTGGAAGGTGCGCTGGCGTGTCCGCGCGGTCGCCGGCGACGCCTCCTCGGCCTGGTCGGACTGGCAGCAGATCACCGTGGACGTCATCCAGCCGGGCGAGGAGCCCCTGGCGCAGACGACCGAGCCGGTGATCCGCACCGATCAGAGCTTCACCGCCGCCGCGTGGCTGCGCTGGAGCGACAAGGACGGCCACTACATCGTCACCGACCAGCGAGGCACCCACCACGCGCCGTTCCGGCTGGGCAACACCGCCGAGCATGGTTTGGTGTTCACCTTCACCAACGCTGACGCCACGGATGCGACGGTTGAGGGTGTCCTGTCGGGGGTCGAGCCGCCTGTCGATGAGTGGTTCCACCTGGCGGGAACCTATGATGCGACCACCCGGACGGCCACCCTGTACCTGAACGGGACACAGGCCGGGACCGCGCAGTTGTCCTTCCCCGCCTGGAACGCCCAGGCCCCGCTGCGGATCGGCGCGGCGATGGCCGGGAGCATCGACGAGGTCCAGATCTACCAACGCCCGTTCAGCGCCGACGAGGTCGCCAGTGTGATCGCATCGGTCACGGCCCCGGCACCTGTGGCTGCGACCGCACCGCAGAAGACCGCGTCGACCCAGGCTGCGGCTCAAAGCGGCGACTTCGATTACAACCGCCTTAAGCTGGAAGATTGCATGGCAAGTCCGAGCGAAACTGGCTATGCGGACTATGACTCTCGTATTCGGGAGCTGCCTTACAACTCGTGCTGGTCTGCGTACCTCTACGTCCAGGATTTCGAACAGGACCCCGACTCAGGGAACTGGCGGAAGGCGAATGCCAGGGGGGCGGCTTCGGGAACCTCAGCGTCGAAGTCGTGGGGCAAGCAGATCCTGGACGAAATCTTGGACGGAGTCACAGAACCATTCGACGACGACGACGCGTTCCGCTTTCGCGCTACCTGGATCATTCATAGCTACCTGGGCGACCAAACCGGCAATGCAGTGGTGGACGGCGCAGGGACCAGCCTGAAACCCACTGACCTGAAGATGTTCGTCCGCCTTGACGATTTCGCCGTCGTCGATAAGGACGGGCGAGTCAAATATTCTGCGGGTCAGCTGAGCGGTCTGCCCATCCAAGTAATGGTGGACCAGGGGTCGTCCTCGCCCACCACCGACTGCGGCGACGCCGCGGTGACAACAGCAGACGTATCGGAATGGCGCGCCCACCCTGACGCGACGGCCATCTTCCATCCAAAGCTGCCCGCCTCTGGCGTTGCCGTCTGTTCGATATTGCCCGCCGTGAACATCTACACCGACGACGGAACGTTCACGCTGTACCTCTGGAACCAGAAGGTCCTGGACGAGAGCGGCAAGACCATCGGCATCCGTCGCCACGGCAGCGACAGTCCCTACGACCGCAAATGGGTGCCGAACTTCCGCTGCGACAGAAAGGTCTTCGGCGCCAAAGATCCGGATGTCGAGGACCGCTTCGGCGGTTGTGTCAACACCAGAGCGAAGCGCGTATGGGTCATGTCTAAGAGCAGGGACACTCAGTGGACACAGATTACCGAACATATCGAAGCTGCGCTGAACCCCAGCAACAAGCAAACCTTCCCGCCGCGTAGACCGGGCCATGACTGGTCACAACCGTCATACCCGCCACCGCGCAACGTTCCTGGCAAAGAGCCGGAGGACAAAGCAATACCCGGTGACTGGGCTGCACCTAGGGACGCCCCTGCGGGCCGTCCGCTGACGCGAGGCACGGCAGGGGTGACCAATACCGAGAATCGCAAACATTTCCAGCAAATCGACCTGCATATGGATGTGGGAACTCCTGAGGAGAACCACTGGCTGCTGGCGAACGTCGCGAAACCCTATTACATCAACCTGTGCAAGTATTACGAGCGTGATAAGTATCCGAATCCGGACAGGCCTCTAGTCTTGCCTTACAAAAAGACTCTGAGCTGCGACGAGTACCCATTTGCTTCCGTAAAAGAAGGTGCCGCAACCGCTCAGGGGAACTACTCACTGCGGGTAGTAGGCACAGAGGCCAACAGGCTGCACGGATCCGCACTCAACAAGTTCAACGCGGACTTCCGCGTGGGAGAGGGTAACAAGTTCTGGGTGCTCATCGAAGACTAGGGCCGGCTAGGCGCTAGCTGCTATGATCGACGGGGTGGGGATCGTATATCCGGTTCCCACCCCATTCGTCTCCCACATAAAACGAATCGATCTGGAACGAAATCTCCATATGAAAATTTTCCCCACTGAAGGGCAAAAAGAGCTGTTGGTTGAGCATGGACTCCACGGCTCGTTCGCGGCGACATGGGTCAACATCGAAGACATTAACGAGGTGGCCAGACGCCTCGAAGTTGCACCGGAAGCAACAGCGACATGCGATTTCCCGACCGCCATGCGCTCATATGAGCCTAGTGCCGGGACGCAACGGGTCTGGATAACACGACATGCACCCGGATGGTCCCATATTCTCACTCTGAGCGGCGCAATGCCTTCGTCGGAAATCCTTAGCCTCAATCGCCATCGCGCTTTTGAACTCGCATGCAACGGGGGGATAGACGAAATCTATCCTCTGTCTTACACATATGACGGGGTATCCGATGAAGATTTCTTCGAAGTTCTCGAATACACGTCATATTGGGATGACCTCGAATCCAGGCCATTCATGCCAACGGCAGAAGAGCTGGAGCAGTACCTCATCATCATGGGCAGAATCGCTGGGCGATTCTACGACCGAGAATGGTTTGCATCACTAGGCCTGCTGTGCACGCTTCCTTAATATTCCAGCCGAACTTATCGATCTTGGGCTGTCGCCGCCGGTAGTGGCTTTGGCGAGCACGGGCTTGATGGCGTCGTCGCCGGTGTTACCAGTGCAGGATGCGATCTTCGTCGATGGGTGGCCGGGGCAGCACCGCGAAAAGGCGGCGGATCTCGTTCGCGGAGATCGCGCCGAGCTGGCCGGTGGGACGGGTTCGGTTTTGAGCGCGGCGCCGGTGACCGCGAGGATGGCCAAGGCGAGCATGCCCAGGATGATCAGGGCCAGAGTGTTCTCATGTTGTGAAACCGAGTAGCTGGAGGCCATCGGCGGGGTGGCTGCGGTAGTGATCGGTGGCGGCGATGTTGGTCCAGCCGATCGGGCGGGCGCGTCCAGATGTCTCTGCTCGTCATCGGTGAGGGTGGCGGGGTTGCGCAGCAGCCACCCGGTGGCTTGCCGCACCGTGGGTGGGGAGGGTGATGTTCCGATCATGAGATCCAAGGGTGGGCTGTTCAGCCGCCAGAGTGGCCGTGAACTGTGAGCGACCTCGGGAAAATGCCGCCAAGATCATCCCGCATCTCTCCCGTGATCAAGGTCCTACGGCTGCATACGGGTGCCCGCAGTGGCCTAGCAGGGGCCGGAGAAGCAAAAGACCTGCGGCAGAGAAACCGCAGGTCAGAGGACGAAATGCCTGGTGGAGAAGCGTGCCCCCGGCAGGATTCGAACCTGCGGCACCCGCTTTAGGAGAGTGGAGGTTCCTTCGCCTGTTCAGATAGCTTGAGCTGCGCAAATGGCCCACGTGGCGCCTGAGTCAGGCAAGATCATCCCCCGCATATCCCCGGCTCTCGATCGCGAGAGCAACCGTGGGTCCGCATGAGACGAGGACCCCGTAAGACGGCAGTCAGCCAAGATCTGGTGCCCCAGCCGGCGAGCTTGGTTGCCGTCTAATCGACGCCCTGAACGCCGCCGTTGGGGCTCGCCGGACTCATCCGCGTCACCCAATCGATGCAGTCTACGTCGCGTACCACCGTGCACAGAAGACCAGTTGCACGCCGCGTGAGGTGACTGACGTCTCCGGCAATTATCTGCGTCGAAGGCTTCGAGCTGTCGCCCGAAATCCGGCGAGACTCAGTCCGCCTCAGGCATGAAGGTAGGTAACGGGTTCGTCACTCTGGGGCCTGCTCGTCCTGCTTTCGGAGACTCTGAACAAATGTCGAAGGCAACGGCAAGGGTGGAGCGCGCGCCAGGTTTGCGGCTGTGGTGTGGTGTAGCAATCATCGCAGCTGTGATATTGGCAGCCTCGCTGGGGGCAGGGCTGATCTGGTTCCTCGCCGACCCGCTGGACCTCTCGAAGGAAGTGCTAGAGGTGCTGGATCAACGGGCCAGTGTGGTTGGCATGCTTACGGGCATGTTGCTTGGCGCCACTGGGCTCCTGATCGCAATGGCGGCATTGCGAGCACAGCTGCGAACCGAACACCAACAGGGGCGGGTCATCGAGTCTGACATAGCGCGGGACCAGTCCAGAATGCAGCCATCGACACCGCCAGAGCTATCGCCCGAGCCAACCGGCGAGCGCGGTGACTCAGAAAGTGAGCAGGGACGTAGTTACGGCGGAGACCACATGGAGTTTCACCACAACACCTTCCATGGCCAGGTCATCGGCAAGCAGGTGACCAGCCCAGAGCATGTTCGGACAGAGGCGGAAGGCGATGAGCGGCGCTGAGGGCGACCACATCGAGTTCCACCACAACCGCTTCACCGGCAAGGTAGTCGGTGCCGAACACCATCACCACTATCCGCCCAGGGCGGAGCTGGATCCGATCGTCGAGGGCGACGTCCCGCAACGTCCGTCCGATTTCCAGCCGCGCCCGGAGCTGCTACAGCAGCTGGCGAGCCTGCTCGGCGACCAGGCCGCTGGCCAGTGCAGGGGGGGCGAGAGCGGCGGAGCAGTCGCGGTCTGCGCGCTGGGGGGTACGCCTGGGGTGGGCAAGACCCTGTTGGCTGCCTCCTACGCCTGGGCGTGCCAGGCCGCACGATGGCAGGTGGTGGCCTGGATCGCCGCCGAGACCACTGAACAGATCATGGCCGGGATGGCCGCCCTAGCCGATCGGCTCGGTGAACGCCGGCCCGATGACGACGTTGTGGCTGCCGCCGCCCGGGCCAAGGCGTGGCTGGCTGCCACGAACCGGCCAGCGCTGCTGGTGTTCGACAACGCCACCGACGTGGCACTGGTGCGTAGCTGGTGCCCGGCCACCGGCGCCACTCGTGTCATCATTACCACCCGTAATCGCAGCTTTCTACGCGCCTACGCGCCGCTCGATGTCGGCGTCTTTACTCCCGCTGAAGCGAGTGCGTTCCTCCATCGGCGCACCGGTTTGACGGATCCCGCAGGTGCCGCCGAACTGGCGGATGAGCTTGGGCACCTGCCATTGGCGCTCGCCCAAGCCGCCACGGTGATTGCCCGGCTCCGGCTCAGCTACAGCGGTTATTTGACTCTCCTGCGCGGTGTCCCCCTCAGCAACTATCTGCCCGCCCAGACCGGAGACGCATACCCGTCCGGCACTGCCGAGGCCATCGTGCTATCGATCGCCCAAGTTGAGGAGACTTTGCCCTTCGCCGGGCAACTACTGGCGATTCTGGCGGTGCTGTCGCCGACAGGCATCCCATTGACGGTGCTGTACCACCTGAGTGACACCTCCGGCGCCGAGTCGATCGGGCTTCGCGAGATGCTCGCCGACCTGTCCGACACCTGTCTGATCACCTTCAGTGACGATGGCAATGCGGTTCTGATGCACCGGCTGGTCCAGCGGGTCCTGCGCGACTGCGCTGCACACCAAGGCGATCTTGCTACCGTCCTCAACGAGGCAATCGCGCTGCTTGGCGCCTTCGCGGCGACCCTGCCCACGGGGGCCCGCGCCTGGGAAGCCCGCGACGTAGTTGAGATGCTCGTCGAGCAGGTCGACGTCCTCTATCGGCGCTTCCGCACCGATGACAACCACCCAGCCGAGCTCCTGACACTCCGCTCCTTGTGCGGCCGATATCTGTATGACCTGGCCGATCTCACCCGGGCGATCCCCCTGCTGCAGCAGACCCTCGCTGATCGCGAACGGGTGCTTGGTGCCGATCATCCCGACACACTGAACTCCCGTAACAACCTTGCCTATGTCTGTCGGAAGGCGGGTGATCTCACGCGCGCGATCCCGCTGTACGAGCAGGCGCTCGCTGATCGCGAGCGGGTGCTTGGTGCCGAGCACCCCGACACCCTGACCTCTCGTAATAACCTCGCCCTCGCGTACCAGATGGCAGGTGATCTCACGCGCGCGATCCCGCTGTACGAGCAGGCGCTCGCTGATCGCGAGCGGGTGCTTGGTGCCGAGCACCCCGACACCCTGAGCTCCCGCAATAACCTCGCTGTCGCTTACCAGGATGCGGGTGATCGCACGCGCGCGATGCCCCTGCTGCAGCAGGCGCTCGCTGATCGCGTGCGGGTGCTTGGTGCCGATCATCCCGACACCCTGAGCGCTCGTAATAACCTCGCCGTCGCTTACCAGACGGCGGGTGATCTTATCCGTGCGATTCCGCTGTACGAGCAAATCCTCATCGACCGCGAGCGGGTTCTCAGTGCCGATCATCCCGACACCCTAACCTTCCGTAACAACCTCGCCTTCGCCTATCTGGAGGTTGGTGATCTCACGCGCGCAATGCCCCTGCTGCAGCAGGCGCTCGCTGATCGCGAGCGGGTGCTTGGTGCCGAGCACCCCGACACCCTGAGCTCCCGCAACAACCTTGCTGGCGCCTACCGGGCAGAGGGTGATCTTATTCGCGCGATTCCGCTGTGCGAGCAGACGCTTGTTGATCGCGAGCGGGTGCTTGGTGCTGATCATCCCGATACCTTGACTTCCCGCAACAACCTTGCTGGCGCTTACCAGGACGCGGGTGATCTTATTCGCGCGATTGCGCTGTATGAGCAGACGCTCATTGATCGCGAGCGGGTGCTCAGCGCCGAGCACCCAGAGACCCTGAGCTCCCGTAATAACCTCGCCGTCGCTTGTAAGACGTCGGGTGATCTTACGCGTGCCATCTCGCTGTGCGAGCAGACGCTTGCTGATCGCGAGCGGGTGCTTGGTACCGATCATCCCGACACCCTGACCTCGCGTAACAACCTTGCCACCGCGTACAGCGAGGTGGGTGATCTCACCCGCGCGATACCTCTGCTGCAGCAGACTGTCACCGACTGCGAGCGGGTGCTCGGCGCCGACCACCCGAAGACGCGAGTAGTCCGGAGAAATCTCGCGGCAGCTCTCGCTAGTGATCCTCCCCGGTCTCCTAGATTGTGGATGCGGCTATTAGGGCAAGGGCGAACTGCTCAGTGAGCTTTCATCGGCGGCGGTGCCTGTCAAGATCTTTGAGACAGCTTCTTGCTATTCGGACGCTATGAGCGCTTGTGGGGTCGGTGGGTTGATCCACGCGGCGGTGGGGA
>NZ_JBITMD010000042.1:0-76308 GCF_044465905.1 Nonomuraea sp. NPDC049480
AAGGAAATGCAGTCGCTGTGCCTGAACGTCGAGGTGCTCTCCAGCGACGGCATGTCCATCGAGATGCGCGACACCGACGAGGACGTCTTCCGCGCTGCGGAGGAGCTCGGTATCGATCTGTCCCGGCGTGAGCCGAGCAGCGTGGAAGAAGTCTGAGCGCCTCAGGGCTTCAGGCGACGGCCACGATCGCCATCCGGGAGAAGCTGGCGGGGCTTCTACCTGGTCGAATGCGCGGACCTGGCGGAGGCGGAGGAGATCGCCCGGCACTGCCCGATGGGGGCGGGCGTCGAGATCCGCCCCGTCTGGTCGGCGCCGTCCTGATCCCGTCGGCGCTGACCAGGGTTTTCGGCTGCTCCGGGTTGTGACCTTGGGCACTGACGGCGCCCGGGGCCCGGCTGACAGTGAAGGCATGGACCTGATCAGCGTGGAGTTCGAAGGGGGCTGCGTGGCGCGTACGCGCCGCGCGGTCCTGGCTTGCGCCCGCGACCAGGGGGTGGCGGGCGAGCGGCTGGGGGACTTCCTGGCGGCGGTCAACGAGTGCGTCGTCAACGCGGTGGAGCACGGCGGCGGGCGAGGGCGGCTGCGCATGTGGCGGGAGGACGGCAGGCTGGTGTGCGAGGTCACCGACGCCGGACAGGGGATCCCCGCGGGCGTGCTGGAGGAGAAGGGCCTGCCCGGGCCGTCGGCGCCGGGCGGGCGCGGCATCTGGCTGACCCGCCGCCTGTCGGACGAGGCCGCCTTCACGACCGGTCCTCTGGGCACCGCCGTGCGCGTGACCCTGCACCTGACCGATGCGCGGGCCGCGGCGGATCCGCCGATGACGCCGGGCCCCGTGGCCACCGCCCTGTGACCCGCGCCAGGCGAATGGTTCAGGCAAGGAGCGGGTACGGGAACGTCCTCCGCGAGAAGGGCCGGGTTCGCCGATGATCGGAAGGCTGGTCGAGCTGGGCGGCTTCGGGCTCGAGGCCGTCGTCGCGCTCACCCGCAACGGGCTGCTGGCTCCGGTGCCGCCCGCCGCGCTGGCGCGCATCGTGGAGGCGTACCGGCACTTCCACGTCACGCCCGCCGCCGGCCTGGCCATGGCGGCGGCGCGCTGGCCGGAGCGGCGGGCTGTCGTGGACGAGGCGGGGGCGATCACGTTCGCCGAGCTGGACGCGCGGGCGGCGGCGCTGGCCGCGGGCCTGCACCACCGGCACGGCGTGGGACCGGGGCGGACGGTCGCGGTCATGTGGCCCAACGACCGCGGCTTCCCGACGGCGGTCGCGGCGGTGTCCCGGCTCGACGCCGACCTGCTGCTGCTCAACACGGGGCTGGCCGGGCCACGGCTGCGGGACGTGCTGCGTCGCGAGGACGTGGACGTGCTGATCGCCGCACCGGACCTGCCGTCAGTGGACTTCGACGGCCCACGCGTCACCGACCTGGACGAACTGGCGCGGGAGGACGGCCCGCATGGCTACGACCTGGACGAGGCGGCGCGGGAAAGCGGTCCGGCCGTGGAGCCGCCGCGGCGGGCCGGGCGGCTGGTGTTGCTCACCTCCGGAACGACCGGCACGCCCAAGGGCGCGCCGCGCAGGCTGTCGCTGACCGGGCTGGCCGAGCCGTTCGTGTCCATGCTCGCCACCGTCCCGCTGCGCAGCGGCGAGCCGATGCTGATCGCGCCGCCGCTGTTCCACGGCCTCGGCCTGCTCTGGTACGCCGCCGCTTTGGTGCTGGGCTGCCCCGTCGTCCTGCTGCGCCGCTTCGACGCCGAGGCCGTGCTCGACGCCCTGGCCGCCGAGCGGGCCGGGGCGCTGGTGGCGGTGCCGATCATGCTGAGGCGGCTGCTGGCCTGCCCGCCGCGCCCGCTGCCGCACCTGCGCGTGGTCGTCTCCGGCGGCTCGGCGCTCCCGCCCGACCTGGCCGCCGCCTTCATGGACGCCTACGGCGACGTGCTCTACAACCTGTACGGCTCCACAGAGGCCGGCTGGGCCTCCATCGCCACGCCCGCCGACCTGCGCACCGCACCCGGCACCGTCGGCCGCCCGCCCCGCGGCGCCACCGTACGCGTCGCCGGCCCGGATGGCGCCGAGCAACCCGCGGGCGAGGTGGGCAGGGTGCTGGTGGCCGGCGGGCTGACGTTCACCGCCGCCGCGGACGGCCTGCTGAGCACCGGCGATCTCGGGCACCGGGACGGCAGCGGCCTGCTGTTCATCGACGGCCGCGACGACGACATGATCGTCTCCGGGGGCGAGAACGTGTTCCCGCAGGAGGTCGAGCACCTGCTGGCCCGCCAGCCCGGTGTGGCGGACGTGGCCGTGCTGGGCGTGCCGGACGAGGAGTACGGCCAGCGCCTGGCGGCGTACGTCGTCCCCGAGGAGGGGGCGGCGCCGTCGGCCGACGAGCTGAGGCGGGCGGTCAAGGCGGAGCTGGCCGGGTTCAAGGTGCCGCGCGACATCGAGTTCGTGGCGTCGGTGCCGCGCAACCAGACCGGCAAGGTCGACCGGCTCCGGCTCCGGCGGCGCTAGCCGGCGGTCACCTCTTCGGGCGGGCGAGGAACGTCGTGGCGATCACCGTGATGGCGATGATCACCGAGACGAGAACGATCGCAAGGGGCCAGTCCATGACGGCCTCCTCTCCAGGATCTCTGCAGCTCCATTCTCCCGCCCCAGGATCCCCGCTGACCAGGGGTGATGCCAGGGTGATGGCCCCCCGCCGTGGCGGCGGCACGGAACACCTCTTGACAGACACCACATTTCCGATCAAATTAGGCAAGGCTAACCTCATCGAGCTGTGGTGTGCCGCTCCTCGCCTGAGCGGATGGGACCTCCATGCATCTGCTGACAGCCGCGGATCCGCTCGCCGCACGACGACGCGGAGCCGACTCGAGGAGCTGATTCGTGAACCTCTTCGACGACCCTCACGACGAGTTCCTCGTCGTGGCCGACGCCGAGGACCGGCACTCCATCTGGCCGTCCTTCGCCGCCGTGCCCGACGGCTGGTCCGTGCGCTTCGGGCCGGACGTGCGGGCCGCCTGCCTGGCGTACGTCTGCGCCCACCGGACGCACCTGTGACGTTGAAGGGCTACTCGTAGGGCTCGCCGGGTGCGGGGAGGGGCTCGACGCCGGTGGCGGCCAAGGAGGGTACGGCGGTTCGGGCGGCGGGGATCCAGGTGCCGGTGACCCGCACCCAGGCGTCGGCCGCGGGGGCGGGCGCGCCCTTGACGGTGACCTTCATCGTGAGGGCGTCGGCGGCGCAGCAGCTGATGCGCAGGCGTGCGATGTGCCAGCCGGTCGGCGACGGGACGGCGAAGCCGGTCAGCCGTACGGTCTTGCCTTTGAGCGAGGCGGGGTCGGACCAGGCGCGCCCGCCGAACTCGCTCATGCTGAGATCGTTGACGCGGTCGTCCTTCAGCGGGGGCAGGTGGGCGTCGACGATGGATGGCGGGGGCGGGGCGGGGGTGTGCTCGGCCTGTTGGACGGTGTACGAGCCGAGGGCGGGCGGGGCGATCAGGAAGACCGCGGTGATCGGGACGGTCAGCAGCCACGCCGTCCGGGCTCCGTCGCGGTGGGGGTGCTCCTCCCGAGGCTCGAGGGCGGCGGGTTCGCGGCCCAGGAGTCGCGCCAGGTGCAGGTCTTCGGCGAGGCCGGCGCGGGTGAGCGTCGCCTGGCTCGCGGCGTTGCGCCTGCGGTGGCGCTCCAGTGCCACGGCGGTCACGCCCAGTGCGGCCAAGGCGACGCCGGCGGCGATGAGCAGCGGACGGTAGCCGGGTTTGACGTAGTTGGCGAAGTCCGTCGTGAAGGTGGAGATCTGCAGCAGGGTGCCGCCGAGCAGGAGCAGGAGCAGCCCCTGGGAGGTGCGGCTCACAGGGGTTCCTCGTAGGGTTCGGCGGGCGGTTCGACGGTGACGACTTCGGTGGCGGCGATGGCGGGGGGCACGTACGTGCCGGAGGTGCTGGCCGGGCGGGGGATCCATGTTCCGGTGACGCGTACCCAGGTGTCTTCGGGCGGGGCGGGTGCGCCTTCGACCGTCACCTCGAGGGCGAGGGCGTCGGCGGCGCAACAGTTGATGCGCATCCTGGTCAGGTGCCAGCCGCTGCCGGAAGTGACCACGAAGCCGGTCAGCCGGACGCGGTGGCCGGTCAGTGAGGTGCCGGTGGCGCGGGCGATGAATTCGCCGAGTGTCAGATCGGTGGCCGGGGCGCCCTGGTAGGCGGCAGCGGGCGGGGGCGGGCCTTGGTGCCGGCGGGCGGCGTACGAGCCGAGGGCGGGCGGCGTGATGAGCACGATCGCGAACACGGGCGCCGCCAGGAGCCACGCCACTCGGGGGGCGTGCCCAGGCCGCGGACGCAGGGCCGTCAGGAGGCCCAGCGTGACCAGCACGGCCCCGGTCCCGATGAGCGCGGGGCGGAAGCCGGGCCGGACGTAGTTGGCGTACATGGTGGAGAAGGCCGACACGCTCAGCAGCGTCGCCCCGACAACGACGAGCAGCCAACCCTGGGCTTGGCGGCTCACAGCAGCGCCCAGCCGGTGAGGAAGCTGACGGCGATGGCCAGCGCGAGGGTGAGGGGCAGGAAGCGCCGGGCGAAGGCGGAGCCGAAGGTGCCGGTGTGCAGGGCGATCAGTTTCAGGTCCACGATGGGGCCGACCACGAGGAACGCCAGTTTGGCGGTGGGGGAGAAGGTCGTGAGTGAGGCGGCGACGAATGCGTCGGCTTCGGAGCAGATGGACAGCAGCACGGCGAGCAGCGCCAGCACCAGGACCGATATGACGGGGATTCCGCCGAGGGCGGTCAGCCATTCACGGGGTATGGCGACGTTGAGGGTGGCTGCGGCCAGGGCGCCGAGGACGAGGTAGCCGCCGGCGTGCATGAGGTCGTGGCACATCGCGTCGAGGAAGGCGGCCCATCGGCTCTGTCCCGGTTCGGCGGTTCTGCGTGGTGCGGGCAGCCAGGCGGCCCGGCCGAATCGTGCCCAGATCCAGCCGGCGAGTACGGCGACGGCCAGGGAGGCGGCGAAGCGGGCGATCACCATGGACGGGTCGCCGGGGAAGGCGACGGCGGTGGCCACGAGTACGACCGGGTTGATCGCGGGGGATGCCAGGAGGAACGCCAGTGCCGCCGGCGCGGCCACGCCTCGTGCGATCAGGCCGGAGGCGACCGGCACCGACGCGCATTCGCAGCCCGGCAGGACCGCTCCGGCGATCCCGGCGACCGGCACCGCCGCGTACGTCCGCCGGGGCAGGGCCCGGGTCCAGAACGAGGTGGGGA
This sequence comes from Nonomuraea sp. NPDC049480, assembly GCF_044465905.1. NCBI lineage: Bacteria > Bacillati > Actinomycetota > Actinomycetes > Streptosporangiales > Streptosporangiaceae > Nonomuraea > Nonomuraea sp. NPDC049480. The sequence continues at coordinate 5,245 of NZ_JBITMD010000042.1, forward strand.
CGAAGGCGGTGATCGCGGCCGACAGCGCCACTCCGAGGACCAGGAAGGGAATCGCCTGGACGCACACCGCCACGAAGACCGTCGCCCATGTCCGCAGCGCCGGATGCGTCAGGTGTGGTGCGAGCAGGAATCTGCCGGCCACGAGCAGGGCGACCAGGGCGAGAAAGGCCCAGGGCGGCCCGAGGAGCTGCCGGGGGTTGGTGGTCGTGGTCATCGGCCGCTTGTCGCCCCTCCGCCTCCGGTTTTCGGAGGGTTCAGTATGACATGTCGGTGACAACCGTTTTCATTGTGTGAAGTGGTGGATGTGGTCGCGTACCCACTGCTCGAAGGTGCGCGGCTCCCGTCCGGTGATCTCGCGGACCGCCGGCACCACCGTGGACGCCTGCGGCGGCGGGTTCCCCTGCCAGGAGGCCAGCAGGTCGATCAGCTCAGCGTCGTAGCCGGCCCGCCGCCAGCGCTCGCGGGCCTGCTCTTCGGTCAGCTCGTCGAACTCCAGCTCCCGGCCGAGCACTTTGCCGATCATCGCCAGGCGCCGGCGGGGCGTGTACGTCTCGGGTCCGGTCAGCGGGTACGTCCGCCCGCCGTGCCCGCCTCGGGCGAGGACCGCGGCCGCGACCGCTCCCACGTCGGCCTCGTGGATCATGGCGATCGGGACGTCGCCGAACGGCTCGGACACCCGTCCGTGCGCGCGGATGGCGGGTGCCCAGCCGAGCGTGTTGCTCATGAAGTCCGTCGGCTCGATCCGCGTCCACTCGACGTCGACGTGGGAGAAGGCCTCCTCGACGGGGCCGGGCCGGCCGTTCCACAGCAGTGTCACCCGCCGCACGCCGGCCTCGGCGGCCATCGCCGCCAGTTCGGGGCCGGTGCGCAGGGTGGCGTAGTCGTCGCCGCCTGCGGTCAGCAGATGCGCGCCGAGGACGCCGCGCAGCGCGGGGCGGACGCTGCCGGGGTCGGTGAGGTCTCCTTGGACCACCTCGACCTGGCCGGGCAGGCGGGCGCCGGCCGGGTCCCGGGTCAGCGCCCGTACCCGGTGGCCCCGGCGCAGCAGTTCTTGCACGACATGGCGGCCGGCCTTGCCGGTCGCCCCGGTCACGAGAAACGTCATGGTCGGGAGGCTAGGCCGGGGCGGCCGGGCGGCGCTTCGGTCCGCGGGCGGAGTACGGGCCCGTCTTTGGGCCTAGGTCCGCGTCAGGCGGTGCCGTGCGGGTTGTCGATGACGTAACGCCATCGGCCGTCGGCGCCGCGGCGGACGACGTCGGTGGCGGTCCCGCTGAGGTCGACGGTGCTGCCGTCGCGGGCGGTACCGCGCATGGACCAGTCCACGATGAGCAGGGCGATGTCGCCGGCGACGTAGACGTGGCGAGGGCGGGCTTCGATGGGGAGGCCGAAGCTCTGCAGGTGCCGGGTGGCGGCGAGCCGGGCGGGGCCGGTGACGGGCCGGCCGGGGACGGGTACGAGGACGGCGTCGTCTTCGTAGACATGGTCGACGGCGTGCGGATCACCGGAGTTCATGGCCGCGACGAAGCGCGAGGCGGGGCTGTCGGGGTCGCCGGCGAGGATCGTGTGCGGCTGCGGGGTGTCATGACTGTCCATGACAAAATGATCATATCACTGAGGGAGCCGGATTGTCGTCGGCTCCCGCTAACGTCCCGATCATGGTGAGCCGATTCTCGCAGGACGCCCCCGTGCGCGCATGGGACGACCTGCTCGCATGCGTTCAGGCCGGAGACGCGACCCGCACGGCCCGTCTCGTCGAGAGCCTGCGGGACGCCGATCGCAAGGTGGTCGCGGCCGGACTGCCGCGTTGTCTGGCCGGCCATGGGCCCGAGCGGGCCGGCTGGGAGGAGTGGGACAGGCGGCTGTCGCCGCTGCTGGTGGCGGGCGCCGGCTGTCTGAGCGGCGCCGCGGCCGTCACCGCGTGGCTGCTGCGGCGTGAGTTCCGCCGCCGCGCCGGGCACGGCGACGTGGCCTCCATCCTGCGCCTGCTGCGCCGGCGGCCCGTCGAATGGCAGGCGGACGTGGCGCTGCGCCTGGCCCGGCGGCTGCGCCACGCCGATCTGTGGCCGTGGGAGGTGGCCGCGGCGCTCGTCCGGGAGACCGGTGTGCGGCCGCCGGACGGTGATGCGTTCATGACGGGCTGCTGGAGCGCGCGGCCGTGATCGACGGGCTCATCGGGCGGCTGCTGCGCGACGGGCCTTCCGCGCTGAGCCCGCTGGCGGGCCTGCACGACCGGCTCGACCCGGACCTGGACGAGGCCGCCGCGCGGGCCCGCGACTACGCCCGGCTGCTGCCGGCCGGGCCGGTCGCGGTGGCCGACATGGCGCTGGCGCATGGTCCCACCGGGCCCCCGGGCAGCTGCGCCGCGTTACGCCCGTGGTGGCACCCGTTCGACCCGCACCTGTTCGGACGCTTCGGCGACGTGGCCTACGAAACCGTCGTGGAGGCGCTGCTCCGGGCCTTCCTGGCGTTCGCCTCCCCACAGGACAGCAGGACCCTGTCCGAAGGGCCGCCGAAGGATGACCGCTGGGCGGCGGCCCGGGGCACGCTCGATGAGCTGTACGTCCGCCGCGCCCGGGAGCTCACGGCGCGCTTCGAGGACGGCGGCGCCTATCCCGTCGTGCTCGCCACGCCCACGACAGGCACCGGTCACATCGACCCCGGCGCGCTGCTCGACCGCCTCGACCGCTTGGAGGCCGCGGGTGTGCGGGCGCTGCCCGCCGACCTGACCCAGGCCCTGCTCCGGCTGCCCCGCGAGATCCCCGCCGCCGACGTCACCCGCGCCGGGCGGCTGACCTCGGAGGCGGGCCGGGCCTGCGCCGCCTGGATGCGCGCAGGGCGGCTCGGCGACCCGCAGGTGACGCTCTCCCTTCGCGGGAATGCCCGCTACGGCTCGGCGTCGCCGGAGCTGCACGCCACGATCACCCTGCCGGACGCGCCCGATGCGATCCGCGAGCTGCTGCGGACGCGACCGGCCTACCTGGTCATGCCGACGTGGTGGCCGCCCGTCATGCCGTCGCATCGCGACGTCGTGGCCGCGCACCTGGCCGAGTCGCTGTTCGCCTCGATGGACAGCGGTGACGGGCAGGCGCAGGCACTGACGGACCTGGCCCACGGGGAGGGCCCGCTCGGGGCCGGCATGGCGTACGCGCTGGCGTGCGGCATGGGCCACGCGCGGCGCATGGCGTACGCGCTGGCGTGCGGCATGGGCCACGCGCGGGCCGCCGACCGCGCATCCGCCACCGACGCGTTGCTGACGCTGGCCGCCCGCGGCGAGGTGCCGGCAGCGGAGCTGGGGGAGGTGGTCACGACCCTGGTCGGCGCCGACCACCTCAAGCTCAACCGGCTGGTCTCGGCGCTCGACGACGCCACGCAGGCCGGTGCGCATGAGACGGTGTGGGCGCTGATCGCAGGGGCGCTGCCCGGGGTGCTGCCCGTGGACGGCGAGCGGCCGCGCGCCGGGCTGGCCGACCTGCTGGCGGCCGGCGCCAGGGCGGCCAGGATCGCCGGGGTGCGCGCCGACCTGCCGGAGGTGGCGGAAATCGCGGCCCGGAAAGGGTCGAGCAGGCTCGTGCAGGAGGCGCGGCGGCTGCGGCACCTCGTGGCCTCGTAAGCGTGTCCCATCCGGCAGACTGAGTCGATGCGCCGTTTCGCGATCCCGGCTCTCCTGGCCCTCGTCGTCGTCCTGGCCGGCTGCGGTGACGAGACGGTGCTGGCCGAGGGTGCCGGCGACGAGACGGTGCTGGCCGAGGGTGCCGGCGACGTCCCGATCACACACCGGGCGATCGCGGCGATGACCCTCGAGCACGCACCCGACGACACGACCCGTCGCGAGGCGACCTGGGCCGACCGCAGCTACCACGGTGGCGGGCTCGGCGCCGACCTGCGCTATCACGCCACCGGCGAGAGCGACGGCGGCCTGCTTCGCGTCTTCGTCACTCCGGAGCGGGGACCGAAGAACCCGTGCGCCGACGCCGAGAGCTGGAAGCACTGCGAGAGCAGACACGTCGACGAGGGCACGCTCACGCTGATCTGGCAACTGGAGGAACCCGAGGAGGACGGCGGGTTCGTCGAGGTGACCCTGCAACGCGCCGACGAGACCGTCTCGGTGGCGTGGCTGGGCGACCCGATCACGCGCGATCCCCGGAAGATGGACCTCTTCGTCCCGGTCGACACGCTCGAGGAGATCGCCCAGGACGAGCGCATCAGCATGACCACGTCCCAGGTCGTCGTCGACGCCGGTGCCGACCTCGACGAGTGGGAGGGCGGCGAGGTCGGCGACAGGTACGACCGGGTGCCGTCGACCGACCAGGGCATCGGGTGGGGCTACTGGCTCGCCGCCGGTGGTTACAGCCGCTACCACGACCTGCGGCCGTCGCCGCTGAAGGCCGAGTTCGGTGAAGGAGCGATCGGCGCTCAGTTCGACGCGGACCAGTGGGGCCGCGACTTGCCGGCCCAGACGATCGACGTCGTCGCCGCGCCCCAGGCGCCGGACTGGATGAGCGCCGACGTCTGCGAGAGCGAGCGCTTCGCCGGACACTGCCTCGCGGCGCCAGGCAAGAGGGGGCCACGCTGGTTCGCATGGGTGCCCGGGCCGGCCGGCACCGGCGAGATCTGGACGGTCGCGCAGCGGGACGACGAGGTCGTCGCGTTCCGCTACAGCGACCTTGACGTGCCCGAGGCCCAACGCGAGGCGCAGGAGCTGGTGGAGTGGTGGAGCGCGAAGGAGCTGCTGAACAATTACCGGATCGGCCTGATGACCGACCAGGAGGTCCTGGACGCCGACCTCTGACGCATGCCGCGACGGTGGGCGGGTACCGACCGGGCACTGATCTGCAAGGACATCAGCCGGGCAGCCGGGCTGGGCACCGAACCGGGCCCGGTGGGGGCAACACGGCGGCAAGCCCGCTGTCCACCAAAACTCTCACCTTCGTCACCGGCGCGCTGCGCCAGCACCTGAAGGCGATCGGCTCGCGCTGGCGCAAGCTCCGCGCAGGGAAGATCACCATCCTCGTGCTCGCCGTACTCCGCCATGACCAGGTTCAGGCGGTGCAAGGGGATCTTGACTTTCGACGTTCTGGCAGGGTTGTGAGGTTCGCTTCGTCGTGTGGGCTGTCCTGCCGGTGGATGCGTTGTTGACGGCAGCGGCGTGGTCGGAGGCCGTTCGCCCGGAGGCAGACGAAGCCCTCGAGGAAATTCCTCGAGGGCTTCGTCCTCCCGTAGATGCCGCCGGCCACCTCCGGGATTCTGTGGGTGCTGTGGCCGCAGGAAACGACCTCGTCTGCGTTTGCGGGTGCCTTTACCGGCCGCGGCAGTGGCCGTTCCCGCTGGAGTACAGGCCCGCGAAGACCGGCGGAGTGCTGGGGACGAAGCGGATGCGCAGGCACTGGCGCTTGCCCGCGGCCTCTGCGGCCTTCACGGCGATCAGGCCGGCCCCGATCGTGATCACCCTGCAGGCGGGGTGGCCGCATGTGCCGGATATCACCGCCGCCGCTCCCGTCGGGGTGACCATCCGCCTGGTCAGGCCGCGGCTGAAGTAGAGGCTGCAGGTGACCCAGCCGCAGTCCACGGTAATGGGGGAGCTCGCCTGAGCGGTCGCGATGGCGACCGAGCGAGCCGGGGCGGCCTGGCTCGCCTGGGCGGGGGCCGCGGTGCCGGCTCCCAGGAGTCCGGCGGCCAGGAGCAGGGACGCCACGCGCAGGAAGATCATGATGAACCTCCGGTTGGGAACGAGGTGCTGACGGGCTCCACCGTCCCGGAGCGGCGTTCCTTCCACGCTCAGTCCGCATTCAGCCGCGCGCCGCTGAATGCCCGCTGAACACCCGCATTGCAGGATTTTTCGTAGTTTCATGGGGATGGGAGGGCGCTCATGGACATCCGCATCCTGGGACCGCTCGAGGTCCGCGACGGGAACGCCGCACGCGGTCCGCAGGCCCCCAAGGTGCGCGGCCTTCTAGCCGCCCTCCTGCTCAACCGCGGCCACCCGGTCACGTACGACCGCATCAAGCGTCTGCTCTGGAACGACCAGGACAAGAGCGACATCGTCGTCCGCCGCTACGCCGGCGAGTTACGGGCCATCCTCGGCCCGGCCGCCATCGTGTCCGGCCCGCGCTCCTACACCCTGCATCTGGACGGCCACACCCTGGACTCCGACCGCTTCGCCGACCTTGTGGACGAGGGCCTGCGCGAGGCCGCGCACAGCCGGCCCGAACGCGCGCGGGCGCTGCTGGAACAGGCGCTGTCACTGTGGCGGGGCAGCGCGTTCGAGGGGCTCGAAGGCGACGGGTTCCGCTGGCGTGAGGTGGGCCTCCTGCGTACAGACCTTGAACGGCGGCGCCTCGCGGCCCTGTGCGGCCGGGCCGAGCTGGACCTCGCCGCGGGCCGCTGCCGGGAGGCGGCCGAGGACCTGGCCCCGCTGGTGGCGGCCCGTCCCCGCGACACCCGCCTGCGCAGGCTCTCCATGCTGGCGCTGCACCGCGCCGGCGACACCGCCGCGGCGCTGGAGACCTACCGCGACGCCTGCCGCGCCGACGCCGGCTCGCCCGAGCTCGAACAGCTCTACCAGCGCATCCGCGCCGGCGATCCGCTGCTGCGCGCCGACGCCGTCCGGCTGCTGCCGCACGACGTGCCCGGCTTCACCGGCCGCACCGCCGAACTGGCCGCCTTGTCCGGGCTCATACGCAGGCCGGGGCCCCGGCCTGCGAGCATCCTGATCCACGGCCACGCCGGCATGGGCAAGTCCGCGCTCGCCGTACACGCCGCCTGGACGCTGGAACGGGAGTTCCCGGACGGGATGCTCTTCGCCGACCTGCGGCGAGGCGGCCCCGAGACGGCACTGGAGGAGTTCCTGCGCTGGCTCGGCTGCCCCGTCGACCGCGTACCCCGTTCGCTGGAGGAACGGGAGCGGCTCTTCCGCCGGTACGCCGCGGGCCGCGGGCTGCTCGTCCTGATCGACAATGCCGAACGCGAAGAGCAGGTCAGACCCCTGCTGGCGGCCCGGACCACGATCATCACCAGCCGTTCGCCGCTGGCCGGCCTGGACGTCACCCGCTCGATCGCCCTGGAGGCCATGCCCGGAGAGCACGCGCTGGAGCTGCTGGCCGCGCTGTCCGGCGCGAGCGGCGGCGACCCCGGCTTGGCGCGGCTGGCCGAGGTCTGTGCCGGGCTGCCGATCGCCCTGCGCATCGCCGGCGTGCGGCTGGCGTCCCGGCCGGGCTGGACACCGGGCTACCTGGCCTCGCTGCTGGCCGACGAGCGCTCGCGGAACGAGCGGTTCCGGTCGGGCGATCTGAGTCTGCACGCCGTGTTCGAGCTGGGCTACCAGGGGCTGCCGGAACCTGAGCAGGCGCTGTTGCGCCGGCTCGGCGCGCTCCCCGGGGGCGACTTCGCGGACTGGGTCGTGCCGCTCCTCGGCGGCGGCGAGGCCGAGACCCTGGTCGACGCGGGGCTGCTGATCTCCCACCTGGTCGACGTGGCCGGCGCGGCCCGCTACCGCCTGCACGATCTGACCAAGGGATACACCAGGTGGCGGCTGGAACGGGAGGAGGGCGCGACCGCTCGGGAACGGATTCTCGCCGCCCTCGCCCGTCACGTGATGGAACGGGTCAGGGGTGTCCGGCTCGTGCTGGCCCCGTACGAGCCGGGCTGGGGCGGCACCGAGGTCCCCGGCGAGCCGAGCTCGTTCGCCACCGCGGACGTGCGGACGAACGTGAACTGGCTGCTGGCCGAGCGGGCCTTCCTCGTCGGCCTGGTTACCGAGCTGCACGAGGCGCGGTTGTGGGACGAATGCTGGCGGCTGGGCCACCTGCTCGCCGTGTTCTTCGAGCGCCACCGGTTCCTGGACGACTGGCAGCGCGTGGGCGACCTCGCGCTCGACGCGGCCCGGCGCGCCGGGCACGAGCGCGGCGCGGCGCTCGTCCTGCGCGGGCAGGCCGACCTGCACCGGATGCGCGGCGAGTTCGAGCAGGCACACGCCGCACTGTCGGAGTGCCTGGGCCACTTCAACGCCCAAGGGGACGCCCGCGACCAGGCGCACACGCTGCGGCGGCTGGGCGAGGTGCACCTCGCCCGCGACGACCTCGCCCCCGCGCGGGTCTGCCTGAACCGGTGCTTGAACGCCTTCCTCGCCGGCAACGACCTGCGCGGAACCGGCGACACGCTGGTCCTGCTCGGCGCGGTCCTGCACCGCCTGGGCAACGTGTCCGACGCGGCCGAGCGGCTGAACGAGGCCGAGTCGCTGCTCCGGGTGCTTGGCGACCGCCAGCGTCACGCGCTCTGCCTGCTCCTGCTGGCCGACGTACGGCTCACGCAGTACGAGGACGGCCCGGCCAGGGAGGCGGCCCAGCAGGCCATGGCCACGGCGAGCGGACTGCGCGACCGGCACCTGCGCGCTCGAGCCCTCCTCGTCCTGTCCGCGATCGACTGCCATGAGGGCGCCGGGCTGCGCGCGGCCGAGCTCGCCGGTGAGGCCGCGGACATTCTGGGTGAGACGGGCGACGCCCGCGACCAGGCGGACGCGCTGCTCGCCCGCGGCCGGGCCGAACTGGTGGCCGAGCACCTCGACGACGCGATAGCCCGCCTGGAGGAGGCGCTGGAGGCTCATCGCCGCACGGGCGACGCCTTCGCCCAGGTTCGTACGCTGGAGTCGCTCGCCGAGGGCCATCTCCGGCGCTACCAGCCCGACCGGGCCCTTGACCGATATCGCGAGGGCGCGGAACTCGCCGCGCGACTGAGTTTCCGCCTGCTCCACGTCCGCCTCCTGAACGGTACGGGCCTGGCCTGCCAGGCGCTTGGGCGGCCGGGCGAGGCGTCGCGCGCATGGCAGGAGGCGCTCGGCCTGGCGGGCGACCTGCCCGCGCGGGAGACGGACATGATCAGGCTGCTTCTGGAGGCCAGGTGAGCGAGGCCACGGCACCTCCCGAGATCGGTCCCTATCAGGTGCGCGCCAAGCTCGGCGAGGGCGGCATGGGAATCGTCTACCTCGCGATCGCCGAGGACGGCCGCGAGGTCGCCGTCAAGCTGCTCCGCCCGCACCTGCTCGAAGCGCCGGGCGGCAGGCGGCGGTTCGAGCAGAACGCTGGAGGCGGTCCGGCGCGCTCCAGCGTTCTGCACCGCCCCGCTGCTGGACTACGACCTCGACGGCCCCGAACCGTACCTCGTCACGGAATACGTGGAAGGCCCCGGCCTGGACCACTACCTGCACACGCGCGGGCCGCTGCGCGGCGCGGAACTGCACGCGTTCGCCGCGTACACGATGCAGGGCCTGCACAGCATGCACGCGCTGGGCATCGTGCACCGTGACCTCAAGCCGTCCAACGTGCTGCTCGGGGCGGCCGGGCCGCGCATCATCGACTTCGGGATCGCGCGCCTGCCCGACTCCACCCTCACCACCGCCTCCCATCTGGTCGGCACGCCCGCGTTCATGTCGCCCGAGCAGGTCGAGCGGCGGCCGGTGACCGCCGCGTCGGACGTGTTCTCCTGGGGCTCGCTGGTGGCCTACGCCGCCACCGGGCGAGCGCCGTTCGGCACCGGCCAGGCGGACGTCTTCCTCCGGATCCGTACGGGAGCACCCGATCTGGCGGGCATGGACGAAGCACTGCTGCCGCTCGTCCGGGGAGCCCTGGAGAAGGACCCCGCCAAGCGGATGACCTCGGCGGAGATCCTCGCCGCGCTCACGCTGGAGCCGGCGCCCCAACGCGCCCGGCGCGCCCGGCGCGGGTGGCGCTGGGCGGCCGGGCTGGCCTCGGGCGCGGCGCTCGTCGCGACCTTGCTGGCACTCAGGTACGACTCCGGGCGCCTGGTCGAGGACGACTTCGACGACCCCGCCAGTGGCTGGCAGGTGCTGGGCAGCGGGGTCGGCATCCAGGAGTACGGCCAGGGCTACTACGTGATGCGCCCGCAGCCCGGGTTCTCCATCTTCGCGCCCGCGCCTCGCGCCCTGTCCGCCGGGGACGTCGACATGACGGCGATCGCGCAGATGGACGGCGGGAGCGGCCTGTGGGGGGTGTGGTGCCGCGGGCACCGCTTCAACAGGTACGAGTTCTACGTCAGTGAGCTGGGTGACGCCTACATCTCCACGAACCTGTGGCGGAACCAGGACAAGCCCCACTACAAGCTCGCCCGCTGGGATCCCGGGGTGCGCAACACGATCCGGGGGCGCTGCAGGACGGTGTCCGGCGGTGTGGAGCTCACGATGTGGGTCAACGGGGTCCAGATCCTGTCCACCGTGGACCGGACGCCCTTCCCTCCCGGCCAGTTCGGCTTCAACGCCACCACCTGGGGCGGCCAGAAGACGAACGAGACCGTGGTCAGAGTTGACCACTTCGAGGCCCACCGCCCCTGAGCCCGATCGCGGACCAGGCGCCCGGTGCCGGGATGGCGCTGTGCCCCCGCGAGCTGGCCGAACGCGTCGATCCGGCCACCGCCCTGCTGCCCTGCGACGCCCAGACCGGCGCGGTCACCACCGTCGTCTGGCACCGCCTGCGCCCCCTGCACCCCGCCCGCCTGTTCGCCGCCGCCGAGGAGCCGGCCACCTGCTCGGTACGCGGCCGCGGCCGCTTCTGGCCGGCCAGCCGCCACGAGCGCATGCCGGCCTGGGACGCCGTCGCCGGCAGGTCACGGCACGCGACGCCGGTCCCTGGCTGGCGGCCCTGCCCGAGACTCGGTACGCGCCCCCCTGCACGGTGCCGCCAGGCAGCAAGGTCAGTAGGGGCTGATGGTGCGAACCTGAACGACAGCGCGACGACGCGGCTCAGCCAAGCGGGTTCTTCGCGAAGATCCACCACCGCGGGCTCGCCGGCCACTTGTTAGGATACGACTGTATCCATTCGGGAGATGAGGTCACCATGCGCATGCCTGACCGCCCGTCCGCCTTCACCAGCGACTCTGCCCGTGACAAGTACTACGCGGTCTATGACCGGTTGCTCGGCGAGCTGTGGCCGGTGCCGGTGGACGCCATCGACGTGGAGACCCGCGCCGGCATTGTGCGGATCCACCGGGCCGGGCCCGCCGAGGGGGATCCCGTGGTGCTCCTGGCCGGTGCCGGCGGGAACGCGCTGGCCTGGTACCGCTACATCGAGCCGCTGGCGCGCACGCGCCCGGTCCTTGCCGTCGACCCTCTCGGCGAGCCGGGCCGCTCGGTTCAGAGGCGGCCGCTCGCGACCGGTGCCGAGGTCGGCGGCTGGGTCACCGACGTACTGGCCGCAGTCGGAGCCGAGCGCGCACACGTCGCGGGTTTCTCTGCCGGCGGCTGGGCCGCGGTGGAACAGCAACTCGGCGGGGGCGGCCGGGTCGCGGCGCTGACGCTGGTGGACCCGGGCGGCTTCGCGCCGTTGCCCAGGCGGTTCATCCGGTGGGCCCTTGCCGGCGCCGTCGCCTCCATGCTTCCTCGTGCGTTGCGACACCGCATGGCCGGCGTAGTGGACAACGGGGTGCTGCGCGAGGATGGGCTGATGGAGCTGATGCGGGTCGGCTGGTCCTTCCGCCGGCGTGTGCCCATCCCGCCCGCCTACACCGACGAGCAGATACGCGAGGTGTCCGTGCCCGTGCAGGTGCTGCTGGGCGCCCGCAGCGCGCTGCTCGACGCGCAGGCGCTGGCCGCGCGGCTGGCCGGCATCGTGCCGTCATGGCGCGTGGAGATCGTGCCCGGCACCGGACATTCGCTGCCCGTCGAAGCTCCGGACCTGGTCGCCGAGCGGATCCTCACCTTTCCCGGCCAGGCGCGGCCCGGGACCGCAAACGCCGAAGCACAGCACGAACAACAGGTAGGAAACGGGCATGCCCCGACAGGTGGATCATGATGAGCGGCGGCGCCAGTTGACCGAGGCGCTGCTGCGCATCGCCAGCACGCGCGGCCTGCAGGCAGTGTCGATGCGTGAGATCGCCGCCGAGGCCGGGGTCTCGCTGCGCGTCGTCCAGTACTACTTCACGAACAAGCAGGCTCTGCTCGAATCCGGCCTCACCGAGCTGGGTGCTCGCATGGACCGCCGCGTCAAGCAGCGGGCCGCCGCTGCCGCGGGCGAGCTGACACCGCGAGGCGTTTTCGCCGCCGTCCTCGGCGCGATCCTGCCCTTCGACGAGCAGAGCAAACTGGACTCCATGGCCTGGACCGCCTACTACACCGCCGCCCTCACCGACCCGGCGCTCGCCGCGGTCGGGCTCAGCCTGCCCAACGCACTGGAAAACTTCCTCACCGTACGGTTGACCGCCGCGCAGCAGGCCGGGGACATCGCCCCCGATCGTGACCCGCGTACCGAAGTCGCCGGCCTTCTGGCTCTCGCCAACGGCCTGACCTCCAGTGTCCTCAGCCGGCAGCGCAGCCACGAGGCCGCCACCAAGATCATCGACTACCACCTGGACCGCCTGTTCGGGCCGGCAGCGGCTTGACCCAGCGGGACCACTGCGGTTGAGGGGCATAGCCGGCGGCGTTCCAGGCCGAGTGGGCGAGTGTGTTGTCGTGGAGGACCATGGCATCGGCCCGGAAGGCGCCGAAGCTGGTGAAACGGGCCTCTGCCTTCGCCAGCAGCGCGGCGGCGATGCCCTTGCGGCGATGGGATGGGTGGACGGCAAGGCGGTACAGGTGGGCTCGCCAGCCGTCCCAGCCGGCGATGACGGTCCCTGCGATCTCGCCGCCGCACTCCGCTATCAGCAAGGCCTCGGGGTCGCGGTCCAACAGCGCGGCTATCTTGCCGGGCGAGTCGTGCCGGTCGGTGCCCTCGGCGGCCAGTCGCCAGAACTCCAGCACAGCATCCACGTCATCCCGGCTGCCGATTCTGATCTTTACCTCGGATCCCTGCATGGACAACGAATCTAGTGCGCAGGGCCATGTGGACCGTCTCCCGCTGCGAGCGTGAGCCAGGGTCCCGGTCGGCATAGAGGCGGGTCACCGATGTCTGGCGTGACGCCTCACGTGGTGATCGGTTCACTGGTGATCACAGGGTGGACCTTGGGGTGAGCGTGTCGTTCGGTAACAACTCGCCCACCAGGAGCGGGCCGGTGCGGCTGCAAGAATCGTCGATGAGCCCGCCGCCCGCGCCGCCGTCAACGAGGTCATCGCCGCGGAATGAACCGGAAAGGCCCATCCCCGACGGGTGTAGCGTCTACCTCGCGAAGTTGATCAGGGGGATGCCTGCCATGGGAACTGCAAGACACACGGTTGGACATGTCTCAAAGTGAGCGTGTCAGCAGATACAGCGATGTCGCGAGCGCGTTGGCGTTGCACAGTGACCGGCAGCTCGGCGAGTCGCTGGAGCAGGCGCAGATTCTGGGCTCAGGGATCGGCGGTAGCTCGGCGTTGTTAGCGATCGAGGGCGTGCCGGTCTTCGCCAAGCGAATCCCACTGACCGACCTGGAGCGCCGCGCGGGCGACGTGATGTCCACGGCGAACCTGTTCGGGCTGCCTCCGTTCTGCCAGTACGGATTCACCGCTCTCGCCGGACCGGGCTTCGGTGCCTGGCGTGAACTCGCGGCCGGCGTCATGACGACCAACTGGGTCCTGGCCGGACGCAGTGCGGCCTTTCCGCTGCTGTATCACTGGCGGGTGCTGCCGGGAGCGCCGCCACCCATCGATGAGCACGCCGACGTCGAGGCGGTCGTGCAGTACTGGGATGGGTCACCGGCGGTACGGGATCGTCTCCACGCCCTTGCCCGCGCCTCGGCCGGCATCGTGCTGTTTCAGGAGTTCATCCCCTACAACCTCGACAACTGGCTCGTCACCCATGTCTGCGGAGTGGCGGTGCCGCAGAACGGCATCCCGGCACAACGCAACGAGTACATCCGCGCGTGCGCGAACGGCGCCGACCCCGCTGGTGCCCCGCCGGCTGTAGCCCCGCCGATCCGCACCGCCCTACCTGCATTGCCCGCCGCTCCGCACGAGGTCTCACCGGCAACCCGGTCACAGCCGAGAACCACCCACGGCTGCTGACCGAGGCGTTCGGTGCCGCGGCGGACCAGATCGCCGCACGGTACGCGCTCAACCGCTTCCCGGCACCGAGCCTCGCCTGGGCACAGCTCTGCACGGACCAGGACTGGACGCCTCCCGCCTGGGAACTGGGCCAGGCCTTCGCCACGTACACCGACACCTGGTTTTACGAGTTCGCCGACCGAGACGCCCCGCCGATCGTGCCCCTCCCAGGATTCCCGACCGGCGCCCAGCACTCCAGCGAACCGCTCCTCCAGCCTTTCCACGGAGACCGAAGGCGCTGATCGAGCCGACGGTGGGCCTGCAATCGCGCGACGAGCTCGACGCGCGCCTGCGGGAACTCACCAAGCAGGCCGCCGCGGCGGCCGCATCGTCGAGCGGGGCACTCACGACCGGCTTCTGGCCTACGGAGGCCGTTACGCCGCCCTGATGACCGCGCAGACGGTGCGCAGCCTCGTCGTGAGGCTTGCCGACGCGGGCGGGTCCGGACGCCATCGCCGAGGCCTCCGCTTTTCCGCCGACGGAGCTCGTCCGCGTCAACCTGGGGCAGGTGACCTCGCTGCGAGACGAGATGGTGCCGGGTCGGTGTCGAGGGCTTGTCTCAGGCCCGCGAGGGAGGTCGCACCCAGCCGCTCCCGGACGGCGTGCAGCGTGGTCCGCACCGACCGGGTGGTGAGGAAGAGCGCGTCGGCGATCTGCCGCTCGTCCTCCCCGTCAAGATGCCTGGCCAGTATCCGCCGCTCGGTGGCGGTCAAGGCGGCAGAGGCCGCCAGCGGGGAGAGCGTCACCCCGGCGCGCGCCAGGGCCGATTCGATCTGCTGGTACAGCCCGTTCGCTCCACACCGTCCGGCGATCTCCGCGGCCTGGCGCAGCACCGGCACCGCCTCGCCGGGCGATAGGTGCGTGGCCAGGGCGTACATGGCGTGGGCGTACTCCAGCCGGGCGATACTGCCGGCGAGCGCCTCGACCGCCTCCCGCAGTTCGGCCGCCCCGTCTGCGCCGCGCAGTTGGCCCAGCAGCCGGAGGGTGCGGCCGACCACGCTCGGCGCACCCCACGCACGGGCGAGCACCAGCTCCTCCTCGACCAGCCGGACGGCCTCGGCTCGGCGGCCGAGCCCGGCCAGTGCCTGGGCGCGCAACGATCGCCAGGGCCGCCAGGCCGGGTTGACCACACAGGTGTTCCAGTCCTTGATCTCGTCCAGGGCGGTGAGCGCTTCGGCGTAGCGACCCTCCGCCGTCAGGACGACGGCACGCGCCTCGCCGAGCAGCCGGCCGCCGTCGCCGCGCGGCAACGGCCCACTCACCTGAACCAGCAGGTCCAGGGCGCCGACGACGTCCCCGCGGTCGACGAGGACGCGCAGGCCGTACGCGGCCCCGTACGCGTTGGCATACCCGCCTGACGCCCAGCCCTCCGCCTGTTCGCTCGCTGTGATCACGCCTTCCTGCGCCTCCCGAAGGTCACCACGCGCCCACTGCTGGTGCCCGCGCCACAGGTGAGCGGTCAGGACGGCGGACAGCGAACCCTGCCCGTAGGCCCGGGCAAGCGCGTTGTCCCAGAAGCTCGCGGTATCCACGTCCGCCAGGTGCAGCACCATGGCCGCCACCGCCCACAGCCACCACGGGTCGGCGTCCTCCAGGATCCCGTCGGCGAGCGCGAACCGCGCGAGCCGTACGGCCTTGTCACGGTCCATCCCGTCGATGAAGGTCTCCCAGGCCAGCGCGGCGGCGAGCATCCGCGCGCCCGGGCCCTCGCCGACGATCTCCGGCTCGGCGCCGCGCCGCCAGATCGCCGGGTCGACGTCGTGCATGAAGCCGCCACACCGCTCGACCGCCAGCAGCCCCTGCCGCTCGTCGAGCAGGTTGCCGGGGAGGTTTTCGGCGGCGCGCCGGGCGAACGTCACCGCCTCGCCCGGCGCGCCGCCGAACACGAGGGTCCGGGTGAGCATCTGCGCGGTCGTGGCCCGCCGCACGGGGTCGCGCAGCAGGTGATAGGCCTCGCGGAGGTGCCCTATCGCCGTGGGGATGTCGGTCAGGGCCTCCGTCATGCCCAGTTCCAGCAGCACGTCAGCTCTGTCGGCCGGGTCCGGGGGCTCGGCGACCGCGCGAGCGAGGTAGGTCGCCGCGGCGTGGGAGGCCCCGCGGCCGGCGGCCGTGGCCGCCGCGCGGCGCAGGATGCCCACTACCCAGCTGTCGCCGCGCTGCGGAACCTGGAGCAGGTGGGCGGCGACCTGCTCGGCCGCGGCGCCGGCCTTGTCGAGCAGCCGGGCCGCACGTTCGTGGTGCAGCTGGCGTTCGCCGGGGGGCAGATCCCGGTAGATGGCGTCGGCGACCAGCGGGTGGACGAAGCCCAGCGGGTAGTCGTCGCGCAGCACCTCGGCTCGCGCCAGTGCGGCCACCGCGGCCACCGTTTCGGCCTCGGCGATATCGGCCAGCGCGCTCACCTCCGGCAGCGCGGCCCGGTCGCCGAGGACCGCGACGGCGCGGGCCACGGCCGCGCTCGTCCGCGGCAGCCGCGCCAGCCGCATCAGGACCAAGCTGGAGATCGCGCGCGAGCCGATCGCGGTCACCGTGTCGACGTGGGCCGCGATAGGCCGTACGCCCTCGCTCTGCAGTGCGCGCAACAGTTGTCGCACCAGCAGCGGGTTGCCCGATGTGGTCCGATGGCAGGCCGCTGCGAAGGTGTCGTCCGCTGACCCTCCGAGCCGGTCCCGGACCAGGTCGGTGACCCCGGCGACGCTGAGAGGGGCCGGCCGGATCGACACCGTGATGGGATCGTGGGCGAGCTCGGCCAGCAGGTCCTGATCGGCATGCGGTTCCCCGGTGCGCAGGGTGGCGACGACCAGGATGGGCAGACCCTCGATCCGGCGTACGAGGTAGGCCAGGAAGCGCAGCGACGCGCTGTCGCACCACTGCAGGTCGTCGATCGCGACGATGAGCGGTCCATCGGAGGCCAGGTTGACCGTCAACCAGTACAAGCCGTGCAGGACCGCCAGGGAACCGTCCCCGTACGGCGGCTCGGCGGCGGCCACGTCGAAGACCGTGGCCGCCGACGCCGCCGCGCCGGCCAGCACAGCCGGACCCTCCCGCGTCGCGGCGGCCACGGTGGGCTCGAGGAGTTGCCGCACCGCGCCGAAGCCGTACTCCTTCTCCAGCTGGCTGCCCCGCGCGGTGAAGATCCGGAAGCCGCGGTCGGCGGCCAGGCGACGGGCCTCGGCCAGCAGGCGGGTCTTGCCGATGCCCGCCGGGCCCTCGACGAACACCACCCGGGCCTGCCCCTCCAGCGCCTCCTCCAGGCAGCCGGTCAGCTCCACCAGCTCGCGGCCCCGGTCGACCAGGTCGCCCGTGGCCGGGGCGGCAGCCGGCAGCTGCACCGGAGCCGGAGCCGGAGCGGATGCCCCCGCACGGGTGGCCGGCGCACGCAGGGTGGTGAGCTGCAACGCCGGCGACTGCACCAGCACCTCCGCCTCCAGGGCACGCAGCGCCGGCCCAGGGTCGACGCCGAGCTCGTCGGAGAGCACCTGCCGGGCGCGCCGCAGCGCCCCGAGCGCGTCGCCTTGCCGGTGCGACCGGTACAGGGCCAGCGCGAGCAACCGCCACCGCTCCTCCCGCAACGGCTGCTCGGCGACCATCGCCTCGGCCTCGGGCACCACCACGGCGGCTTCGCCCTGCTCCATGCGGGCCGCGAGCAACTGCTCGCCGGCCACCTCACGCAGCTCGGTGAGACGGTTCACCTCGGCTTGGGCCCACGGTTCGCCGGTGTACTCGGCGAGTGCCGGCCCTCGCCACAACGCCAACGCCTCGGTCAGCGCCGTCACGGCGCCGGCAGGATCGCCGTTGGCGGACGCCTGGCGCATCAACTGCTCGAACCGCCACGCATCGACGGTGTCCGGCCCGACCGACAGCGCGTACCCCGGCCCTCTGCTCACGATCACGGAGCCTCGCGATCGCCTGGCGGCGCCCGGCTCCAGCTGCCGCCGCAGCCGGGAGATGTAGGACTGGAGGTTGCCTGCGGCGCCCGCGGGGGGCTGCTGGCCCCACAACGAGTCGATCAATCGATCGGCGGGCATGGCGTCACCACGGGCCAGCACCAGGAGGGCCAGCACCGCACGCTGGCGGCGGCCGCCGACGTCGAGCGCGGTGCCCTGCCGCGTGGCGGTTACGTCGCCCAGCACCGTGATCCGCAGCGTGCTCAGGTCCACGCCGTGAAGACCTGATCGGCCGGTAGCGTCGTTTGTGGGGTTTTGCCCGCCCGGCCGCATGGTTCGTCCCTTCCGCGCGGTTCGTGGCCTGCGCTGATACGAAGGTACGATATAGGCAGGAACACCCAGCGTCGACAGATCGCTGCAACATGTGACTGAACGTCAAGGCGCGTGTCCACGAACCGGCGGACCCACCAGGCCGGGGTGCCGGTGGAAGCCACGGCCAGGCTGGGAGCACGTGCGGAGCGGCGATCACCGCAGCGCACGCGCACCACCCGAACAACCGGCTCAGACCGGCTTCGCCGGGGGGACGGAATGGTTGGCGACGAAGAGCTGGTTCGGGTCGACGGCGGCGCGTACGTCCTGCATGCGTTTCCAGGCGTCCGGGTGGTAACCGGTGCTGACGTCGACCGGCCGGGTCGCGAAGTTGAGGTACCGGGACCCGGTCGCGTACGGCGCCATCGCGGAGATGACGCCGCGGGTACGGACGAGCCCCTGTGCCTGCGCCTGCGGCGTGTCCGCGACCGTCGCGGCCTGGAGCAGGAACTGGCCGTCCAGGGAGGACAGGGCGCCGCCATCCGGGTGCGGCCGGGACAGCGCGCCGCCGAGCTGGCGCAGCTCAGCCAGCCAGAGGGGCGACCCGGAGCCCGGGCCGGCGGCGTCGACGAACCTCTCGACAGCGGCGGGAGGCAGTTCGGACAGCACCATCGAGTCGGCGACAACCGGTGCCGGCTCACCACGGTACGCCGACAACTGGATGACTGAGGTCGCGGGCATGGTGGCGAACGTGTCGATCTCGGGGCGCAGTTCGCGCAGCGGCGCGAGCAACGCCGACGCCCGCGTGCCGTCACCGAGGACCGCGCCCTCGATGGCGGCGAGCCGCCTGCCCCGAAGCCGCCCGGGCACCGAGGCGTGCGACGGGACCTGCTGGATCCGGAACGACGTGGTGACCGTCTCGGGCGCGTCGGCGGCCCACCGGGCCCACCGGTCGAGCACCTGCCCGGTCTGCCGCCAGTCCCAGGCGAGCATGCCCGCGTACGCCTCGCGGACCGGGTAGAGCGCGAACTCCAGCGCGGTGACGACGCCGAAGTTGCCGCCGCCGCCCCGCAGCGCCCAGAAGAGGTCCGGATCGTGGTGTGCGTCTGCGCGTACCAGCACGCCGTCAGCCGTGACCAGCTCGGCCGCGATGATGCTGGTGGACTGCTGGCCGAACGCACGGGCGTACCAGCCGATGCCACCGCCGAGGGAGTAGCCGACGATGCCGACGGTGGGGGCGTCGCCGTGCAGCGGGACGAGGCCGTGCGCCCCGGCGACCTCCACCGCGTCAGCCCATCGCGCGCCCGCCTGTACGCGGGCACGGGTGGCGCCGGCGTCGACGGCGACCCGCATCATCCCCGATGTGCGCAGGACGATGACGTCGTGAAGGTCGCCGAGTGGCCCGGCGTTGTGACCGGTGCCCTGTGGCGCGACCCGGAGCCCTGCCTGCGCCCCGGCCCGCACCACGTCGGCGACCTCGGCATGGTCGACTGGATAGGCGACGGCGGCCGGCCGCTGGTGGAGAGTGAGGTTCCCGGCCGCCCTCGCCGCGTCGTAGCCGTGGTCGCCGGGCAGCAGCACCGCGCCACCGCAGAGGCCGCGCAGCGACTCGGCAACGTGTCGTCGCGGTGGTTCGATCGCCATGGTGCCTCCTGTCGGCGTTCGGCTCAAGGAATCACCGTGCCGGACCAGACTTGCCGCCGACTTGCAGACGACGTACCAGCTGCATCCGTGCCGATGGGACACGCCTGCGCCGGCTCGTGCGGCCGGTGCCTGACTTGCCCTGGACGGCGCTCATGGATGAGGTGGAGGATGCGCGGCACCACCGGGTTCAGGTGGCCGCCCTCCTACCGAGCCGCCGCTCTGGCGCCCTGGTGGCTGGTGGTCGTACCTTGGCGCGCAGCCGGTGTCTGGGTGACGGAGGCGAGGAGGGTTAGTTCGTCGGCGTTGTCGGTGCCGGGGCCCGGAGGCGGCTGAAGAGGGGACTGGCGAGGCGGAGCTCGCCGACGAGCTCGATGTAGCGGGGGTCGTCCGTGTCGGTGCCGACGGACTCGCGGAAGCCGGCGACCATGCCCGCGGCGACGTACGCGGGCAGCGGCAGCATGGCGACAAGCTTGGCGACGCCCGCGGGGACGGTCTCCTTCCGGGGACGGCGCCGGGGCCGCCGGGGTCTGTCGGCGCCGAGGCGGAGCAGGAAGGCCGTCGCGTCGTCGTCGAGTCGAAGCACGCGGGCGAGCGATTCGAGGACCTGGGCGGAGACATGTGGGTGCGGCTCGCTGGTGTCCCGTTCGCGGTGCGAGCGGGGCTCAGCCTCTCCGCGATGATGGCGAGCGTCCCTCCGACGTGGTCACGCTGGGGCACGCCTTGTCCCCGCAGCAGAGTCTCGGCATGGCCATCAAGCATCTCAGTGGAGGCATCCTTGATTTGTGCTCCGTGGGCGAGATGATCGATCAGGCGGCGGCGGCTTTACGGGAGGCGCACGCGACCGGCCGCCTGCTGGCCGACGGCGGCGTCGCCCGCACGGGAGGCCGGAAGTTCGAACACGCGCCCACGCCGGAGCAGGTACGACTGTGGCAGGACCTGGCCCGCAACGAGCAAGTGCGGCACCGGGCCGCAGACCGCGACCGCGCCGCGACCCTGGATGCTCTCAACGCCTTCCGTCGCTCAGGTGTTGATGTGGAGTACCCATACCGATACATGATCTGGATTGTCCGGGCCGTGGGTGTAGAGCGTGCGGAAGGTCGGTGTGATCAGCTCGTACGCGCCGGGGATCTCGGCGTACGGCACGGCGTCGGGGGGTGTGGGTTCGTCGCCCAAGTCCAGCAGCGCATCGACGATCGACGCGCGCAGCGTCGGTGCCGCGAGACGCATCCTGCCGCGCTCACCGCACTCGCGGCCGCGATCCGGCAGATGGACGGCCGACCGCGAGGAAGGCTCGGCAGCTAGATGACCTAGCAGGCCCTGCGGGCCTGCCTGGAATCGAACCAGGAGAAGGAAGCTGCCGAATGGCCTCACGACCAGCGTGCGAGGAAAGCGGGAAGACTAGAGATTCTTTTCAAAAGAAGAGGAGAAGGAAGCCCTCCCATGGCCTCGCGTCTCGACACTATCAGGCGGGGATCAACTCGTGCAGCGTCGACGGCGTGTACACCCGGGCGCCCTCCGGCAGATCGGCCGGCGCCTGCAGACCGATGTACGTGATGTGCTCACCTTCCGAACCCTTCTGCGCCAGCAGGTCAGCCAGATACCGGACCCGCAGGTGGTCACGTTCGACGATCGAGCGCACCAGACGGGAAGCCGTGACGCGATTGCCCTCCACCTGGTTGAAGCCAGGGTGCCCCTTCAGGTAGAGGTGCAGCCACTTCGCCCGCCAGACGCCGTCGTTGCCGCGCAGGAAGACCAGCGGCAGCGCGACGCGGCCCGCACCACGCAGGTCGGACTTCATCCGCACTGTGCGAGGCTCGAACGGGCGGCCCTCCTGCTCGGCGTCCCCGCTCATGAACCCGAAGAACGCCTCCTCCGCCTCGTCGAACGCCTCGCCGGCGTAGATGTGGACCTGCGGGATGAGGATCGACCGGGTCGCCTGAGCGAGCCTGATGTTGATGAACTCGCTTGCGCCCTCAGCGGCGTCGGTGAGGTCTCCGGAGTATTCGGCGAAGTCGTTGCCGTAGTTCGTCCACGAGACGTGCTCAGGATTGCCGTAGGAGGCGTCGAGCATCAGCGCCGACAGGTCGTAGTCGGTGCGCCGCTCGGCCTGGCGCCAGTGGACGAAGAACCGCAGCAGCTCGCCGTCCACCGCCGACAGCGAGCCGCGCGGCAGAGTGCCCAGCCCGGGCGCGACGGCCTTGCCGGACAGCGGCAGGGCGACGTCGAGCATCTCGGGATCGATGATCAGCTCGCCGGGGTCGGGCAGGCGCCGGGTGATCTCCTCGTCGAGGATGACCACGGCACGCGACAGGATGTTCTCCTCGAGCGGGGAGCGGGCGTCAGGCGTCGTCCACGCCCGGCCGTGCCGGTTGGCGAAAACACGGCCGGAGGCCGGGGCGAGCCGGTTCTGCAGGTGCTCCCGCAACGACAGCAGGACGCGGCCGGAGGCGCCCGCCACGGCCTTCTCTGCGGCCTCCAGCACGGCCGTGGGGGCGGTTGCGGTGCGCAGCATGTGATCGAGGCGGCGCAACAGCGCGCCGGGCGTCTTCTCCAGCAGCGCGACCGCATCGCCGGTACGGCCCGCTGACAGGGCCGCCTCCACCCGGCTGTCCAGTCCGCGGGCCTCGCGCACCCCACGGGCCACCTCGAAGACGTGAGCCGCACGCGGGAAGCGCGGGTACTCGCCAGGGTGCAACCTCTCGCCGAGCCGCTTCCACTGCTCCCGGTGCCGCGGCACGTCGCCGAGTTTGGCCGAGGTCGCGATGGCGTCCAGGGCCTGCAGGAGCGCGCGGCGCTCTGCCCGGCGGAACGAACGGAACCGGGTGGGGGTCGCCAGCGTGACGTCGCCGTCGGAGCAGCCACAGGCGAGCCGCAGCACGTCGGTCACCGTGTCCACGAGCAGCGGCCGGCCCGCGGCCAGGCGCACCTGGTTGACGACCGCACGGTTCTCGCGCACCGGGATGCGGTCCGGCTCGTCGGTGCAGAACGCGGCCAGGGTCCGCAGGGCCGCCAGGTCCTCGGCGGACAGCGGCACTTCCGAGCCCGCCAGCGAGAAGTAGAGCTCGCGCGCCTCCGACTCCAGGCTCCCGCCCGGTTCCAGCACGGTCACCCGGTCGCCGGCCAGCGGAATGAGCTCGGCGTGCGCGGCCAGCAGGTCGGCGTAGGTGTGCTGGTAACGGCCATAGCCGGGCAGGTCGAGCAGGTTGAGCGTCGCCGGCTGGACGCGTGTGGCGGCGACCGGGTCGAGCAGCGACTCCCGAAGCAGACCGGCCCAGAACTCCACGGTGTCGGGCACGTTGCGAGGGAAGTTGATGAAGTAGGCGTTGTGCTGCACGTGGTCGCCCACGAGCTCGCGAACGGCGGCCAGGACCCGCACGCCGAGATCGACTACCGTCTCCCCGCGCAACCTCGCCAAGCGCTCAAGCAGAGCCGCCGAGCACTTGAAACCGACGCTCAGCAGCGCGGCGTCAAGCTGGCGGGCGGCCACCTCTCCCCAGCCCGGGTGGGAGCCGGCAGGGGCGTCGCCGATGGGGACGCGCAGCCGACGGGCGATGACGAGGGCTTCAAGATTGTCCACGAGCGCACCCTATAGCCGGTGCGAGCGGGTATGCCGCGTCTTTCCGGCGTACGATCATCATCAGATCTTGGGGTGTGTCTTGGCGCATGGCTGGCGCTGCACTGGCGCGGCGAGGCCCCGTGTGGGCGGGGATCAGGTCCGTGTACTGGACGGTTGCGCTGATCCTTGCGGCCCGAGTAGCTTCACGCGCGATGGTGCTCGGCGACCAGGCGGGTCACCCTCATGCCAGATCTGTGCAGCCGAGTACATGTTTCTCCCGCCTTTGAGGAAGCTCTCGAAGAGCGCGAGAGCAGGGTATGGACGCTGTACGACGGTTCCGGCAGAGCGTGACAGAGATATGGCAGCGCGGCCTGGCACGGTCGGGTCATGACTGAGAAGACGAACGTGCTCATCGTCGGTAGCGGGCCCACGGGGCTCACGCTCGCGGCAGAACTGGCCAGGCGCGGGATCGGCCACCGCGTCGTGGAACGGGCGCCGGAGCCCTCCCTCGGTTCGAAGGGCAAGGGGTTGCAGCCCCGCACGCAGGAGATCTTCGACGACCTAGGAATGATCGACCGCGTGCTGGCGTCCGCGACGGTTTATCCGCCGTTGCGGGTACGGATCGGCAGGGTGGCGGTGTATCAGGGGCGTATGCACAAACCCGCCGCGGCGACGGACGCCGTGCCGTACCCGATGGTGGTGATGCATCCGCAGTGGCGCACCGAGGAGGTCCTGCGTGAACGGCTGGCAGAGCTGGGCGGGAAGGTGGAGTACGGCGCGGAGCTGACCGGCTTCGAGCAGGACGCGCAAGGCGTGACGGCCAGGCTGGGCACGGGGGTGACGGTGCGGGCCGACTACCTGGTCGGGGCCGATGGTGGCAGAAGCTTCGTGCGCAAGGCGCTCGGCGTCGGTTTCGCCGGCGAGACCCGCGAGGAGGAGCGTATGGCGCTTGGCGACGTACGTGTCGAGGGGCTCGGCCGAGACCACATTCACGTCTGGGTCCGGCCGGGCAGGGGCATGGTGGCGCTGTATCCGATGGCCGGCACCGACACCTTCCAGGTGCTCGCGCCGCTCAAGCCGGGCGTGACGCCGGATCTGACGCTGTCCGGCTTTCAGAGGGTCTTTGCTGAGCGGTCGATGCTGCGCGGGGTGCGCATCACCGAGTTGCTGTGGTCCTCCCTCTACCGGGTCAACATCCGGCTGGCCGACAGGTACCGGGACGGTCGTGTCTTCCTGGCCGGAGACGCCGTCCACGCGCATTCGCCCGCAGGCGGGCAGGGCCTCAACACTGGTGTGCAGGACGCCTACAACCTGGGCTGGAAACTCGCGCGCGTGCTCGCCGGAGCGCCGCGGTCGCTGCTGGACACCTATGAGGAGGAACGCCGCCCGATCGCGGCTCGCGTGCTGGGCCTCAGCACCGGCCTGCACGACAAGAAGACCTACAAGCGCGATGAGGAGACCTACCAGTTGCAGGTCGGCTACAGGGGCGCTTCGCTGGCCCGCGATGGCGGGGATCGGGTGCCCGACGGGCCGCTGCTCCTGGCCGACGGCTGCCGGGCGCGCATGTTCGACCTGCTGCGGGGCCCGCACTTCACGCTGCTCTCGCCGGATCCCGCGCCCAGGGTGCCGGACGGCCCGCAGGTGCGGGCGTACGCCCCCGCAGAGCCGTACGGCAGCGTGCGTCACACCCTCATCCGGCCGGACGGATATGTCGGGATCGCCACCGACTCATCCAACGAGCTCGCCGGCTACCTGGCCATGGTCTGAGCGGGTGGCGTAGGGGAGCAGGGCCATCTCGCGGGCGGCCTTGACGGCCTTGGCCGGCTGCCGCTGCTGCTGCTGCTGCGACGCCCGTGACCCGGCGGCTGCGGATCTCGCCCCGGGTCATGCGATCTCCTTCAGGTCGAGGATGGGGGCGAACGGGTCGTCGAGGCGCCGGCCGTCGCGCTCCTCGCGCTCGGTGAGCAGGCACGAGTCCAGCAGCGTGCGCAGCCGGCCGGTGTCCAGGTCGGGGCCGGTGAAGACCAAATGCTGGACGCGGTCGCCGCACTCGGCGTCCCAGTCCAGGGAGGCGGCCAGACGGCGCGTCGGCGAGATCAGGTCCCATGCCGCGCCCGGCAGCGCGGCCAGCCACGGCCCGGCGTCCTCGACCGAGACGATCCCGGCCACGGCGTCCCAGGCCAGCATCCGGCCGGGGCGGGTGGCCAGCCAGAAGCGGCCGCGCGAGCGTACGGACTCGGTGACCAGCTCGTCCACGGCCTCGAACAGCCGGCCCGGGTGCAGCGGCCGGCGCTCGCGCCACACCATGGTGATGATCTCGTCGGTCTGGGCGTCGCAGGGCAGCCAGGCGGTGCCGGGCTCGACGCGTTCGGCCAGCTCGGCCGCGCACACGGCGGCGCCGGTGACGGGCGGCAGGGCGGTGACCGGGTGGACCGGCGTGACAGGGGCCAGGTGGGACAGCACCGCACGCGACAGCTCCTGGTCGCCGTCGTCGCCGCCGTGCAGCACCAGGGCGGTCGGGTACTCGATCTGCCGGGCCAGGACCTCGGCCAGGTAGCGCTGGTCGCCGGCGGCCGCCATCTTGCCGACCTCGGCCAGGCGCTCGCCGCACGTCAGGTCTTCGGGCATGGCGACGGCGTCCAGCGCGGTGAGGACCCCGGTCAGCCGCAGCACCTCCCGCGCCTCGGCGCAGTCGACGGCCTCAGCCGCCGAGCGCGGCTCCACCGAGTCCCACAGGTCGGCGATCAGCAGCGTGGCGGCGGGCGCCAGTCTGATCAGCTGCGGGATCAGATCCTCGCGCACGGTGCAGGTCACGCAGCCGTGCGCCAGGCGCACGTCCGCCTCGTCCCGTACGCCGGCTCCATCGCGTACGGTGCGCCGGACCAGGCCCCCGGTGACCTGGCGGAGATCGTGGTGGACGGCGACCGAGCCGGGATGGTCGGCCAGCAGCCGCTCGACGGCGGCCGTGCGTGCCGGGCCGTGCAGGCCCGCGACGAGGACGACGGGGGTGGGCACCGAACCTCCAGTTGCCAAAATGAAAATCGTTGTCGTTATCATGGCACAACTTCGCAACCCGGAAGGAACCCATTGGCCAGAAACGACCTGCGCCCGGTGATCAAGCTCCGCTCGACCGCCGGGACCGGCTACACGTACGTCACGACGAAGAACCGGCGCAACGACCCCGACCGGCTGACGCTGCGCAAGTACGACCCGATCGCGCGGCGGCACGTGCCGTTCCGCGAGGAGCGATGAGAGGAACCGATGTCCGCCCACTGCCAGCTCACCGGCGTCAAGCCGGTCTTCGGCAACAACGTCTCCCACTCCCACCGGCGCACCCGGCGCCGCTGGAACCCCAACATCCAGCACCGCCGCTACTGGCTGCCCAACGAGGGCCGATTCGTCCGGCTGACCCTCAGCGCCCGGGCGATCAAAACCGTCGACAAGATCGGCATCGAGCAGGCCGTCGCCCGCATCCGGGCGCGGGGGGAGAGGATCTGATGGCCAAGAAGAGCAAGATCGCGGCCAACGAGCGACGCAAGGCCGTCGTGGAGCGCCACGCCGAACGGCGGGCCGAGCTGAAGGAGATCATCCGCACCGGCACACCGCAACAGCGCGCCGACGCCGTAGGCGAGCTGAACCGCCAGCCGCGCGACGCCAGCGCCACCCGGGTGCGCAACCGCGACTCGATCGACGGCCGGCCGCGTGGGCACCTGCGCAGGTTCGGGCTGTCGCGGGTGCGCTTCCGCGAGATGGCCCACCGGGGCGAGCTGCCCGGCGTCACGAAGGCGAGCTGGTGACCGTGGCCGTACCCAAGCGCAAGACCTCCCGCAGCAACACCCGCCACCGCCGCAGCCAGTGGAAGGCCGCTGTCCCCGACCTGGTGCCGATCACCGTGAACGGGCGGGAGCTGCTGGTGCCGCGCCCCCTCGTCCGCGCGTACCAGAGAGGCCTGATCCGGATCCGCTGACCCATCCCCGGCCCCGCGCCGGGCGCGGCGGGACGTCCGTGCCCGGCGCGCCTCAGATCCAGCCCTCCTCCCAGGCCCGGTGCGCCGCCGCGTGCCGGGAGGCGACGCCCAGCTTGGCCATGGCCGCCGACAGGTAGTTGCGTACCGTCCCCGGCGCCAGGTGCACCTGGTCGGCGATCTCCTTGATCGAGGCGCCGGAACGCGAGGCGCGCAGCACCTCCAGCTCCCGATCCGACAGCGGGCAGTCGTTCTCGGTCAGCGCCGAGGCGGCGATGTCCGGGTCGACGTAGCGCCGCCCACCCGCCACATCGCGGATGATCTCCGCCAGTTTGGACGCCGGCGTGGTCTTGGGCACGAACCCGCTCACCCCGGCCGCCAGCGCCCGCCGCAGCACCCCCGGCCGGGCGTGCCGGGTCACCAGGATGATCCGGGTGGGCAACTCGGCGCGGATCTCCTCGGCGGCACGCAGCCCGTCCGCCGGCGGCATCTCCAGATCCAGCACGGCGATGTCCGGCCGGTGCTCGCGCGCCAGGCGTACCGCGTCGGTGGAGGTCGACGCCTCGGCGGCGACGGTGAGATCCTCCTCCAGCCCCAGCAGCGCCGCCAGCGCGCCGCGCAAGAGGTCCTCGTCGTCGGCGATCAGCAACCGGATCATCGCGCCTCCGTGCCCGCCGCGGGCGCCCCGACCGGAAGCCGGGCCGCCACGACGAAGCGGTCGTCCTCATGTTCCCAGGTCAGGCCGCCTCCGGCGGCCCGCAAACGCTCGGCCAGGGTACGCAGCCCCGTACCCGTCCCCGTGTCCGGCGTGGCGTCCGCGCCGTCGTTGCCCACCCGCAGGCGGGCGAAGCCGTCGCTGACGCGGAAGTCCACTTCGGCGTGGCGGGCGTGGCTGTGCCGCAGCACGTTCGTGGTCGCCTCCCGCATCACCAGGCCCAGCAGGTGCCCCCCGCCGTCCGGCAGCGCCCGCACGCCGGCGGGCTCGACCTGCGTCGAGGCGTCGATGCCGGCGGCGGCCAGCACCCGGGTCGCGTTGACGATCTCGGAGTCCAGGCTGGTGCGGCGATAGCCCTGCACCACGGCGCGGGTGTCGCGCAGCGCGTCCGCGGCCAGCCGCCGTACCTCTTCCATCTCCGCGGCCGCCCGCGCCGGGTCCGCCTGCGCCAGCCGCGCCGCCAGTTCGCTCTTGAGCGCGATCACCTGCAGATGGTGGCCCTGGATATCGTGGAGGTCGGCGGCGAAGCGCAGCCGCTCGTCCTTGACCGCCAGCTCCGCCGACAGCCTGCGGGCCTCGTTCAGCCGCTCTGTGACGTCCCACGACCACATCATGCCGAGCGTGAGCCAGGCCACGAACGCGACCAACCCGGCGGGGAAGGCGGCCGCGTACAGCACGTCACCGCCGGACAGAGCACTGGTCACGCCGCCGGGCAGCGCCGCCCCGGCCGCCGCCACGGCGATCAGCCACCACCGCCGCCCCGCCGGCAGGAACGTCGCGGTCACCGACGCCATCGTCGCCGGCGCCAGCGCCCACAGCCCGAACTC
This sequence comes from Nonomuraea sp. NPDC049480, assembly GCF_044465905.1. Classification (NCBI taxonomy): domain Bacteria; kingdom Bacillati; phylum Actinomycetota; class Actinomycetes; order Streptosporangiales; family Streptosporangiaceae; genus Nonomuraea; species Nonomuraea sp. NPDC049480. The sequence continues at coordinate 34,101 of NZ_JBITMD010000042.1, forward strand.
GCCGCCGGCGAGCAAGATCGCACCCAGCAGGACCGCCGCCCCGCACCCGGCCGCCAGCCACCCCACCGGCGTGCCGCCGTCCTGCGCGCCGGGAATCGGCGGGCGATCGAGGCGACGGGTCAGCAGCACCGCGCTGACCACCACGACGACGGGCAGGGCGACCCCACCGCACGCCCGGACCGCGACCGGCACGTCCGGGCGCAGCAGCCAGCGGCCGACGAGGAGGATGAGGAAGAACTCGGTGGTGCCCACGAGGGTCCACCACGTGTAGCGGCGGAGGCTCGTCAGGCCCGCCCTGGGGTCGGCTGCGGGCACCGGCTCGTCACGCACGCGGCCATTGTCGCAGCATCGGACGCGGTCCCGTGGCCTGCGATCCGGGGGCTCAGGAGGCCGCGCCGATGCGCGCGCGGTCGCGCAGCATCGCCACACCGTCGCCTTCGAGTTCGTCGCAGTAGGACGTGCGCCCGGTCATGGCCATCGTCAGGGCCAAGGTGGTGCCCGCCACCAGGGGCCCGGAGCCGGTGGTGAAGCGTCCGTCGTTCGCGACGAGGCGGAGGCCGCCGATTCGCCTCTTGGCGGCGACGACGAGGTCGGAGCGATGGTAGTACTCGGCCACCTGGGTGAGTGTCTCTATCGGGTAGTCGCGGCGGATGCCCAAGGGCCGCCGGATGTCCTCGCCGTGAACGATCGTCTCGCCGAGCATCGCCATGGCCGGCAGGGGCGGTTTGGTCGTGCTCGTGACAACGCGGCGGAACTTCTCCAGCGTCTCGGCCGGGGTTGCGCCCAATTGCTCGGCCAGCCGCATGGCCACCTGTTCGTCGAAGTCGAAGCGGCAGCGGATCACGCCCGCCAGCCACCGCACGGAGTTGAGGCTCGCCCCCGCGGTGAGGTGCGCAAGGACCTCGCGCACCGTCAGCCCGGTGCATAGCGACGGCGTCGCCCATTGTTCGTCGGTCAAATGAGCGAGGTCGTCGGCCAGGACCGCCCGTTCGGCGCGGATCAGTGGCCAGACGGCGGTTCTGGGGCGCGGCACTGCTTCTGGGTCTGGGGCGGTCATGGTGGATGATCTCCTAGCGTGTCGTGACTTCGCCGCACCTGGCCCAAGCGGTCACGCAGTCCTAGGTGTCGTGCGTTCTCGGTCCTTGGGCGGCTTTGCCTCCTTGGTAAAGAGGACTCCCGCCGAAGGACGGAGTCGTCGCTCGTGAGCAACTATTCGTCCGCGGTGAGCTTGTCGATGGCGGCCTGGCGGCCTGGCGGACGGCTTCGGGGGCGAGCTTGGATCACGCGAGGTGCATCTCCTGGTCTCGGCCCGCTCCCGACCGAACTTCCTTCCGCGCTGCCAAGATGATGAGTGCCCCGGAGATGATCCCGGCGAAGAACGGGGATGGCACAAGAGGGGCGCCGTCTAACACACACCACGTTGCGAGGCCCCAGCCGATTCCGGCGGGCACAGCCACCCCGCGTCCAGCGAGGTGCCATGTCAGGCAACCCAGGAGAATCAGGGGCACGGTGATGGCCGGGTTCCTGCTCAGCCGCCTCGACACTCAGCCTGGGCGCCTCGGCGAACGGGATGCCTGCGGTTGAGCGGGCCGGGGTTGGCCGGTCAGACCAGGGCGGCGACGGCGCGTACGGTGACACCCGTGCCGACGAGCAGGACCAGCGCGGCGGTCATGGTGGCGGTGTAGGGGCGCAGGCGGTGGAGACGGCCGGTCAGGGTGAGGTCGCGTAGGCTGCGTAGTGCGAGCGCCGCGGCCAGCAGGGTCAGCGCCATGCCGATGCCGTAGCACAGGACGATCAGCACGCCGAACGCGGTGCGTCCCAGCGCCATCGCCCCCAGGAGCACCACCAGCGCCGACGGACTCGGCACCAGCCCACCCGCAACGCCCAGCGCCACCACACCCCCACGCCGCCCCCAACTCCCGTGCCCGTGCCCATGCCCGTGCCCGTGGCCGTGGCCGTGGCCGTGGCCGTGGCCGTGGCCGTGCCCGTGGCCGTGGCCTTGGGCTTGGCCGTGGCCGTGGCCGTGGGCTTGGGCTTCGGCGTCCGCGTGGTAGTTGGGCTGGGCGCCCGCACGGTCGTGGTCGTCGCGGTGGGCTTGGACGTCCCCATAGCCGTGGGTGTGGATGTGGACGTGGTGGCGGGGGCGGAGGGCGGAGTGGAGCAAGGCGGTGCCGGTCAGGGCGATGATGATGCCGCTGATCAACCCGAGCCAGCCCAGCACCACGTCCCCTGCGATCGACGCGGTCACCGTGACCAGCAAACCGAGCACCAGCACCCCTGCCGTGTGGGTCAGCGTGACCGTGGCCGCCACCGTGCAGGCGTCCCGGAGCCGCCGGTCGCGCCCGGCCAGGTACGCGGCCATGACCGTCTTGCCGTGGCCCGGCATGGCGGCGTGCACGGCGCCGAGCACCAGCGACAGCAGCAGGGCCAGCAGCCCGAGCGGCACGGTCAGCCGGTCGTTCCTCAGCAGTCCGTTGAGCCGGTCGGCCAGCATGCCGGTGTAGCGGGTGACCATGTCCACGCCCGGCACGCCTACGGCCGTCTCGTCTTCTCCGGTGCCCGGCTCCGCCGTGAACCGTGACTGCCTGATGTCGAGCGGCGAGCTGAGCAGGTCGGCCGGGTAGTGGCGCAGCCCGCCCGACACGCTCCGCGCGGGCACGTCGGACTGGCTGATCCGGACACCCCGGCCGGTCGCGGTGATCTCCCGCCAGCCGACGGTGTCGTCTCTGTAGTGATTGGCGAAGGTGAGGGCGAGCGGCCGGTCCACGCGGACGGACGCGGCCAGGCGGCACGTCAGCCTGCTGGTCTGTAGTCCTGCCGCCCCTGGCTGATAGGCGAAGGACGTCTCGGTGACACGCCAGGCCAGCGGCTGCCCGCCGGCCTCCGCGCGGACCGCGCCGCTCAGCTCGGCACAGGCGCGCCGCGCATACGCGCTCGCCGGCTCGCCCGGCCGGGCGTTCTGCCGCTGCTGCAGGGTGGGGATCTCGGCGCTGTCCACGATCGCGGCGTCCTCGATCCGGTCCTGGTAGACCACCAGCCCGTCGTAGCGATTGACGCTGAAGTTCCCCAGCGGATGCCTCAATCGACCGACGACGGCCCTGGAGGCGGCGGCTTGGACGACGTCGGCACGAGGGGCCGCGGCCTGGGCGACGTGGGCACCAGAGGCGGCGGGAACGGCGAGCACCGCGGCACCCAAGGCCGTGACGGCCAGGACTGTGGCAGTGCGGGCGCCATTGGCCAGAACCGTGGCGGCGCGGACTCGCTGAGAGGCGATCATACCGGGTGGGCCGATCCGGCGAGGGCGGCGCGGGCGCGGGCCGCTCCGAGGGGCGAGAAGTGCGGGTTGATGGACAGGGCCTCGGTCAGATAGGCGTGCGCGGCGTCCCGGTGCCCGAGCGCCCGCTCGATCTCGCCCCGGTGATAGGCGAACAGCGCGTTGCGCCCGCCAAGCCGGGCGGCGCGCTCGGCGTACGTGGCGGCCTCGGCGTGGCGGCCCGCGCGGTGCAGAGCCCAGCCGAGGGCGTCGGCCACCTCCACGCTCTGCCGCCGCTTCCACTCCGCCCGCAGGCGCCGCACGGCAACGGCCGGATCACCGTGGTCGGCCTCGAACCGCCCCACGGCCAGGTCGTCGCCCACTCCACGCGCAGCCAGCAACTTCTCCTGCGCGGCGAACACCGCGTACTGCCGCCCCGCCCCGGCCCGGTCACCGAGGTGTTCCAGCAGTTCGCCGTATTCGACCACGTACGAAGGCGCGCGGGCCACGGCGGCGGCGTAGTCGCGCAGCGCCTCGGCGGTACGGCCCAGCGCGGCCAGGGCGCGGCCCCGGCCCGCCAGCGACGGCGCATGCTGAGGCGAGGCGGCAAGGGCCTGGTCGTAGGCGGCGACGGCACCCCGCGCGTCCCCCGAGCTCCAAGCCAGCTCGCCCAGTTGCCACAGGCAGAAGGCGTATTCGACGGAGTTCGCGGCGATCTCGCGGGCCCGCACCAGCGCCAGCCGCGCGCGGTCGTCGTGCCCACGCAGGTGTTCGACGTGGGCGACGCGGGTGAAGGAGGCGAGGTCGGGCCGCCCGTCGAGCATGCGCCGGAGGCTGGCCTCGGCCCGTTCGTAGTCGCCCAGCTCTAGGTAGGCGTCGGTGAGCACGCCGTACAAAGGCCACCGGTACGGCGCCGCCGCCCGGGCCCGCGAACCCCAGCGCAGACCCCCGGCGAAATCGTGCCTGGCATTGGCCAGCGCCCCCATCCCGATCACGGCGTCGATGTCGCCGGGGGACAGGCGCAGGGAGCGTTCGAAGGCCCCTTGCGCCTTGCCGTGGTAGGCGGTGTCCCCGCTGCCGCGCGCCTGCTCCAGGTAGGCGTGGCCGAGGCTCGCCCAGGTCGCCGCGTCGTCCGGGTGGCGGCGCAGGTGCTCCTGGGCGAGGTCGATGTACGCCTCCGGAGACCGCCCCGCGGGCGGCGGCGGCGGCTCGTTCCCGCGCAGCAGGCCGCCGGGAGCGAACAGGGCCAGCAACGCGCCGCCCAGCAGCGCGCAGGCCAGCAGGGGCAGGAGTCTCCGTATGCGTGTCATGGGTCGTTCCGTTTAGACGATGACGCCGGGGAGTGCCAGGTACGGGAAGGCGTCGGTGATGGGCTGGGTGAGGAAAGTGGGATTGTCCTCGTCGACCACGTCGGGCTTGCCGCGTCCGGCCGGCTCGCCGAGCAGCATCCGCAGGTTGATGGTCACCACGTCGTCGGTGAGGCGGCGGCCGTTGGGGTAGCCCTGCTTGTCGCCCCCGAGGTAGCCGTACTGGTGGGGCTTGGCGGCGACGGGGGTGCTCATGTTGAGCCGCAGTTCCTCGGCCCGCTGGATGCCCGGCACGTCCCGGTTGAGGAGCTGGGAGTTGAGGTCGTCATCGATCGGCCCATTACTCCCGGTGCTCAGGCCGGTGAGATAGATCTCTTCCAGGTCCTTGCGCGGTGTGGCCGGAGCCGGCGCGCCGGCCCTGGGGGCGACGACCTTGGCCTGCTCCGGGTCGAGCGTGGCGGGGACGACCATGCCGCCGTTCTCGTCGCCCTCTGGCATGGTGCCGTTGAAGCGGTCGCGGGAGTTCTTGGGGATGATGACCTCGTTGTAGTTGGGGTTCCCCAGCCTTGAGACCTGCTTGTAGGCCCCCGAGCCGGAGCCGAGCAGGCCGGTGGACTTGCGCGCGGCCGTCGTCCAGACGCCGATGACCGGGTTGGCCGCCGGGTCGCCGCCGAGCGCCAGCTCCGACTTGGGCAGTTGCAGGGCGATGGAGTTGACGTTCATCGGCACGCCGGTCTTGATGTCGGGGAACGGCAGGCCGAAGCGCAGCAGCATGACCGCCTTGTTGTCGCTGAAGAACGGGTCGGCTGCGGCGCCGGTGAACACCTTCCCGCCGCCGGGCAGGTCGAGCACGGCCTTGCGGCGCATCGTCCCGTAGTTGGGCGTGACCAGGGAGCCCATGTTGGTGGGGGCCACGTACCCGTCCTTGATCAGGGTCTCCTCCGGCCGGCCGGGCCGCAGCCGGGTCAGCGTGAAGCCCTGCTCGACCAGGGAGTCCAACGGCCCGGCCTGGTGCTCGCGCTTGCGGACGAACGAGGGCACCGGCAGGCCTTTGTTGCGGAAGGTCCACCGGTAGGTGACGGCGGGCTTGCCGGTGCCGGTGTTGTCGACGTGGATCTCGTACCGGGCGTTCGTGTCGAACTGGTAGGGCTTGTGATCGAACTGGAACGGGACGTAGTTCGCGATGACGGTGACGGTGTCGGGCTTCTCGGGGCTGGTGAAGGCGTACAGGTCGGCGGCGTCGATCTGCTTGTTCGCCATCGTGTGGGGGGCGTCCCAGTGGCTGGTCGCCGTGCCGGGGGCCATGGCGGGCCCGAGCAGCACGGTCGCCGCCAGCACGGCCGTCGAGGCGGTGGCGACGGCGAGCCACGTCCACCTGCCGGGGTTTCCGGTGTGGCGCATCGTGTTCCTCACTTCAGGGGGCGCGCCCGCAGCGTGGGCCGCGGGCGCGTGGTTCTCAGGGGACTGCGGGCGTCCGCGGGGTCACGGCACGTACTGGACGACCGCGTCGAGGTTGGCGAGGTAGTCGCCCTCGTTCAGCTGGATGCCGGTGAGCTCCCTGAGCTTCTCCGACAGGTAGGCGCTGGCGTAGAAGGGCCAGTACTTGGGCCCGATGCCGCCTTCGAGCGGACGCGGCGTGGGAACGTTCCAAGCGAACTCATGCAGTTTGTACGTGGCCACGAGCTGCTCTCCCTGCCCTTGGCCGTCGATCTCGACCTGCGCGTAGGCGCCGTCGGGGCGCAGGTAGATGTCGTGGACGGCGGCCCGGTGGCCGCTCGTGTCGTCGACCAGCGTGAATCCGCCCGGGTAGTAGACGCCGTTGCACGGGTCGATGTGGTCCTGCTTCCAGCCGATGGGCATGTAGATGCCCTTGTTGCCGGGCTTGGCCTGCATCGGTGCGATGCCTTCGACGCGCACGCCGCGCTCGTTCATCAGCCTGACGATCTCGTCGCCGAAGTCGAAGTCCGCGTGCCCCTTCGGCCCGAAGTACGGCAGCCTGAAGCATTCGGCGGTGGGCGGGTCGATGGACGGCGCTTTCGTAATCGGGGGGAACGGCCCGGCGGCGGCAGGGGAGGCCGGCGCCGCGAGGAAGAGCGCCGAGCCGAGCGCGAGCGTTTGGGCGAGGCGTACGAGGACACGCATACCTGATCACCTTTCCTGGGTGGAGGATTTGCAGGCCAGCTCTGACCTGCGATGATTCACCCGCGACTGTGCGGGCGTGCGGAGCGGGCGCCCCCTCGTGAGAGGCGTCCGCGGAAGGCGCGGGTCAGAACACGCTGCGCGGGTCCGGGAACCACGACGCGGGCCCGCCGCGCTGGATCGCGTTGGCGACGACGTTGAGCCCGACCATGCCGAGCGATGTGCCGGACGGGATGGGCCTGCTCGGCGCTCCCCGCCACGCGATGTCCAGGTCAGCCCAGTGCAGGCCGCCGTGGAAGTCCGTGCCGAGCGTGGTGTTGAGGTCGTCGGCCCACACGGCGTCCATGGACAGGACGACCTTGAGCGGACCGATGCCGCCGTTGTGCGGGACGAAGTTCCCCGGGGCGAGCGCCGGCGGGACGCGGAAGTTGACCATGGTGAGCTCGCCGCCCAGGCGGGGATTCCCGTTGACGAACGGGGTGGCGAGGAACTTGCTGTCGGCCACGGCCGCGAACAGCACCCAGAAGGTGTCGATCTCGTAGACCGTGCCGGTCGACTCCTTGATGAACCGGAAGCCGCCGGGGTAACAGACCCGGCCGCTGGGCGTCTCGATGTTGTCGTAGCGCTCGCCGACCGGCAGCCAGGCGGCCGTGCCGCCGTCAACCATCCTGATGGGCTCGATCGCCTCCATCGTGACGCCTGCCCGTTTCAGCCCATCGAGGAATTCGCTGGAGAAGCCTGCCTTCGCACTGCCCTCCTTGGACAGGTAGCGGCCGATCTCGCCTTCGGCCAGGCACCCGCCTCCGGGAGTGCCGGGTGGGGGAGCCGCGGCGAGCGCCGCCGGACCGGACAGCAGCAGCGCGGCCATGGCGCCGCCGGCGACGAGTGAGACGCGCTTCAAGCGCATTCTTCTGCTCCTTCACGGAGGTTGCGGCGGACAAGCGCTGGCCAGCACCCTCCATGAATACCTAGAGTAGTCATCTCAACACAAGGGGTAAGTGAAGAAAACGCAAGACAGGATCTCCAGGGGTGCCGGGTTGGGTCGGACCGGGGCGCCCTGCCGTGACTGCTCACGGTGGGTTTCCCCGGCCCGCCCGCCGCACCCGGCGTGCGCGTCTCCACGCACCGGGCGCTCCACGTGCCTTGCCCGCCGGTCAGCTGTCAGCAGCTGCCGGGTTGGGGGTCAATGGGGTCGCAATGTTGCCGCCGCGATAGCGGTAGCGCTTCACCGAGACGCTGGATGTGCCGGTGAAGGCGACTCCCTGATAAGCGATCCTCCAGCCTCTGTCGCAGAAGCGACGTCGGAACTCGGACATGCCGAGCCGGGCCTTGCCCGCGTATTTGCGGCGGATCCAGCGCATCAACCGCCCCCAGGTGAAGGCGTCGATCGCGTTGAAGATCGCCTTGGATACTCCGTGCCGGAAGTAGTTCGCCCATCCCCGCAGCATCCGGTTCAGGCTGAGGATCAGCTCGGCCGGATCCTGATTGCGGGTTGACCTGTGGGTTTTCGCCGACACCTTGTCCTTGACCGTCTGGACGGCCTTCTTGGACGGCTTGGTGTAGACGTAGTACTTCGAGGTTCCTCGTTTCCGCAGACGGCGGATGTGGTGCCCAAGGAAGTCGAAGCCCTCGTCGATGTGGACCACGCGGGTCTTGTCCGGAGCCAGCCGCAGCCCCGACGGGGCGAGCACCCCGGCCGCTTCCTCCCGCAGTTCCTCGGCATGGTGCCGGTCGCCCGACACCTCAGGACGAAGTCATCAGCGAATCTGATGAGTCTCCAGTTGCCCTGGCCTCGGGTTCTGCGCCGGTTCCGCTGCCGCCAGGTGCTCATCTCCTGTTGCCATTGCCGGGCGAAGTGCTCGTCCAGCGCTGTCAGGGCGATGTTGGCCAGCAGCGGGGATAAAGATCCCGCCTTGGTCAACGACCCCAGGGCTGAAGCTTCAGGGCGGGGAGCAGGTCAAGCTGGAACGGATCACATCCAGCACCTGTTCGTGCAGGCGGGTGTTGGTGAACACGGCGACGCTGCTGCCGATGAGCAGATCATCGGCTAGTTCGCTGAATGCCCCACCCGCCTCTTCGACGATGGGGATCGCCGCGGCAAGGTCCCAGCGGCCCGCGCCGAGCAGGAGGAAGGCGTCCAGCCGGCCGGTGGCGACCAGGAGCGCGCCGTGACAGGTTCCTGAGCCCGCCGACGGCTTGAGTGGCGGGAACGGCGGCACGGACGTACGGGTCCAATCCACGTGCGGCAGAACCCGTTCGGCTCTGGCGGCCACCGCTGCGGCGATGGTCCTGCCTGCTGTCGTGAGCCGATGTGGTGGCGGCCAGATGCCCACGGCGGCGTTCTTGAGGGCTGCGGATGTGGTGACCGCCAGTTTCTCGGGCGTGACGACGGTCGTATCGATGGAGCGTGACCAGGCTCCGCCACCAGGTGTGGCCCACCAGCGTCGGTGAAGCGCCGGGGCGGAGACCAGTCCCAGCGCCACGGTCCCATGGTCTTCGAGAGCGATCAGAGTGCTCCACTCTGGCTCGCCCGCCAGGAAGCTGGCGGTTCCGTCGATGGCGTCCACGATCCAGCGCCGGGCGCCCTGGCTGCTGCCGTAGGCGCCGAATTCTTCACCGAGGAACGCATCACCGGGACGCTCTCGGCCGATCGTTGAGCGCAGCGTGGTTTCGATCTCCCGATCAGCTTCTGTGACGACGCTGCCGTCGATCTTGGTCTCTGCAGGTATCACCACCGCTGCGAGATGACGCAGCGCGAGAGCCCGCGCCTGATCGGCGAGCCTGTGAGCGAAGGCCAGGTCTGCGTCGTGTGTCACCGGCGGCCTTTCCCCTGACACGGTGGGTGGAGGACCGCGCCCGCATGGGAAGGCGGCTCATGGGAGCAGGCCGCGCGGTATTCCTCCGCCACCGATTCAACCCGGAAGCATCAGTGCCTGCCACAGTGCCGCATTGTCCAGCTCCGAGCCGGGTGCATTTCACCTAGCCATTGGCATATCGGACTCGTCCCGCCAGGATGCTGAGCAGCAACACTGCGCCCCACGACGGCGAGCAGGCGGTTACCGACGCGCCCTGCCAAGAGTGCGATCGTGCAGAGCCCGATGATGTTTCCGACGCTCGGCACGGTGTTCGCCAAGCCCCAGAGGGTGTCGTCCGCGCCCACCTGCCGGCGCACGTCGGGGACTCGGGCAGCCCACCCGTCGATGGGCATGCTCATGATCACATAGAGCAGGGCGACGGCTAAGCGCGCCTGCCGATTTCTGCGCGGCTCCCCAGGACGTCGCGGGCTTCCTGAGGCGTCAATCAGGCTGCTGCGCCTCGTCGGTATCGCGCCGGCCTGTTTCAGGCATGCCTGAAGCTCCTCCGTGGCTGTGGCGGGTCGCGCAGGAAACGCTGCTGCACGTTGGCGGGGTCGCGGTAGAAACGCTACGAACGGACCAGACGTCCCGTCAATCCCGTGTGCTTCGCCTCCTCGGGCGACCGGGTTGCCCCGTGCGTGCGTTTCCCGCCATCTCGGCTGCCCCACGATGCATGGCGTCCGTTGCGTAGTCCGGCCGTCAGCGGGTGAAGCCGCCGCGGGCGGCGATCTCCACCGTCACCAGGATCGCCACGGCCTCAGCCGCCAGCAGCGCCACCAGCACCACGAGCTGCACGACTCCCGCCTCGATCGGGCTCGCCCCGCCGATCAGCATGCCCACGAACGCCCCGGGCAGCGTGACCAGCCCCACGGTCCTGGTCTGGTCCAGCGCGGGCACCAGCGCCTGGGCGGCCGCCGGACGGCAGATCTCCAGCGCGGCGTCGCGCGGCGTGAACCCCAGCGCGAGGGCCGCCTCCACCTCGCCCTTGCGCTGGGCCAGCTCGTCCAGCGCCCGCCTGCCGGCCAGGGTCGTGGCGGTCAGGCACCCGCCCAGCAGGATCCCGGCGACGGGGATGACGACGATCCCGTCCGTGGAGATCGCGCCGCTCGTCATCAGGACGGCCAGCACCGGCGCGGTTCCGGCCGCGATCGGCACTCCGGCCAGCCACAGCTCCCGGCCGCCCGCGATGCGGCGCCCGGCGGTGAACGTGGCGACGCCGTACATGAGCAGGATGAATCCCGCGCTGGCCGCCGAGTAGGCGATGACCCAGGAGATCACCACGGACACGCCGCCGAGCTGTACGGCCGCTCTGAGGCAGGCGGTCACCACCGCCTTGCCGTGGCCCAGGTGCCCGGCCCAGGCCACCAGCGCACCCAGCGCGACCAGCACGAGCAGGACGATCGGAAGCCAGGAAGTGAGGGAGATCAATGAGGAGGTACGCACCGTAGCAGTTTCCCGCAGCCCTTGGCGGGGCTCCCGGTGGGGAATGGGAAACTCCGCAGATGTGTTGCTGGCCTGCGGTAATGCCGGAATGTCGGGCGAACCACCCCGGCCCACGCGAACGCGGACCGAGTGGTTGAGCTCCATCAAGGCTCACTGCGGCCGGATGTTGTGGTTGCGGGCGAACAGGTTGCCGGGGTCGTACTGACGCTTGACCGCCGCGAGCCGCTCGTAGGTCTGCGTTGGATAGATCGCGGCGACATCCTCCTCGGTGGCAGAGGCGAGGAAGTTGGCGTAGGCGCCGTTGACGTGAGGTGCGAGTCTCACCCAGATCGCTTCCAGAGCAGGACGCGCGGCCTCGACGACCGGCCGGGGCCCCGCGATGGTGGTCACGAACATCAACTCCGCCTGGCGATGCGCGTAAGCGGTGGCATCGCCGGGGATTCGGGACACCGCACCGCCGACGCTGCGGACGGCGATGAACGGTGACCCCTGCGCTGCCCCAACCTCAACAAGGATCCGAAGGACCTCGGGCACCGATGCCTTGTCGACAAATGCGCTTCGGGTGACCAGTTGGATGCCCGGCGGCGGGGTGACGCCGTCCGCAAGCGTGTCCGCATAGGGTTTCAGCGCGACATCGTCGTCGATCACCGTGCCGAGCCGCCGGAGCGGATCGATGGCCTGTGCCGCGAGATCCGGGTCATCGCCGTCAAAGGCGACGCGGATCTCGACCGGCGCTTCGGGCCCGCCCGCGAAGGGATTGGCGAACTCCGCGACGGAGGTGAGCTCTTCGGGGGCGGTGCGGAGGTAGTCCGCCCAGCCCTGGAGCACGGTGGCCGCCTCCGACGCCGGGAAGGCGATCCTGCCGTGGAAGACGTCCGTCGTCGGGTGTGCCGCGAACTCGAAGGCGGTCACGATCCCGAAATTGCCACCGCCACCGCGAATCGCCCAGAACAGCTCCGGATTCTCCTCCGCGCTCGCCTGCACGACCTCTCCGCCGGCCGTGACCACCTCCGCGGTGACCACGTTGTCCAACGCGAGGCCGTACTTCCTGACCTTCCAGCCGATGCCACCGGTCAACGTCAGCCCACCGACACCGACGCCCTTGGCGTCACCCGAGGAGATCGCCAGGCCGTGTGGGGCCAGGGCGGCCGCGACCTGACCCCAGGTGGCGCCGCCGCCGATCCGTACGCGGTGGCGTTCCTTGTCGATGACCTCGACGTTCACGAGCTTGCTCAGGTCGATCACGACGCCGTCGTCGCTGGTGCCGAAGCCCGCGAAGCTGTGGCCGCCGCCTCGCACGGACAGCGAAAGCCCTTCGCCGGCGGCGAATCCGACACCTGCTTGGACGTCACCGACGTTTTTGGGCCGCAGAACGTAGGCCGGACTACCCGAAGCCAATACCGAGCGACTGGCCGATGTGTACTCCGCTGCGCCCGGTTCGATGATGTCGCCGCCGAAGTCACGGCGAAGGGTTTCAAGCGCTGAGCTCATGACGTTCCTTCCAAAACAAAGAATCTTCGTTTCCGAACTTGCCGGCCCTGGTGGTCGCCGCCCGGGGGCCGGGCGATGACGTTCAAGAGGTTGACGGCGTTGATGAGGGCGATGAGCGACACCAGCGCAGGCGAGCTGCTGCTGCACCTCGTCGTAGTGCTTGGCGCAGTCGCCCGCACGTCGCTCCGGATGAGTCGGTGAGGTACGCGGGCCGGCCCGGGTGGACTAGGTCCTGGGCCGGCGGGGATCGGCCTGCCGGTCAGTTCGCCATGCCGGCGAACATGCCGGGCTCGTAGGAGCCTCCCGGGTTGCGCACGATCACGTTGAGCCGGTTGTTCGCGTTGATCATGGCGATCAGGGAGACCAGCGCGACGATCTGGTCGTCGTCGTAGTGCTTGCGCACCTGGGCCCAGGTCTGGTCGGACACGCCGTGGTGGGCGTCGGCGATCCGGGTGCCCTCCTCGGTGAGCGCCAGCGCGGCCTGCTCGGCCTCGGTGAACACGGTGGACTCGCGCCAGGCGGCGACCAGGTGGAGCCGGACCGCGCTCTCCCCGGCGGCTGCGGCGTCCTTGGTGTGGTAGTCGATGCAGAAACCGCAGCCGTTGATCTGGCTGGCCCGCAGCATCACCAGGTCCTGGGTGGCCTGGGGTAGCGGCGACTGCTGGATCGCCAGGGCGACGTTGTAGATTCGCTTGGCGATCTTGGCGCCGAGCGCGTTGGCCATCAGGTCGATACGGGGTTCCATGATGTGGTCCTCACTCGTGGTGTTGCGTGCCGCGTGGGTCGTTGGCGCGGCGTCCTGACGAGCAAGAGATCCCGGCGACCCGATCCTTGTGACGGCGCGGTGGTGTGACCTGTGTCACCCATCGTGGGTGTCACAAAGCGGTGGGGACCGGGATCTCATGCATGGCACGGTCGAGAACGAACAGACAGGAACCAGCGATGAGCGAACGCAGCGAGGAACCGACGGACACAGCGGGGCCGCTCGCTCGTGGCAGCCGCATGGACTCCGCCATGGACCCGGCCACCGAGGCGTTCCTCGCCCACCGCAACCTGCTGTTCACGGTCGCCTACGAGATGCTCGGCTCGGCCGCCGACGCGGAGGACGTCCTGCAGGAGACGTGGTTGCTGTGGGCGGGCGTCGACCTCGGCACGGTGCGGGATCAGCGTGCCTACCTGGTCCGGATCACCACCCGCCAGGCGCTGAAACGGCTGCGTACGCTCGGCCGGCGCAAGGAGTCCTACGTCGGCCCCTGGCTGCCCGAGCCGCTGCTGACCACCCCGGACGTGGCCGAGGACGTCGAGCTGGCCGACAGCGTCTCGATGGCGATGCTGCTGGTGCTGGAGACGCTTCAGCCGACCGAGCGGGCGGTGTTCGTGCTGCGTGAGGTGTTCGATCTGGACTACGAGGAGATCGCCGAAGCCGTCGACAAGAGCTCGGCCGCGGTCCGCCAGATCGCCCACCGGGCGCGGGCACACGTCGCGGCGCGCCGACCCCGTGGGGTCGTTTCTCCAGCCCAGGCCCGCGGCGCGCTCGAGGCGTTCCAGAAGGCGGTCGAAACGGGTGATCTGCAACGCCTGCTCGACATCCTCGCGCCGGACGTCGTCCTTCTGTCAGATGGCGGCGGACTCAAACGGGCCGCGCTGGCGCCCGTCGTGGGGGCCGACCAGGTGGCCCACGTGCTGGGCAGGATCGCCCTCGCGGCGTCGCTGCAGCCGGCGCAGGTCAACGGCCACCCGGCACTGATAGTCCGGCTCGACGGCGCGATCGACACCGTCATGACGGTGCGCATCGACGACGGCCTCATCACCGGGCTCTACGCCGTGCGCAATCCCGAGAAGCTGTCGCATATGGAGCGGGAGACCACTGTGAGCCGCTGACCCGGAGTGCGCAAGGCGAACGAGCGCTGCCAGTCCAGGCCAACGAACCCCGAAGAAGCCCGGTGGAAACGAAAACGTCGCCCTTGCCAGGGCCTGGCTCCCCCCAACCTTCAGGCCGGCTGAAGCCTTCGCTAGGCTTCAGTCATCCTGAAGGTTGGAGGAGAACATGCTGGAACATGTCCTGTTGTCGGTCCACGTGCTCGCCAGCATCGTGTTCGTGGGAGGCTCGGCCGTCGCGACGAGCCTGTTCCCCCGCTACGCGCCGGTCGCCGCGGCCGGCCATCCGCCGGACTCGGACGAGCGCAATCGCGGTGTGGCGGTCGCGCTGCACCGCATCACCCGCGGGTACGCGGTCTTCGGCCTCGTCGTGCCGCTGGCCGGCATCGTGCTCGCCGGTGTCCAGGGCCGGATGGGGGAGATCTGGATCACGATCTCCATGGTTCTCACCGCCGGCGCAGGGGTGCTGCTCGCCACGCAGATCTACCCGCGCCAGCGCGACGCGCTCAGCGATCCCGATGACGGCAGGCGGCTGCGTTCGCTGTCCATGCTCGCCGGGTTCTACAACCTGACCTGGGCGGTCGTCGTCGTCATGATGATCGTCCGGCCCGGCTCCGGTCCGGGGGAGTGATCCGGATGCGGGGCCTGCGTGTCGCGGCCGCCGTCGAGGGCGTGTCCCTGGCGGTGCTGCTCGGCAATGTGCTCACCGTGGGATCACCTGATCAACGGTCTGTGCCGAGGCGCCCATGGTGGCGCGGACAGGCCGATAGACGGTCGCGGCGATTCGCGTGAACGAGCGGACGAGCGGACCGGGGCCGGCGCCGTTCCAGGCCACGACGAGGCGGCTCGGCGGCATGTCGGACAACGGAACGGCCGTGAGTCCTTCCGGAAGGGCATGGGCGAGCGGCATCAGTCCCACGGTGCCGTTCCACAGCACGGCCTGCAGGCACTCGTGGGCCGTACGCACCACCGGACCGTCCTGCCGGCTGCCGGTGGGGCCGGTCCAGAAGGCCCGCCAGACGGGGTCGGTGCCCTCCGGCAGCTGGAACCACTGCCGATCCGCCAGATCCCGCAGCCGCAGGCTGTCGCGATCGGCCAGCGGATCGTCGGCGCGAAGAACCACCCCGACCGGGTCGGAGCGCAACACGTGGGTGACGATGCCGGTGTCGTCGAACGGCGCCCTGGTCAGCGCGACATCCACGATGCCGGCGCGCAGTCCTGCGGTCGGATCGCTCAGGTCGGCTTCGCGTACGCGGACCCGGATCCCGGGGTGGTGGCGCCGGTAGGCGGCGACCAGTCGTGTTCCGGCCTGTTCGGCGCTGTCGGCCAGGGTGCCGATGGTGATGGTGGCCGTGCCGGCCGCCGCGGCGACCCGGGCCCGCGCCTGGTCGGACTGCGCCAGCAGTGTGCGGGCCTCGTCGTACAGGCACGTCCCGGCCGGGGTGAGCGCCACCCCGGTGGGGGAGCGGCGCAGCAACTCGCAGCCGAGATCGGTCTCCAGCTGCTTGATGGCCCTGCTCAACGGCGGTTGTGTCATATGGAGTCGCGCCGCGGCCCGGCCGAAGTGGAGCTCTTCGGCGACCGCCACGAAATAGCGCAGCGTACGCAGGTCCATCAGCGGCAACGATACCGGTTCGGTATCGGGGCCGCGGAATCGGTGTTGGACGCCTCCCGGCGTCGCGCGGTGAACTGCGACATGCCCGATCACCGCGATTCCCTGGAGCCGAAGATGGCGGAACAGACAATGCCCGATCCCGTGGTCGACCTCGCCGGCCTGCGGGAGCTTGCCCACGACATGGTGGTGATCCCGAATCGGGGCGTGCCGCTCGTGCCGAACATCGGCGTCATCGGCGGGCGGCATTCCGTTCTGGTCGTCGACACCGGCATGGGCCCTCGGAACGCGGAAACCGTGCTCACGTTCGCCGCCGACTACGCCAAAGGCCGCAAGCTGTATTTGACGACGACGCATTTCCATCCGGAGCACGCCTTCGGTGCCCGGACGTTCGCCGGCGCGGCGACGTACCTGATCAACAGCGCCCAGGCGGAGGACCTGCGGGTGAAGGGCCCCGGCTACCTGGAGATGTTCAAGGGGCTCGGCGAATCGGTCGCTCGCCGGCTCGAGGGCGTCGAGCTGGGGCAGCCCGACCTTGTCTACGACCAGGCGTACGACCTCGATCTGGGCGGCCGGGTGGTGCGGCTGCGGGCCACCGGCCGCGCGCACAGCAAGGGCGACCAGGTGGTCGAGGTGCCGGACGCGGATGTCTTGTTCGCCGGGGATCTGGTGGAAGCCGGGCAGTTCGCCATCTTCCCGTGGTTCCCACCGCACGACACCGACGTCTCTGGCACCCGCTGGCTCGCGGTCATGGAGCGGCTCGCCGCCGGCCGCCCGCGGGTCGTGGTTCCGGGCCACGGTGACGTGGGCGGCGCGTACCTGCTGGCCGACGTCCGCGACTACCTGCGGCTGCTACGTGACGAGACGTGGGCGCGCCGCGACTCGGCCATGAGCGAGGAGACGATCGCCGATGAGATCTCCGCCCTGATGATCGGCAGGCACCCCGAATGGGCCGGCCGGGAGTGGATCGGCAAGGGCGTCGGCTGCCTGTGCGCCGAGCACCCCGCCACCTGACGGCATCGGAACACGCTGATCAGACCCCCGGCATTGCATGGCCATGCATTGGTATGTATATACTTCTAGCCATGTCCAAGGTGCTCACCTCCCTGCCTGTCGGTGAACGTGTCGGGATCGCCTTCTCCGGCGGCCTCGACACGTCGGTAGCGGTCGCGTGGATGCGCGAGAAAGGTGCGGTGCCGTGCACGTACACCGCCGAGATCGGTCAGTACGACGAGCCTGACATCGCCTCTGTGCCCGGGCGCGCCACGGCGTACGGCGCGGAGGTCGCCCGGCTGGTCGACTGCCGGGCGGCCCTCGTGGAGGAGGGGCTCGCCGCCCTGGCCTGCGGGGCGTTCCACATCCGCTCCGGCGGCCGCACGTACTTCAACACCACCCCGCTCGGCCGGGCCGTCACCGGGACCCTGCTGGTACGCGCGATGCTCGACGACGGTGTGCAGATCTGGGGCGACGGCTCCACCTTCAAGGGCAACGACATCGAGCGGTTCTACCGGTACGGACTGCTCGCCAACCCCTCCCTGCGCATCTACAAGCCGTGGCTGGACGCCGACTTCGTCAGCGAGCTCGGCGGCCGCAAGGAGATGTCCGAGTGGCTGCTCGAACGCGGCCTGCCCTACCGGGACAGCACGGAGAAGGCCTACTCCACCGACGCGAACATCTGGGGCGCCACCCACGAGGCCAAGTCACTCGAGCACCTTGACACCGGCATCGAGATCGTCGAACCGATCATGGGCGTGCGGTCCTGGGACCCCGCCGTCGAGATACCCGCCGAGGACGTCACGATCGGCTTCGAGCAGGGACGGCCGGTGACCATCAACGGCAAGGAGTTCTCCTCCGCCGTCGACTTGGTGCTGGAGGTCAACGCCATCGGCGGCCGGCACGGCCTGGGCATGTCCGACCAGATCGAGAACCGCGTCATCGAGGCCAAGAGCCGCGGCATCTACGAGGCGCCGGGGATGGCGCTGCTGCACGCGGCGTACGAGCGCCTGGTCAACGCCATCCACAACGAGGACACCCTCGCCAGCTACCACAACGAGGGACGGCGCCTGGGCAGGCTGCTGTACGAAGGCCGCTGGCTGGACCCGCAGGCGCTGATGCTGCGCGAGTCGCTGCAGCGCTGGGTCGGGACGGCGGTCACCGGCGAGGTGACGCTGCGGCTGCGGCGTGGCGAGGACTACTCCATCCTGGAGACCTCCGGACCGGCGTTCAGCTACCACCCGGACAAGCTCTCCATGGAACGGACCGAGGACGCCGCCTTCGGCCCGGTCGACCGCATCGGCCAGCTGACCATGCGCAACCTCGACATCGCCGACTCGCGCGCCAAGCTCGAGCAGTACGCCAGACTCGGCATGGTCGGCAGCCCGCACCCCACGCTGATCGGCGCCGCACAGGCGGCCTCGACCGGGCTGATCGGCGCGATGTCCGAGGGCGGGGCCGAGGCGATCGCCTCCCGCGGGCCCGAAGATCAGTCGGCTGGTTACCCAGTGCCCGGCGATGACGAGTTGCTCGATCACGCCGCCATCGAGTCCGGCACCGACTGACCGGCGTGGACCGTCAGCGGTCGCCCGCTGACGGTCCGGGCCGGATCAGGCTTGGGAGCAGAACCTCTTGAACGGCGGGTTGATACCCGGGTCCGCCGGTATGTTGGGGTTCATTTCCCAGGGGTTGCCGGCGCGCTCGTTGAGGCTGATGCCTCGGCAGGGCCCGTAGGCGGTGTTGGAGCCGGTTTCGGGGACCTGGGTGAACATGGTCCAGTCCCCTCGCAGGACGGGCGCTTTGTTTCCGGTGCGCGCACCGTCCCTGTTCACGGCCACTCCCCGGTGATACAGGTACTGGTCCGGCATCCAGCTGGAGCGCAGCACCGGCGTGAACGCGTCCACCCTGCGGACGACCGCATCCTTGCAGGCCAGGAAATGAAGTTCCTGCCAGATGGGCGGGGCGTCGTTGAACATCGACGCATCGACTCCCGCCACAGCCCCGGCGTTGAAGAACATGTCCTGGATGTCTTCGGCGAGTTGTTTGACTCCGGAGGGAATCCGCGAATCGCCGTTGAGACGGTTGACCCACGCGTCCATCGCATCGACGGGGCCGGATTGGCTGAGCAATGGCCGGTAGCCGGTCGATCCGCCCGCCGTGGTCTGCACCTTGACACATGAGGCGTTGTCCTGTGACGCGCTCCCGGACAGGTCGGTCAGCACGGGTGCCCGTCCTCCTGGCTCGTACGCGCGGCCGGGAAGCTTTCTGTCCAGTGCCGGGTTGGCCGATCGCCAGGCTCCGTCGTGCACGTTGAGGTCGACCATCCTGTACGACAGGTCAGGCCTGGTGATCGCGTAGTCCTGCTCGATCGCGCGGAACAGGTCGAGCGTGAACGGAGGCAGATGCGAATTGCCGGTCTGGTGCTCGTAGGTGACGTACTCGGTGCCAGGGATGATCTTGGCGAGGTTGCCGACGCCTTCGGTGACGAACGATACCGTCGCCTTGGTCCTGATCTTGAAACGTTCGACGTCGCTGAACCAGCTCGGCCTTTGCTCGTTGGTGGGCCGGTCGGTGTACGGCTGAGCGAAACCGATCCATGTGGCGATGCTGTTTCCGTCGGGATGGTTGACCGGGTCGGTTCCCGCGGCATCCACCTGTTGTTTCCAGGTGTTGATCGCCTGCCGGGTCGCCGTGCCCAGATTGGTGGCGCCCAAGATGTCGGCTGTCGATTCGCGGGCCCACTGGAACAGGCTGTCGCGGTTGGCGATGGGGCCGCCGAGCCACGACGCGGGCGGGGCGGTGTCGATGTTCTGGTCCTCGTCGAAGACCGCGACCGCCTCGACGGGCTCCTCATGGTAGTTCCCGTTGACCGGGACGAACGCCACCGCGTCCCAGGCGATCCTGACGCTCCCGTCCCCGTCCGGGGTGAGGTTGCTGAGGCTGACCTGCGGCACGGTGCCGCTGAACATGAAGGTGCCGATGTTGACCCAGCGGTTGCCGCCGGGGCCGGTCTGGTTGATGGTCCGCCGCCGTTCGCCGCCGTCTGCGTTGACGCGGTATTCGGCGAGCTTGGTGCGGGCACCCGGGTCGGGAATGTGCACCATGATCCTCATCGGGCCGGTACGCGCTTGGTTGAGCGTCCACGTGCCGACGGCCTCCCGGAGCGCGGAACTGTGAGTGTTGCTCATCCAGAAGTGGCCGCCATAGGCCGCCCCCATCTGATGAACGTCGATCTTGCCCGGGTAGGTGCCGCCGGAGGCCGACCTGAAGGTGAAGGCGAAGGTTCCCGAGCTCGGCGGTTTCGTACAGTTCGGACGGATCGACGGGACGTTCTGTGGCAGGTTGTCGACCACCAGCGCGTTGGACGGCAGTCCGGCGAGTGAGCAGACCGGCGGATAGTTGGTGGCGTCCTCCTGGTAGGCGTACCCGGGGTCGAATCTCAGCCTGCCGTGGCCGCAGGTGACCGGGCAGTTGGCCTTCCACGTGCTGGCGGTGTGCCACCAGCATTTCAGGTCGTACTTGCCGTTACTGGGGTTCTTGTGCGCGCACGGTCCCGCCGGCTCGCCGATCACATCAGGGTCGTCCGGGGTGTAGGACTCACCGGGGTAGCAGTCGTTGCTGACCGTGCAGAACTGCACCACCGGCGGCTTGGCGTTGTAACGGTCTTGGTTGGAGTTCCACCACGCGTACAGGTGGGAGTAGACCAGGGTGCCGGGACTCTCGATGAGCTCGATCGGATGACCGGCGAAACCCAGCACCTTCTCCGGGTACGGCCAGTGCTGCGGGTGGGCGGAGTCGGCGTAGGAGGTCTCCATGAACGGCGGACGGTCGGCCGGGTAGCGGGGATTGACCGGGTTGTTCAGCCAGCCCAGCCCCCACGGGTTCTGGCCGTTGGGCTGATGCAGGCCCGAATTGTAGGCCCATGCCGCGAAGAACCAGTTCTCCAGCCCCTCGGGGGTGCCGTTGTTGACGATCAGCCCGGCGCGGCGGGTCTCGTTCCACTTGTCGGCCAGCATCTGCTGGCCTTTGGCGATGTTGGCGGCGAAGTCGAGCGCGATCGCCCGCTGCTGGTCGTAGGGCAGCGGGGTCTCGCCCGGCTTCTGCTTGCCGGCCAGGCGCATCCCGTCGGTGATCTGCATGATGCCGTAGCCGCAGTCAGCCCCAGCCCAGTCGATCGTCCAGTCGTCGCCCTCGTCGTCGTTGTAGTACTCGATGCCGAAATAGTTTCCGATCAACGGATTCGCCGTCACCCCCGGGATGGCGAAGCGAGCGGCCTGCCAGGTGTTCGACTCCTGTACGGCGACGCCCATCATGATCTGCGCGGGGATGTCGCCGCCCCCATCCAGGGCCCTGTGTGGGAACAACCCCTGCGGCGTATAGGCGGGCATGCCCAGGTTCTTCCAGTTGGCCGGCCGCTGCACGGTCAGCGTGCCCGCCACGGCCTGGTTGACGGCCCACTCCACCTGGCGTGGCTTGGGCTGCATGGCCTGGTTGCGCGGGTCGTTACGGGCCACCGAGCAATACCGTTGGTCGCCGTCGGCCGGATCGTTCGGGTCGCCCGCCGCCACTGACGCCCGGCCCAGCGCCGGACTCGGTCGCGCCCCCTCACCCGCCCCCGCCTCAGGGGTCACCGACAGGGTGAAGCTCTTCTTCGTGGCCAGCGAGGTCGCGGTGACGTCCACTTCCTGCGGAGCGCTGGGGTCGGCGGGCGGCACCCGCGGGTCCTTGGCGTGCGTACGCAGCACCGAGGTCACCGCGACGTCGCCCGACAGCGACACCGCGGCCTCGTGCGGCACGTCCGCGAGCGCCACGCTGCCCGGCGTGGCGGCGTTCTTCGTGGCCTTGGCGCCGGTCACGAACACCCGGCCGCCCCGCGCCGCGCGCACGCTCAGATCGGCGATGCCGCCGCTGGCCAGCGTGGTGACCGCAGCGCCCTTCTTCAGATCCACCCGCCGTACCGAGGCCGTCTCCTTGCCCTCCAACTGGGCGAACACCAGACCGCCGTCAGCATCGGGAGCCAGCCGGTACGGCACTCCCTTGGCCGGCGCCACCACCGTGCGCTTGCCGTCGGGATGCACCCGAACCACCGCGCCGGAATCGGCGGCCACGATCCCGTCCGCGACCGGCACGGCCGAGGTGAGCTGACCGGGCACCTGGATCGCCTTGTCCAGCTTGCCGCTGACCGTATCCAGCTTGAACAGGCGGGTGGCGCCCAGGTCCTCCGTTCCCTCCTGAGTCAGAACGGCCGACTCCGACGGGCCGCAGCCGGGATTGAAGTAGGCCAGCGTGGCCTGCAGTCGCAGCTTGCGCACCGGGCCGCCGTTCAGATCGACGATCGCGGTGAAGCCGCCGCGCTCGTTCAACGCGCTCTTGTTCGTGAACGTACGCGGCGCGTAAACGACCACCGCCCGATCCCCGGAGGCGGTCACGCAGATATTGCCGATCCACGCGTCGGTCTCGAACCCCGGCTCCGACAGCGAGGCCGCCGTACGCCACCGATAACCATCCTTGGCCTCGCCCACCAGCACATGGAACCCTGTCGCGTCACCCGCGGTGGTCACCGCCCGATCGGACGACTTCTGCCAGCCGCCGCCCAGCACCTCGGCCCGCTCGCCCGCCTCGATGCTCCGTGGCGCGTCGGCGCGATCAGCCGGAACCGCCAAGGTCTGCTCAGACGGCGGCTCCGCCGGCTGAGCGGCCGCGGGAACCGGCACCCATAACAGCGTCGAGACCGCGCACATGGTGGCTAAGAGTTTTCGGACACGCACGATTACCCCTCCAACGATGGAAAATGAGCAGGCAGAACCACTGACCCGACCAAGCAGGACACTTGATCGAGTCAGAATGATGAGTGTCGGGGTCGGGGGCTTCTCTCAGAGACGACGCGAGCGCGTCATGCCCCCTCGAGCGCCCAGGCGCTGGTGAGCAGACCGTCAAGATGCCACGGATCCGGTGACTCCCAGCAATATTGAGACACCACGCGCATGTTGGCCGCACGCCACGCCCCCGCTTTGCTGATCCGCCACACACCGGCGAGTCGTTCGCCGGTCGGCAGCCTGGGCGGCTCGTAATGCCCGTCCTCGTCCACATAGCCCAGGACGCCTTCGTCCACGAAGTCGCCGCTGCCTGCGAGGGTGGCCGCCTCGGCCGGCAGGGCGAGAATGTAGGAGGCTCGGCCGACGGCGCGCAGGCGATGGAGTGCCACACTGCCGGGAAACTCAGTCCGGGAGATGTAGCGGGCCGCCTGCACACCAGCCGGACCGAATCCGTGGTCCTGGATCGCGGAGTCCCGCTCGACCTCGCTGGTGGTATAGAAGTAGCCCCCGATCGGCGTGGAGAGCTCCCACAGCTGAACCAGTTGCGGTGCGTCCAGTCGAGCGTCCGAGGCACTGGCGGGAGTCGCTGCCAGCGGAAGGCCGATGGTGAGAATCACGGCGATGACCATCACTCGGATCGAGCGCCGCCGGACTGGGAACATGACATGCCTTTCATTCGTCGTCTGTCGGCGCGGAAGCGCATTCGGAGCGAGAAAGGCGCCGTCGACGTGGCCGCCACGCCGACGGCGCAGGCTCGCTTCCCGGACCCAAGACAGTGGAACTTCTCAGGCAGCAGCCGGCGAAGGCATCTTCTCGGCTAGAGCAGCAGCGTGAGGTGAGTGCCCCATTCGTAATTCCCCTCGGTGTGCACCTGCCAATCGCAGGTGCCTCTGCTCCAGTCCACCGGGCCATCGAGTACCACGCTCTGGTGGTAGTAACCGTTCTTGGGATCGAGCTGGTCGCGCCAGCTGTATGTTCCTTCGGGTAGCCAGGCCGACTGCGTGGCATGATCGGTGCACCCTGCGTAGTGCAGCGAATATCTCCCCGCCGCGAGGTAGATGGTCCTGGTTATACGGCCGTCCGCCCAGTTGTCTTTCGGATTGGGCTTGAGCAACTGGGTCTTCAGGTTACACGCGTGCGGATAGACCTCGCACGGGAAAGCATTTCCTGTGGCATCGGCACGGGCGGTTCCTGCTGTGGCCGTGAGCAGCACCGTCGCCATGGCGAACAGCAGGATTTTACTCACCGATTGATTCATGGTGCTTCCCCTTGCACGAGCGGTGGAGAGGGCATGGGTTCTCACGTGACGACGTTCTGCCCAGAAAAACCATTTCGGCATAGCCGTCCCCGCCGGCTACTTCCAGGGGGTGCAGTGATTGCGGCCGGTCCAAGTGCTGGTGGAACAGGCCCGGGTGGATCTGCCGACCCTGCTCATCATCACCGTGTATGTGGAGCACGCATCTCCGTCGTACACTCGCGCGGTGCTCGTCACGCCGCCGGTGCTGTTGTTGAGCGCCTGGTGCCAGATGTATTCTCCGCCATAGCAGTCCGGCTGGTTGATGGCCTGGATGTCTGTCCAGCTCGCGTTGCAGAGTGCCGAATAGGAGAGCCGGACGAGGTATTCTTTGGCGGAAAAGCCGAGAACCACCATGTCAGCGAGAACCTGCGCGCCGGCTGAACAGCCTGTGGCGTTGGGGTCCTTGCCCGAGCAGCTGTTCCCATAGCAGGTGGCCGCTGTGCCGACCGGGTCGGCCTGCACCGCCGGCGATTCAGCGTAGGCGACCGTGCTGGCGCCGACCATGGTGAATAACGTGGCCGCCGCGCCGGCGATCGTAGCGAATTTCTTGAGCATCACGTGCCTCCTGTGGCTTCTTGTTCGTGGCAATGACGTACCGGCGGGCTGCCGGAAGTCGCCGGGATGGTATGCGGACGGTGACCCTTCTTCATTTCGTGTGGGCCCTTCCGCGATTCGCAGTATCAGTCCGCAGAAGGCCGACAGGCCAGGACTTGGACCGGGCATATGCCGGACATCTTCCGTTCGCGAATTCGGCCCGCGACGATGTGCAGTCGACCGCAGCGCCACCTTCTTGCGCCGGCTGCTGAGGACTTCAGTCGAGGCTGAGACGGCTCACGGCTCGCGGTTTCCGTCTTCGCAATAATGTCCGGTCCATGCCCGGCCTATGTCCGGTATCTGGCCGTTGACAATCTCATATAAACGCGCCGAAACTTAGCGCGTACGACTCGGTGAATAACCAGAGGTCCACGAGAATTCACCCGGTCGACTGCGCCTCGCTCTCCAAAGAGCCAAGCCCGTTTCGATGAGCCGCGATCTCGTCCATCGGTACCGACTTTATCCGCCGCCACGATCGTACGCCGGGCGAGGCGGATCTCCGGCGCGATCGATCGCAGAGCCGGTGTTGTCGCGATCAGCCCCGCCTCGCCAGAACAAGCGCAAGCAAGAGGAGAACAAGTGCTCACAAAAAGCATGTTCCGCCGTACCGGCCTGGTCCTCACCCTGGGGTTGTCCCTGTTCGCGGGATCGGCCGGAGTCGCGAACGCAGGGCCGACCGCGAAGTCGGGCGCTGCCGCCTGTCCGGTGTCAGGGCAGCGGTTCCAAGTCGGCAACGGCACTCAGGTGTATTTGGTCGGCCCGGACAATATTCTCTACGCCATCGCCAACGAGACCGTCTACTTCAAACTGTGGAACACCTGGGATGGCATCACCCGTTGGCCCACCAGCACGATACCGTCCTGCTTCACTTCGGCGTACCTGTGGACGAACGCAGGGCTACGCAAGGGCCGGAACGAACCACAGGTCTACATCTGGGATCAGCGGGAGAGCCCCAACGGCGCCTATCGCTGGATCACCAGCGAAGCCGTTTTCAACAAGTACAGCTTCGCGCCGAACAAGATAGTCGTATCGGAGTACGGACCGCCTATATCCAGCACGAACAACTGGGACCAATGACGGCACAGGCTCCTTCCTGTCCACGGTTGTCGCGGTCCGGGACCGGTCGGGAGGGCCTGCGTGCAGGCCCTCCCGACGCGCCACCTTCCAAGGCTGAGGATGGACGCTCAACGGCGTCTGAGCCGCACTGCGGCGCGGAAGCCGTGGTGGAGGCGGCCGCCTTTGGTGACGGTGACCGGGACCATCATCCATGGCTGGGCCGGGCCGAGCAGGGTGGAGTACGCCGGAACAAAGCCCTGATCGAGCAGGGACACGGCGAAATCGGTCGATACGCGGCCTAAGGCATCCAGAGCCGCCATACCGTGCCAGGGAAGAACGGACGCCCCGCCAAGATAGGTGAAGCCGAGACAGCCGCTGCGCGGGTTCGGTGTCAGCCTTATGTGGTTGGAGAACATCGCCGCGTCGAATCCCAGGTCGCGGTCGACCCACAGGACCGCCATGTACTGGATGGTGTCATGCCAGGCCTTGACCAGCACCGCGCGACGTTCGGCGGCGGTCGGCGCGGGAAGTGCCCGGTCGGTCAGGTTGAACAGATCGGCGTAGACGTGCCTGGCGAAAGCGATGCCGTGGCCCTGTGTCGCGGAGACCGTGTACATCAGCGATCGGAACAGGCTCTCGAAATTCGGCATCGTCGTTCCAGCACCGCGATTGTCGCCGATCACGCCGGCGGTGCGGAGCGTGGCTTGCTCCAGCGCGGGCACAGGGGTGGCGCAGATGTCCAGTCCGACGAGGGCGTCACGAATCTCCGCCACTCGTCGCGGGACGAGGTCGGCATGCCGGCGCATGGCGAGGGGTCCCATGCGTTGTTCGGCGACCTCGTTCAGATCAGCGATCGTGAGAATCTCCGTCCCACCGACGAGAGCGTGATAGGAGAGCAGCTTCTCCCGGTAGGCGCGCAACAGACTTCGAGGGTGCGGCCGGAAATGGTTGCCGTCGCCGAGCACGGTGATCGCCAGCCCCGGCGGATAGACCTGCTGCACCGTACGTTGCAGCTCGCGCAGCCGGACCATGGCGGCGAGTTCTGACAGGTCAGGCAGGCTTCCCATCGTCTTGAGCTGGTTGTAGTGGAATTTGAGCGGGAATCCCCTGGTGATGATGGGAATGGGGGCGCCGTCGGCCAGATGGGGCCGGATCTCCCGCCTCGCCATGGACAAGGAATAGGCCGCCCGTGCTCCCTTGCGGAACTGCGGGCGCGTGAGCAGGTAGTAGATATCGGCCGCGAGATCGTCTGTCCGAGGGGCCCGCTCGGCCGTATGGATCGCGGCGCGTTCGGCGCCTTGGAGCAGCGTGCCGACCATGTCCGAGGACTCGCGCTCGCTGAGCCATACGGCGTGCTCCAAGGCGGGACTTCCCACCGACATCTCGGCCAGCGGCAGTTCGGCGAGCGAGTTCGCGTGTGACAGCGCCGGAAGTCTCGTGGCCCGCGCGGTGCGGGCGCAGCGTGGAACCGTCTCGAAGGACCGGACGACATCGGCACCGTCATAGGGTCGCTCGTGGACGTAGCCGGGCAGTGCCACCGCGACGAAGAGAGCGTCGGTGAGTTTCTTGGCCATCGCCTGCCGGTTCTCGCAGATGTCGTCGAATACGGCGACGATGTCCAGGTCGGCGAAGGCTTGGAGGCTCTCGGCCTTCAACTCGTGAACGGGTCGCGAACGGTCGTTCCGCAGGAAGGCGATGCGTGGCCCTGTGATGCCCGCGCAGGCCAGCGCGTGCTCGGTGTGCTCGCGGACCCGTTCACGCCGTCCCGTGTTGAAGACCACCCGGCCGCCGGCGTCGTACACGTCCCACACGAAGCGGGCCAGTCCCGGCACCGGCGTGTCCCAGCGCAGGTTCTCCCACGGCCGGAAGAGGGCGCGGCAGAAGGCCTCGTAGTCGATCTCCGCGGCGGCCTGCTGAATCCACAGATCCCAGGCCGGCCGATGATAGGAGGGCAGAGCCGCGAGCCCGTTCGGATCGACGCCTACGGCTCTGAGGGCGTGGACGACCCGGGCGCGGGGATCGAGCGCACACATGTCGATGTCGAGCATCACGGCCGGCGCTTTGATCGTGGGATCGTCCCGCCGCAGGCGCGCCCGCTCGGCGACCCGGCGCAGCACCTCGACCAGCACGACGTGCTGGCGGGCGTCCACCGTGTGGACCGGGCCCTCCCCTGAGGAGGCGTCGAACAGCGACGCAGCGCGAGGGGACAGGAAGCGCAACTCCGTCTCAAGGATGTGCTGTACGGCATGTGCCGGCATGCCGGCGGTCCGGCCCAGGAGCATGGTCATATCGGTCAGCTCCGCCAGGCCCCGCCGGGCCGCGGCCTCGTCCAGCTCTTCCACGGTCACATCCGGCATCACCACCCGGCCCGTCGCCCGTCCTCCGGGCGTCACCTCGAAGCGGGGATCGTCCATGCCGATGCCGTACCTGTCGAGGCCGATCCTGAACACCCGGGCCAGCGAGGTGGGCAACACGTCGGCGCCCGCCTGGATACCGTCCGGGTCCACGACGCGAGTGGCCCTCCCATGGACGGGGTGGTCGGGATATGGCACGCCGTCGCGCTCCACGGCGCAATGCAGTCGCAGAATCGGATCGGTCTCGATGAGTTCGGAGAGGAGCGTGCCGGTCGTCGGCTTCTCCTGGTCTGCGGCCTTATTCATACGCGATGCTGCCGATTCGCCGGCGCATCCGACTGTGGCGGCAAAGCTTCCGCGAAATGGGCGACTTTCGTGGCTGGGCTACCCATTCTTTTACCTCACTCTCCGCGTGCGTTGACGCGCGAACTCGGTGTGGTCCCCCTTTGACTTGAGGAGCCTCTCGCGCATACGGCGGCGCGTGCTTGACCGCGCACGCCGGCTCCTCCTGCTTACGTTGAACCGCAAGGAGGCTGGAAAGCCACGTTTCCAAATCCTCGGGCGCCCGGCCAGGTCAAGGACCGGACATTCGCCGGACATGAGACGCCGAAGCGGAGAATCCATATGGGCAGGCGGACCCCCGGGCAAATGTCCGATCGATGTCCGGTCCTTGACCTGGTTCGGCGCAGAGCCGGGCGGCCAGAATCGAGAGGGCGGAGGAAGCGAGCCGTCGCCGCTTGGCGTGGCATCCGTTGAGATAACGACGGGAAGGGCCGTATGAATATTGTTTCTCGGAATGCGCCCCGAATTACGGGACCTGGAGCGGCTTGGTGAGCTTGGACATCTCGGTGATCGAGGGACTGGACGGGGTCGGGCAGCCGGACTGGGATCGGCTGGCGACCCGCGACGACTTCTACCTGTCGTACGGGTGGTTGCGGGCGCTGGAGGGTGATCCGTTCGTGAGCGTCCGCTACGTGCTCGCCCGCGATGACGGCGCCCTGGTCGGTGCGCTGCCGGTCTATGACATCCGGGTGGAGGGCAGCAGCTTCTACGCACCGAGAAGGCACCGTCAGGCCCTTACCAGAGGTGGCCGCTGGCTGCTGGCGGGCGGTCGCCGCGGCCACCACAGCGGGATCCTGCTGGCCGGCGACGAGCGGGAGCGCCGGTCGGCGCTGCGGGCTCTGCTGGAGGCCGGGCTCCTGCTGGCCGCCGAGCGGGACGCCGGTGGCCTGGTGTGGATGTTCGCGCCGACCCGCGTCACCAGGTGGCTCCACGCCGAGGGCGGGTCGGTGGCGTTCGACACGGTCGAGGCGTGTCTGACCGCCGACGGGTGGGACGGCTACCTGGCCGGCCTCAGCGGCCGGCGGCGCAAGAGCACGATGCGGGAGCGGCGTCGCTTCGAGCAGGCCGACTACGAACTGACCGAGCAGCCGTTGAGCGAGTGCTTGCCGGCGCTGGCCACGCTGGTCGCCAACCTGCAACAGAAGTACGGGCACCGCACCACTGCGGAGTCGATGCGGCGGGTGCTGGCCCCGCAGGCCGAGTTCCTCGACGGTGAGAGCGTGGCGTTCATCGCGCGCCGGGAGGGGCGGCCGGTGGCTGCCGCGTTGCAGTACCGGTTCGGCGACACGCTCTATGCCCGCATGATCGGCTTTGACTACGCCCTGCTGCTGAACGCGTACGAATACTTCAACCTCTCCTACTACCTGCCTGTTCAGTACATGGAACGGGCCGGACTGCGCCGCCTGCATCTGGGCATCGAGTCGGCGGAGGTGAAGGCCGAGCGGGGCGCGCGACTCCACCCGCTGTGGACGGTGGCGGTGCCGTGTGACGGATCCGCGCTCGTCCCGGCGGAGGGTTGCGCCGCCGGACGACGCGCGTGGCGGGAGCGGTACGACGAGAGAGTGCTGCCTTCAGAGGACTGGGACGTGCCCTGGTGAGCGCCACAGTGAACACCACAGTGAACGCCGCGAGCGCACTGGAGGTGAACGCGGTCAGCCGCGTCTTCAAGACCGGTTCGGGGACCGTCGAGGCGCTGCGTGAGGTCTCCTTCACCGCTGAGGCGGGCGAGGTGGTCGGCCTGCTGGGGCTCAACGGCGCGGGGAAGACGACCCTGATCAAGGTGATCAGCACCCTGCTGCTGCCCAGTTCCGGCAGCGTCCGGGTGAGAGGGGAGGACGTGGTCACCCGCACCCGGCAGGTACGGCGCCTGCTGTCCGTGGTGTTCGGCGGGGAGCAGGGCCTCTACGGTCGGCTGTCGGGCCGCGACAACGCCCGCTTCTTCGGCACCCTGTCCGGCCTGGACCACCGGCGGCTGGAGCGGCGGGCCGCCGAGGCGATCGCCATGGTCGCCCTGGACAAGGTGGCGGACCGGCCGGTGGAGACGTACTCGCGGGGCATGAAGCAGCGCCTGCACCTGGCCATCGGGCTGATGGCCGCCCCGAAGCTGCTGATGCTGGACGAGCCCACCGTCGGGCTCGACCCCATCGAGGCGGACCGGCTGCGCCGGGTGATCGGCGAGCTGGCCGCCGGAGCTGCTGGTTATCGGCCGTGCATCCTGCTGACCAGCCATTATCTGCGCGACATCGAGGATTTGGCGGACAGGGTGACGATCCTGCAGGACGGCCGGCTCACCCACGACCTGCCGCTGAAGGAGTTGCTGCGCCAGGCGGGTTCGGCCGCCGCGGTGACGGTGAGCGTGCGCGGGGACGAACCGACGTGGCCGGACGACGGCGCCGGACCGTCCGGTGTACGCCTGGTGGACGCCCAACCGGCCGGAGCCGGGAGGTGGACGGCCCGCTACGAGGTGGCCCGCTGGGAGCCGGCGACGCTCATCGAACTGGCCCGGCGGTGGCCGCACGGCGAGATCGCCGACGTACGCGTCGAGCCGGTGGGTCTGGAACAGGTGTTCCGAGACCTCAGCCGAGGCGCCGACCTCAGCAGGGGCGCCAGGCTCGACACGAGCGGCGACCTCGGCCAAGGCGGCGGTCGATGACCGCCCGTGCTCTGCTGGCCAGCACCCGGGTCCAGCTCAAGAGCGAGACCCGGCTGGCCGGCGTGATGGCCGGGGTTGTGCAGCCGGCGGTGTTCATGGCGGTCACCCTGCTGGCCGCCGGACAGGCCGCGACCGGCGCCCGTACCGCGATCGGCTGCGGGCTGCTCGGCCTGTGGGGCGCGATCGTGTGGAGGTTCGGGCTGGTGCTGCGGCAGGAGCGGCAGCGCGGCATCCTTCCTGGCATCGTCAGCAGGCCGACCGGGCTGGTAGTGGTGCTGATCGGCAAGAGCATCGGCTCGGTGTTGCGGTCGGCGGCCCTGACGGTGCTGACCGTCGGGGTAGTGGCGGCGGTGGCCGGGCATCCGGTCCACATCGCCGCACCGGTCGGCTTCACGCTCACCGCGCTGGCCACCCTGGTCTCCGCGACCGCGCTCGGGCTGTTGCTGTGCTCGGTGTTCCTGCTGGCCCGCTCGGCGGTGCGGATCGCCGAAACGCTCATCTATCCGGTGTTCATCCTGGGCGGGCTGCTCGTGCCGACCGCCCTGCTACCGGGCTGGGCACAACAGCTCTCCACGCTGATCAGCCTGCGGTGGGCGAGTGAGCTGCTGCTCGACGCCGCCGCAGGAGGGGGGCAGCAGCCTGGCGACTGGCTGCTGCTGGCCGCGACCTCCGCCGCTTACGCGGTGGGCGCCGTCGTCAGCCTGCGGGTCGTGCTGCGGAGGATTCACGCGGAGGGCACCCTTGAGCTGCTCTGATCCCACCGCCCGGCGCACTGCCACCGCCCGGCGTGCCGCCACCGCCGGCCGCACCGTCACCGCCCTGCGTACAGTCGCGGTCCTTTCGTGGCGCGAGTACCGGGCGGTCTATCCCCTGCGGGTGGTGCTGGCGAGCTCGCTGCCGCGGGCGATCCTGCAGACGTTGTTCGTCGCGTACCTCGGCCTGATCGCGGCCGGTCCGGCCGGGCGGGACTTCGCACTGGTCGGCGGGGCCATGCAGGTGATCACCATCGCGACGGTGATCAAGGCCGGTGACATCCTGGTCGACGATCGGATCTTCGGCACCATCTACCGGATGCGTCTGGCGTGGATCCCGCTGCCGGTGGTGGCGGCCACCCGATGGTGGGTTTTCACCGCGGAGGGAGTGCTGGGCGGGCTGGTGGCGGCGACGGCGACATGCCTGCTCTTCGGCCGGCCCGCGCTGATGGCGGGCATCTGGGCGGCCGCCGGGCTGGTGCTGCTGGTGGCGCTGTCCACCAGCGCGCTGGGAATGGCCGTCGCGGCGATCGCGATGACGCAGCGCATCGACTCGTTCATCACGAACCTCGTCAGCTACCTGCTGCTGGCGTTGACCGGCGCGGTCGCGCCGCTCGAACGGCTGCCGGACGCCCTGGAGGCACTGGCGCACGGACTGCCGATGACCAACGGACTGCTCGCCGTACGCGGCGCGCTCGCAGGCGGACCATGGCTGGGGCACGCCGCCGCCGAGGCGGCCGTCGGCTTGGGCTGGCTGGCGGTGGCCGCGGCCGTGTTGACACTGCAGGCGCGGCAGGCCCGTACACATGACACCGACGGACGGATTTGACGATGACATTTCTCCCGCAGTTGATCGCGAAGGTGGCAGCCGCGCATCCCGGCGCGCCGGCCGTCACCGGCCCGGCAGGCACTCTCTCGTACGGGGAGCTCCTCGGGCGGGCACGCGGTTTCGCCGGACTGCTGCGTGAGCTGGGCGCCGCGCCGGGTGAGGTGGTGGCCGTCGAGGACGGCGGAACACCGGCGTCGGTGACCGCCCTTCTGGGCACACTCTACGCCGGTTGCGTGATCCTCCCGATCGATCCGGCGCTGTCGCCGGAGCTCCGCGACACCATGGCCGGCGTGGCGCGCTTCCTGGTACGTGCCGGCGACGACGGCCGGCAGATCTTCGAGCCCGGGCAGACCCGGCCGAGGGACGTCCCGGACCAGGTGGAGCCGTTGACCGAGCCTGCCAGGCTCGACGCCCGCTCGCCCGCGTACGTCTGCTTCACCTCCGGGAGCACCGGGCGTCCCAAGGCGGTGCTGGGTGCGCACGACTCGCTCGCCCATTTCGTCCGCTGGCAGCGGGATACCTTCGAGGTCGGGCCGGGCGACCGCATGGCGCAACTGACGAGCTGGTCCTTCGACGTAGTGCTGCGCGACATCTTCACCCCGCTGATCAGCGGCGCCACGCTCTGCCTGCCCGGATCGCGGTCGCGGGAGGCCGGACGGGTCTTCTCGTTTGCGCGAGCGTACGGGATCACGCTGGTCCACACGGTTCCGTCGCTGGTCCGGCGATGGCTGGCGACCGCCGCCGTGGACCATGCGGTGGACACCGCGGCGGACCCTGTGGTGGACCCTGTGGTGGACACTGCGGTGCCGAGCCTGCGGGCCGCCTTCTTCGCCGGCGAGCCGCTGCACGCGGAGCTGGTGAACGCCTGGCGCGGCCGGGTGGCGCCCGGCTGCCGGGTGGTCAACCTGTACGGGCCGACCGAGACCACCTTGGCCCAGTGCTCTTTCGAAGTGCCCGACGAGCCGGGCGCCGGCCCGTTGCCGGTCGGCCGGCCCTTGCCCGGGTGCTCGGTCAGCGTGCTGCGCCCGGGGTCCTGGGAGCCCGATGATGTCGGCGAGGTGGTGCTGACGACGCCGTATCGCTCGCTGGGATACCTCGGCACGGACAGCACGTTCGAGACGGCTCCCACGGGTGAGCAGGTCTACCGCACCGGCGACCTGGGGCGATGGGACGAGCGAGGAGTGCTGCACCTGCTCGGCCGGCTGGACCAGCAGGTCAAGGTGCGCGGGGTCCGGCTGCGGTTGCCGGAGGTCGAACGGGTGCTGCGCGACGTGGCCGGCGTTCGCGAGGTCGCCGTGGTCGACGTGGTGGACGTGGCGGGCGCGGGGGACGTGGCCGGCGCGGGGGACGTTCGGCTGGTCGCCTATCTCGTGGGAGACCCGGCTCCGCCTCCGGTTCGCGTGCTGCGGGAGGCGATCCTGCGGGAGCTGCCGGCCGCGGCGGTCCCGGAGGAGTTCGTCACGCGTACGGATCTGCCGCTGCTGCCGAACGGCAAGATCGACCGTGCCGACCTCCGTGACCAGGCCGGCACCCCGGCCTCAGCCAAGCCGGTCGAAGCCGCGGCCGGCTCCGAAGGCGGGGGGAACGCGCTGGTCGTCGAAACCTGCCGGCGGGTCCTGGGCGTCGAATCGGTCCCGCTCACCGCGGACCTCTTCGAGCTCGGCGTCGATTCGATGTCCGCGATGGAGATCGCCGCACGGCTGGAAGACGCGCTGGAGGCGGAGATCCCGTACGGCCTGGTCTTCGACCATCCCACCGTCGAGGAGATCTCCCGCTACCTCGCCGACCGGAGCTCGGGACGAGCCGATCGGAGCCTGGGGTGAACGGCCCGATCACGCCATCGTGGACCCAGCGCAGCCGCCTGGCCCGGCTGGTCGAGGACGCGGAGGCCGGGCTCTACCGGCCGCAGCACACGATCTCCGCGTTGCGCGTACGCGGTGAGCTGAACCTCTCCGCGCTGAACCGGGCCTGGCTCCGGTTGCAACGAAGGCACCCGACTCTGCTCACGTGCTTCGACCCGAGGAAGCCACTGTGGCGGCTGGACCCGGCCGACCCGGTTGACCTGATACTGCTGCCGCCCCCCGCCGATGCCCGGCAGGCGCTGACGCGGGAGGCCGAGCGGCCGTTCGACGTGGAGCGGGGCCCGCTGGCCCGGCTGGTCGCCATCCCGCTTCCGGACGCCGCGGAGATGCTGCTCGGGCTGGTGATCGACCACCTGGTCTCCGACCAGTGGTCGCGGCGGATCCTCGTGGCCGCCCTGTGCCGCCTGTACGACCTGGAGATCGGCGCGTCGGCCGAGCCCCTGCCCCCGGCGCCGAACGCGTACATCGGCTGGATCGAACGCCAGAACGACTACCTGGAGTCCGCGGCCGGCCTCGACCTGCGCCGGAAGGCCGCGCGGCACGTCCTCCTCCCCCGGCAAGGGCCCACCGGCCGGGCGGACGTCCCGCGGATCCTGCGGGAGCTTGACGCGGACTCGTACGCGCGCCTGCTGCCGGTCGCGAAGCGACACCGGCTGACCCGGCTCCAGCTCGTCCTGGCCGCCCTGGACGCGGCTTCGGCCGAGCTGGGGGAACACTTCCCCGCCGCGACGCTCATGACGGTCACCGGACGTCCACGGCCGAGCCTGCACGGCGCGGTGGGCTGGCTCGCCGACTACGTCGCCGTCGTCAACCAGGTCCGGAGCGCCGATCCAGGCGAGCATCTGCGGTCGTTCCGCGAGGCGCTCGTCGCGGCGCTGGACTCGGCGCGCGTTCCGTGGCCGCTGGTCGTCGCGGACACCGTGCCGGGACGGTTCGCCCATCCGATGTCGCTGCCGTACCTGTCGTTCAACGCCCAGCCGCTGCGAATGCGCGCGGCCCTGCCCCTGGTTCCCTTCGCCGGGACCGAGATCGAGGAGTTTCCCGTGCACCTCGGTCGGCCGGACGGGGCGCTCTTGACGTACTGGACGGAGGACGACGACGGCGGCCTGCGGGTGGCTCTGCGGTACCGGCCCGAACACTACAGCGAGGCGGACGTCCTCGCGCTCTGGAAGAGCACCATCACAAACCTCGACCGGTTCGCCGAAGCCGCGGGCCGGCGGGATGGGAGTGCGGACGGGTGAGATTGTTCGTCATCGGCGCGGACCCGCGCCGCGAATGGGCCTTTTCCACGTGGCTGCGCGCCGGCCTTTCGGTCACCCTCGCGGACGGGGTCACCGCCGGCTGCTTCGATCACGCGGTCGATCGTTTCCATCCGGTCGAGGTGCGCGACGAGCGGGCCGACGTGGAGTCGCTCGTCCTGATGGCGGCCGGCCACGACGGGGTGACCACGCTGGCCGAGGGATCGCTGGTCACCGCCGCGACAGTGGCGCGGGAGCTGGGCCTGCCGGGCCCGGGCGTCGGCGCGGCGCGCATCGCCCGCAGCAAGGTCCGCCAGCGCGAGGCCGGGCAGCGGCACGGCCTGGCCGGCCCCCGGCACTCGGCCGTCACCGACCCCGACGATCTCGTGCGGTTCTTCGCCTCCGGTGTCCAGGCCGCGGTGCTGAAACCGGTGGACTCCTCCGCGAGCGCCGCCGTGTTCGCCGTCCACGGTGTCGAGGAGGCCCTGGATCGGTGGCCGCGAGTACGAGCGATCTCGCCGAGTCGTACCGGCATCGTGGAGGAGTATCTGCCCGGGGCGGAGGCGAGCGTCGAGGCCGTGGTGCGGGGCGGCGAGATGGTCTTCTCCTCGCTGACCCGCAAGCGGACAGGCGGCCCCACCGGCTTCCTCGAGGTCGCCCACACCACCGACCGTGCCGATCGTCCTGACGCCGGAGTCAACACGCTCGTCCGCGACCTGATCGCCGCCTGGCGGGTCGAGTCGGCCATCTTGCACGTCGAGGTGAAGCTCGACGGCGATCGCCCCGTCCTGCTGGAGGCGACGGTACGACCGGCCGGCGACTACATCACCGAACTGGTGTCCGCGGTGCACGGCCGCGACCTCTACCTCGACCAGGCGCACCTGGCGCTGGGCCGGCCGCTCGCGGCGGACCGCCCGGCCCGCGCCCGGCGGGCGGAGGTGCGGTTTCTGCTGGCCTCCGGCACCGTCCGCCGGAACGTCGCCCCGGTCGAGGTGCTCGACGGTCTGACGGACGTCAAGATCGTACGGCAGCTCGTCCCGGCCGGTTGCCGCCTTCCGCCACTGACCGCGAACTGGGCCAGAGCCGGATACGCCCTGGGCTGGTCCGCGGACGACGGCGAGTCGCTGACCGGGCAACTCCGGACCGCGGTCAGCGATCTCGGCACGTTGATGGGCACCCCTGAGCTGGCCTGACCTGTCCGCACCCAGCTACCGCCAGTCGGTTGACCTCAGGTATTCAGCCGAGGCGGTAGCTGTGCTCCAGATCAAAGCTCGCCGACCGGGTGGGGCTGGCCGAGGCACTGGGCGGGCTGTGGCCGGTCAGCAGGTCGTCGAAGAAGTCGATGATCGGCGGTTGCGTCCCCGCGGCATCGTGGCCCACCTTCGGGACCTCCACCTTCCGGACGGTGGTTCGGTGCCGTGCCAGGCTCTTGGCCAGGCGGTCGAGTTCCACCGGCCGGCTGCGGCCGGGGTGGCCCATGGCGGCCAGGTCGGCCCGCCCGTCGTCACCCCTGCCCCGCTCACCCCCAGGCCGCCACCGACTACCTGCGGGCCTGCCTGCCCGCCCGCCCAGCACCGGCCCCGCCGACCACTTCCGGCCCCGCCACCAGCTCGACCCCGACACCACCCGCGCCCACCTGACCTACCTCGCTCGCGCCTTCCCTCCAGTCACCACCCGCGACATCGCCTGGTGGCACATCGCCCGCACCACACCTCACATCCGATCAACAATCGGGTTCGGGACCGGGCTCGCGGTCGGGCTCCCGGCCGTGCTCGGAAGCGGGCTTGTGTTCGGCCTCGGGGTCGGCGTCGCGTTCGGGCTCTGGGCCGGGCTCACGATCGGGCTCGGAGGCACACTGCTAGGCGAGCTCTTATGTGGGCTGAGCCCCTGCTTGGGCCGGCACGAGGCGATCCAGCGCCAGCTCTTCAGCGCGCTGTCGCGCTCAGCGCTCACCCGGCCGATCTTGTCCCTTGCCGTCACGGGAATGTCCGTCCCCGGCTCCCTCACGATCGTCCCGGCTGCCCCGGAAAATGAGGCGGCGCAGGATCATGATCGAGCTGACGGTTGAAGCCCCGGGTTCCGGCGTTTTCCGCGATACGTTCCCGGCGGACTTCGGGACGGCACGAAGTCCATGCTGGATGTGCTGGCGAAACACGACCTGAGCGGTGTCTTCGCCCGTGCGGTTCGGAGGTTGAGGAGCCGGCTTATGAGGTCCTCATTCCCCGGGACCGGTTCGTGGCCGGCGCAGATCAGCTGCCCGGGGCGCGTGTCTGGTCGCCTTCATGGGCCGGTTCGGTCTGTTCGAGTGTGGCGGCCCAACTGGCGAGGAGGTTGAGTGCCCCGTGGGCGGGGGTGCCGGGTTCGGCGCTGAAGGCGGTGAGGGTCAGGCCGGGGTCGGCGGGCAGGGGCATGGCTTCGAAG
Source organism: Nonomuraea sp. NPDC049480 (assembly GCF_044465905.1). Lineage (NCBI taxonomy): Bacteria > Bacillati > Actinomycetota > Actinomycetes > Streptosporangiales > Streptosporangiaceae > Nonomuraea > Nonomuraea sp. NPDC049480. Next base: position 72,286 of record NZ_JBITMD010000042.1, read on the forward strand.
GGGAGACTGAGATCGCCGACGACGGGGTGGTGGAAGTTCTTCGTGCCGGTGTGGTGCAGGCGGACGTTGTGCGCGGCCCACAGGGTGCGAAACTCCTCGCTGCGGGTGGCGAGTTCCCCGACGAGGTCGGTCAGAGCCCGGTCGTAGGGGTCGCGTCCTGCTTCGGTACGCAGCAGGGCCACGGTGGTGTGGGCTGATTCGTCCCAGTCGGGGTAGAAGTCGTGGGCGCGGGGGTTGAGGAAGCGGAAGCGGGCGAGGTTGACCGGCCTGACCGGGTCGTCGAAGACGGGTGCGTACAGTGCCCGGCCGAGCTGGTTGGCGGCGAGGATGTCCAGGCGTCCGTTGCGGATGTAGGCGGCTGCGTCGGTCATGGAGTGCAGCAGCCGCTGGATGCCGGGCCGGATCTGCTGCTGGGTGGGGCGGCGGCGGGTGCGGGGGGTGGCGTTGGCGGCGCGGGCCAGGTCGAACAGGTGGGCGCGTTCGGCTTCGTCCAGTTGAAGGGCGCGGGAGAGGGATTCCAGGACGCTTTCGGAGACGCCGCTGAGGTTGCCTCGTTCCAGGCGGGCGTAGTACTCGGCGCTGACTCCGGCGAGCATGGCGACCTCCTCCCGGCGCAGCCCGGGGACGCGCCGGTTGCCGCCGTAGGCGGGCAACCCGGCCCGCTGCGGGGTGATCTTGGCTCGCCGCGAAGCAAGGAACTCGCGGACCTCACTGCGGTTGTCCATGTCTTCCCAGCGTAGGCCGGTTGTTGGTGTCGTGGGGTGTTCTGTCAGTACATGGAACAGCAGGGACTGTCTGATCTGTCTCATCAGCGGTGTGCTGGCTGGTGCCGGGGTTGTGCGGGCGGCCCGCCGCCTCCCCGAACGCCACGACAGGCACAGGGAAAGGCGGAGACGATGGCGCAGAACACCGGGAGCCCGCAGAGCGCGGGCGGTCGCAGCGTGCTCGGCGACTACGCGCCGAAGCTGATGGAGCTGACCGACACGGTGCTGTTCGGTGATGTACGGGAGCGGCCGGCGCTGCGCGGCAGCGCACCATTGAGGAGATCAGATGGAGATCGTGAAGCAGCCCGCGACCATGAAGCTGCCTGAGCAGTGGTTCACCGGCGATGCCTGGGCGGACGTGCTGTACCGGGGCGAGGATCCGTCCCGGGCCCGGGCCAACATGGTCCGTCTCGCGCCCGGGGCGCGTACCGCCTGGCACAGCCACGGGCTGGGCCAGGCGCTCTATATCGTCGAGGGCATCGCCCTGTTCCAGTCCCGCGGCGGGGAGATCGTCGAGGCCCACCCCGGCGAGGTCGTCTGGACTCCCGTGGGTGAAGAGCACTGGCACGGCGCCGCCCCGGACCGGTTCATGGCCCACATCGCGCTGTGGGAGGGCGACGAGGTCGAGTGGCTGGAGCACGTCACCGACGCCGAGTACAACGGTCCCCGCACCCGCCCTTGACCCACAGTCTCATCACGGGCGGCAACCCGCCTTGTCAGCAACGATGATCGATCACGAAGGAAATGATGATGGACAAGCGAACTCTCGGACATGACCTCGAGGTCTCGGCGATCGGCCTTGGCTGCATGGGCATGAGCCAGAGCTACGGCCCCAACCCGGGCAGCCGGCAGGAGATGATCGCGCTGATCCGGGCAGCGGTGGAGCGCGGCGTCACGTTCTTCGACACCGCCGAGGTATACGGGCCGTTCCTCAACGAGCAACTGGTCGGCGAAGCCCTCGCCCCCGTCCGCGATCAGGTCGTGATCGCCACCAAGTTCGGATTCGCCTTCGACGGCGACGGCCACCGGACCGGGCTGTCCAGCCGGCCCGAGCACATCCGGCAGGCCGTCGACGGCTCGCTCCAGCGGCTCGGCGTCGACGTGATCGACCTGTACTACCAGCACCGTGTCGACCCGACGGTAGCGATCGAGGACGTCGCCGGAGCGGTCAAAGAGCTCATCCAGCAAGGCAAGGTCCGGCACTTCGGCATGTCCGAGGCCGCCGCCGCCACCATCCGCCGCGCCCACGCCGTCCAGCCCGTGACCGCCGTGCAAAGCGAGTACTCCCTGTGGTGGCGCAAGCCCGAGCAGGAGGTTCTGCCGGCCCTGGCAGAGCTCGGCATCGGCTTCGTCCCCTACAGCCCGCTCGGCAAGGGATTCCTCACCGGCACCGTGGACAGGGCCACCAGCTTCGACAGCACCGACATCCGCGCGAGCATCCCGCGCTTCACACCCGAGGCACGCGAGGCCAACCAGGCACTCCTCGACCTCCTCGCCACCGTCGCCCAGCACAAGGGCGCCACCCCGGCACAGATCGCCCTGGCCTGGATCCTGGCCCAGCAACCCTGGATCGTCCCGATTCCCGGCACCCGCCGGCTGGAGCGCCTGGAAGAGAACATCTCCGCCGCCCACGTCGAGCTCACCACCGACGACCTCGAACAAATCGAGACCACCGCCGCCAAGATCGACATTCAGGGCGCCCGCTACCCCGAACATCTCGAACGCATGACCGGCCTGTGACCTGCCGTCACCGCCCCAGCGCCACCAGGAAGGACATTCGTTTCGGCTTCATGGACCAGCGACGAACTCGCCCGTATCCGCATGACGGGACGAGCTTCGGATCGCGCCGTACGGCCACCCATCGCGGTCCATCGCTGCGGAAGTCACTGCGGTGGTGAGGGCAACGGCCGGCGAGGTCCCCAGGCGTCGGAGATCCGGTTGGCCAGGACATAGACGAGGTTGACGGTAAGGATCGCAGGGGCGATCACCGCCACGAAACCGGGAAAGTCCCGCTCGAAGGCCAAGGCCAGGATCACCGCGGTGATGCCGTTCTGCTGCGCCAGCCCCAGGTGGATCCGGTCCATGACAGGGAGCCCGTGGGTCAGGACCAGGGCCGCGAGCATCTGCGCGGCGAACGCGGCCAGCCCGAGCAGCACGCCCGTCATCACGTTCGCCCCGCCGACCAGCAGCAGCCCCATCAGGAACGCCGACAGCGCGAACGCCGCCGTCACCGCCCGCGACAACCATCGCGGGTCGGGCATCCGCAGATACAGTCCGGCCGTGGCCACGCCCAGCAGCAGTGAGGTCCAGGCCGCGGAGACGACCGCGGCGGCCGCCGCCAAGTAGCTCATCACCGGCGGCGCATTCCTGATCAGCCGCCATACCCCGTAGGCCACTGCGGCGAACAGCGCGTTAAGCCCCAGATCGACCAAGTACGACGCCGAGAGCCCATCCTGCCCGGGCCTGACCCACGACACGGCGTAAAACGCGAGGATGACCGTCACCGGATCGTCGAAGGAAGACCAAGCGCCCAGGATGGTCTTGGCCCGATCCGACAGCCGGTTGTCGGCCATCACCGAGGCCACCGAGAGAGGATCGATCTGGGCCACGGCCACTGCGAGAATCATCGCTCTCGGGTCACCGGAGACGAGGTACACCACACCGGCGATGAAGGCCGCTTTCAGCAGCACCCCGACGGTCACCGCGAGCAGGATCAGCCTGCTGTGCTGGCGGGCCTCGGTGCGGTCGATGCCGTGCGTGCTGCCGTACAAGCCCACGGCGAGCAGCAGACTGCTGAGCAACAGGTAGGCGCCCGAATGCTCCAGCCCGTACACGCCACCCAGGTCCGCGGCGAGCCAGCCTAAGCCGACGAGCAGGATCAGGAACCCGATTCTGGCCAATGGTCGCTCCTTGGGAAGCGCAGATGTCAGGAAATCAAGCGATCAGGTGGTCATCGTGGCAACTCTAGTTTGCTCGCAATGCAGGAATCCCCCCGCGGTGCCGACCTGGTCCTGCACTGGCCAGTGTCTCGTCCAAAGCCCGGCGCAGAGTGCCGGGTGCGGGTGCGAAAGTCGGAGGAGACGGGGTCCTGGTCATATCCGGCCGGAAATTCCCGCTGAGCAAGAAGGCGCAAGTCAGCGAGGTTCCTCGCGGACGGTCCAGCCAGGGTCTGTCCAGTGATCGGTGTATCTCAATCTTGACTGGGTCTATCGGGTGGCCGGGGTCAGGCGGCCTTCGAAGGTGATGGCGAAGGCGTTCA
>NZ_JBITMD010000043.1:0-67446 GCF_044465905.1 Nonomuraea sp. NPDC049480
CGGCCCGATCCGAGCACGAGCAGTAATCAACGACAACATGAGGGGGTCACGATTCAGACGTCGTCAGGGGGTCAAAATTCGGCCGTCGTTGACACTTGACCAGCCCGGTCATCCGGTGGCAAGGACCGACGAAGTCCGTCCGCGGCAGCGATCGCCCCGGCCACGTACGTCGCGTCCCGAAGTGAGCGATCGACACGGCCTCGACCACCTCGATGCGAACGCTGGCGGGACATGCCGAACCTGATCTGGGCAGCGACCACGCCGTCAGGTAACCCCCCGCCACGCGTACCAAGGACCGTGCTCATGCTTGAACGAGTGCGAGAGAGGTTCACCTGCGAAGTCCGCCAGCTCGGCCTCTCACCTGGGTGAGGCGTTCACGAGTGTGGTTGAGCAGCGACGATGACGCCCTGACAAAGCTCGCTTCCCAAGCTGCGCGTGATCGTTTCCCGGCCGAGCTTCCGGGGTTCAGCGTGCCGCGTCAGGCATGCGGACCGTTATGTACGGATGTGCCTGTTCCAGCCACTTGCTGGTCAGCCTTGCCCCTGTGGTCTGGTCGATGACCGCGAGGGCGCTGAGAACGATCATGAACTGCGGAAGAGTGAAAGAAGACAGCTTCTTGAGACTGAGCAACCTTCTGTTCTTCCGGCGGCGTAAGGACGGGTGACTGTCGCCTGAGGAAGGACCGTACATGGCGGATAGATCGGAGTACGACACGTTCGTCGAGGCGTCGTGGCACCGGCTGCTCCGCACCGCCTATCTGCTCGCCCGTGATTGGGGAGCGGCCGAGGACCTGGTGCAGACGGCGCTGCTGAAGGCGTGGCAGGCCTGGCCGCGCCTGGGCGACGAGCGTGAGGCGTACGTCCGCAAGATCATTGTGAACCTGCACGTCTCCTGGTGGCGGCGCCGCTGGAGACAGGCCGAGCTGACCAGCGAGTCGCCGCCCGACCAGGCGCAGGCGGCCGACCACCTGGGGCAGGCCGACGACCGCGAACTGGTCTGGCAGGCACTCGGCCGCTTGCCTGCCCGGCAACGGGCCGTCGTTGTGCTGCGGTTTTTCGAGGACATGACCGAGGCCCAGACCGCTTCGACGCTTGGCTGCAGCGTCGGGACGGTTAAGAGCCAAGCGAACAGGGCGCTGGCCAAGCTTCGGGTGGACGAGTCGTTCGCGTACGACAGGAGGGGGTAGCGCCATGCGTATCGACCAGGGAGAACTCCGCGACCTGCTGGACGAGCGCAGCAGCCCTGCGCTCGACCGCCCGATCCCGTGGCACTCACTGCGGGCCAGGACGCGCGACGCGCGGCGGCGCCGGTTGTCGGCCGTCACCGTCGCTGTCACTTTCGCCGTCGCGGTCGTCGCCGCGGGAACGATCGTCAGCCTGCGAGGGCCGGACCAAGTCGATCAGCCGACCACCGCGAACGTGACCGAGAAGCTCCCGATCCAGTACGAGGAGTCCGACGGAACCGTCTACCGCAGGCTCGCCACGGCGGCCTTCGACCCGTCGCGCGAGGAATCGAAGACATTCCAGGTGGAGGTGAGCGGCAAGCCGGTGGCCATCCTGCCTGACTGCCCGTCCCCCAAAGCGGCGCCACCGCAGGTCAGAGCGCGGGTGCCGGGCCTGGACAAGGACTTCACGCTGTCACCGGTGGCCTTTCTGATGAACTCGTGCGAGCGAGGCAAAGCGGTCGACATGCAGCCCTTCCCCGCCGGGACGCGGACGGTGAGATTCACCGTCAAGACCTACCCTGGGAGAACGCCTCCGCGAAAATGGCGGTTCGGCGTGTACGAGTGGACGCCGCCGGCCACGATGAGGACCGCCTCGCCTCCGGTCGACCCGCCCGCGAAGATCGGGAAGGACCTCAGCCTGGTCGCCAAGGGCAGCGCCACCTGGCCCGGCACCCGCGAGGTTACGCTCACCGTGCGGAACAGGGGCCGCGGCCTGGCCATCGTCACCTACTGCGGGGACGGCCTCGCCGAGCGGCTCACCCACAAGCTGTGGGTGAACGGGCGCCTGGTCAAGGGCCTCACCCTCTGCTCCGCCCCGCCGACCACCAGCGGGGCCGGGTTCCTCCACATGGGCAAACGGCCGCGCAGTGAGAAGACGACAACGATCAGGGTCCGGCTGGAGACGTCCATCCCCGAGTACCTGCGGCGCCCCGGAACGCTGACAGTGGCCGCTTATGACGGCGACCTATGACGGGGGGTGATCGTGTCACACGGTAACCGGCTCAGGGGCATGGTCGGCACCAGCGTCCTTAGTCAGGGACGGTGATGGCGAGGCTGCCGGGGTGAGGAGATGCCAACCGGACGACGCGACTGCCTTGGCCGGATTCGAATTATGGGTTGGCGCCCGCCGTATTCACTGATTCCACAGGAATCATCGCTCGTTTGAAGGCGAGAACGGAGGGCGTCCCGCGATCGCGGACGATCGTCGGGTTCGGCGGTCGGCTCTGCGCCGATGGCGGCGATCCTGCTGGACGGGCGACCCGGGGAAGAGGAGGGCAGCCAGGAGTCGGCGGCGGATGCCGGGGAGGCTGGCTGCTCCGTCGTCCGCCCGTGCCGGGCGCGGGGCGGTAGCCGGCGTCGCGGATCACCTTGCAGCCGCGGTTAATGAGTTGCTGGGTCTCCAAATCCGACGTGACATGGTGCTCCCTGGCGTTCTGCACGAGCGTCGGCACCCAACTGGACGCCTCGAACGTGCGACGGGCGTTCCGCAAGATCACCAAGCAAGCGGGACTCGGGACCGCCTGGAGCCCCCGCGAACTGCGTCACTCGTTCGTCTCCATCATGAGTGACCAGGGCGGTACCCATCGAGACCATCGCCGATCTCGTCGGGCACGCGGGCACCAGCGTCACAGAAGCGGTCTACCGGCACCAACTCAGGCGGGTGATCACCAAGGGTGCCCAGACCATGAACACCATCTTCGGCGACAGCCGACACGGGTAGGGAGTCCGACTGAGATGGCTCCCCGATTGGCTCCCATCGACTCCCAGACATGGAAAAGGGGCTCCGGATGAACTCCGAAACCCCTCTTGACCTGCAATTTCTTGGTGGAGATGAGGGGATTCGAACCCCTGACCCCTTCGATGCGAACGAAGTGCGCTACCGGACTGCGCTACATCCCCAAGGACTCGACTAGGTTAACACTCCTTGGAGGGTCCTCGCGCCACCGTTTCAGTCCCCCACCGCCCGCTTGGGCGGTTCCGCGTACTGGTCGAACAGGACGTCAGCATGCAGTGGCGTGAGATCGATCACCTCGGCCGGTGGCTCCTCGACGACCCGCCGCTGTTCCCTCGCCCGCCGCAGTCGTTCGGCGCGTACCTGGCGGGCGCGCTCCCGGCGTTCCCTGTCCACCCGTACGGCGACCCGCAGGAATCTCGTGTACGCCAGCGCGATCACGACGGACGGCGCCACGCCCCACCACGGGATCATCTCGACCGCCGCCGTGACGATGGAGGCGATCACCAGCAGCGTGCAGAAGAACAGCAGGCGGCGCCGGCGGGCGACGATGATGGCGCGGCGCCGACGGCGGAACTGGCGGACGTCGACCTTCTCGATCTCGGGGGCGTCGTCCTCGTCCCCGTCCGATGGGCCCAGGTTGTCGAGGTCGGGCAGTTGATGCTCGCCGGTGTAGTGCTCCTCGAGCTCGGCCAGCTCCGCGAGGTTGGACTTGTCCCTGCGCAGCCACATCGGGATGAGGACGCACAACCACATCACGACGATGGCGAGATAGAGGAGGACGCTGCTCATGACGACCTCCGGGCAGCACAAAGACGCGTGTGGGTTCGTTGCGTCTTCAATGTGCTCACGTCACGCACCGTAAGACCGCGTGTCACTGATTGACGAGCATTCGGTGCGGTGTGTCGCGAGATCGTCAAACCTCTTCGACGGATGACCCCCCGCGAGCCGCCGATTCACGGGCGCGACGCCACTGCACGAGCAGCCCGCCAGGCACGTCCTCGACGGTCAACGCGTAGCAAATGTGATCGCGCCAGGCCCCGTCAATGTGGAGTTGGCGACGCCGAATGCCTTCTTCCCGGAATCCGAGCTTCTCAACCACCCTACGGCTCGCCTGGTTCTCGGGGCGGATGTTCGCCTCCAGCCGATGCAATCCGGTGGTGAAGAAGCAATGGTCAACGGCCATGGCGAGGGCGGTGGGGGTGATCCCCCGGCCGGCCAGAGCGCCGTCGATCCAGTAACCGACCTGGGCAGAACGGGCAGATCCCCACACGATGGCGCCCACGGTCAACTGCCCCGCGAAGCGCCCCTCGTACGTCACCACCCAGGGCAGCGCCAGCCCTTGCCGTGCCTCACGGCGCAGGGTGCCGACCATGGAGATGTAGGGGCCGAGGCCCGTCCTGAACAGCGGTGTCTCGGGATTGCTCGGCTCCCAGGGGCGCAGCCAGTCCGCGTTGCGCAGTCTGGTCTCGCGCCACGCGCGCACGTCGCTCAGCCGCAGCGGCCGGAGGCCTACCGGACCCTCGTTCAGGGTCGCCGGCCAGCCACGAAGTCGATCCACATCTCTCATCATCCCCCCATCGGGCATGATGTCGCCACGCGCGCGTGGAATCGCCCTCAGCGCGGGTGGTCGCCGCCCCGGATCTGGTCGACCGCGTGCCGCAGGATGGGGGCGAGTACGGCGACGCCATCCCGTACGCCACCGGACGATCCGGGCAAATTCACGATCAGGGTGTCGCCTGCCTGCCCCGCGAGCCCACGGGACAAAACGGACGTCGGCACCTTCTCGCGATTCGCCAGCCTGATCGCCTCGGCGATGCCGGGAATTTCCCGAGAAATCACCCGAGCCGTCATCTCCGGCGTCAGGTCCATCGGCGTCAGCCCGGTCCCGCCGGTGGTCACGACGACCTCGTAGCCACCCGCGATCCCGTCGCGCAGCGCCGCCTCGACCGGCTCGCCGTCCGGCACCACCACGGGCCCGTCGACGACCTCGCACCCGGCCTCGTCACGCAGCAACTCGACCAGCAGCGGTCCCGATTTATCCGCATAAATCCCGGCCGAAGCCCGATTCGACACGGTGATCACCAGCGCTCGCATCACACCTGCTCCCGCGTCCAGCGCCCGGTCTTCCCGCCCAGTTTCTCCTCCACCCGCACCTCGGTGATCACCGCGCCGGGATCCACCGCCTTGACCATGTCGATCAGCGCCAGCGCCGCCACGGACACCGCCGTCAGCGCCTCCATCTCCACGCCCGTACGGTCGGCCGTCTTCACCCGGCACGTGATCGCCACGCCCCAGTCCTCGACGTCCAGCGTCACCTTCACCCCGTGCAAAGCGATCGGATGGCAGAGCGGGATGAGGTCGGGCGTCCGCTTCGCCCCCATGATCCCCGCGATCCGCGCCACCCCGAGCGCGTCACCCTTGGGCACCTCGCCCGACCGCAGCAGCCCGACCGCCTCGGCCGACAGCAGCACCCGCCCGGTGGCCACGGCACTGCGCGCCGACACGTCCTTGGCGGACACGTCCACCATGCGTGCGGCGCCCGTCTCGTCGATGTGGGTGAACTCGCTCACAGCCGGATCACCTCCACCTCGGTCCCGCCCGCCACCTCGGTCACGTCCTCGGACACCACGATCAGCGCGTTCGCCGAGGCCAGGGCGGCCAGCTGGTGGGAGCCCTGCCCGTGCACCGGCGACACGGTGCCGTCGGAGGCGAGCACGCCCCGCAGGTACGACCGCCGCCCCGCGGGCGAGCGCAGCGGCCCCGTGACGTACGCGGTCACCGTCTCAGGCATGCCGCCGGGCAGCCCGCGCATCTTGTCGAGCGCCGGACGTACGAACAGCCTGAACGACACGAAGGACGACACCGGATTGCCGGGAAGGGCGAAGATCGGCACTTGGTCGTCCCCCAGGACGCCGAACCCCTGCGGCATCCCCGGCTGCATGGCGACCTTCTCGAACCGTACGGTGCCCAGCGGCGACAGCGCCTCCTTGACCGGCTCGTACGCCCCCATCGACACCCCGCCGCTTGTGATGATCGCGTCGGCCAGCACCAGGTGGGTGTCGAGCTTGTCGAGCAGCACGGCTGGATCGTCCCCGACCGAGCCCGCCCGGAACCCCTCGGCGCCCGCCTCCCGCACCGCGGCCGTCAGCGTGAAACTGTTGGAATCCCAGATCTGCCCCGGCGCGAGCTGCCCGCCCGGCTCCACCAGCTCGGCGCCCGTGGAGATGACGACCACTCGAGGCCGCGGCCGGGCCAGCACGCGCCGCCGCCCCACCCCGGCGATGATCCCCAGCTGCGCGGCACCGATCAGCGTGCCCGCCTTGAGCACGACGTCGCCGGCCTGGACGTCCTCCCCCGCCCGGCGGATCGCGTTGCCGGCCTGGACCGGGCGATCGATGCGTACGGAGACCGTCCCCCCGTCCGTCCACTCCACCGGCACCACCGCGTCGGCCCCGGCGGGGACGGGAGCCCCGGTCATGATGCGTACGGCGTGCCCTGGGCCCACGGCCCGCAGCTCCTCGGAGCCGGCGGCCACGTCGTCGATCACCGGCAACGTAACCGGAACTTCGGATATATCAGCAGCTCGCACGGCATAGCCGTCCATGGCCGAGTTGTCGAACGGCGGGAGCGGCACCGGCGACGACACCTCCTCGGCCAGCGTCGCCCCGAGTGCCTGCTCCACCTCGAGCTCCAGCGGTGCCAGCGGACGCACGGTGGCCAGAATGTCGGCCAGATGCGCGTCAACCGATTTCATCGAGGAACTCCCGCAGCCACGGCACGAAGTCCTTCGCCAGATCCTCCCGATCAGCCGCGAACCTCACGACCGTCCGCAAATAGTCGAGCTTGTCGCCGGTGTCGTACCGGCGGCCCCTGAACAGCACCCCGTACACGGGACCGCCCTCCTCGGAGCCGCGGCCGGCGAGCGTGCGCAGCGCGTCGGTGAGCTGGATCTCGTCCCCGCGTCCCGGCGGGGTGTTCTCCAGCACCTCGAACACCGCCGGGTCGATCACATAGCGCCCGATGATGGCCCAGTTGGACGGCGCCTCGTCAGCCGGCGGCTTCTCCACCAGGTCGGTCACCCGCACGACGTCGGCCTCGGCGGTGGGCTCGATGGTCGCGACACCGTACTGCGACACCTGCTCCTTGGGCACCTCCATCAGCGCGATCACGCTTCCGCCGAACGTCTCGCGTACCTGGATCATGCGTTTGAGCAGCGCGTCGCGGTGGTCGATCAGGTCGTCGCCGAGCAGGCAGGCGAACGGGTTATCGCCGACGTGCTGCTTGGCGCAGAGCACCGCGTGGCCGAGCCCCTTCGGCTCGCCCTGACGTACGTAGTGGAGCGTCGCGAGGGACGCCGGCTCTCGAACCTGGGACAGCCGGTGCTCGTCGCCCTTGGCCTCAAGGGCCTCCTCCAGTTCGAACGCGCGGTCGAAATGGTCCTCGATGGAGCGTTTGTTCTTGCCGGTGACCATGAGCACGTCGAGGAGCCCAGCGGAGGCGGCCTCCTCGACGACATACTGGATCGCGGGCTTGTCGACGATGGGCAACATCTCCTTGGGTGTCGCCTTGGTCGCCGGTAGGAACCGGGTGCCCAGACCCGCGGCGGGCACGACGGCTTTCGTCACAGGGTCGAAGTCAGCCATGAGTAGACCCTAGTGGAGGGACCTGTGGACAAGTTGAACCTGCGCCGCGAGCTGAGCGCGGCGCGTAGCTCTCTCTCCCCCGAACAACTCCGGGCAAACGCCATCAAGGTCCGCGAAACCCTGCTTGAGCAGCCGTGGGTCCAGATGGCCGGTTTGGTGGCCTGCTACTGGTCGGCGGGGGTGGAGCCGGATACGCACGGGCTCGTGTTCGCTCTCTGGAAACACGGCGCCACCGTGATCCTTCCCGTCCTGCGGGAGGATAATGACCTGGATTGGGCGGTGTACGACGGGCCGGACACGCTCGCGCCCGGCCGATTCGGGATCATGGAGCCGGTCGACACCCGCCGCGGGGTCGACGCCATCCGAACGGCCGCGCTCGTGATCGTGCCGGCGCTGGCGGTCGACCGGCGTACGGGGGTGCGTCTCGGCCGCGGCGGAGGCTCGTACGATCGTGCCCTCGCCAGGGTCGGCCCGAACGTTCCGACGGTGGCCCTGCTGCACGACGGCGAGTTGATCGACGGCGTCCCCGCGGAGCCGCACGATCAGCACGTCCGGTATGCGATGACACCAGCGGGACTTACTACTCTTATGTGAACGCAGGTACGAGAGGGGGCCGGATGACGCATGATGTCTGGCTCCTCGTTGGCGCGGGGATCGTCATCGCGGCCATCGCATCCGTACGGGTGGCGCATCGCAGCGGTCTGCCCAGTCTGCTGCTGTTCCTCGCCTTCGGTCTGGTCGTGGGCGATTTCGGGTTCGGATACTCCTTCGAGAGCCCGGAGCTCGGCCAGCAGATCGGCCTGACCGCGCTGGCGATCATCCTGGCCGAGGGTGGTCTGACCACCAACTGGTCCCATGTGCGGCGCTCCGTCCCGTTGGCCATGGTGATGGCGACCGTGGGCGTGGCCGTGAGCATCGTCGTGCTGGCGCTGGCCGTACAGACCCTGCTCGGCTTCGACATGACCACCGCGCTGATCCTCGGCGCGGTCCTGGCCTCCACGGACGCGGCCGCCGTCTTCTCCGTGCTGCGCCGGCTGCCGCTGCCGCCGCGGCTGGCGGGCGTGCTGGAGGCGGAGTCCGGGTTCAACGACGCTCCCACGGTCATCGCCGTGACGCTGCTCAGCGTGGCGTCCACGAACCCGTCCTTGGGAACGTTCCTGCTCGAAACCTCGATCGAGCTGGTCATCGGCGGCGCGGTGGGGCTGGCCGTGGGGCCGGCGGGCGCGTACGCGCTGCGCCGCGTCGCCCTCCCCGCCTCCGGCCTCTACCCGATCGCCGTCCTCGCGCTCACCTTCGTCTCGTACGGCGGCGCCGTGCTGCTGCACGGCTCCGGCTTCCTGGCCGTCTACCTGACCGCGTTGATCCTCGGCAATTCGCGCCTGCCGCACCGGGCCGCCACCAGGGGCTTCGCGGAGGGCGCGGCGTGGCTGGCACAGATCGGGCTGTTCGTCATGCTCGGCATGATGGCCAGCTCGGAGGAGATGCCATCGGCGATCGTCCCCGGGCTGATCACCGGCACCCTCCTGGTGCTCCTGGCCCGGCCGCTCTCCATCCTCGTCAGCTCTCTGCTTACGCGGGCGATACGGCTGGACCGGGTGAGCTGGCGCGAGCAGGCGTTCCTGTCATGGGCCGGGCTGCGCGGCGCGATCCCGATCGTGCTCGCGACCATCCCGTGGGCGGCCGGCGTCGAGGGCTCCGAGAAGATCTTCAACCAGGTCTTCGTGATCGTCATCGTGTTCACGCTGCTCCAGGGACCGACGCTGCCGCTCGCGGCCCGGCTGCTCAAGGTGGCGGCGCCGGGCGAGGCGCACGATCTGGCCGTGGAGTCCGCGCCGCTGGAGGAGCTCAAGGCGGACCTGCTGCAGATCAAGGTCCCGATCGGCTCCCGCCTGCACGGCGTGGAGATCTTCGAGCTCCGCCTGCCGGCCGACGCCCAGGTTACCCTGATCGTCCGCGACGGCAAATCCTTCGTGCCCACCAGCACCACCCGGGTGCGGGCGGACGACCAGCTCCTCATCGTCACCACCGCCTCCTGCCGCGACCAGGTGGAACGCCGCCTGCGTGCCGTAAGCCGCAGCGGCAAGCTGGCCGGTTGGTTCGGGGAGCGGGGACAGGAATAGGCGTTTGACCTAATCGGTTACCATTAGCAGTCGCAACGCTCGAGTGCCAGATTCTGAAGGAGGAGCCGCGTGCCGACTTACCAGTACGCCTGTAACGACTGCGGTGAGCAGCTCGAGGTCGTTCAGAAGTTCAGCGACGACGCGTTGACGGTCTGCCCAGAGTGCCAGGGCAACCTGCGGAAGGTGTTCTCCGCGGTTGGCATCGTGTTCAAGGGCTCCGGCTTCTACCGGACGGACAACCGCACGTCGTCCGCCTCTTCGTCGTCCGCTGCCGCGTCGTCCAACGGGTCGTCGAAGTCGTCGGAGAGCAAGTCCTCGGACTCCTCCAAGTCCTCGGACTCCTCCAGTTCGTCCGCCCCTGCCGCCGCACCCGCCGCCGCCTCCAACTGACGCTCCCGGCTCCAGAGCTCACGGCTCCCCAGGGCGTGCCTGTTCTTTCGGCGCGCCCTCTTCAAACCGTTCGGGTCTTCGGGGCGTCAGGTTCGCCGCGGTGATCGGGCTCGCGACGTCCAGCCTGCCGGGTCAGTCGGCACCGCTTGCCCAGCCGGTGCGCTCGATACGCCTAGCCGGTACCTTTCCGCCATGGGGAAGGATGAGTTCGACCGGCATGCCGTCATCATCCCTGGCGGCGGGTTCGGCCCGCAGGCAGGCATGCTGGCCTACGCGCGCGCAGCCGCCGAACGCCGTGACGCCGGCCTGAAACTGATCTCCTGGTCACCGCCGGCGGACGGCCGCCCCTTGGAGGAGCTTTCGTCCTGGGTCCACGACCAGGTGACAGCCGTCGTGGCGAACCTGCCCGCACCCACTCCCCTCCTGATCGGCAAGTCACTCGGCTCGTACGGCGCCAGCGTGGCCGCCGACCGCAATCTTCCGGCCGTCTGGCTGACACCACTGCTCACGATGCCCTCGTGCACTGAGGCACTGAGCCGCGCCACGAAGCCGTTCCTGCTCGTCGGCGGCACCACGGACAAGTACTGGGACGGTGCCCTGGCCCGGCGGCTGACGTCGCACGTGCTCGAGATCCCCGACGCGGACCACGGCCTGATGGTGCCGGGCCCGTTGCGCAAATCCGCCGAAGTCCTCGGCCAGGTGGTAACGGCCATCGAGACATTCCTCGACGACGTCGTGTGGCGCTGACCTCCTTTACTCCCCAGCACCCCATCGCACGTTATCCACAGAACTCGACTCGGCCGACCCTGCCCTCTCACCGATCCGGCTAATCTCAGCGCCATGGTCACTCGCGCAGACATCGGCGTCATCGGCGGCTCAGGGTTCTACTCGCTCCTCGACGACGCCGAGGAGATCGAGCTCGCCACCCCCTACGGCCCTCCGAGCGACGTCGTCACGATCGGACGCATCGGCTCGCGTTCCGTGGCGTTCATCCCCCGGCACGGGAGAGATCATCGCTTCCCGCCGCACCGCATCCCCTACCGCGCCAACCTCTGGGCGCTGCGCTCGCTCGGCGTCCAACAGGTGCTCGCACCGAGCGCCGTAGGGTCCCTGCAGGCCGAGTACGGCCCGGGCGCCTTGGTCATCCCCGACCAGTTGGTGGATCGCACCTCAGGCCGCGTCCAGACCTATTACGACATAGACGGCGCGGTCCACGTCTCGTTCGCCGATCCCTACTGCCCGTCCGGCCGAGCGGTGGCCGTGCAGGCGGCCCGCGCAGGCGAGTGGGAAACCGTCGACGGCGGCACGCTGGTGGTCATTGAGGGCCCGCGCTTCTCGACCAGGGCGGAGTCCCAGTGGTTCGCCGGCAACGGTTGGTCGATCGTCGGCATGACCGGCTTCCCTGAGGCGGTCCTGGCGCGCGAGCTGGCCCTCTGCTACACCTCGCTCTGCCTCGTGACCGATCACGACGCCGGAGTGGAGGCCGGCCAGGGCGTGACCCACGACGAGGTCCTGGAGTTCTTCGCTCAAAACGTCACACGCATGCGCACGCTGGTGGCCGAAACCGTGGAAGCCTTGCCCGAAGAGCGCACCTGCCCCTGCGGCACCGCCCTGGACGGCCTCAAGCTCCCCTTCGACCTACCGTGATCCAGTCCTGGCTGACCCGCTACGGCCGTCGCCGCCGCCTGATCGCGGCGGCGCTGGCCGCCATAGCCGTCATATCCGCCTATTTCGCCACCCGCCCGGCAGCCCCACCCACCACGGTGCTGGTGGCGACCCGCGACCTCCCTGTGGGCCCGCTCACCGCCGCAGACCTCCATCCGACCCCGCTCAACCATCCCCCGGACGGAGCCATACGCACGACCACCGCCGCAACCGGACGCTACCTGACATCCCCCATGCGCAGAGGCGAGCCCTTGACCGACGTCCGTCTCCTGCACTCCTACCGCCTGCCACCAGGCATGGTCGCCACTCCTGTACGCATCTCCGACCCCGAGGCGGCCAAGCTCATCACCCCCGGCTCCCCCATCAACATCCTGGCGGCTTGGGAAGGGTCCCAAGGGGCCCGCACCATCGCAGAAGACGTAACGGTCATCACGCTCCCGAAACCCACCACAGCCGGCGCAGACGACCACGGCACGCTCGTCGTCCTCGCGACAACCCCGACCCAGGCCTCAGAACTGGCGGCAGCCCAAGCAGCCGCCCGCCTGTCGATCACCCTCGAGCCGCACCCTGACCTGGGGCAATCATCCGGTTAGGAGCAGCTAGAGCAGCGAACCCAGCTTGGGATCGTACTCCCAATGCCACGGCTCGAACGGGCTGCTATAGGCCCAGGAGGGATGGAACCACCCATACCTCTTGGAGTTCTTCTCCATCCACACGAACTCGGCGGACCCTGCCCGCTCCACCCCGCCGCACAGGTCCACAGCCAGCCCGAGCCCGTGGTTGCTCCGCCCGGGCACGGCGGCGAACCCCGGCCGCCGGTAGTAGATGGACTGCTGTTCGGCGAGGTTCCGGTAGGCGTCGGTCACGCATATGGGTTTCCCGAACCGCTTGCGATAGGCCTCGTTCAAGCTCACGAAGGCAATGGTGGCGTCGGCCCGCAGGCTGAACCCCTTCTGCTGCAGTGGGCAGAGCATGGTCTTGGGGATGAGCCCGTTGGGAAAGTCGCCGGCCGTCGCCGCCCGCAGCGGATCGCAGCCCAGCGCGGCCCGCCCCACCTTGTCCACCTTGATGCCGAGCTTCACGAGTGCGGCGGTCAGCGACTTCACGATCTTGTCCGACCGCTGCCGCAACGTATCGACCTCAGCCGACAGTTGCGCCTCCGCCAGCAGATTGCCGGCCCGAAGCTCCTGGGCCTCGCCCGCCAGCCGCTCCGTCTCTTTGTAGAGCGCACTGGTCTGCTCAACGGCCTGCTGCCGCACTGTCACGATCTGGGTCGCATCGGAAACGGCCCGCAAGGTCTTCTCGTCCGCGCCTCCGGCCAGGAACGGCAGCACCCCATCGGCCGAGATCGGCTGCTCGTACAACAGCTCGGCCATCTGCGACACCGGCTGCCGCATGACAGAAAGCCGCCGCTCCAGCTCCTGCAGCGCCGTCAACTTGGTCCTGAGCTCCTTCTCGGAGGCCGCGATGGTGCTCCGCCGCTTCTCAAGGGCTTTGGTGGCGTCCTCGAGCTCCTTGGCCGACCGCTCCGCCGCTTTCCGCAGCTCAGTGAGATTCCCGGGATCCCGCCATTCCTGCACCTGCTGAGTGGGGGTCCGCGTCTGGGCCTGAGCCTGGGGGGATGCGGAGGGCACCAAGAAAGAAGCCGCCATCGCCATGACTACCGCGATCAGACCCGCTGATCGAGGGGCTGGCACGTTCGACTCCTCCGTATGCAAACTCGTTACCCGGGTCAGGCACGCACGTTACTACAGCCCCCAGAGTGTCCGGGTCCAACTCCGGAGAGCTGTTATGAGACAAATGGCCAACTTTGCAAAGCCACCCCCCGCAACCAGCCAGATCCCACCCGGAACCCCGACCTGCCACATGAGCTACATAACAACCCATGACCACTCAAACCCCAGGCAGCCACCCACCAGCAAGCCCCTTACCACTCTCCTCCTCCTGCCGCTGCTGCTCGGTGCCCTGACGGGGTTGAGTGCGCTCCTCCTCCCGGCACCACTCCCACAACCAGGTGTCCACCCACTCCCCCGGACACCCGACTCGCGGCCGCACGGGAGCAGGCGTATAGGGCTCCTCCACCACAGGAACAGACTCGGAGCCGCCACCATCAGCCTCCGCACTCCGAGGGGACTGCGCCAGGGCCTGCACAGGCGCCGGCACGGCTCCTTCGTACATCCGATCAGGATGAGCAGGCGCAGGCACAAGAACCGCCCCGAACGCCACCCTTTTTCCACCGCCACCCGCCGCCATCCCATCGACGGCCCCACCCCCAAACCCCCGCATCTGTCCGGCCAGCAACCCCCCGGCCAGAATCGCCGGCGCGAGCAGCGCCCCGAACAACACAACGGGCCGCCGCCGCGCCTGCCTGCATCGCCTTCTGGTCACAGGCAGAAGCTAGCCACGGGAGATGAGCGAGAATCTGATCACTTGTCATGCCTTTACCGCAGCTCAGAGCACCCATAACCATCCCAGCCAAACTGATCCCGGTCCTACGTCCCACGCAGTGCCAGACTTTCGCTAGGCTTACGGGAGTCCGCCTCCGTAGCTCAGGGGATAGAGCACCGCTCTCCTAAAGCGGGTGCCGCAGGTTCGAATCCTGCCGGGGGCACTCTTCTCCACCAGGCATCTTGCCCTCTGACCTGCGGTTTTCCGGCCGCAGGTCTTTTGGTTCCCAGGCCCTTGGCAGGCCGCCGAGAGCACCCAAATGCAGCCGTAGGACCATGATCGGGGGACATGCGGGGGATGATCTTGAAGGCGCTTCCCCAGGTCAGACACTAATTCGGGGTCATCTGGGGTTTCAGCACCCGCCACGATCGCCAAGGCTGCGGGGACCAGCATGGCGCGAGCCTGAGGCGAGTGATCGAGCAAGACGGCGTGAGGAGGGTCAGACCATAGAGCTCACGCGCACCGACGATCATTTCTGCCCGAAGTGTAGCCCGGGTCGACGTAGTGCTCGCGCGGCAGCAACCCAGTGTTGGTGCAGATGCTGAGCGACCTTCTCTGTCATCGCCACGTCGAGCACGGTACTGGGCAGTCGGCACGAGTGAGCAGGCCAGGGTCGTATCCGCCGATGAACCAGGCGATCGCCGAGAACGCTCAGACCCTGGTTACAACCGCAACCAGGGCCAATAACCCATGGTGACCGCATGACGACCTCTCAGCCTGGCGAAATGCGAGCCCCGTTCATCCCAGCCCTCCGAAGTCGATGATCTTCCAAGAGGTGTCGTCCGACTGCCTGCCCACCAGAAAGGTGTATGGATAATGCGTGTCGTCATTGGGGGGCTCTTCGTTACACCGGCGAACCTCGATGTCAACGTAGACGTTCTGGACTTGCCGATAGCCACCTGGCCCATACGTGTCGGGATTTGGTTTGCTGACCTCGGAGACCTTCACGCTTCTCCATGTATCGATCGGATCATCCGGCCAGCGATGGACGCGGCTGTAGTAGGACGGCGCCGACAACGTGCGAACCGCCTCGGCGTCACGCGCCTCGATAGCGGCGAGATATGCGCGGACCACCGTATCGGCAGTAGCATCAGACTTCGGCAGAACCACCGATGGACCCTGCGTAACGGCACACGAAGCGCAGCCACTGCCGAAGCTTATAAGAAACAGGGTAGCCAGTGCTGCGATCGCGCGCCTTACCCTCATCTTCACGAGCCTCCAGTCACGGTGCGACCGAGCAAGGAACGGGCGATTTCCGCTTGCCGGAAACGCCCGCCCCTTGCTTCTCAGGGTCTATTCTCGTTCAGAACGAGACCCTGATTGCATAAATCTTCATGTTTGGATGTAGTCTCCTGGCCGGCGGAAGGGAGGTCGCCATTGCCCGGTAGTTGTATGCATTGCTGTGCTGTACGTACTGTACACCTTTCCATGAATTGGCCGTGACTCGACTGACCATGGCAACGTGGCCGAAGTCCGGACTTCCGCCAGTGTAATCCCATAGCAGGACATCGCCAACGCGAATATTCTGCCACGAGGTCACCCAGCCGGCGCGACGCCCCTTGGACATGAAATGCTGGAAGAAAGAGTTGGCTCCGGACCATGACCAACTCGTCGCAGCCTTGACTGCCCACGAGTTGTACCACGTAACGCCGGTTTTCGACTGAAACCATTGCGATGGATCACGGCGGTCTTCGTCAGAGGGCTTCTTCCCGTTCGTGTCCATAGCCGCTCCACCTCCATAGTGCAGCGCCCTGGACACGAAGTTTGTGCAGTCGTTATCGAAGAGAGGGTCGTCGAGATAATGCTGGAGAGCCCATTGGACCGCAGCCGTCCTGTTGATCGTGGACGCAGTCGTGGCCGCGGCTGTCCCGTTGGCCGTGGAGGGCCCTGTGAACGCATCGTCGATAGGCAGCTCGGGGAATCCGTCAGAGTCGATGGGTAGATCCATACCGTCCGCAGGGATCGACCCTGGCCCTGTAGATACCTCGTTCATGTCTGGAGTTACCTGGACGAGTCGCCCGTCGTCAGACGAATCTCTTACTTGGAGGCTGTCGCAGCTCGTCATTGAGAAGGTATAAGATTTGAGCTGCCGCGTTTCGCTGGTATCAGACTCAGGATTGGCCGTGCCGATATCGCCTAGATATTCGACGGTCTCACTTACCTCGGCCTGGACAGTAGTAAATTTCCCTTCCTGGTCATGGAATAGCATCACTCGGGAGACGCCGGTAGAAGAAGCGGTCTGCCTGATTCCCCGCCGGTTGAGCGTCTCAGCCACCCCAACGAGGGTGGGCTGCTGAGTGTACAGGATAGCCTTTGACGGCGCTGCGTCCGTATTGGTCGAGGTAATGTCCTCTACGGAGCGAGCAGTTAGCTCACGAAGATCATTTCGTGATTCCTCAAAAGTCTTGATGGCCTTCGAGAAGGTCTCCGGATTATCGCAAGCGTTCGTCGGAGCTGCCGGAACGGCGACACTAATCGAAGACCAGGGCCCTTGACCAAATGGGGATTTGGCGCGGACAGCGATTGTATAGCTCGCTCCAACGGTAAGGTTTGAAATCTCCGCGTGGGTTTTCGTAACGGAATGCGTCTGTACGACTTGCTCGTTGGAGTCGGTGACCTGTACATCGTATTCCCCGATCGGTGCCAGGGAACCTGGATCGGCAGGTGGAAGCCACGAAAGCACGGCGCCATTGCTGGCTCCCATACCATGCAGCTCCCCAACAATTCCTGGTGCAGAAGGCAGTCGGTAGCGCAGCCGCACTTCTATTGGTGCCGAACTGCCGAACTCGATCTGTTGCTCGCTGCTGGAAGAGACCGCGATCCACCCAAGAAGCGGAACGGCGTCGACCTGTAAACCTTCCGGAGGAATCGGGCCGAACGGTCCCGGATCCGCCTCAATCGCGGCCTGAACATCGGAGCCCATCGTGGATGGGCCGACCTCACCTGAGACGGGCGTCAGTCTGAGCTCAACGGCAGCGGAACATGAGGAACCTCCGCAGGAGGGTGCTCCCAGGCGTAGCGTCGCGTCAACCGGCATAGAGCCATCCGGCAGCTCAGCGAGGCTGACTTTCAAGGCAGACACCATGTGCGATGAACCCGTGCCACCGACCTTGACTGCGGTGGAGTCAGTGAACGGGCACGGCTGACCTTCACATGAATCCGTGCCGGTCTTGGCCGTTCTCACTGCGACATTTTCACTACCAAGCGTGATCTCGTGAATCGTCCCGGGCGGCTGAGTGGGTGGAGGCGTGCCGGTTGTGGTGAAGGACACCGGGACAGATTTGGCGGTACAGACTGCCGGGCCAGAATCTTCCGAGGTGGTTGCTACCGCAGGCATTGCCGACCCGCTACCGGCCACGGCGGGGGCGCTGCCGACAGGAGTGTTCATGTCGGTGGTGATTTCGGCGGCGGTTTGGGCGCGGTTGTAGATACGGATGTCGTCGATGGCGCCTTGGAAGTATTCGCCGTAGGCGGTGTTGCCGCCGATGTGGAGGGCGCCTTCGTCGTCCATGAGGGTGCCGGTGAGTGCGGTTTGGGCGAGTTGGGTGCCGTTGAGGTAGAGCCAGGCTGTGGTGCCGTCGTAGGTGACGGCCAGGTGGCTCCAGGCGTTGAGGGGTAGCGGTGTGGTGCTGCTGGGCTTTCCGTAGTTCTGGTCGGTGAAGATCCCGCCTGCGGGGCCTTCGCCATCGGCGGCCGCCCACAGGCCGTAGGAGGTGTCGTCGAACAGGGTGAAGTCCTTGGCGATGACGGTGCGCCAATCATCCACGGTGGTGGGCTTGACCCAAGCCGACAAAGTCAGCGCATTCGTCATCCGCAGGGACGGGTGGTGGTTGACGGTGACCCAACTGGAGGTGCCGTTGAACGACAGGGCCTGGCCGTTCTTACCGCTCACCCAGGTCGTGCCGGCCGCGGTGCCGTTGTTGGTACCAGTGACGTCGGTGACGGTGGTGCCGGTGCCTTCGTTCATGCCCCAGGCGGCCACAAGCCCGGCGGGCGTCGGAGTGGGCGTAGGTGTGGGTGTGGGGGTCGGCGTAGGAGTGGGGGTGGGGTTTGGTCCTGGGCCATTGTTCGACGGCGGGGCGACACAGGCGGTCATCTGCCACTTGTAGGTCGTGCCGGGCTGCACAGTGTTGGGCGGGATCTGGAAGGAAGCCCGCTGCCCGCCCTCGACGGTGCGGGTGCCCAGCGGTGCAGAGCCGACGGGCAGGCCTTGGTTGTCGTACAGGTAGTACTTGGCGATGACCGCTCCGCCGGAGGGGCGGTTGACCTTGCCGGAGAGGATCGGCTGGGTGGGATCGGTCATGCCGGTCTCGGTGTCGGACGGCAGCATCGGCGCATCGGAGGTGATGCGGTAGGCCGGGCTCTCGTTGCAGGAGGGCGGGGTGAGGCCGGCGCGGCAGGCCTTGACCACGAACTTGAAGCTGGCCGGGTTGTCCAGGGTGAACACCTTGTCCAGCACCTGGCCCGACGGGATGTTGTTGTGTGTGGTGGTGCTGGGCACGCCGACCAGGGCGCGGATGTCCTGGGCGGACAGGGAGCGCTGGTAGACGTGCACATCATCTACCGCGCCGTCCAGGTTCCCGGCCAGGGTGCGGGCCCGGCCGATCTCGAAGGCGCCCCGGGCGTTCCAGGTGGCGGTGTGGTCGCTCTCGCCGGCCAGGGCGCCGTCCACGTACAGCCGGATCTTGCCGGCGGCGTGGTCGTACTGGACGGCCACGTGCGTCCACTCGTTGATCTTCGCCAGGTCCTTGGACTGCACCAGGGTCTCGACGATGCGGTCCGCCCGGTCCTCGCGGATCATGGACAGCAGCCAGCGCTGGTCGTACCCCGGCGCCGAGGAAGTCCCGTACGACAGCGTGAAGCCGGGCTGGTGAACCCCCATCTGCGACAGCACGGTCTGCTCGTCGGTGCTGCTGTCCAAGCGCACCCAGGCGGCCACAGTGAAGCTCTGGTTGGTGTTGAGGACCGGCCCGGTAGTGGCGGCGTGCGCGCCGCCGGTGAACTTCACCGCCTGCCCGAGCTGACCCGGGATCCGCGTGTAGGAGCCGGTCAGGGTGGCCGGGAGGTTGTTGCCGGAGGAGTCGGCGGCGCTGGCGCCGGAGGTCTCATCCAGCTTCCAGTACGCCCGCTCCCCCGCGGGCAACTGAGCGGCCGGGGGCGCCATGGTGGAGTCGTTAACGGTCACCGTGTAGTTCAGCGGCGTCGCCTCCGGCACGCTGGACTTGTAGCTGACCTTCACATTGGTGCTGCGGGCGATGGCGTCGTTGCCGGTCATCGAGTCGATCGACTCGGCGCTGACGGTTGGGATCTCCGGCGGCAGCACCCAGTCCACGCTCAGCTTCGGCTTCACGCCGCCGGTGAGCAACTGCGGCCAGAACAGGAAGTCCTCACCGAAGCCGCGCGGGGTCCCGCTCTCCTGGGTCAGCTTGAGCGCCAGCCCATGGTTGGGCGTGCCGGAGGCCCACAACCTTGTCATCGCGGTCAAGTCCCAGCTCCAGATCGAGCCGCTGCTGCCAGGCAGCGCGCACGGATCGATCGAAGCCCTGCCTTCCTCGGTGGTTGCGGGCTGGTTGCCCCAGTAGGTGTCATCGGCCACCCAGGACTCGGTGATCTGCTGAGCCGCGATGCCCTGAAACTCGCTGCAGTTGGTGACATTGCTGCGCAGTTGCAGTTGCATGGTGGCCCTGACCACCTGCCGCCCGGCGATCGGGGCGGTGTCGAAGGCCATCAGCGCGCGGGTGAACCGCTCGGTATAGGTGCACGAGGTGCCCGGACAGCCGCTGCCGTAATTCGACCTGCTCACGGCGCCCGGCGTCGTCTGCGAGGTTGGGGACCGGACGCCCACCTCCTGCGTGATCCCCAGGGTGGTGGTGGGATCGACCGTGACCGGGTATTGCGTCGCCGGATCGGCCAACCACTGCGGATCCGGCCGCAACACCAGCACGGTGCCGCCGTTCTCGGTCTCCACACTGGTCTTGATCTTGGCTTCCCGGCCCGGCTGCTGGTCGTCGGTCTTCACGGCTGCCGCATCCCACATGCGCGGAGCGGGCGCGCCGGCCGCCTTCTCTTTGCCGGCTGACAGGGTGAGCCCGCCGGACTTGTTCACCTTGAGTTTGAGTCCGGGCGCCTGCACCGGCAGCCGGTACTCCACCGGCCCGGTAGGACGTTCACGCAACACCACATCGTGCCGGAACCCGGTGGGCAGCGCGGTGACCACCAGGTCCGCCGACGGCCCGGCCGCTCCCACATAGGTCGCCACATTGCCCTTGACCTGCGGGCGCGGCAGCTCTGTCGGCCAGGACAGGCCGAAACTGCCCTCCCGACCCATGCGCATGCTGGCGAACGGACCGGAACCCCCCGTCGAGAACCGCACACCGGCCTTGGCCAGCCGCGGCTTCAGGACGCCGTTCTTTTCCTCAAGGGTGGTGTCGATCCACGCCCACGAACCGTCGGCCTGCCGCAACTGGGCCGGTCCGCTGTAAGACTCGGTGGACAGGTGCCCGTCCGGATATGCCCACGTACGCGAGGTCTCCGTGAACGCGGCCTCGACCGCCACCGGTTTGTTTAGTTTCTTGGCATCGAGGATTGCCGTGCGTAACGGTGCGTCCGGATCCTCGGGACGTGGGAACGTGGTTACCGAAGGGCCGGAGGTTCCCTTGGTCGGTTCGGGATCGGCCTGGGCGGCGCCGGAAATCCCTGCAACCAGCAGCGATGCTGCCACCGTGAGCACCGTTGCGAATGCGAGCCGTTGGTTAGGAGGCCGGTCGGCTCTCGCCTTGCTGACTAATCTGTCCACAGACACCTCAATCTGTCGCGCATCGGGGAATGGCCAACAATTCGTATCCTTGTCAAGATCGTCCAGCAATGTGAGATAGATCACCCCGATTGGCGCGCTAAAGCTGTAACGCCTGGCCGATGTGATCCGATATCTCCTGGTCAAATCACACCGAAAGTGGTAATTCATGTTTTCGAAATTGACGAGCTCACTCCCAGTTGCTCTGTATCGCCATAGAACCGTGCGAAGCACGTATTCGGGGATGGAATAGCCCATTGAAGGCGATCCTCAATACAACGGGGCCCTCGGCAACAGACTGGAGGCTGTAGTGAGTCATCGCGGTGTCGAGGATGATGCGAACGGCCCCCGGCTGTTCATGGCCCTACCGGGGCGAGTCAACGATGAGCGCCCCGCCTTCCACCGGCACATGGCCGCATTGCTGCTCCTCATCGGCGAGGAGGTATCGGCTCAGACGTCCATGGATTCTCGCGAGTGGAGACGCGCAGCCCGAGCAGCCGTCCGACGAAGCTTGTCCGCAGTCGAGATACTGCCGGAGGCGGCCTTCGACACGCTGATCCTGGCCGCTGTCTATGACCCCGACCCGAGCCTCAACCGCCAGTTCGTCGAGCCCGCCCTCAAGAGCTTCGGGCATCGCAGAGTGCAAACCGCCCTTGTCAGCTTGCTCACTACCGGTACGGACTCCGAGAAAGCCGGCGCCGCCCGTGCCTGGTACTGGGCGCAGATCCCTCTGAGATCCAAAGGCGGTGCACGCATCCCCGACGAAGAGCGCAAGAAGGAATACGACGCGCTGGAAGACGTCAGAACGCAGTGGCGCGAAGCCGCGCTTGGGGAATTCATCACCAATGAGGACCTCGACGTACGTCGCTGCATCCTTCCAGGGCTCGACCTCAACCCCAGCCACTACCGAGCCGAACTCAGGGAAGCCGTCTCGGCCGCCGTCCACATCGCCCGCACCCACCCCGACGAGTACATCCGGCACCGAGTCGAGCATCAAGTCTGAAACCTCTCGGCCTCTATCTCTAGAGCCCAACCATTGATGCCACGCGGTATGCCGTGAGCTTTGGCGGGGACACTGACGCCGTGACTGCAATCGTCGGAGGCACCCTGAGCTGCCGCCAAGGCTCGGTGGACATCCCTTGGGCACGCCAAGCTGCTTTTCCGGCAAGGCTGAACGCGCTCGCCGAAAGGCTGTGGGATACGGGACGGGCAGCGTATGCCTGACTTCTGGATCATCGGCCCCATCGCCTGGGACCTCGCCCTCTACATCGACCGCATCCCCGCCAGCGGTCACTTCGTTCAATCCGGCGATAGCGTCGAACGTCCAGGCGGAACTGGAGCCAATGTCGCCGTTGCCTTGAGCCAGGCCGGGGGCCGCGTGCACATGGTCGGCTACGTGGGAGCCGATGCTGCTGGCCAAACCATGACTAATACGCTTACTGCAGCCAGGGTCGACATCGATCACGTGCAGGTTCTACCGGGACGCACGTCCTCCGTGGTCCTGCTCATCGAGCCCAACGGCGAACGCACCATCATCGGTATCCATCCTGACCTGCTGCACATCATCACGATCCCCACACAAGCCGTGGCACCGGGAGACATCGTCTACTTCGCCGCCTGGCACGACACCTTCACCTCCGCAGCCCAAGCCATGGCCGCCCAAGGAGCGCTGGTCACCAGCGTCCCGCCCGGCGTGGTCCCCGCCATGCAGTACCTGATCGGATCCCGCAACGACTACGCCGCTGTCCCCGAGAAAGCCACCGCCATCATGACCGACGGCGCCAACGGCGTCACGGTTTACGCATCAGGCCAGAGCGAGGATCATTACCCAGCCGTCCCAGCAGATGTAGTAGACGCGACTGGTGCCGGTGATGCCTTCGCCGCAGGCCTGCTCTGGGAGATCGGCAACGGAAAGACTCTGGCCGAAGGCGTGCATCTCGGCCTCACCTGGGCTGCCACAACCGTTCAGACGAGATCGTCCATGCCGACCACACTTCAGACGCCCCAGTGCGGGAGCATCAAGCGAAGATGAGATTCGCCAGCATATGCGTCCTTCTCCTTCGACGGGACGCTCGCTCTAGGTCGGCCTGGTTTAGATGCTGTGGAAGAGCGATGGTGGAGACCAGGGCGTGACTAGACCGGAAGCACGAGTCTTCGACAGGCCATTTCCTGGCTAGGCGGAGCAGCCTTGGAGCGAACGCGCGGACCTTGACTGGAGGTCGTGTGGACAGCACGGTATGGATTGCGATCTTGACGGGCGGGACGGCGATCCTGGCGGGATGGGTGACCAGCCTCGGGAACGCTCGCGGAGCACGGATCCAGGCTGAAGCTTCTGCCAA
Organism: Nonomuraea sp. NPDC049480; assembly: GCF_044465905.1. NCBI lineage: Bacteria > Bacillati > Actinomycetota > Actinomycetes > Streptosporangiales > Streptosporangiaceae > Nonomuraea > Nonomuraea sp. NPDC049480. The sequence goes on from NZ_JBITMD010000043.1 coordinate 23,359, forward strand.
GGCCCAGCATCATGCTCAGATTCGTGAGGCACGTCGGACGGCCTACCTCGAGTTCCTGGAGCAGGCCCACATCACGGGCGAGCTTTACTACAGGCTCGGTGACGTCTACGCGCAATTGACGCGGCCAGACGAGCAGTTGAAGAAGATGGAGGACTTACGTACTGCCCTGCGCGACGCCTATGATCCGCTGGCGCGATGCACCAGAGTAGTCCTCCTCGAAGGGCCGGAAGCCGTCGCCGCACAGGCGGAAGCCGTCAGGCAAGCAGCCACGGAAACCAACGGAGCGCTGTGGGACATCACCCAAGGCGCCCCTGAAGCACGTTCATCCTTCGACAATGCACACCAGACATACCGCGACCGGTTACAGAGCTTCATCGAAACGGCCCGTACGACCATGGGGTCCCCATAGTGAGCCGTCCCTGCGGACGCCACCGATGCCTCTTTCGCACCGAAACCCGGCCTTCCTACGACGCCTCAGCTCGAACACCGGGCAACCACATGGTTGCGGATGGCATAGAGGCAACCGCCATCACGCGTGATACGCAGCAGCCGAGACAATCGTTGAGATTATGCCGCTTTAGCAGTTCGACTCGACTGCGCTCCGATTGCCCCTTACCGTCACATTCATCCCACAGATCGTCGTCCTCAAAGATCCAAGGTTGGGATGATGGCGACACAGGAGCAGATCGAGGCCGCTCGGCGCACGATCGAGCAGTTACGTGACCAGCACGCCAACGACGTGCGCAAGCTCATCGGTCTGCTCGAAAGCGGCGCGATGAAGGGCGAGGCGGCCGACAAGCTCATCAAGGATTGCCAAGCCTGGGAGGCGGCCTACAAGAACGTCTTCCGCCGGGCACTCGCGTTGGTCGAATCCACGCCCGCACGTCCCGAGCCTGCGACGACTTCCACGGAGCCATTCACGCCTTGGCAGCCGCCGCCATTCCTTCCTCCTGACGGAGCTCGCCGATGAGCCCACCCCCGAGTCGGAATCGGATCGGCATAGACCCTGCGCTGATGACTCAGTTGATCGGTGAGATCAAGCGCCTGGAGCGGTCATGGTCCGAGGCTGATGCCCAAATACATAATGCGTTGCGCACGATCGGCGCGAGCCTGCACGGACCGGGCCTACTGGGGGACATCGGCTTCCAGATCGGACAGCAGGTCCCGAACCTACAGCGGCGCCTGGATCTCATCGTCTCCACCCAGAAGATCGGGCTCGACAAGGGAGTGGTGTGGGCGGACGAGACGCTGTGGCCATCGTCCTCGCCAGCGAGCGGTGCAGCAGCAGCCAAGTCCGTCGCCGATCAGCTTCGACAAGCAAGGAAGGACGCTGCCTCCGTCGGTGGTCAAGAGGCTCTCGACCACAAGACCCTGGCTCTGCTGGAGAGGCATCAACACGATCCCTACTTCGCCGCAGCTTTCGCCAAGGAGGTCCCGCCCAAGGAGCTCAAGGCGCTCCTCGGGGATCTCTACACCTCGGTACGCAATTCCCTGGACGAGAGCCGACCAGGACCACCGTCCTCGGATTTGGACCGCTTGGCGAAGGCGCTGAGTGTGACCTTGGGAACAGCATCGCGGGGAGTCGGCGGCATGAAGCTGCCCAAGGGCTACGCCGATGAGCTGATCGCGACCGATGGCGCTGTGGCGGGTCTGGACAACCGTATCGTTGACAAGCTTCTGCGGTACGGCACGTTTGACGATGCGTTCCTCCGCGACATCGCCAACAAGGTCTTCGACAACGCGCAGAAGCCGATCTCCGAACGGCAGGACATCATCGAGTTCGGTCCCGGACTCGCCGCCGCCCTGGCGAATAATGCCAGGGTTGCGCAGGACTTCTTCACTGACCCTGCTCGCAAGCCCCTGGCCTTCCTGATGCGGCAGACCGACTGGGGCCGCGAAGGAGGCAGGGAACTCGGGCGGGCGATCGAGGCCGCAACCATGTCGTTCCGTGACCACGGCCAGCCTCCGGGCACGTCACGCGGGTACAAGTCGGCCTTGATCGCATCGTGGGCCGCCCACTTCTGGGCAGATCCGAGAGCGCAGAATGCCCTGCCCAGTACTCGGCAGAGCGCCGCCCGTGTCTTCGCCGCCTATATGAGCGACGTGCATCGGGTTGCCAACGCCGACGCCCCAGAGTCGCCGGGCGTGACCCCGCTACCGGACACCGATCCGAACCTTCCTGGCAAGCAGCCCTATGGAGCCATGTTCGATCCTGACGCGGTCAAGAATGTGATGATCTGGGCCTTCAAAGACCCGCTAGCACTCAAAACCGTTGTCGAAGGGCATGGGGAGTACAGCGTCAAGGTCATGGACGCTCAAGGAAAGCAAATCAACGACAAAATCAACTCGGAACTGGCCGAATGGCGCAAGGACCACCCGAACGCCACGGAAGCCGAGCAGAAGGCACATCGTCAAAAGCTACTAAATGACAGCATGGGCAAGACTCCAAAAACTCTCTTCGACGCCCAAGTGTACACCCTCGGCAAGTCGCTTCATTTCATTGCTGACGCCGGAAATCTGACAAACATACATGAGGCAGACCGGAAAGATGCGAGCAGAAAGGCATTCAAGGACGGCATGTCCAGAACGGTCAAGCTCGCGCTTACGCCCGCCGGAGACGTCGTCGTCGCAGGCTATGAATTTTTAGAAGAAAATGTCAGCGATCACATCAAGTTTACCGAAGGCAAGGCCGCGCGTAGCAGAGGGGAGGAGACACTTCGCGAAAGCCAGAGACTCTTCAAAGACCTAGCGGCTAATACAATGCTGCGGCACGGTCTCTTCGGAGATGAATCAACGCCAGGCTCCGCCCACCCTCACGCACTCGAGAACTATGACAAAAAGTCACCAGGATATTTTCTGGCAGACGGTCGGATTATTCCGCGCAGCAAGATGGATTCGACGCAGGCGCATGCTTACAGTCAGTGGCGGAAGATGCCTCCAGCTTCAGCCTTCTTCCGGGAGACTGACCGGTCTGTTTGGGAGGCATTCCAGATGCCTGTGCCTCCGTACGAGGAGGCAGAGGAATGAGAGCTTGGTCAACAACAGCTCTACTGGTCGCCGCCCTTACTTCCATGGCAGCATGTTCGCCGTCTCCTCCGGCAGACCGCCGGCCTCTGGGCAGCGTGACAACGCCCCCCGTGGAATGCGGGTTAATTTCCAGCCAAGCCATTGGTCGCGCTATTGGACTTAGCAACTTCTACGCAAGCGGTTCTACGTCACCAACCGACTTCTCCCGTTGCGTCATCAGCAGCATGCAAAGCAGCGAGGATAGGGCATCGATGACCATCGAGTTGCAGGACCCCTTTCCTTCCACATTGGAAAGCCTGAATAATGCTAAGGCCAGGGATAGGGGAGCAGATCTACCAAATGGTCTCACGCCCGGCTACAGCACACCCTTAAAAGACACGAGCGGAAACATCGTTGGGGCAAAAGCGCTAGCTTGGACCAAGGACGGCACCAAAGTGTTGGCCATCAGAATCGCCAGAGGAGCGCCCGGCCGAGATCACCGAGCGGACGCCGTCGAGTTCATGCGTCAACTGCGGCCGCTCCTCCTTACCTGAACGGCCAATTGGAGGCGCTACCTGCAGTATCTGTATCGTGGACAGAAAACGGCTTCAGCCGTAGCTGATGCAGTGCACGTAGGCCCCCGGACTAGTACTGCGACGCTTACTCGTAGATCTGATGGCAGGCTTGGTTACGAATCCGAAACTCGGGGATGGAAGGCGGAAACAACTCGTCGCACTTTGCGCCGATCAATGAGGCTGGTCGCTTCCTTGCGTTGTCTTTCGGCTCTTGGCTTCTGGTTGAAGTCGTCCGGTCAGTGGGGATCGCGGTCTTCCTGCGCGGGACCGCGGCGACGTTCTTATGACGCTGGCGCGGCACAACCGACGCCACCGCCGCTGATCGATGACGCTTCTCTGGCGATATCGCCTCGCGCTTCGCTACTTCAGGACGTGGGCGGGGCATCGTCGTAGGCAGCGCCCGGGGTGCGGGTGTGGGCGTCGACGGCGAGGGGAGCACGACGGAGCGCCCAGCAATGCTCAGGCGAGGCGTCGATACAGAGGCGACCGTCGTTCGAGGTGAGGCGATGTCAGTGCCCCACGTACTCGACCAGATGCCGAAGCCTACGCAGGCTAGGAAGCACGCGATAAGCGCTGGCCGGGTCAGACGATCCCGGTTTTGCATGGTCAATCCCTTAGGCGGGGCTGGGGTTGCGTACCTTCGCCAGGAAAGGGTGTCCGGCGCTGTGTGGAGCCGTGGCCGAAGCGGCATGCCGTACGGTGGTCGCCGCAGCGGGCGGAGCTCTCTGGATGATGGGGCGGGGTGGTCGTGGTCTTGGTGCATGGTCCTCCTCTCTCGCTGCGCGTGCTTGTCAGCGTGGCGCAGCCGGTCGGCGTTTGACGAGAACGACGCGGCGTGGCGAGCGGCGCAAAGCGAATCGGCCCCGGTCGGGCCAGGGCCGAAGGTGGATAAGCGTGAGCTATGTGTCCAAGGCGTTGTTGATCTTGCCGTTGATATGCTCCTGCTGGCCGTCGATGCACTTGGCATAGACACGCAGCAGCACGTCAACGCTGTGACCGGCACGCTTGGCTATCTCGGGGGCCGGGACGCCTACGTTCAGCCAGAGCGAGACCGCCGCGTGGCGCAGGTCGTACGGCCTGGCAGCCAGCGACGAGCCGGCCTGTTCCGGGGTGAGGGCGAGTTTGCGGGCTTCCTGCCAGACGTAGGAGTAGGCCGAGCTGGAGTAGGAGCCACCGGTGCCGGTACGGAAGATCCTGCCGTCCTTGGCAGTGCCGTACGTGGCGATGTGCTCGCGGAGCATGGTGACCAGGACGGGCGGGATCGGGATCTCTCGTGTTTCCTTGTCCGCGCGGTGCTTCAGGCAGCGCGACTCGTGAGTCTCGCCGGAGTTGGTCCAGCGCTTCGTTCCCTGCGGTCGCGCCTTCTCCAAGACGATCAGGCCCCAGCCCGACTCGGGCAACGTGCAGTTCCTCAGCCGCAGGTCAGCCGCCTCCTCCGGTCGTAGGGCGGCGTAGTAGATGCAGGCGAACAGCGCCTTGAGCCGGGCACCGCGCTTGCGGCCCACCTTGGGGAGAGCGTCGAGGAGCTGGCGTGCCTGGGCCGGGTTGACCACCGTGCGGGGATCAACGACCGTGGCTGCCTTCGGAGCAGTCCATTTGATCTCGTCCAGCGGGTTGTCGCTGAACACCTTCTGCTCTACCGCGTGCTCTAGGAGGTGATGCAGGATGGAGCGCTTGCGCCGTACCGTGTTCGCTCCTGCCGGAGCACCGGTGAAGGTCACGGAGATGGCGTCGAGAGCCGTACGCAAGATGTGTGCCTCCCCCAGTGCCGACAGCGGCAGGGACGCTCTCTCTAGCCAGCTCAACGCCGCAGCTTGGGCCGTAGTCAGGTCGGCCCGCCTGCTCTCCGGGAGGAGAACGTGAAGCTTGAGGACCTCGCGCAGTTCCTCAGCGGCCGGACGGCGTGGTGCGTCGGCCACCAGGGCAGGGATCAGCGTCAAGAGCGCGTACGCGTCGGTCTCACGGGTCCGGGCCGCCGAGGTGTTCCAGCGCCGAAGCACGTACGCCTGAGCGAACTCCAGGAACGACGGCCCGGACGTCGCAGGCGCAAGCATCGATACTGGGAGGCCGGTGGCGACGTCGAACTCCTCCCCTGCCTTGGCCGCCTGGCGCAGATCCGATATGAAGGCGTTGGCCAGCCCTTTCGTTCGGAAGCTCTTTGACTTCTGCTTGCCGGCGACCCGCCAGCGGGCGATGTAGGCGGGCGTGCCGCGGTCGGTGCGTTGCTGGATCTGGCCGAGCTTCACGTCGTAGGTCGTCTTCACTTACCCTCCCTTCGCGAGTCGAGCCAGGCCATAAGGTCGCTCCGCCAGACGCGGAGTTCGAGGTTGGGCAGTTGGATGCAGACCGGCGCGCGGCCAAGCTCGCGCCAGCGGTAGAAGGTGCGGCGGGAGACCCCGCCCAACTCGGCGAGGACCTGCGCGACGGTCAGCAGTTCGTCACAGCGACTCATCGGGCACCACCCGCCATGTCTGGGATGCGAGTCCCCGTGATCGCGGCGGCGATGATCTGATCTCCGAGGCTGTAGCCCTTGCCTGCGTAGGTCCATTCGCTGATCACGAGGACCGTGTCCTCCTCGAACAGGGGCAGGCGGCCTGTGGTGATCTCTTGATCCCGGACGTGCTGCTCGCGGACGGCACGTAGTTCGCCGAGAGTGGTGGAGTAGTGGCGGGATCGGGTGGAGAAGTGACCGCGAAAGCCCAGCATGTGGGCCCAGTTGGTGAGGCGAAGGTCGGCCAGGTCGCCGATGGCACCGAGGCGCAGGCACTCGGCGATCAGACGCTTTGGGTGTTCACGGAGGTTGAAGGCGTCGAGGTTGTCCAGGGGGTTGATTCGGCGGTCGAGAGTGCCCACGCATTCGGCAGCCTTGGTCGCATATTTGGCGATGTAACCGGCAACGGCCTGGTCGGTCAGGTCGCCGTCGAGAGTGATGGGCCGCGTGTCGAGCTGGCCGCCCCAGCGCATGACCCGTTCCGGCTGATCGTCGTAGGCCGGGACGGTGGCACTGACGGCCTTGGCCGCGTACCGGACCACCTGCGTCAGGGCATCGGTGGTCGCCCAGGGCGGTGGCGGCGCGGCAGGACCGCCCGGGCCGTCGAGGCGGATGACGGCGTGGAAGTGGACGACACCGCGGCGCTGGTATTCGGCGACCTTGGCGAAGGAGACGGTGAGGTGTTCGCGCAGGTCCTTAAGGGTCAGGCCGCCGAGCTTGGCTAGGCGGCGGCGCAGGGAGTCGGCGAAGCGCTTCCACAGCAGCGGCGCCAGGGCGTTGAACAGGACTGAGCCGGTGTAGTCGTAGCAGTCAGGGCACAGTGGTTCGCCAAGGTGGGGATCGTCGGGGCGGTGCTTGGCTGTGCAGGACATGACGTGCCCATGTGGGCAGGTTTCGGCGTTGCGGCGGGCGTGGCAGGGCAGGACCCTGCCGTTCTTCTCGCAGCGAGCGTGGACCGTTCCAAAGCTGGGCGCCGTGAGAGTGACGAACAGCGTGGGATGGCCGGTGACGCTCTCGGGCACGCCCTTGCCGCCGATGAGGCCCGCGCGGATGAGGTGGTAGGTGTCGGCGCGGTAGATCTCGGCGCAGGCCGGGCAGCGGGAGGCGCGGCGGGTCTTGCAGGGTAGGCGGAGGATTCCATCGGGTTCGTGGCGGGTGGTGTAGCGGTGCAGGAGCCGGCCAGTGGCCTGGTCGTGGTACTCGACCTTGCCACGCAGGTGGATGGGCTGGCGGCACCCACCGGTGGCGCGGATCTGGGCGGCCCACCGGTCGTAGTCCGGAGCGTTGAGTCGGGCGATGACACCTGCGAGGACGTGCGGGTTGGTGGTGCATGCGGGCAAGATGGAAGCCTCCTTTCACTCGTTCGGGTGAGGGGATGGCCCCCGACCTGGCAGTCGTCTTGGCGGATGTGCGGCCAGGCCGGGGGCGCTGCGCGTTATGCGCCGTGGTTGTCGATGCCGGTGCCATCGCAGTCGTGGCAGCGGTTGCGGTCGTTGTCGAGGCCAGTTCCGCTGCAGGTGCAGCAGCGGTAGTGGATGACTTCGATCAAGGGCTGTTCACCTCCTTGGGCGCGGTGTCGTGGTCAGGTAGATGCGCCAGTGGGAGGGCTTGGTCCGGTCCGGATAGAGCCGTGAGGCACCGATGACGGTGAAGTTCAGGCGCAGGCGGAACAAGGCGTCGATGACTTCGGCACGGGTGCCGTCGAGGCGAATGCGCATGGTCGCTTCTCCTGCTGGTCAGGTGGCGGGTGCCGGGTCGGGCTGGATGCAACCGGAGTAGCTTCTTTCGGCGGCGTGGAGCGCCCGCGCGGCGGTCAGGACGGCCACGGCCCGGTATTCCACCGGCCCGAAGTAGACCGAGGTGGTGTAGTGGCCGTACGGAGAGTCCTCGAACTCGATGCCGGAGCCGACGCAGGCGGCGATCTGGTCGATCTCGGCGCACATGTCGGCGTCGTTATCGTGTTCGGGGAAGTGGTGGACGACGACGTGAGAGGAGGCGGGCACCTCGGGATGGGCCTCCAGGAAGGCGGCCAGGTCAAGTAGGCCGTTGATGAGGTCAGTGCGGCGGTCGCGGGTCATCGGTGATCTCCTTTCTGGGTCAGGCGGTGCGTAGGGTGCGAAGCAAGTCCGAGGCGAGTTGGTTGGACACGCCCAGGCGGGCGCGCAAGGCATCGCGGGTGATGGGTTTGCCGTGTTTGGCCTGGTGTTCGTCGGCGACACGGCGGGCGTAGTCGAGGAGTGCCGGTGCGGGGCCGTCCTCCTGGACGTCCTGACGGCCGTCCTCGTCTTGCTCGTCGGTGGGGACGAGTTCCGGGACGGAGGACGGTGTCAGGACGGGTGAGGACGAGTGCAGGACCTCGCTTGGTTCCGGACGGGAGTGGGCGGCGCGGCGTTCGAGCATCGAGATGGCGAGCAGGAAGGCGCCCGCCGGGGTGGCGGCGGTGATCCAGCCCCAGACGGTCGGGGCGGCTTGGGCGAGGTTGGCGGCCAGGGACAGGACGATGCCGCCGACCAGGACCAGGACGGGCCAGGAGACCAGGCCGCGCGGTGCTCGGCCGGTCTTCTTGTCGCGTTGGCGTTCGCGGGCGGCCATGACGCAGGTCAGGTCGATGCAGACGGCGATGGCCCAGGACATCCAGCCGGTTTGGCCGTGCTCGGCGGCGGTGTCGCGGATGTGGGTGAAGGATCCGGCGCCCGCGATGATGGCCAGGACGAGAACCGGGCCCGTGTCGAGCAGCCAGCAGGCCAAGCGTCGCATCGTCCCCTCCCTTCGGAACTTCAGGCGTTGACAGCTTCAGGTAGGTGGCTGGTGATCTCGTCCCAGGACGGAGCGAGGTTGGCGAACGTACGGGCGGCGTGTTCGGCGGCCTGCTCGGTGACGTAGAAGGAGCGGGCGCGGTACCACTGGCCGTCCTGGGAGGCGACGATCGCGACGCCCGGCGTCTCGGCGGGGATGGCGCGTGCCGAGGCGAGGGCCGCAGGGTCGAGGTCGCCGAGGGTCATGGTGGCGGTCTCTGGGTCGTTGACGCGGTGGCAGATCCGGCCCGAGCACTGAGCCCGGAGCGCGGTGACGCCGGGTCCGAGGTCGGAGCCGATCCTCTGGCCGCAGCAGAACAGGTAGATGCCGAACGCTCGGCCGAGCTGGGCCACCCTGAGCAGAGCGGTGGAGGTCTTGGCGATCTCGTCTTTCTCGCTCTTGTCGGCCATCAGGTACAGCTCGGCCAGCTCGTCGACCAGGACGACGATCGGGGTCGGGCGGATGCCGGGCGGGAGTTGCCAGATGTTGCGGGCACCGGCCTGGCGGCATAGCCCCATGCGATCGACCATCAGGCCGACGAGATCGTCCAGCAGTGTGACCGTCTCGGCGCGCGAGGTGGCCAGCGCGGACAGGCGCGGACTGTAGGGCGTGAACTCGACCCCGCCTTTGAGGTCGAATCCGACCAGGGCCACGGGTTGTGGAGCCAGCCCGACGATCAGAGCGTTGGCGAGGTTGGACTTGCCGGACTGGGTCGCGCCCGCGTTCAGCCAGTGCGGCACGGTTCGGAAGTCGATGGTCCATGGCGTGCCGTTCTCCAGCCGTCCCACGGTGACCTTGAGCAGGTCCGTCGAGGCGGGCAGGTGATCGACCTTGACGAGCGGATCTCTCATGGTGGCCATCAGCACCACTCGCCCGGGCCGGGGTGAGGAGGCGCGGATGGCGTGCACGCCCCAGGAGTGCGCCAGGCGTTCGGCGGCGTCGGCGTAGTCGCCGGGTGTCTGGCCTTCCAGGGTGTGCAGGGTGACGCGCCAGCCGTGCCGGGTCGGCGTCGGCAGCCACATGAACGGCTTGGTGTCCACCGCGATGCGCTGGAACCGGCGCTTGACGCGCACTATGCCGGTGGAGGCGATCATGCCCGGCACGGTGGTGAACCAGAAGCGTTGCCGCTTCTTGGTCAGCCCGCAGCCGAGGGCGACCCGTCGCCAGGACGCGCGTACGGACAGGGCGGTGATCGGGTAGCCGATCATCAGCCAGAACGAGCCGGGGTGCCAGCGGCGCCAGGCCCACAGCCCGGCCGCGACGGCGGCCAGGACTGTGAGCAGGACGAGCGCGTCACGCATCGGCGTTCTCCCGGACGGGGAGCAGGGCCGAGGCGCGATAACTGATGCCCCACCGGCCGGCGATCTCCCAGACGTAGCCGAGCAGGCCGACCGGGTTGACTTGATCGCCGACGCTGATGGGCGGCTCTCCGGTGGTGGCGATCTTGACGAGCTCGATCCGGCCGAACTCGTCCTCTACCGAGACGGTGACCTCGAAGACGGTGTTGCCGTTCTTGTCGGTCTTGATTTCGCCGGTGTCGCGGTTGAGCACCCGCGGACGCGGGGCCTTGACGCAGGTGATGGCGAGCTTGCTGACATCCACAGGGATGGGAACGGAACGCATACTGTGACCTCCTTATTCGTCCTAGCCAACATAGTTAACCTAGTTGGCTCAGTTGTCAACGTCCTCTCGGTTGGCTTGGTTGTTGTTTCGTGGTGTGATGGACTGCGATGGTCGAGAAAACCGGGCGCCCCGGCTACCTCCAGATCGCCGACGATCTCCGAGCGCAGATTCGCGGCGGCTCTCTCGCGCCCGGCACTCCCCTGCCATCCACCGCCCAACTCGCCGAGCAGTACGACGCTTCGCTGTCGGTGGTGAAGATGGCCGTCGGCATCCTGCGTAACGAGGGCCTAGTGATCGGCCAGCAGGGCAAGGGCGTGTTCGTCCGCGACACCGACGCCGCACCCGCCGGCGACCTGACGAGCGAGGTGACCGAGCTGCGCTCAGCCGTTCGTGACCTGTCGGAACGCCTGGCACGTGTCGAGGAGCAGTTGGCTACGTCCACGACACGCCGTTCCGGGCGTAGCAGCCGGTAACCTTTCGCGCCAGTGAAGCCGACGCGCCGTTCGGGCACTGACGCAGGTTCAGGGCCTTGTCCTCCCGGCGGATGCCGACCAGGACCATGGTGTAGCCCACCAGCAGAGTGACGCCGAGGACTCCGGCGATGATCAGCGGGATCGTGGTCATGACCAGATCACCCCCGCCGCGGCCAGACCGCGAGGCGCCCGCGGGGGACGGCGGGTCTCGCCACGCCGTTTGCCGCCCTTGCGTTTGCCCGCCTGCTTCCTGATCCAGCGGTCCCGGGCCCGGCACTTGCGGCAGAGCTTCCGCCCTTCGTTGAGCAGTGCCCCGCACGCGCAGGTGGGCTCGGGGTAGATGTCGTGATTCATGGTGATCACCTCTCCTTTCGGTTGCTCCGGTGTTGCTGTGTGACACCGAGAATGCGACGGAGAGTTAGGACGAGATCACTACACGACGGGACATGTTCAAGACGTCCGGCCTACGATGGCGAGGTCCCCGGACGTCCCCGGAGCAGGTGAGATGGCGAACGAACGGCTACGTGCCGCCCTCCTACAAAAGGGCGTGAGCATCACCGACCTGGCCAACGCGATCCAGGTTGACCCCAAAACGGTCGAGCGGTGGATCACCAAGGGCCGTGCGCCGTACCGAAAGCACCGATTTGCGGTGGCTTCCTACCTCGACACTGAGGAGACCTACCTCTGGCCGGAGGCGTTGACCCGCGAACAGGTCGCGGCAGCCTCAGAGTCCGAGATCGTCACTGTCTACCCGCACCGCTGGGCGGTCCCAAGGGACGTGTGGGGACGACTGTTCGCGAGTGCGTCTGAGGAGATCGGCGTGCTGGTCTACAGCGGGTTGTTCCTCGCTGACGACACGGGCTTGGTGCGCATGTTCGGCGAGAAAGCAGACGCTGGGGTCCGGGTGCGCATCCTGTTGGGTGATCCGGACTGCGCCGAGGTGGCCCAGCGTGGCAAGGACGAGGGCATCGACGACGGCATGGCCGCCAAGATTCGCAACGTCCTCGTCCTGTACCGGCCCCTACAGGGACGCGCGAACATCGAGTTCCGGCTACATGCCACGGTGCTGTACAACTCGATCTATCGTGCCGACGATCAGTTCCTCATCAACACCCACGTCTACGGCGTCCCGGCCGGGAACGCGCCGGTCCTCCATCTACGCAAGGTCGTCGGCGGCGACATGGTCGCCACCTACGCCGAAAGCTTCGAGCGCGTCTGGGACGGCGCGCGGCCGGTAGGGTCGTGAGCCATGGCCAAGCGGATCGACTACTACGACGACCCCGACGCCCCAGCGCCCAACAGCCTGGTCCCGTCCGTGAACGTCATCGTCACCAACGACGCGGACGAGATCCTGATGATCCGCCGCAGCGACAACGGCAACTGGGCCGTTCCCGGCGGAGCGATCGATCTCGGCGAGTCCATCCCGCAGGCCGCTATCCGGGAAACGCGTGAAGAGAGCGGCATCATCTGCGAGATCACAGGCTTGGTCGGCACGTACAGCGACCCTCGGCACGTGATCCTCTACACCTCCAACGGCGAGGCCCGCCAGGAGTTCTCGATCGTCCTGACCGGCCGAGCCATCAGCGGCGAGCCCACGCCGAGCGATGAGTCCCGCGAAGTCCGCTGGATGCCGCGCGAGCAGGTCACCGAACTGCAGATGGACCGGTCAATGCGGATGCGCATCGAGCACTATCTAGCCGGCACCGCCCTGCCGCACATCGGCTAGCGCCGCCTTCACCGCCCGTACAGCAGACAAGATGCACGGCGTCGAAGCCGTGACCGACCGGCTGACCAGGTGATCAGGGCCATAGCGGGAATGAATCTCGGCCAGGCGGTCCGTGACGTCGAGATGCCGTCCGTCCGGGCCGGTCGTCATGTCGCAGTAGGTCAGCGCCTGCACCAGTTCGGGCCCCTTCTCGTCGAACTCCCGCGTCAGTTCGGTGAACAGCGACCGTTCAAGGGCCTCATTCACTGCACAGGAATGATGCGCGACCAGGCGGCAGAGCGTGTCGTCGGCCTGGTGGACATCGCGCAGATAGCGCGCACCGTCGAGGGGATGGAAGCCAGTCGAGACTAGATCGGGGGCGTATCCGATGTCGTGCAGGTAGGCGGCGGCGGTAAGGGTGTCGGCCTCGTCGCCAAGGATGGGCGCCAGCGACATGGCGCGGGCGGCAACCCCCTGGGTGTGCGCCCAGCGCCGCGGCAACGTCGTCTCCAGCAGGTCTTTGGCGAGGTCATGAGCCCATTCAGCTTGTCCCACATGTTCACGATAGGCACAGGATGCCGGATTCGATCCAGAGCATCCGCCGGGACGTCCCAGGACGTCTCACCGGCGCACGAACCGCCCTCGCCCGTGCTCCGACACGATCAGCCCTTCCCGCTCCAGCACCATAAGCGCCTGCCGGACCGTGCTCCGCGACACTCCATGCGTGCGCCGCAGCTGCGCCTCACTGGGCAGCGTCGAGCCGGGCGCCAGCTCTCCGCGTTCGATCTCGCCGCGCAGCTCCCGTGCGATCGCCTGGTATAGGTACGGCTCATCCTTCGGCTTGTCGCCGCCGAGGACCAGCCGGCCTTTCGCGGGGATGGTCAGGATCAGCCCTTCGTCCTCCAGCACGGCCAGCGCCCGCCGCACCGTGTTGCGCGCGACTCCGAACTCCGCGCACAGCGCTGCCTCAGACGGCAGCATCGAACCCTTCGGATACATGCTCATCGTGATCCGTTCTCGAAGCCGGTCAACGATCTGGGTGAAGATCCGCCAACCGGTCAGCCACCTCTTCACTGTCGATGTGTCTCAGGTCCGGTAGGCATCCGCGATGCGGCGCAGGTCGATGCGGAGTTCGCCTTGCTCGCCCTCGTGCCAGCCGTCCCGTGCGGCCTGCGCGATCCGCCCGACGGCAGCGCCGAGGCGCAGGCAGGTGACCCGCTCGTCGCCCTGGTCGCCCCAGTAGAACCAGCAGAACCCGGGGTGGACGAAGACGCGGCGGACCCGCAACCGACTGTCGGTCACCTCCAGGCCGGGCCGACCGTCCTCCGCCACGACGAGTGCTGTGGGGACGTCCCGCTTCGTAAGCTCATCCCCCAGCGCGGTAAGCGCTCGCTGCGCATAGGCGTACTGTCGTTCTCTCATGCTCGTCATGACCGAGCTGTCCCTTCACTGTCACGGACTGTGTAGGTCGAGATTCGCCCGCGCAGCGGAACCTCTACACCGCAACTCAGGGACGTCTAGGGACGTCTCGTGTTAGCGTCCAGGCAGAACGCCTGGTTACGCGGGAGGCGCGCATGAACGACAACCTTCGCCACGCCCTGAACAACGCCCGCCTTCAGCCCACGGACGTTGCCGCGCACCTCGCTGTAGACCCCAAGACCGTGCACCGCTGGCTCAGGGGCCGCCTACCGTACCCACGGCACCGCTGGGCCATCGCCGACCTGCTCCATGTCGACGAAACTGAACTCTGGCCTGAGATCGTCCACCAACGTCGCCCATTTAATGACGAGCTCCAGGCCGTCTACCCGCACCGCTGGACGGTCCCCCGGGCCACATGGCGACAGCTCTTCCAGTCAGCCAGGCACGAGATCGGCATCCTCGCCTACAGCGGCCTGTTCCTCGCCGAGGACACCGGCATCATCCGCCTGTTGGCCGATCAAGCCCGATCCGGTGTCCAAGTGCGTGTCCTACTCGGCGATCCCGACGCGCCCGCAGTCGCGGCGCGAGGCGTTGACGAAGCCATCGGTTCCACCGTCATGGTTGCCCGGGTCAGAAACGCACTGAGCCTGTACCGGCCCCTCATGAGCATTGACAACGTCGAGATCCGCCTCCACCAAACCGTGCTCTACAACTCGATCTACCGATCAGACGCCGATCTGCTGGTCAATAGCCACGCTTACGGCACACCTGCAGCCCAAGCTCCCGTGTTCCACCTCCACGCCACAGAACAGGAGGCGTCCGCATCGACGTACCTGGGCAGCTTCGAGCACGTATGGGGTGGCGCCCGGATGTACGACCAGCGGGGCTGATCAGCCAGCACCCAGACGGGGAACCAAGATCAGCCGAAAGCGCCCAAGATCAGAAAGCAACTTATCTGTACGTGATCAAGGGCGGCCCGCTGCGCGGCCCGCCGGGCGGTCTGCGTGCCCGGCTGCGGCTCTCTGGCCGGTCCGGGCACGCACCGCCCCGCGCGCCCGGACAGACCGCGCAAGGAGAACTGAACGCCGTGACGATCGCTCACTTCGGTTCTCGTCGACCCGACAAGGGCGATCGACTGCCGCGGCCTTCGTTCCTCAGGCCTTGCCACCGGTCGAGGGGTGCGGCTTAGGAAACACTGCTGGCATTTCCATCCCTGTACGCCGTGTTGACCGCCAGGCTGCGATGTGCTGCCCCAGCTTCAATCGTTGACAGCGATCAATCAGGGAATCGAATCGTCAGCGAGACCACCGCCCGCCTCCACCTGTCACAGGGCAGCCCCGCCTTGGCAGAGGCGTCGATGGCGTAATGCCGTCCCCGTCTGTAGGGACCTGTCAAGAGGTGCATGATCCGCACCGTCGATTCTCCGAGCAATTTCGAAGGACTGAGATATGATCGTCGGCCAGAATTCAGGTATCACCGGGCCAGTGAGGGCTTATATCGACTCGATTAGGTTGAGTTGCTCCAGCCAGCGCAGTGTTAACATCGCCTGAGTTGCGCTCACGCCTTGAGGCGGAGTGCGAGCTAATTTTCCACGAAGCTTTCGAGGTGACGCTTCTTTCGCCATATCGAGTATAGCGACTGCACCACTAATTCTTCTGAGAAAGCTGATCTGCAGCAGCTCTAAGCTTCCCCCGTCTGCAACAAATCGTTCGCCGAGAGGAGTGAGGCGAACCTGGTTCTTAGTTACAGATGCCAGGCCTAGCGATTCCAGGTTCCGCATTCTTCGGCGCGCCTCAGTGCGGAGCGTTATGTTGGGAAATCGGTTTTGAAAAGCATCCAGATACGCCTCCAGCGTAGGGGAGCTAGACGCAAGTTGAGCCATGTCGAACACAGTCTCCAGGTAGTCACCGTTTTGGTCACGGGGCAGCTTGGCAAGAAGATAGCCGCCGACTGCGTCCTCGGCCAAGCTGTCCAAAGCGCTAACTTCCTCGAGCGTCAGACTGGACAGTTCAAGGGCAGCGCGCAAGCGATCTACTCGCCCGGCATCTTCGACCGACTTTTGACTTACCTCAACGTTGAGAACCGACTTCGCATATTGCAAGAGACTTTCGGGCCGAAGCATGAAGAGCCGCACTTGCGCACGCCCACGAAGCTCACGAATAAGCTCCATGCGCGGGCCTTTCCTTTCACCGCCCTCCTCCTGCCACCAATCCTTCTTCTTATCACCTGTGATGATTAGGACATCACATCTCCTCTCTTCCGCCTCCCGGATAACCTGCTCCCAGATAAAGAAGTCGCCGGCAGGAAAACCGCCCTTCTTATCCTTGTCCTCATAGCCAGGAGGAACTCTATTCTGGATTCGTCGATTGGCTTCAGCAAAGAGAGTGTCCACCTCGGAATCACCAAATGCTGGGCCAATGCGGCCAGCGAACAGCGGCTCGAGGGCGATCAGAACAGGATCGTCGTTCGTGTTCTCACTCACGATGAAAGCTTCGGCTTCCGTAAGCTTTTGGATTCGATTGATCGCTACCTCGAAGCCTCGCTTCAGCGAGTCTCTGATGGAATCGAGGTTCTCACCTGACAGCGCGAGACGATTGGACCATCTGTTCACAACCTCGGCCGATTTCTGCTGCAGAGATCTCAATTCTGCAGTTGTTTCCGTAAGGATGCTCCGTGAATCATCCAGCGCCTTCTTGCGGTTTCTCCAAAACTCATCGAGAACTTGGCGTGGCACCCAAAGTTGACTCGATACCCGCTCCAAAATAGCAATAAGGTCGTTTCGCGTCCGCTTGTTGTAGCGATACAGATTGAGTAGTGTATTTGTGTCGGGAACCACCATTCCTGTGGTGAGAACCTGTCGATAGTCCTCACTGGAGGCTGTCTTGTACTCCTCGTAGCCATCGTAGAGACCCTGCGAAGGGCGACGTTGTCTTGCTGGCACAGCAGCATCATGCCCTGACAGATCGACTAATGGAACCGCTTATACAAGTTCATGGTGTTGAGTCGAGCACCTATCCCTTACTACAGCCTGAGTCAATCAGGGTCTCCCGCAGAAATCAGCCGCCATTCGCTAGCTGAGCTGGGCATATACGACGGACTGGGTGCGGGAGCCCTGTCAGCCATGCGCGCCAAAGGCATTATGTCTGGGAGCAACGACACATTACGCCCATGTCGGTGCTTGTTCTCCCACCTAGTACGTGCATGGCATGAAGAGGTATGAACAGACCTGTACCTGCAATCCCAGGCCAAGATCTGGCCTAAGCTCGTGATGAGCATGTTCGCCCGGATGTGATGACAGGATCCACGCCCGTATGGAGCGGATGTACTTCAAGGCCGTCAGCACGGACAGCACTGAATGGCTGCTGAGCGTCGTTCCCTTTGTCGGCGATGACGGCAGATGGGGCTACTCGATCACAAGGTACGGGTTTTGGTCGCAGGCGGCCAGGTGTACCTCGTTCGTCGATACCGGGCGCGGCGAGCGACCAGCTGATGCGCGGGCCGGCGGCCCTGCAGATCACGTGTCCAGTACCAACGAAACTGGGAGCGGCAGTAGCCGTAGTCAGCCAGCCGACCAGCACAGAGCCGCGAGTGGCGGGGCACGATGGGCTGCTGGTGGAGTCGACCATCCGCATCGGGCCGTGCCACAGGTCGGTGGTGAGCGCCACGCCCTGGGTCGCAGCCTTGAACCGCGACAAAACCTAACATGTCTTTGTTGTCGCCGAACCGGCCGAGCAGGTAGGGAAAGGTGCGGACCGACCCGTGGGACGAAGATCAGCCAACACGTCGACCGCCTGTCGAGAAGGCACCCCCTGCCTCCACCAGCGTGGAGGCAGGGGGCTTCGCGCGGCTTTGGGGTCTTCCCATGCTCCTTGGGATGGACCGTGCTGAGGTCAAGCAAAGGCTCGGGCCGAGCAAATCTTCGATGTCCCAAAACAATCAGCAACCGCTAGCACCAGCATCCCTCCACTGGTCGAAACCCCTATTACAGAATCCTCAGACAGTCCCGTCCATGACCTGCACGCATCATCGCCCTGACGCAAAGGTGCGACGATCACATGACGGGCTCCGACAGACGGCTGTATCCGCACTGGCGCTCCGGACATGTCGTCGCACACAGTGCATTCATGGACATAGATACGTGGGCTACACGACCTCGCAATAATAGGTTCATGACGCTAACATAACCAGAACCACCCCCTACGAGCAGGAGAGCCATGTACTTCCGCTATCCCGCTTGCCTGATGCGGCAGACAGCCGAGGCAAAACCCCTCATCCTCTTCTCGGCTCCAGCAACAGAGATCGAGCAGTGGGCAGGCGTTCCCCAGCGGCAGCGACTCCATGGCGAAGAAACTGTCGGCTTTCAGCGGGAAGAAAACGTCTCTCGTGTCGCAGAGATTTCAGCTTTCTTCGACAATCCACACAACATTGTCCAAAATCCGTTGCTCTGTGCCCTCCAAAGTGCACAGTCGGTCACCTTCGTTCCTATTGAAGAGGAGCAAAATGTAGGTCACATAGTTATCGAGTATGAAAGCCTCGATGACCTTAAGCTCGTAGACCTTCTTAGGCGCCTCCGCATCCGGCTGGAGGACCGCCTACCAGGCCTGCTAAGTGCTCCTATCCCGCAAGGTCGGTATCAAAGAACTCTGACAGAGGCTGCTAGAGAGCATGGAATGCCTCACGATCCAGATGTTGATCTGGATGACGTAGACAGTGACGACGATTTCGACCCGTCGGCCGATGACCCGGAAGATATCTCAGGCATTCTGCTGGCCGAAGAGACCAGGATAGTCGACTTCTACATCGAGATCCGGACTCGTATCGCCGCACTGGAAATGTTCCCACCCGAAGAAGATCCTGAGTCAATAGTGGGTTTCACGAAGGAAGCCGTCAAGTCTTACCTTCTCCCAATAGTCCTCGTCGATGGTCAGCATCGTCTCCGCGGAGCGGTGAGAGCCGTCCGTGAGTCGCTCGAAACGCCCAATGGCAAAAGCAAGCTCATGGAGGCTCTCTTCGGTGAAGGCAGCGGCGATCCTGATGAGATTGATCCCGGCTCAATTGCTAGTGAACTCATCAAGCAGAACGACAGATGGCTTCCCATGTCCCTCCTTATGGACGACAGCCCTAGCGAACATGTCTTCCAATTCGTCGTGGTTAACCAAAAAGCAACCCCAATGGGGAAAGCTCTCCTGGGAACCATCGTCTCGACGAGTCTGAGCAAGGAGGAGCTCGAGCCAGTAGCTCAACGGCTCAGAAATGCGAAAATCCAGCTAGACGACTCACGTGCGGTCGCCTATCTGACTCGTGCCGATGAAAGTCCGTTTAAAGGGCTGGTCCAGACTGGAATTGTCGGTGACAACTCAGAGCATCTGCAGTGGACGGTGCTTAAAGGTCTCGTCCAAATTTTCCGTGAACTGTCAGGCGGGAAACTATACGGCCAGAAAAACGACTATGCCAGGAAATGGCGGCGCGAACTTCTCCCTCAAAGCGAGCTCGTATCTGAGGGAGATACTGACGAGGCGAAGTTTAAGATCTGGAGCCAGGCGGACGGGCCATGGCGCACAGTCTTCATTCGGTTCTTCACGCTCGTAAGAGACAGATTTGGCATCATCGACGACATGCGAGCGCCAAACGCGTGGGGAAGCAGTAGGGGAAACCTTTTCAATATGGTAAGCCTCACGATCCTAGCGGCAGACTACTTCGAATATCTGTGCATGCGCAAAAAGACGCTCAACCATGTCGCCGATGTCGATGCAACTTTCGAGGACTGGCTCGATGGAGTAAAGGACTCTTACTTCGCACGCGAATGGCCGCTGCCCACAGGCATGAAGAAGGATCAGCGACCCGTTAAAGTGAAATGGGCGTCCCTTTGGTCCGAGTATAGGCGCGACCCATCTGCCGGGCTTCCCAAAGCAAGCGAATACGTTCCCAAGTAGAAGATATGCAATCGAACCAAGTACGAAGTTTCCTCCGTTCGCTGGAAGAGCTTGATAAGAATCGGTGGGATCGTGAAGCACTCCAGGAGTTCGCGAAACTTAAGGTGCCTCACCACATGCTTGGGCCGAAACAGCTACTACTGGAGGTCGATGTAACTGTACTCCACGCCTGGTGGTTTATCGAAAGTGTAGCTGATCTAGCTATTTATGTGCACGATGAAAGTAAGCACATTCTGCACCTGGGAATTGATATCCTCCGCGAGATCCGACGACGCTACCCGACGCTTCCACTCCACGAGGTTAAGCAGCTGGCTGAAACAATTACGGAGATAGCCTGGGGAGAAGTCCTCCAGCGGCGCGCAAGGAAGAGACACAGCATCACGCTTGCCGACAGGAGGTTGCTCTGGTCCAATGCGCAGCCGGACCCTCGATGCTATCTTTGCGGCTATCAGTTCTCTCCCCAGGCCGGCGCCCGCCTTGTCCGTACAGGCAATGCACCCATCCCAGAACCGCTGTTCGTGGATTTCACTCGGCCGCGTGGCCTTAATCCTCGAGATCTTAGGATAGAGGTAGACCACGTCCGGCCGGTCACAGCAGGAGGCTTGACTGACATCAGTAATCTGAGGCTAGCTTGTGGCTGGTGCAATCGCGTTAAGAGCAAATATGGCAGCTTGTACGATGTTGGCTCATGGGCTTTTGGAAAAATTCTAAATCCACACCTCGGATGGGTGACAGTTCCTCAGCCTTTCTGGGTCTTACGCCTCGTCAGTATGAGTGGTCGTTGCGAAGAAGCGTCTGGATGTACTGCGACATTGGACACCCATGAACTGTTCGCTGGTCCACAGAACGCTCGCGGTGCTCTTAATCCAGCCAACTTCGCTGTCTACTGTTCTGACCACGATCCATGGTCTTATGAGAGGTATGTGGCACTTTCCACTGCACGGTCACGCATATGAAGCAAAATAGTAAACTTGGAGGTCGATGTAGCTAACAGATTCATCAATACTTCATGAGGGGACGAATTGTTCTCCGTCTAATCTTGCCAAAGTCAAGGTAAACTTGGAGGCGTCGATATGAAGGATCAGGCAGGCGGTCCTTACGCATGAGGCGTGAAGCTACCGAGCACAGCTACACACCTTGAATACGTAGAGTCTTGGCGTCGTGACGGAGCGCTTCCGGTGCGGTACGACCGTGCTATTCGGTGCGGGCAAAGAGGCGGGTACACGCCCGCGGAGCAGGAGCGGGTAGCAGGGCCCTCGGCGAAGTGACGTTGACGACCACGGTGTCCGATTCAGCGGCTGAGGGCGGTGGCCTGCCGTGCCGAAACGATGGGCGGCTGGGAGTAGGCGAACAGGCACGATCTTCGTGATCATGAGGTTCTCTACGCCAAATGATCGGAGAAGGCCGTGCCTGCCCCCTCTCATCAGCGATTAACCCTGTCCTGGGCCAACTGGCCGAAGCGACCTGCGGCCGCCTTTCCGATGACAGCAAAAGGCCGAAGGGACAAATCGCCGCCCTTCAAGGGCTATGCAAGAGCAGCCTTTACCAGGTTGTCCACGGAGTTTAGCTCACGTCGCCCTGCAAGATATCCAATGCCGCGATGCAGGTGCGTGATGAGGGTCCTCTCACAAGCTTCTTCGGTTGGTTCATTGCCATCACGCTGACATCGGTATCTAATCAACGCCATGTAGATATCCCCGTAAGCTCCAGCGAAGGTTCGCCAAGACATCTCGATATTGGAATCAGTAACAACATCGCGCACTAGCGGGGACGTTTCGTCTTGCAAAGACACAGCTAGAGCCCAGCGGCACAGAACGTTCCAGTTCTTTATGCCAGTGACTCGTTTAAGTTTGATCAACTGATCCTTTGCCGGTTGGGACAATCGGATTGTATCAAGCGACATACCGAGTCTTTCCCCATCCGTATCCGCGTTCGACCATAGTTGTGAGCGTCGTATCGTTGTGGACCAATGTGTATGTCTGCGCGATCGATGGAATCAGGTGCTTTAGCAGCTCATCGTCAATCTCTTCGTCTGTCGACAGCAGAAGCACTTGGTGGCTTGCATGCGGGAAGTAACGCTCAACTAGATTCTGTCTGTGCCGACTATCCAGTCGACCCAGCGGAGTATCGATGACGCTCGGGAGCCTGTTGCCCGCTACGCGAGCTAGACCCCAGAGGAGGGATACCGCCAAGAGCTGACGCTCGCCAGCGCTCAGACGTGCAGGATTGAGGTCGTCGTCGTCCGCGCCAATCAAGGTCAAGGTGAAGTTGCTAGTGTCGATGCGGAGGTCCTTGACTAGGCCGTCCTTGCGCATTAGGCGATTGAAGCTGTCTAGTACAGCAACCTCCAACCGACTGATATGACGTTGCAGCAGGAGCTCTCCGAATTTGTCCAAAGTGTTACGAGCACGGTCGGAGTATGAAACCACACGGGCACGGTGCTCGATCGCGGCTAGCCCTTTGGCTCGTTTGGCATATGCCTTCTCGCGGGCTGCCTGGAGCTGCGCGTGTTCCCGGACACGTGCGGCGTGAGCCTCCTCTGTGGCGCGCAGTTCTCGCTCGAGGTCTTCCACTCGCTGGCGGACCTTGTCCTGTCGGGCGATCAGGTCGGCGATCGCATCTTCTGCTGGAACGCCGGCCAACTGCCGATCTAGCGCGTCGAGCTGCGCTCTGAGCTCTCCAGACTCAATGAGCAGCTCTTCCGCACGCTGTGATTCGCTCTCAAGAACTTGGTCAAGCGAGTGGAGTTGCTGAATGCCTGTCGCCGACATCTGGATCACTCTTGGAAGGCCTGCATCAGCCACGCGCTGGGCACGGTCCTCTTCCATGAACTGGGCGACCTGCTCAAGCTGAACATCCGGTATGCCGTTGCCGAGTAGCGAGAGAATCGCCTTGTCCCGCTTGTGCAGGGCGTCGAGTAGCTGCTCCGCGCGGACCGCATCTTCCTCCCGAGCTACCTGTGCACGCAGAGCCTCTAGCTGATCCTTAAGGAGGAGGAGTGGGAGCGGTCCTGCTGCAATGGTGTTGGCAAGAGTTGCGCTCACAGCTTCGAGCCGGCCTCTCGCGTGGGCACTCTGTGCTTCTAGCTCCGCCCGACGGCGGAAGAGGTCTCCCCCTTCCTTAGCGAAGGCGGCCTCGACAGCCTTCAGCTCCTTCTTCTCATGTAGGAGACCAGCTTTTGCGGAAGCGACTCGCTGAAGCGCATCTGCTCTGGCCACCTCGTTCTCCTCAAGCTGCGCTTCGATGGTGGCGATCAACTCGAGTGCGGCCTGGTCCTCTCGGCTCACCTTCTGGCGCCGTTGAAGAGCAAGCAGGTCGGTTCGCAGCTGTTCGACCGTGCTGACCCCTAGGAGCGATTGAACCGCCGACTCGATGACTGGAGCGGCCCGCTCAGGGTCAGCAAGGGATTCGATCTTCTCGCCATCAAAGAAGAAGAGAGATGCGACTTCCAGCGGTAGAAGATCCTCTACATAGTCCGCCCACGTGTCACTGACGGCCTTATCGTGTTCGCCGTTGACGAAGACCGCTAGGGATTCGCGGAGAGTCTTTCCCGCGATGGACCAGTTTCGCTCAATGCGGTAATGACGTTGCTCCCCTTCAACCGTGGTCGAGAACCAGAGTTTCACGCCTGCCTGCTTTGGGACGGCCTGACGGTTCACGCTGTCACGGAGGAACGCGTCGTAGGAGCGGTTTCCCCTACCGCTGCACCGTGCACGGGAGCCATACAACGCGAGTTGGATAGCATCCAGCAGGGTCGTCTTCCCGCAACCGTTGAGGCCGCCGATTAGGATGATCGGCTTACCAGGCTTGGGGTTCAGAGAGAGGACCTGCTTGCCAAGGTACGCACCGAAGTTCTCAAGAGTGATCTCATGTAGAAGCATCGGTGCTCTCTTCATCCAATCCGAGAAGGGCGGGGGCGATCTTGTTCTGCTGGTTGCGTTTGGCTAGCTCGACCGCGTCCTCCTCATCTGTGTAGTAGCCCTTCTTGATCGCCTTCTCGAGTGCTTCGAAAAGCCCGGAGCGACGAGTCATCGTGCGGAATTTCCGCTCGACCGCAAGTAGCTCACGCATCGTCTCGAAATGCAGGTCGTCTCCGTCGCAGACCTCACGAAGCAGCTCCACCTCATCCGCAGCCACTGCGAGGTGCTGGTCGAGCGGACCGCCAGGGAACTCCTCACCCGTCTCCTGCTCGTAGATTTGGGGTAGCGAATCCTCAACCTCATGCTTCTCGAAGACCCAAATGCGTCGGATCTCATGCAGCTCGTCCATGGTGATGAGCTCGATGCCCCGCACATGCTCTGGGGCGTTCTGCCGGATCCAGGTCTGAGCGTTAAGGAGTTTGCGGAGCCAGTCCTCACGAGCCTTCTGGGTGTACGGTCCAGGAACGTTGCGATCGTGGAACAGCTGGATCGTGCCGTTCATCTTCCGGAAGTCACGCAAGTGGCTGTCGTCGGGAGCGTCGAGCTCGTCGCGTAGCTCCAGGAGGGGAAGCATCCACTCCTTCTCCTCATCGTTCTGGATCATCGCTGACATGGACTTGTCCTTGTCGACAAGAGTGCACGTCCAGCAGCCGAAGCGGCTGTCACCACAGGAAGGAGTGGTGTTGTCCACCACGAGTGGGCATTCTCCGTCGCTCGACGCCCCTTGATACATGGTGAGGAGATCCTTGTTCGGATGCCCCCAAGGGTTGGACTGCTGCATCAAGAACGTCCAGACCTCGTCGTTGCTCCATGCCTCAACGGGGCTGTACACGAGGGAGTTGGGAAGATTGCCGTTGGGCGAGAGACGGTCACGGACACGACGCTTCTCGTGGCGCTCCATCACTCGGGCCCGAGCCTGACTCTCGGCCTTGCGGATGCCCAGGACCAGGATCGCCTCACCGTGGTCATGCACGACCCGGCGAATAAATGAATTAGAAGGCTTGATCTTCAAGCGTTCGGTGCACCAGCGGAACTTCGGCTTCGGAGCGGGGTAACCCTTTCCGATCAAGCCCACCCAGAACGTGTCCTTCACATCAGGCACCAGCCGATTCGGCTGGATCGGAAGCTGCTGCTGCTCTGCCGCCTTACGCATGGTCTCCAGCGATTGGGTCACCCAAGCAGCAACGACTGGATTCTCAACCAGGGTGTCCGTACTGATGACATAGACCGGTTTGGTGCGCTGATCGGGCTCTAGGCCTCGTAGCGCCAGCCACACGAGTTGAAGCACCGCAGTGGAATCTTTCCCACCGCTATAGCCCACGACCCAAGGAACCTGATCAGCCAGGTATAGCTCACGGATCTCCGCGGTCAGCTTGTTCACCACCGCGGCGAGACCGCCTTGACTCTCAAAGGGGACGGCGCGCCGGGTGGGCGTGTTCAGCATGACGGCACTGCGCGTCGGGGTGCTCATCGCTCTCCTCGCTGGTAGGCGTCTTCTGCCTGCTGCTCATCGGCAGTCAGTTCGAGACCGAGCTGCTTGCGTAGATAATTCACGGTAAGTACGACGTTTTGGTGATTCTTCGAGACACGGCCACCGATGATCGCACGTCCCTCCCAGTCAGGATTGGTTCGTGACCAGTCCACGTCCCGAAGCGGCGCCAGCCGCGGCTTCCACTCCTCTGGATCAAGGGAATCGCGAAGCAGTGTGTTCCCGAGCAGCCCTAGAGCATGGAGTGCGATCCCATGCGTGTGTAGGTACTGTTTTCGTATCTCGGAGGCGGACAGAGATCGTCTCCGCACCTCTCCCCAGTCCGGGATGAGATCATCGATAGCTTCCCAGTAACCCGACGACAGGCGTTCCACGTCCTTGCCGCTAGTCAGCTCCAGCCCTTGAAGAAGGGCGCTCATCGCCGAGTACAGGGCGCTGAGTGTGAAGAGCTTGCGTGATCGAGCAGAGAGGTTACTGCTCTCCATCTCAACGAAGTTGCGGAACACCGGGCACTTCAACGCGAGGAGTCGCGTCAGCTGCGAGAGCTCATCCCGGTGGTCGTAGAGGACGCCTATGGAACGAGCCGGCCGCACGGCATGGCGGTTCAGGTCAGCGAACATTTGCTGGCTGCGCTCTAGGCCCGCGTCATGGAAGAAGACGACGGCGATGGTCTCATCGCCGAGCGATGGGTTGTCTTTGAGTGCTACCTCGATGGCGGCACGCCGGTGCTGGCCATCATTGATCAAGAAGCGTGAGGCCATCGGGATGTGCAACTGACCGACCCGCAACCCCGGCCCTTGGTCCGCCACCCCCACGAAGCGCATGGCGCCATCGACGGAGGCGGTTAGCGCAGAAAAGACGTAATCGTCGGGGTTCTCCAGGATGTACCGCGCAAGCGCTGGAACTCGTCCCTTGTTCAGGACTCTCTGCGCCCGAACCTCCGGTGCTAGCTCGTCCTCATCGAACAAAAAGATCTTGGGGATGAGGCGCAACGGACACATCGATACGTAGTACTCACGCCCTGCCTGCACACCGCGGATTGCGGGGAAGATGTACTCGAAGCCCGCAGTTGTGGCGTCTCCGCCTTGCTGCGCCAGCGCGTGTGTTCCCACGTGGTCCAAGGTACCGTAAGTACGTGTGCGTTTTAACGTACACACGTTACCTGGGCCAACAATTATGAGAGCTGGTGCGCACGTGGTCGCCTACTTGGATGCCGCTGCAACGACGAGGGTACTCCCAGAGGTCGCCGAGGTCGTTCTGCACTGGATGTCCCAAGACTTCGGCAATGCGGGGTCACGTACCCATGAGTATGGAACTCGCGCCAAGAAGGCTGTAGCCCGCGCTCGTGAAGGCATCGCAGCCCACCTCTCCGCCCGCCCGGATGAGTTGATCTTCACTAGTGGTGCAACCGAGAGCAACAACATCGCCATCCTGGGTCTGGCTCCCTTCGGTGCTAGGCGTGAACGCCGTCATATCATCAGCACTGCGATCGAGCACAAGGCTGTCCTGGAACCACTCGAGCACCTGCAGTCACAGGGGTTCGAGGTCGATCTGATCGAGCCCGGGACATCTGGCCGCGTGAGCGCGGAGGCCGTACTGGAACGGCTACGTCCCGACACGCTGCTCGTCTCTGTCATGCAGGTCAACAACGAGACTGGCGTTATCCAACCTGTCGCCGAGCTGGCGGAACACCTCCGCTCCACGGCCACGTATCTTCATGTTGACGCGGCTCAGGGCTTCGGCAAGCTACCGGACGACCTTCGTGCACCGATCGATCTCGTCAGCTTCAGCGGGCACAAGATCGGGGCCCCGAAGGGGGTCGGTGGCCTACTCATCAGACGCCGCGGGCGGGACTCTGTGCCGCTGACCCCGCTAATGTACGGAGGCGGTCAGGAACGCAAGCTCCGGCCAGGCACACTTCCGGTTCCACTCATCATGGGCCTGTCCAAGGCTCTCGAGGTGTTTGAGAGCGAGCGTACGAGGTGGCTGGAAGCGGCCAGCGAGTTCCGCTCCCGGCTGCTGGAGGGACTCAGCAGGACCCGGTTCCATCTCCACGGCGACCAAGAGCACGTGGTCCCGCATATCCTCAACCTGTCGTTCGCGGGTGTGGACACCGAAGCCTTGATCTTGCAGCTGAAGAACTACGCCGCCATAGCCACCGGGTCCGCCTGCACAAGTGCGTCCTATACCGCGAGTCACGTCCTGGCGGCGATGGGGCTGCCCGAGGAACAGGCCAGCAATGGACTGCGACTCTCGTGGTTCCCCGACCAGGCGCAGGAGCTGGACGTCGACGAGTTCGCAAGCATCATTGCCAAGTACCAAGCCGGCATCACCGGTTAGTTCCTCTTGATCAGCCGGTGACCACGGAGCTGCCGGCCGCAGCGGACGAGCTCGGTCTCCCAGCCCTGCTCTGTCCCGATGAGATGTGGATTGGCGTATAGGCCTGCTCGCAGCTCGCTCTCGGTAAGTCGCCGGTACTTCGGGACATCCGGGTCATCCGGGTGGAGGAACTCATGTTTGCGGTGGAGCAGAGGTCTGTTCTCCGACTGTTCGTAGGACATGTGCGAGGTCTTGAAGGTGGTGAGATCGACCATGTACGACGATCGCAGCCGCGGATGCGGATCCGTATCGAACTCCGGATAGTCCAGCCAGCTCACGCCCCTCCCCTGATGGCGCAGCTTGGCGAGAGTCCACTCCTGCGGACGTCCTGCCGCGAGCGAAGCACAGTGCTCGTATAGGCGCAGCACGACGGGCATGTGATCAATCGCCCGGCGATGCACGTACAGGGCTGTTGGCGTGAGCTTGCCGACCTTCGATCCGTTCATCGCACCACGGACATAGGCATCGTCGCGCAGCTTGAGCAGCAGACGGTCGGACCGCATGCATGCTTCCTTGTAGGAGTTGAAGAACGCTCGCACGTCGAGCTGCACGGAAAGCGGGAGGCATCCGAAGGGGCCACGTCCGTTGAACAGCTCGACACCGAGGAACAGTAGCGTGGTCAAGGTGGATCTCTTCGCACCTTCCACGACCTTCTCGGGGTCGGACGACGCCCGGACAATCCGCTGCAGTTCTACTGCGCTCAGATGGGCCAGGAGTTCCGCCATCTGCGACGGCATTTCCTCGACGCGTGGTACTCGCCCGCGTTGCTCCGTGTAGTCGACTACGGAGGCGATCGCCGATGCCGCGTCGTCGGAGGCCAGCCAGATGGCCGCGGGTGCGATCCGACGAGCCAGATAACCCAGGCGCGCCTCATCGCGCTTGAACGCATAGACGACTCCGGGAGTCGCAGAGACGCATCGGACACCTGTGGCGCCCTCAACGTAACTTCGGAGCTCGCCAGCGCTGAACAGGTGCTGAAAGGTCCGCCGGCAGGTAAGGACTCCGTCGCCGAAACCTGTACCCTTGACCTTGGATTTCTCCCAGGTGAGTCGAGTTGAGACCACCAAGGTCTTCTTGGCAAGTTCCCAGGCCTTGACGAGCGTACGACGCCGTTCCTCCGGGTCCTCGATGATGTTGAGGACGTAAGTCAGCAGCACGACATCCGATGGATCGAGGCTGCCTTCGGGATGATAGTGGGGGTCCCAGCCGACCGCCCTCATGGCGATCTCCTGTAGAGCGCGGACATCATCCCCTCGTCCGCACCCATAGTCCAGGACCGACGAGTCAGACGTAATCTGCTGATCCACCACAGCCTGACGTGCAGGTACGGAAAGTCCCGTTCTGCCAATCGCGGTCAGGCGGCGCTCGGTTTCCCAAGCGCCACCCGTCTGCTCTGTAAGAGTCACATGCCCATCATGGAGTTCAGAACTCCGGAGGGCCGAAGAATTGGCCTAGCTCTGGGGGAAGCCCCCCTGACCTCTGATCCCGATCAGCTTGCCGTACCATCTCCAACAGCACATCCATGACCCGCGACTTACTCGCGTTGATCTCGCCTTGGATGTAGTTAAGACCGCCGTTTGCATACTCTTCGAAGATTGTGACACGCTCCCCTAGGCGCTCCTCACTCAGGATGGAAGCATCACCAGGGTGCTCCAGGACTCCCAGGGAGTCGATGAATGCTTCGGCAGTCGGAGAGCGGCGAAAGACTTCGTACCTAATGGGTTCCCCGGCCTCGCCGAACTGCTCCCTGCGCTCATGGGCGTAGCCGACGGACGCTGCGAAGAGTAGGGTCGCGGCCATACTGGTGAATGGACCGTCGCCGTCCTTGCTCAGCTGCTGAATCAGACTCTCGTGTCCCTTAGGCCGACGAACTCGCTGCTCACTAGGGCTCGTCATCATTGCGCCACCTCGGTGAACTCCGCGCCATCGAAGGAAGATCCCAACACCTGATACGGGTACTCCCTCCCGTTCACAGCGATCTTCTCCGTAACGTCCTGCAGGTCGCTCTTCGTCGTATGGGTCGTGATCACATACTGCTTGCCCACACGCGGATGCAGTGAATTCTCGGCGACCCCTTCGGCCTGGGCCTTGCTGGACAGAACCACCACCTGAGAGGTCATCTCCGGGAGGAACCTGGCGATCTGCCGACGGTAGTCGTCGTCCAGGTTGCCGAATACCGCGTCCATGACAATCGGATACTCACCGCCGACGCCTCCGAAGAAGGGGTTCGGATTCGTGGCGGCGTCGCGGCACTCCTGCGCGACGGCGCCGACGAAGGAGAGTGAAAGCAACATGTTCTCACCAGTGGACTTGGGGGCAGGTACCCTCTCGTCGCCTACCCGCTCCCAGTACTCCAGCTGGAATCCCGACGTAAGCTCCGGCTCGTAGTTCTTCAGCGACGCCTGCTTGAACAGGGTCCGGATACGGGTGTCCAGACGGCGGCGGATGCTGTCGGACAAGAGCTCAAGGATCTGGCGGAGCGCGGTCTCCGTCTCTCGGATCACGGCGATCCGGCGCTGGATTCGCTGGTTGTTCTCGTCCTTAACCTGGATCTTGTCGACCTGCTCCTCTTTCTGTTTTTTCTGGTTGGCCAGGAAGTCGAGATGCTCGTCGAGCGTGCCGAGGCGTCTGCTCGTCTCGCTCAACTTGTCGATCATCTTGCTGCGTCGCACTTCGATTGCACTGATGTCTTCCTGCGGCAGCTTCTTGATCTCGATGGAAACCTCGTTGAGCTGCTCAACCAGCATGCGCTCTTTGTCGGATCCCTCCCCGATCAGGCGATCCGTCTCCGCCAACCGATCCATCGTGCCACGACGCCGTTCCTCCAAGCCGGATACAGCACCGCGAAGCTGATTCCATGCCGCTTCCACCTCGGCAAGGCCGGCGCGCGCACGCCACATCTCCAGTGCTGCTCGCTCGCGCGAGCCTTCGGTGAGATGGGTACCGCAGATGCACTCGCCCTCTATGAGCAGGTCTTCGATGAACGTGAGCTTCAACGGTGCGGGCAGCTCACCGCGCTCCCGAAGTGCGTCACAGGCAGCGATGATTTTCTCAGGCAGATCAGGTAGAAAGGCCAGATAACCGGAGTCTGCAAGCACCCGAGCCCGCTCGTCTTCTAGCTTACGCAGTGACTCATGGGCGCTCTCACGTTCCCGTTCCAGGCGCTCACGCTCCAGCTGAAGTTGCTTGGCACCGTCCAGGGATTTGAGACGTGCCGCGAGCAACTCGATCTCGTCCTTCAGGTGCTGAACTTCAGCGTTGAGAGACTCCTTCTCCTGCTTCTTCTCTTCCGTCTCCTTGAAGATGGCATCGATCTCAGCGGTCAGGCGCTCGGCAAGCTCACTGTTAGCCCCCTCGGACTTCAGCTGGTGACGCAGCTTGTTCGCCGCCGCGGGGAGGTGCTTGAGAGCTCGCTCGAGCTGCTCCAAGCCAAGTAGTGTCTTGATCGCATGCTGGATCTCGGCGTAGGCCTCCTTGCGGACCAGCTGCTCGATGCGCTCACCGTTGACGAAGAAGAACTTGCTTAGGCGCTCCGGAAGAATCTTGTCGATGTGCCCCTGGGCGCTCTTGAGCTCTTTGGTGACGCCCCTGTCGTCACGCTCGAGGAGGAGGAGCTGCGCTTTGGGTAAACGTTGGTCCGAACTCTGCTTCTCCGCTGTGAGAAACCGGCGTGCAGTGTAGGTGCGGCCTTCGTGTTCGAACTCAACGGTCACCGACATGTCCACCGACGAACCGAGGCGGGCTTCCTGCCAGATCCGGTTGTTGATCAGCCTGTCCTGCTGCTCGACATCTGCGCTGAGATGGCCGTAGAGGGCCCAGGTGAAGGCGTTGAGCAGGGTCGTCTTACCGCCACCGTTAGTGCCGTATACCAGCGTGACGTTGTGCCCCGGCTCCTGAGCGAACGAGATGCTGTTACGTCCGCCGTATGGTCTGAAGTTCTCAAGCTCAATCGACAGCAGCTTCACTTGATGATGCCCTCAACCCTCCGGATGATCTGGTCGCTCACGTTGCGCGTCACCGTCGCGGTGTCTCCCAGATGCAGGTTCTCCTTCTCCAAAGTCAGAACGTCCACGACAAGCTTCTTCGCCTCATCGCTTAGCTCCGCATAGATACGACCGACGATCTCGCGCTCGTTCTGGTCGCTCACTG
Organism: Nonomuraea sp. NPDC049480; assembly: GCF_044465905.1. Lineage (NCBI taxonomy): Bacteria > Bacillati > Actinomycetota > Actinomycetes > Streptosporangiales > Streptosporangiaceae > Nonomuraea > Nonomuraea sp. NPDC049480. The sequence continues at coordinate 55,317 of NZ_JBITMD010000043.1, forward strand.
TCTGCTCTCCACCCTTCACACATCAAGAAGCTGGTAATGATCGCGCAGTTCCCTCAGTTTGGCGAGGGCTTCGCCGTGATTCTCCGCGTATCCGGCGAATTCAACGCATCGAGCCAGCTCTCGCCGGAAGAGCCGACGCTCGATTTCGAACAGGGCAGGGTCCTGCGGGGGTGTCACCACGAAGTCGATAACCTCTGCGAGGCTCTTCCCTGGCGCCCTCCGAAGGATCCGGCCGCGACGCTGGATAAATTGTCGAGGGTTCGTGCTACTCGCGAGCATGTACGCCACGCGAGCATCCGGGAGGTCGACCCCCTCGTCCAGACAGCGCATGGACACAAGAACTTGTAGGTCACGTCCAGTCGCGAACGATCGGAGCAGATCTCTGCGTTGCCGCTTGTGCTCCCTGGAGGTGAATGTGTGAGCCTTGAGACCCAACTCCTTGCCCGCTAGCTCGATGACTTGCTCGACCTGGCGTGGCCCGGTTCCGCCGTCAATCAGTGGTGCACCGCCCTCAGCGCAGTAGACCAACTGGAAGAAACTGTTCCTGTGTCTTTCCAGCGCCTCCCGAAGGGCTGGCATCTTGGCCCGAGCATGCCCGAGGACCTTGGACCGCATCCCTAGCAGCATTCCGAGCGGTGAGTTGTCATCCTCGCTCACCAGCTCCGGCTCTTGCGATCTCATAAGCGCGCCGATCTTCACGGTGAGCTCGGTGTACTGCTCTGCCTCGTCATCGCTCAGGGGAACGAGGACGGGGTGGTATCTGTACCTCGTCAACGCCCCTAGATCGATTGCCTCCTTGAGACCCAGCTCGATGAGAATGTCCCCGAAGTACTCCTTGAGGGCGTCCGTGCCGGTCGGGTCGAACCATCGCTCCGGTGTGGCGGAAAGCGCGAGGCGGAACTGGGCATGTGCCGGGAGAGCCGTCCGCAGATGTTCTGCTCCCAGATGGTGCGCCTCATCGGCGACGATCAGCAGAGGCAGATCGACGGAGGCGAGGAGCCCCTGGAAGGATGCCGCACGGAAAGTAGCATTGGTAACCACCAATGTGATACTGCCTTCTCGGCGCGCCCGAAGAGCGGCTAGCGCATTGCGCGCCGCCGGTTCCCATGACGCGGCCAAGTCGCGGCACTTGATCGGTACAACGCCGAAGTTGCGAAGCTCTGCCGACCACTGCTCGACAAGATCCAGGAGCGGGACGACGACCACCGTGACCAAGGACAGATCGCGAGCGTGAAGCTGTCGCCCCATCTGGTCGAGCGCCGTCAATGCGGTAATCGTCTTTCCAGTGCCGGTAGCCATCTGGAGCATGCCACGGCCATTGGCGCTCAGCCACTTCGCTATCGCAGTTTTCTGGTAGTCCCGCAGCTCGACATCATGCGGCAATCGCACCCATCCCAAGGTCGTGAGATCGGTGGACACGACCAGCGGCTCAGGACCTTCGGCCCCGGTCGACAGCTCGCCGGCACGTTCGCCCAACGCGATGAACCGCTCCTTCGCGACAGCGGGGAAGTCGAGAATCTCGAGCCTTGGCGTGCGTCCGGCCCACAACTCATCGAAGTCGGATCGGAGGATGTCCACCCGGCCCTTATCGTTCTCTTCCCACGATCTGAAGACCTGGATCGATTCGAAGTTGTCGAGGAAGGCGGAGCTGGTCTCGTTCATGGAACCGGTGAATGCGACGGTATCCCCGTACTTGTCGGAGATGAGACCGATCTTCTCGTGATAGAGCGCTAGGCCTTCCCTGCCATGGACAATGGCGATCTTCACATCCAGCATGTCTTGAGCAATGAGATGGCCGAGGAGCCCAAGCCCGGCGAATTCGTTCCGGGGACGTTCGGTGTCTGGGTCCAGCTCACGGAGCACCGCCTTGGCGATGATCTCTCGGTACGCGTACCCAGCGCGCATCTCCTCGATGTCGCTGTCCGTCAGGTGCGGACTGGCTATAAGGCGAATACGACCGCCGTTACGTTTGAAGCCTTCCAACCCGCGAGCGACCAGTGCGAGAGACTTGCTGGTGAAGTATCCGACTGCTCGGTCGTATCGGTTCGCGAGCGCGAGGCAGGGGACGTAGAACTCGCCTACGACGTTGCTGCGGTCGCTCCTGTAACTGTCCTCGATGGTCAAGGCGCGCAGCATGTCAGCCATCACCGGCCGCCAAGTGCAGCGAAGAAGTCATCGAGATCAGGAACGGAATCGAGCGCTCGAACAGACTCACTCAGTGTGTAGCCCTCCACGATTTCGGCGAGGTCAAGGTCGCCGCGAGCGCGCAGGGCCATCACGAGGGCAGCCCATGAAGTTTGCACAGATAGTGCAAGGGCATTGGCTACAGCCAATCGCAGGACCTCTCCGCTCAATCCCCGTTGGACACCTGTGCGAAGCGCGATCTCATCATCTTCGGTCTTGCTCCAGGCGCGAACCAGCCGAGCACGGACCGCGCCATGGTCGGTAGGTGCAAGCCAGAGCACATCTCCGACCTTGGCCCGAAGCTGTGTGACCAGTGAACGGATGCTTCCGAATTGCGGCTGGGGCGCTGCCCAGGAGATGCGGATCTCCTGGGCCAGAGCAGCAAAGACGCGCTCAGTCCCCTCTGCGACTTGAAACAAGGCCATTGCGCCACGTGGCGCCGTAAAGCCCGACCCGCGCAGAACCTCTTTGTTGATGTCTACACGGAACCACCACTGTCCCCTGAGGAAGAAACACCGACGGGTCTCTCCAGGAATCGGCATTCTTCGCGATGCCTGGCGTGACCCGTCATCTCCACTCCCTGCCAGACCGATCCACCCATCCCTACGAGAGAACTCCCGCCGGACCGCATACGCACGCACGCTGGCCGGGGACACCCCGAACTGCTCGACAAGTTCATCTACTACGTCAGCCAGCAGCGCACGTCCACCGCCACGCTCGATCCTTTGCACGATCTCCTCGCGGATGCCCTCATACGTCTCGAGGTTCCACTCAGGGAGTCCATAGGAATTGGGACCCACACGCGCGATGCGGTCATCGGCCTGCAGACGCCCTCGGAGGGAGCGCACGCCATCCACCTGAAGCCGCTCCGCGATCTCCTCGACACTCAATGGATGGCCCGCAGCGGCCAGGACCGCGACCGCGAGCTCGGGTTGCGAGGCACCCTTGCGGACCACGATGCCAGCGGTCTTGCGGAGACCGCAGTACTCAAGCCACAAGGACCACGCATGGTCATCCAGCCTCAGCTCCGCCTGGAGTTTGTCGAGGTCGTGGCCACCATCCGCCCGCTTCTCGCGGTGTGTGGCTGAGGAGAAGGTCGCATCACGTAGATCTGAAAGCGGCTTGGTCGCCAGCCATGAACCATCGATATCGAGATCAGGCAGGAGCATCCCAAGGAAATCGGACAGCTCAAGCCCGACTGGGTGAACCAGATCTGACAGCTCAGGAACTCGTGCCGAGACAGCCTCGAACGTCATGAGCGCCGATGATCCGTTGCAGACCCGCCGATCGAACTCGCCGATCCGCTCCGCGACCGGGGGACTCTGCCGCCATGCGCTGAAGTTGTCAGCCAGCTTCTTCTCTAGCTGACCAACGCGTGCGCGGCTGATACTAAGCTCGTTGCCTAGGTCATCAAGACTGCGGTCGCGGCGAGCCACGCGGTGACGAAGGATCAGGCGCTTGCGATCATCAAGCGAAGAAGTCCACAGCTCTAGAAGATCGCGCAACGTAGCATGTGGATCGTTCTGGACGGTTTCACCACGATCAGGCGCGTCGCCCTCCATCAGAGAGGCGAGGAGCGCGTTCAAGACATCCTTGAGCGTCCGCTGATCGCAGCGTGTCAACGCCCTGAGCTGCGGAATGGTGGTCCGGAGCAAGACACGACGATCCTGAAGAGAATTGGCGAGCAGAATGTTCCGCGCGCGCACTGTAGAACAGTACCGACGGATGTCGAAGGGCTCGCAGACCGAGATGTTCAGCATGTCACCCAGTGGCTCACCCCCGCCGTGAGCCGCCAGCTCGGCAGCATATGCAGCGCTCCAATGGGCGCGGTCATCGCTGGAGACAGCGGCGAGTTTATCTAGCATGCGGCCGAAGGCCATGCCTGCCTCCTTTGAACGCGATTCAAGCACGCTGAAGGTCTACTGGAACCGACTGACACCCCGGGGGTTGTGCCGGTCAGACAAAGTTACAGGGGGTACTGCCCCAACGTCGCCAATAGGGGCATTGGACAATAGTCGTTATCTTACCCATCGGACGACTGTAAATATCGCCTATAACACTCTATGTAAGTAGACGCTCACAGTGTGCGACCACTGCTGGAATCTGTCGGACCTCTGGTGTATGCCTCAGTATCAGCTGGAACGGCGACAACGGGAAGAACTCGAAAGGGCAAGCGAGATTCGCCAGGTACGTTGACCGATCCAGCACTAAACGGCACATTTCGCCCATAACCCGACATTTCGAGCGAGAGCAGCAGTATGACTGTTGACGAGCCGACCGCAAACGGCGATGTTGAACAGAAGGAAGCCGTTCCGTCACTAGATGACCTCTTCAAGGCCCTTGCACGCTCGGACGAGACGGTCAGTAGCGAGCAACCGCTCAGGGGTGTCGCCTCCAACCAAGCCGAATCGGCTCAGATCCGCCAGTGGGCACGCGACAACGGCTACCAGGTGGCACCCCGGGGCCGCCTTCCGGATCACGTTGTAGACGCTTACAAGCGCCGCCCCTCCTCGACCTCAGCAAGAAGACCGACACGCACATCACGGTCATCGAAGAGTGTCGCGACCCCCAGGTCACCTGCCTTGCCATACCTCAGCAGCCTGCAGGAGGCACTCATTGCCGGCGGCGTCAAGTGTCAATTGAACACTGCAGCGTCCGCACTGATCATCTCAGCACCGCACCATGTCAAGATGATCACATCGGGCAAGATAGAGGCTTTCGTCTCCAATGGCGATTTCGTTTGGGGAGACGGGCGCTTTCTGTCTATTCATCCGATCGAAGACCATGAGGGCGCGGCTAGGAAAATCTTGAGATCCTCAACTCCGGTGCCAACACCGTCCGCGTCTCCGGTGCCAACACCGTCCGCGTCTCTTAAGAAGCAATCCGAAAAGCCCGTCATAGCCGATGACAGCGAGGGCCTTGAGCGCCTCCTCCAGCTTCGCGACGCACTAGCAGTACGCGGCGTTCGAGCTGACTTCGACCCCTACAAGGCTCTTCTGGTCATCCGCTCGCCTACCGAGGTAGCGACGATCACAGACGGCTACGTTCAGGTCCTGAGGTGTCCCGATCTCCGGTTCAGCTGGGGCAAAGGCCTACCACGTGTTTCGCACATCGCGGAGGACCCGGACGGTGCGGCTTGGAAAATCACTAGAGGTGGTTCGAAGGCGGCCACACCATTCTCAACCTCGACGCATGAACAATCGAGCATCTCACGTCCTCGTCCCGAACGGCCACCACGGTTAGGTGGTAGAGCGATCACAACGTACAGCTCCGACGAGTTGGTGACCTTGGTCCGATGGTTAATCTCTGAAGAACGAGCAACGACCTATGATGATCTTGTTGACAACGCCATTGCCGAGCTGCGGCTTCCTGGCAGGACGTCTAGAAGGGTCCAGGCCATCGAAGAGGCAGCCATCCTCGCCGGCTGGGCATCAGGTCCCAACTCTACGACCGATGGCGCCCAGTACTCAGATGTCCTCCGGTGGGCACGGAGGCTTCGGTTCGAGCTCGACACCAGCGGCGAAATTCCGGAGCATGTTGTCTACCAGTACAACCGTATGCATCCTGAACGGCCGTATAACCCCGTCCGCAGAAGGGGCCGCTGAGATCACCTTCATCCTTGATCGATGCCAGGCCAGATGGACATCACCAGAGTAGGGTTGAAGCCTTGACATCTGACAGATGACCGGCGACTAGCAAGGAGCGCTGGCGGCATGTCCCAGATCCCTCTGTGGGAGGAACCTCAGACACTTCGGGCGGCAGATCACGTGCCAACCGTAGACGAGTTCCTCGCGCTCCTGAAGCAACCCGATACGGAACCTGTCAATTTGATGAAGGCCGCTGAACTGGATTGATTGAATCGCCCTCGGCTTCGGTGGAAACTTGATGTCGCTTGCGGCGGCCGCGGACGGCACCAGGCTCGTACGACATGGCGCGGAAGCGTTACCTGCGCCCTCACAACCTCCTGGTCGTGGAGACGGGCCCGCTCGACGGCAGCGGCCGGTACAGATATCGCGGCTTGAGCTCTGCTGTCGGAGGATGCCACCGCCATGCACACAGATTGAATTCGTAGAGGCCGTGGGGTCGTGACAGCCCGTTGTCGTCGCGGTACGACGGGGTCGGCTACACCATCGAGGGGGTGTGGCGGCTGCTGCGCCGGCACGGCTGGTCGTGCCAGGTGCCGTCCCGCCAGGCGGCCGGGCGGGATGAGGAGGCGATCGCGGTGTGGAAGGCCGATGTGTGGCCGCAGGTAAAAGAACCGCCGCGGACCTGGGCGCCTGCATCTGTTTTGAGGACGAGGCAGGTCAAGGGCTGAGGCCGCCGAAGGGACGCACCTGGGCGCCGCGAGGAGCCCGGCCTGTCGTTCATGTCCGCGGCCGGGTCAACATCGCGAGCGTGCTGTGTTTCCGTACCGGTGATCGGCCGCACCTGTTGTATCGGCTGCACGTGTACCGCGCGCGGCCGGCGCGGTGAGCCGAAGACGTTCTCCTGGCAGGCTTACCGTGACCTGATCACTCGGCGCATCAGCAGCTCTCCGCGCCGCTGGTGTGGTACTGCTCACCCTCGAACGTGCACCTGGCCCAGGAACTGGCAGACTTCGCCGCCGACAACAAGGACTGGCTGCGTGTGTTCCAGCTGCCCGCCTACGCTCCCGAGCTGAACCCTGCCGAGGGGTGTGGTCACTGCTCAAGCGCGCCATCGTCAACTTCTTCGCCGTCGACCTCGACGCTCTGGTCCGCATCGTCAAACGCAAGATGAAGAAGATCCAGTACCGGCCGCATCTGATCACAGGGTGCTTGACCGGCACCGGATTGACCATCGAACCCGTGTAATCACAAGGACAGACTCTACGAATTCGACCTGTGTAAGTCATAGACTTGCTCGCTTGTCGAACTCCTATCCTGCTCTCAATTGTCGCACCTAACCGGGACCATACAAACCATGCCGCAGAAGGCCCACCACTCCCCGATGAATGCAGTGTCCGCTACTCGCCACACCTGGGCAGCTCACTGCACACCGCGTCTACGGCATTCTCCGCGAGCACAACGGCGGGCCCCTTGAGCTTGAGCGCATCTTGAAGCAGCTAGGTAATAGACAGACAGCTAACAACACTCTCGAAGAGGGAGCAGATACTCGAAGCGTTGCTGAGAGATGACAGATTGCCCTCTGGCGCCAGAGGTTGACCAGCATCCGACTGGTGCGCAACTCGACCTCCACCGCGCACTCCACGCTGCTCTGAGTGAGGCGCGCCATTGCCTCAATGCCTATCTGCTCGGGGCGGGCACACAGCTGAGCCGTTGGCCAGCCACCCTCGCCTACCTCATTCTTCCAACTTCAAAACCCTCTTGCGCCGAGACTTAGGACTCATCTATGACAGTTTCGGGAGTGAGATATTCTCATACATTTCTAGATGGTCAAGAAGGTTGTCTTCCCATTTCCTTGCGGCGTCGACATCCTTGAGGGCCACCCTCATGTCCGCGTCATCACCGATGGCATCGGCCCATTGCTTGAACGCTCTTAAGACTATCTTTCTCCCCCCATCAAATTGGCGCGGATCTTTCCGCATGATTTCTATTATGCGATCCGCCCTTTCGCCATCCATTTCTGCATAATACTGCCGCAGCATCACCTTCATCGCGAATACGCAATGCATAACCCATAGCTTCTTGCACCGCAGAACCCTATTTAGGAGCCGCTCATTAAATGACGGGAGTAGCTTGACGCGGATGCCTTCATTCGGCTTATCCAGCAAGTGCCAGAAGTCTTCATACCAAACGTAGGCCAAAAGATACAGCCTGACATCTCTGTCTTCGCGATATATCTCTCCGTAAAGAGGTGGCGAGAACATCTCCTCCTTATCGCTAACGGCCTCTGCAGGATGCCCATCGAACGCCCGCCACCGCTGTCCGACATCCTCTTTTGTGATACGACGAGCTAGCGTAAAACGGCTACGCTGAGCCGGCGAAAGCGAATGCCATTCCCTACGCTTTCTCTCGTAGAACCATGGAGTAGGGAGATTGGCAAAGTAGACTTGTAGTCTAACCTGAATAGGATCGTTCGACTTGAGGTCTTCTTGTTTTACGGGCGACTGAGAATTCGTGTGCTCGGCTATCTTTAAGAGCTGCGTCGTGCCTAGCTCGCCAGGCGTTCGCGAGATAATCCGGGCGGCGATAGGGAGAATTGCACCGCCAAGCTTGTCTCGTTTATTAATAAGAGCTGTCACGGTTTGACAGCCATTTACGATTTGCGGATTCGTAAGTGCGATTTCGCACGTCTCTCGATCGACCGAAAAGCTATCGCAGACTATAGTTATTCCATTATTGTAATACCAGAACCCTTTACGTTGGCTCTCATCGTCCAGTGTCCGGCGGATCTGTTGATTAACCCTGTTTTGATGGCCTAGATGATATCTGATATTTGCAGCCACGATTCTGGGCATATGCCCTTCGGCTTGTTCTGCAAGGTTTGCGCCATCCAGATTTGCGACCAAGGCGGAGGAAATCCCTTCCACCGATGGCCCATCGACAACAAAATATTGGTTTTCAACCATTCGGAGCTTTATGGTAGTTCCCTCGAGATCCTTCGATTCCTCTTTGTTGAGGTATTCTCGATAGAATTTTTCCGGGGTCCAAAATTCTATCTCGGGTCGTAGCGGGTGGTTGCCTGCTCGAGCTCTAATTTCACGCTCACTCTCGTCTGAAATTCTGCCATAAATGAAATACTGCAGGACGGGTCGACAGCCGCTGGCCAAAGCCTCTCGGAATGCTTGTCCGATTTGCATGATTTTCTGTCCGCGCGTTTCGCATGCTTTGGGATTCTGTAGCATGTCCAGGATACCGACGAAGACCCTCAAAGGTTCGGGGTCTATTAGTGTGCTTTGATCGGCTGAAAACTTCGATTGGCTGAGGTAGAAAATCTCAGCTTCTGGATCCAGGAGATAACCGTCTAGGCCTGAATCGCCTTTGCCAAGGGTATCGCATTGATTATAAGCATCATCGCCCGAAAGATCGTGAACAAACGCTAGTGCCCAGCGCGCAAATGCGTCACCATCTTGCGCAAGGGAGAATGTGTCTTTATACTCGGCGACCTCGTGACGTAGCCGGACAATGAAGTTGTCTGGAACGGCCATATCTATACCTCTCTGTCTGCTTCCCAACTTCAGCGGTAGCAACCTTCCCGAACATGAAGCTACCTGATTCGCCTTGATGTTGCACTATGTCGCCCCTTGCTCGTATGTATCGAGTTGGCAGAGGGTATGCAACCAACGACCCGAGCGTCCCCGCTCATGGGAACAGAACGTAACACCCACCTGCTTGCTCCGCATCGAGATCTTTCACCTTCTCCATTGCTGCCGCGCGCTCGTCGGCGGCGACTGGACGCATTCTTCTTCCAACCAGTTCACCAGTCGCAGCAACCAGTCACGGTCACGCTTGAAGCGCAATGTCTCGGCCGCGTATGCCGACAGGTCTCGCTCTGCCGCGTCCGCGCGGATCTCGTCAAGGAGTTCATCCGGGGGTCGTCACCGTTGACTTTGTCAGTCGCCATACAGGAGACCATGCTCCTGGTATCGACCTCCTTGCCAGCGCTTCAGTGTGCTTTGCTGCGGCCGCCCCAATGACATCGCGCACCCGGCTGCCGAGAGACCTGCGGCGCAGCGAGATCCTTCGCTCGCCGGTTCCGATAGCGAGACGCCCTCGCTACTCTGTTGGCGACCATGTGATGCGGCCCGACGGGCTTCCGCGCTCGTACGGCTTAGGCCGGAGCGGATAGGCCCCCACCCGCACGAGTTCTCTCGTGCTGCCTGGGGGACAATCCGTGACGGCGCTGAGGCTTTCCGTCGAGAACCTGCTCGCCTCTCCCAACGAGGCCGCGCTCGCGGAGGTGATCGCCGAGCACGTGCGTGACACCAGCGGACACCGCCCCTCCCCCGCCGAGATCAGGTCTTGGCGGCGCAGCCTGCCAGCCCTCGCCCGCGATCTGGCCGACGCCGGACTACGCAGGGTCGAGATACTCGTGGAGTACAAGCTCCCCCTGACCAGCAAGCGCGCGGACGTGGTCCTCGCCGGGGTCCATCCGCGAACCGGCCAAGATTCCTACGTAGTGGTCGAGCTCAAGCAGTGGAGCCGCGCCGAGCCTTCGGAACTGGGCGAGCATCTGGTCATCGTGGACGGCATGCCGGGCGGCGAGCGACTTAACCCTGCCGAGCAGGTCCGACGGTACTGCGAGTACATGCGCGACTTCCTCGGGATCTTCCGCGACAACCCGGACGCCATCTACGGAGCCGCGTACCTGCACAACGCTATGGACCTGGACGTCGACGGCCTGGCCGACCAGGTTCGCGACGAGCGCAGCCGTCTGTTCACCAAGCAGCGGCGCGGCGAGTTCCTCCACTATCTGGGCGAGCGTCTTGCCGACAAACCCGGCGCTGACGCGGCCGATCGCCTTCTGCGCAGCGCGGTCGCGCCGAGCAAGCAGCTCATGTCCTACGCCTCCAGGGAGATCCGCGAACGCGAGCAGTTCACGTTGCTGGACGAGCAGCAGGTCGCGTATGAGATGGTCATGCGCGCCGTGGACCGGGCGAGGCGTGCGGACTCCAAGCAGGTCGTCATCGTCACCGGCGGCCCTGGCAGCGGCAAGAGCGTCATCGCTCTGTCTCTGCTCGGCGAGCTGTTCAGGCAAGGCCGCTCGGCACTGCACGCCACCGGCTCTCAGTCCTTCACCCAGACCATGCGCCGCTATCCCGGCCGGGGCAGCACCCGGATCAAGAACCTCTTCCGCTACTTCAACAGCTTCACCGACGCTGAACAGAACGGCCTTGACGTGCTGATCTGCGACGAAGCTCACCGGATCCGCGAAACGTCAACCAACCGCTTCACGCCCGCTGCCAACCGCACCGGTCGCAGCCAGCTCGACGAGTTGCTGACCGCGGCGCGGGTGCCGGTCTTCCTCCTCGACGAGCACCAGGTGGTACGGCCAGGCGAGCTCGGCACCGTGGAGAGCATCGAGCACCACGCCCGGCAGAAGGGCTACGACATCCACCTCGTCTCCCTCGACGAGCAGTTCCGCTGCGGTGGCAGCCGCAAGTACGAGCACTGGGTGCTCCGCTTGCTGGGTCTGACCGGCGACGACGGCGGACCCATAGCGTGGGACAGAGACGAGGGCTTCGAGGTACGGCTCGCCGACTCACCGCACGAACTCGAGGCATTCCTGCACGCGCAGACCGGCACCGCCCGCATGACCGCCGGCTTCTGCTGGCCCTGGAGTGATCCACGCCCCGACCACACCCTCGTCAACGACGTCGTCATCGGCGGCTGGGCACGACCGTGGAACGTCAAGAGCGACCGCGCCGTCGGCGACTACCCGCCCAGCATGCTCTGGGCCAGCGAGCCGAACGGAATCGGGCAGGTGGGCTGCATCTACACGGCCCAAGGGTTTGAGTACGACTGGAACGGCGTCATCCTCGGCCCCGACCTCACCGTCCAAGACGGACGCCTGGTCACGTTACGCGGGGAGAACAAGGACCCCGCGTTCAAGAGCCAGAGGGCCGTGCCCGACACCGACTTCGATCTGCTGGTCCGCCACGTGTACAAGGTCCTGCTCACGCGGGGCATGCGTGGGACCGTGATCTACGCAATGAATCCCGAGCTCCGAAGCTTCCTCGCGGGTCTTATGAGTGCGGCTCGGGCTTGATCAGCTCAACCGCGAACTCCCGCACCTCCGGATCGCCGTGTAGTAACCAACCCGCGGATCCCTGGTGTGAGCAGCGTCTTGTATACGGGCAGATGCCGCACGAACTGGTGGTTAGTGGCCTGGGCACCCCGAGTAGGGTCAACCCCCGAGCGCCGCGCCGCCCCTCTCTGCCAAGGTTTATTGAGACAGATGCCACTAAAGTTCATCTGAGTGATGAGGGTGAGTAAGGATCTCAACGAACCGTGAGCACGACTAT
>NZ_JBITMD010000044.1:0-62817 GCF_044465905.1 Nonomuraea sp. NPDC049480
CCCGACAGAACCTCGACAGGAGCCCATGGTCACTGTCCGTCGACCTACTCGTTGACCAGGGGGAACCCTGCGGTATTTCGGTCAACGGGTCCTCCATGCCGCGCTCGTAGCCGCGCTTCAGCTGGCCCAGGTTGCCGAAGAACACCGCTCGGGCCAGCCCGTTGCGGCCCTCGCCGACATTCAGCTGGGCGCCTATCATCCGCCGGTAGTCCTCCAGATGGGCCACGTGCAGCAGGTGCATCGACTTGAAGATCCGCCCGTAGTGCGCGAACGCCCGCCCCAGGCCGGTGATGCGGCCCTCGGCCATCATCATCCGGATCAGGTCATAAGCCCGCACCTGATTGGTGACCAGCGACCCGGCGACCTGAAGCATGTCCGGCCAATGCTGCTTGATCGCCGCGATGTTCACCCGCCGCAGGTTCAGCTCGTTCAACCGACCGTACCCGTTGGCCGACGGTGAGGTGCGCTTGTCGGCCAGGCCGACGTCGGCCGGGTCAATCCACCACTGCTGGGCGTCGGAGATGTCGGCGATCCGGGGCGCGAACTGATAGCCGCAGATCGCGAACAGACCGAACACGATGTCGCTGTACGACGCCGAATCAGTGGTGAGGATCTCCGGCTGCTCTTGGGCGTCCAAGCGGTGCAAAGCGTCCAAGATGAACAGCGAGTCACGCATCGTACCGGGCACCAGCAGCCCGCCCAGGCCCATCACTCGGTCGGAGACCACCGCCAGCCAGGTAGCGCCCTTGGAGCGCTTGGACTTCCCGAAGTAGTGCGGGTTGGGCCGCCCGTACAGGGAACGGACCGGAACCACGAACCGCAACCCGTCTGCGGAGGCGACCAGCCCACCTCCCCAGTCCTCCCGGGCGATGTCGATATCGGCCTGCTTGACGATCAACCGACCCGACGCCGCGCCCATCCCCTCGTGCTGGAAGTAGCCCTTCTCCACCCCGATCAGCCGATGCAGGCCCAGCGCGGGATCGCCGAGCTTGACCACCGGCTTCAACCCGACATTGCAGGAGCGAGCCACCATCAACGCCGCCAGGCTGATGTCCAGATCCGCCCGCCGCGACGTCGACCCGGAGATGTGGTCGAAGGCATCGAACATGCCGGTATGACCGTGCACCTCCAGCAGCAGCTCGGGGTAGTCGATGCGCGGCAGCATCGCCTTCACCGCCTCATACGCTTCCGGCAGCGGCACGGCCTCCAGCTTGGTCAGGTTCAGCTTCCCGCCCTTGATCGTGATGGCCGGGTTGGCCTCCAGCCCGTCGGCCAGGCCCCGGTACACCTCATCCAGGTCGACCGCGAGTTTGCGCAGATGTGCGTCCGGATCGGCCTCCAGGCCGAGCGCGGTCAAGACGCCGGGCCCGTGCACGCTCCACAGGGCATCGGAGATGAGCTTGGCTCGCGGGTCACCTGACTTGTCCGCGCCGACCGCGTAGACGTTCTTGCTGCGCAGCGCCGACCACAGCGCCTCCAGCACGCAGAAGGTGTAGGCATGCCTGTCGATCTGCCTGTCGCCCAGGTCGGGGTTGTCATACACCAGCCGCCGCCACGACCCCGACACCAGCTCCCGGTGCGCCTCGATGTGCTGGACGCCCGCGTGCTTGCCGTAGGCCAACACCTGGGGCAGCCCCCGCAACGCCGCAATCACCGGCGCACCGGCCTCGGTCCCGCCCCACGGGATCGTGTCGGCCAGCAACTCCACGAACCCGCGCACCGAGGCGAACCGGTTGGTCAGCTCGGCCCGCCACTCCAGATCGGCGTCGTCTTGTTCGGCCGGAAGAAACTCCTTGATCACCGCGAGCGCGGCCTCCAACTGCTCGATCGGCACCACCTGCGCGATCCGCGCGATCACCTCCGGTGCCGTCGTCACCCGCACCACCGGCTCCACCCCCGACCGTGACCCGTCCTCGGCCTCCTGCGCGGACCTGTCCGGCTGGGTCATCGGGGTATCCAGCGCCGCCCGCAGCGCCGATTCGGCCTGCAGAGCGGCCTTACGCAGCCGGGGCAGCGACTTCAGCTTCGCCTTCTCCTCATCGCGGCCCGCCCGCGCCAGCAGCTTCGTCGCCATCAACAGATCGAACAGCAGCAACGCGTCGTCGACCGAGACGCCCTCCAGATGCCGCATGGTCGCCAACAGCGTCGCGACCCGACGGGTGCCCTTCAGCCGCTCGATCTTCGGGGCCTTGGCGTGCATGCCGTAGGCGGCCAGCTCCGCCAGCTTCACCGGCGCCACCCCGCCGGCATCGACCGCACCCGCGCCGAACGCCCACACCGTCGCCGACCGGTTCAAGGCCTCCTTCATGCCCGACCCCGACACGTTCACCACCGCGGTGCGCATCCACTCCAGCGACGAAACCTTCTTTCCGTGGGGTACGACCAGGGTGGCCAGCAGCTCCCGCCGCATCTCAGGCGGCGTCTGCTCCACCAGATGGTCGTTGATCGCCGCCAGGCGTTCGGCCCGCACGCCTGCGACCAACGGTGCCAGTGTGGTGATCCCCGGCAGCAGCACCCGGCCCTCGATCAACCACAACACCGCCCGATCGAACAGCTCCCGCCGCGAGTCCCGAGTCTGCGCCGCCCGCGAGGCCACGAACGTGCACACCTCCGCCTCGGCCTCGGCGAACTCCCGGTACCCCAGCAGAGCGCGGATCTGGCGGGCATGCTCATGCTGGGTCGGCAACCGCTCCCGGTAGTGCTTGATACAGGAGGGGTCGGTCACACCCAGCTGCTCGGCCACGAACTCCACCGCGACGTGCGGAACATCTCCCGCATCAGACAGGAACGTGCCCAACATCCGCACCGTCCCCCACTGCACCGCGAAGCCCAGGCGGTTGTGATCGCGTCGCTTCTTCGCCACCTCGGCCAACGCCGCGGCATCCAGATAAAGAACCGCTCCAGGTCCCCCGGCGACGGATCGGCCAAGAACCGCCGATACCGAGCCTGCTGCTCACCAGATAAGTATTCAAACGACACAAACCGTGACCGTAGGAGATCAACGATCACCTACCAGTCGGTACACCCAAACCGAGACCAACACCGCAACCACACCACCACATCACCCCTTGACCTGCACCGGGAGGCTTAGCGTTCAATTTCAGCCGGATGGTCTCAGGACCCCGATTCGTCGCCTCTCTCGGCGGCGGATCGCGTGCTACCGTTCCGCAACGCGACGACGGCCTCGACTTCTACGGTGAGCTCCGGGGAGGCAAGCGCGGAGACGACGGCGAGAGAGTGCGCCGGGACGTCGCCATCGGGATACCAATCCGCGAAGACCTCCTCCCGGGCGGCGTAGAAGCCGGGCAGGTGGTTGGTGCCCGCCACGAAGGTCAACAGCTTGACCAGATCGCGCGGTGTCGCCCCTAGTTCCTCGAAGGCGGTCTGCAGATTGGCGAACACCTGGCGGGTCTGGGACAGAGCGTCCGGGCCTACGAGCGAGCCGTCCCGGAAATTCCCCACCTGCCCTGATACGAAAACCAGCGTGTAGCCCTCGGGCACCTCGGCCAGATGGCTGTATCGGCCGACCGGTGCGGGCATGGCCGCCGGAGTCCAGCGCCTTGACAACATGATCACCTCATCACTGATGACGTTCGGTACTTGCACGGAGGTGTAACGCTTCATGTCCAGACCGCACCTGGACAGAGTTCGCGTGCTCCGTCTTCGGCGATGAAGACAGGGCCGCCGATCATCGCGGTCTCCCCGCCAGGACGACGCACTGCTACGTGGATGGCGACGACGGCACCCGCAGCGACGATCCGACCTATGCCGTAGAGCAGGCGTGGATGCTCGGGGGTGTCGCAGCCCAGGCCGTGGCCGAAGTCGTATTCCTTGAATGCGAGTAGCCCATGTTCGGCCAAGACGGTGTCGCCGGCCGTGACGACTGCTTCCACGCTTCGGCCGGGGCGCAGGGCGTCGATCAACGCCGTCCGTGCCGCCCGGCATGCGGCGATTGCCCGGTAGTCCACAGGTCGTGACGGGGCGGGGGTAAGGGTGGTGTTGACGTGCATGAACGCGCCCGCGGCGTACAGGCTGACCTCCAGGCCGACCGGCTGGCCTGGAGCGACGACGACGCCGGTCGCCTCGGTGATCACTGCGCCGTCTCCGATGCCGACCAGGCACAGGCAGCGGAGCGCCCCTGCGGCGCGCGCCGCCGCCTCGACCCGTGCGGCGATCTCGTAGTCACTCATGCCGGGAACTGCCACGTCTCCCGCGGCGCGTAGCGCCAGGTCGCCGATGTGCGCGGCGTGTGTGAGGAGCTCGCGTTCGGGGTCGGTCTTGTGCTGGCGTGCTTCCGTGGCCCACGCGACCAGGTCGACAGGGTCGATGTTCCGGCTCCTCAGCCCCTCCAGCAGGGCGGGGGTTCTCTCGTCGATGACGAGGTCGCCGGCCAGCAGGCCGATCCTTTCGACGTCGGCCGGGATCAGGTCGAGCGGCGAGGACATGGGGACCGTGTGCACCCCGCTGTGTCGGGCGCGCTCCACCTCGAAGGGGAATTCCACGCCCAGCACGGGCTCACCTGCGGTGGGCATCCACAGCGCCGCGCTGTTGGAGATGAATCCTGGCGCGTATCCGGTCAGCCACGTGACGGCCGACCGTCGGCGGGAGTACACCAGGGCTCCGCGCAAGCCCAGTCGGGCGAGGTGATCGCGCAGGTGGGCGCGCCGGGTGGCGGCCGCCATGGCGATGGTGTCCTTGAGGGATTCGGTGGCAGCGGGGAACCTCATCACAGCGTGGATGCACCTCGCAGGGCGCTCGCGGCCCTCTCGACATCGGAGTTGTTGTTGAAGTAGTGGAAGCCGACTCGGAGTCGGTCGCCGAGCAAGGTCGCCCGTACACCGTCTCGTGCCAGTTGGGCGCCGACCGCGGCTGGATCGGTCACGCGTACCACGGCGATGTGGCTTTGGCCGCCGCCGACGACGGCGCCGATGTCGATCGCGCGGGCGCGAAAGTCGGCGGCGAGCTGTACACAGTGCCGTTCGACCTGCTCGGCGTCGAGGTCGAGCAGGAGGTCGAGCGCGGGCAGGGCGCCGATCCAGGACAGCCAGGCCGGCGAGGTGTCACAGCGGGCGGCGCCGCGGGCGGGGACGAACGGTCCGCCGAAGTATCGATGCGGTGGGTCGGTCGACTTCCAGCTCGGCAGCAGGGGGATGAGGTCCTCGGTCAGCTCCGGCCTGGTCGCCAGCCAGGCGGTTCCGCGGGGGCACAGCATCCATTTGTAGCCGTGCACTGCGAGGTAGTCGGGGCGTATCTTGCCCATGTCGAGGTGGAGGGCGCCAAGTGACTGGGTCGCATCGACGAACAGGTGGGCGCCCACATCGTTCGTGGCCTGGCGCAGCGCCATGAGGTCGGCTCGGTGGCCGTCGATCGACAGCACATCGCTGATGGCGAGAAGGGCGGTGCGCGTGTCGAGAGCGGCCACGATGTCCTCGGTTCGGGTGTGGCCGTCCCGGGCTGGTATCAGGACTATCTCGTGGCTGGTCCGCTCCAGTTGCTGCCAGGGAAAGAGGTTGCTGCGGAACTCTTGAGCGGGCACGATGATCCGGCCGGGCGGCAGTGACTTGGCCACGGTCGCGGCTGCTTCGGCGACTGATCCCATGAGGGCGATCTGCTCCTCGGCGATGTCCAGCAGCCGGGCGATGGAACTCTTGCTCGCGGCGGGTGCGCGGTCCCACTCCGTCCAGTCGAACTCCCCGTACAGCCACGCGTCCATGGCGGACTGCAGCGCTCGCACGACACCGAGCGCTGCCGGCGGGCTGGCTGGTGTGTCCAGCCAGACGTGGCGCTGCAACGCGGGAAAGTGTGCGCGAAACTGCTCCGAGGTGAGCATGTGATCCTTTCTGTCCGGATGATGGCTGCGACACCTGCCAGGTGCTTCGCAGCATGACCCGTCCGTGGACACCAGCCCCACTTGGCGGCGAGTCTTTTCGCTATAGTCGAAAAATCGGATCGACAATCCTAAGGTGTGCCTGGCCTGCGGCTTAGCGTGTGACCATGGGGCCGACCATGGGGCCGACCATGGGGCCGACCATGGGGCCGACCATGGGGCCGACCATGGGGCCGACCATGGGGGCGGCCCTTCGCGTAGAGGGCACCTGGCGGCGCCCTCTACGGGCCAGCCTTCTCTGGGAGCGCATCATGACCGACCCAGTCGTATCGAGCACGGCGACCGAGGACGACAAGAATGGCGTCCTGCAGACCTTGGTACGTGGGCTCGATGTGTTGCAGGCTGTCGCGGAGATGGGCGGCGGGGCCACAGCCAAGAGCCTCAGCCGGCACCTCGGCCTCAGTCTGGGCCGCTGCTACCACATCTTGAGGACGCTCAAGACGGCGGGTTACATCGTGCGGCTGCCTGGTGGAAGAGTTGACATCGGTGCGCAGGGCGCCTCGCTGGGACGGCAGTTGCGTGCACGGTTCGAGCCGCTGCCCGAGTTGTTCGCGGTCCTGTCCCGGTTGCACAGCCGGACGCGGGAAACCTCCTATGTCAGTGGGTGGCACCATGGCGTCATCACGCTCTTGCAGTTCATCGCCGGCGAGCAGGCGCTCAGTGTGCGCGGGCTCGACGTGGGCTACACCGGCGACATGCACGCTCGGGCCTCCTGCAAAGCGGTGCTCGCCCATCTGCCGCATGAGCAGATCGACATCATGTTCCGCGGGGTCGAACTCCGACGGCTGACCGCCCACACCCACTGCGACGCCGACGGCTTGACGGTGGAGCTGGGTAATGTCCGCCGGCAGGGCTACGCCCTCGACTTGGAGGAGTTCAGCGACGGCATCTGCTGTGCGTCGGCCGCTTACTTCGATCATGACGGCGCTCCCGCCGGCTCATACACGGTCTCGGTGCCCGTGACGAGGTTCAGGAGCTGTCAGCGGGAGTTGGTCGCCGCGGTGCAGGAGGCCGGCGCGATCGCGACGAACCTCCTGCGCAGTCATCGCCTCACGGTGCCTTGCCAGGACTGACTCGCTCGCCGGCCGTGCCGGACGGTTTCGGCTGGAGGAAACCGGCGCTCTGTCCGCCGTCTACCGGGATCGCCACGCCGTTCACGTAGCTCGCCTCGTCGCCGAGCAGCCAGGCGATCACGTTGGCGACCTCTTCGGGCCGGCCGAGCCGGGCTGCGGGGATCTGCGCTGTCACGGCTGCGCGCAGGTCGTCGTCGGCCTGCACTCTGGCCATCATCCTCGTGGCGATCTGCCCCGGGCAGACGGCGTTGAAGCGGATGACGTGGCCGAGTTCCAGGGCGAGCGACCTGGTCAGAGCGATGATCGCGCCCTTGGTGGCACTGTAGACGGACAGATCCTCCGCGCCGACGAGGCCGGCCACGGAGGCCACGCTCACCACAGCGCCGTGTCCGGCGGTGAGCCCCTCCAGACAGGCCTGGGTGAAGGAGAAGACGCTGCGGAGATTGACATCGTGGAGTCGCTGCCACGTCGCCTCGTCGCAGTCGGCGAAGCGGACGCGGGCGGTCTGGCCCGCGCTGTTCACCAGAGCATGGAGCCGCCCCTGGCCGATCTCCAGGGCTCTGTCGACGGCCCGCTGGACATCCGTGGGCGATCGCACGTCGCAGGGCACGAACTCGGCACCCGGCACCTTCGCGGTCACCTGGGGCCCGGCATCGGCATCAACGTCGACCACGACGACGCGGAAGCCGTCGCCGGAGAGCCGTTGTGCGCAGGCCAGACCGATGCCGTTGGCACCCCCGGTGACGACGGCCACCCGTGCGCGGCCGCCCATCAGTCGTTCCCGGGTTTCAACACCGACAGCAGCCGGCCGGCCACCAGGTCAGAGCCGGGGATCGCGGCCCTCTGCAGCCCCGGCGCGGCGGGGATCCGCAGGTCATCGGTCGCGACACGCAGCGGCGGCGCCGACAGCGGGACGCCACGCTCGACGACGCGGGCGACGATCTCCGCGCCGAACCCGCCCGTGAGATTCGCCTCGTGGACCACGGCCAGCCTTCCGGTACGGGAGACGCTCTCCGTGACGGTGTCGGTGTCGAAGGGATTGAGCCAGCGGGCGTCGATCACCTCGATGTCGATGCCGTCGTCCTCCAGGGCATGGGCGGCCTTCAGAACGGTGTGCAACATAGGCCCCCAGGTCACCACGGAGATGTCGGAGCCCGGGCGGTGGATACGCGCGCCGCCGATCGGCGACCGGGGTGCATCGAGGTCCACCGTGTCCTTCAGCGAGTGATAGAGCGCCCGGCTCTCGATGACGACGACGGGATCGTCGCACTCGATGGCGGCCAGTAGCAGGTCGTAGGCGTCCTGCGGGGTGGCGGGCAGGCATACCCGCAGGCCTGGGATGTGCGCGATCAACGCCTCCACGCACTGGGAGTGCTGGGCGCAGGAGCCTGGGGTCGCGCCTTGTTGGGTGCGGATGGTCATCGGCGCCTTCAGGCGGCCGCGGGAAACGTAACGGACATTGGCCGCCTGATTGATCAACTGGTCGAACGCGACGAAAGCGAAGTCCGCCCACATGATCTCGACGATGGGACGCAGTCCCATCATGGCGGCGCCCACGGCTCCGCCAAGGATGGCGGACTCGGAAATCGGCGTGTCGAAAACCCGGTCGCCGAACTCCCGGCGCAGGCGGCGGGTCACTCCGTGGACGCCTCCTGGGAGGGCGACGTCCTCCCCGAACAGCAGGGTCTTGGGGTCTTCGGCCAGAGCGCGACGCAGTGCGGCGTTGATGGCCTGGGCATAGGTGATCTCACCCATAGAGGTGCTCCTTCACAGCGGTGGGGTCGGCCGGCGGCGCCGCCAGGGCCGCGGTCGCGGCCGCGGCGACTTCGGCGCGGACTCGGGTCTCGATCCCGGCGAGTTCGTGTTCAGAGACGCCGTCGGCGCGCAGGGCCGCGGACAGGACGATGATCGGCTCCTTGGTCCTGGCTTGCTCCACCTCATCGTGTGGCCGGTAAACCTGCGCATCTCCGATGTAGTGGCCGACCAGGCGCTGAGTGAGCGCCTCGATGAGTACCGGCCCTCGGCCGGCCCTGCAGGTGGCGACCGCCTCGGAGATGGCCTCCCGGACGGCGTTGACGTCGTTACCGTCGATTCGCGATGCCCGCATGCCGTATGCGGCGGCCCGAGAGGCGAGGTCGTCGCGGCGCACCATCGCGGCGATCGGCGTGAGCTCGGAATAGCGGTTGTTCTCGACCAGGAAGACGACGGGCAGGTCGAAGGCGCTGGCCATGTTCATGGCCTCGTGAACCGCGCCCTGGTTCATCGCTCCATCACCGAACACGGTGAGCGCGACGCGTCCGGAGCCGTCGTACCTGGCAGCCAGCGCGGCGCCCATCGCGATGGGGGCGCCCGCTCCCACGATCGAGTTCTCGCCGTAGAACCCGTGATCCGGATCTGACAGGTACGCTGAGCCGGCCCGGCCGCCGTTGGTGCCGGTCTCGCGGCCCAGGAGTTCGGCGAACAGCGCCACCGGGTCGGTACCGCAGGCCAGCGCCCAGCCGTGGCCGCGGTAGGTGGCGAACACGGCGTCGCGGGTCAGATCGAGCGCCGCACAAGCGCCGACCGGTATGGCCTCCTGGCCGATGCACAGATGGACGGAACCGACGATCTGCTCCTCGATCCGCATCCGGGTGACTTCTTCTTCGAAGCATCGGATCCGCCACAGGTTCGTCAAATCGGCCAGTGCTGCTTCGTAAGGGAGAGAGGACAAGTCGTCCGCCTTTCTTGGGTTGTCCAACGGTGCGGTCGCAGCCACACTCAGGCAGCCGAAACGGGATGCCTTGTGCAGAGGCCGCTAGGAGCTAGCCGTCGTCGCTCATGACGTGGACTCGACGAACGGATCGCCGGGCACGCCGACCACTGGCACGCTCTGGCCGGGCACGATCACCCCGTCGCCGACTCGCCAGCACAGCGTCACCCGGTCACCAGGGATGGCGGAGGACTCCGCTCCGGCGGGTTCGCGTGCGCTTCCCGTCGTACCGGCGTCGGTCCGGAATGCCACTTTGCGGTACGAACCCTGGTAAACGATGTGGGTGACGGTGGCGGTCATCGCGTTGACGTCGTGCTCGACGGTGACGTCCCCGACTGTCAGACGGATCCGTTCCGGGCGCACCACGACAACGCCGGCCGTGCCTACGAGCCCCGCGCTGCCGCCATCCGTCAGCACCTCGAATCCTTCACCGACGAGGGACACGCGTCCGCGCCGTTCGGTGATCATCCCGTGGAACACGTTGGACTCTCCCAGGAACTCCGCGACGAACAGAGAAGCCGGGTGTGCGTAGAGTTCCTGCGCGGTGCCGACCTGCTCGATCCGGCCGCGGTCGAAGACCGCGATGCGGTCGGACAGGGCAAGCGCCTCCTCCTGGTCATGGGTGACGAAAACGAAGGTGATCCCCAGCTCGCGGTGCATACGGGCGATCTCGCCCTGGAGTTGCTCCCGCAGCTTCTTGTCCAGCGCGCCAGGCGGCTCATCCATGAGCAGCACGTGGGGTTCGAAGACGACGGCGCGGGCCAGGGCCACCCGCTGTGCCTGGCCACCTGAGATCTGACCGGGCAGCCTGTCGCGCAGGTGTGCCAAACCGACAAGATCGAGCACGTCGTCCACGCGCCGCTGGATGTCGCGCTTGCGCATCTTGCGCTGCTGGAGGGGAAAGGAGACGTTCTGTGCGATCGTCATGTGCGGGAAAAGCGCATAGTGCTGAAAGACCATGCCGAGGCCGCGCTTGTACGGCGGCAGGGACGCCACGCTCACGCCGTCGATGAGGATGTCCCCGGCGGTGAGCTGTTCGAACCCGGCGATCATGTTGAGCGTGGTCGACTTTCCCGAACCGCTGGGGCCAAGCAGCGTGATGAACTCACCGGCGGCGATCTCCAGGCAAACGTCGTTCACTACTGGTGGCTGGTGCTCCGAATACCGTTTGGTAACGCTGGAGAGCCGAATGGCGGCCCCTCGCATGTCGGTCATTGGGGAGCCCTCCGTTTCAGGAAGTCAGGAAGGAGGATGAGCGCGGTGGTAACGACGAGGATCACCGTCGATCCCGCCGCGATGGTGGGGTCAACGTCAGAGGTAACGCTGGTGAACATCTGCACCGGCAGCGTGCGCAGGTGCGGGGACTGCAGGTACAGCGAGATGACCGCTTCGTCGAAGGGGGTGACGAACGCGAACACCGCTCCGGACATCACGCCCGGCGCGATCAACGGCAACGTGACGAGCCGGAAGGTCGCCAGCGGCGAAGCTCCAAGGCTCGCCGCCGCACGCTCCAGCCGAGGATCAAGGGTCCGCAGACCAGCGCTCACGGTGATCACGACGAACGGCAGGGCCAGCACGACATGGGCGAGTACGAGGCCTTCCACCGTGCCCACGAGGCCCCATCGAAGGAACGCCGCATAGATCGCCAGAGCGACGATGACGTTCGGCACGATCATGGGCGCCACAAGGAGCCCTTGGAGGACGGCTACTCCACGGTGGCGGCTTCGCGTGATCGCGAATGACGCCAGTGTTCCGATGATCGTCGCCATCAGCGTGACCATGATGGCGACGTTCAGCGAGGCCAGCAGTGGTTCTCTCCACGCCGGGTCGGTGAAGAACCGCTCGTAGTAGTGGAGCGACCAGCCGCGCGGGGGAAACTCGAAGCTGTCCTTGTCGGTGAAGCTCAGAGGCACCACGACGAGGACCGGCGCGATGAGGAACGATCCGACCAGGACGCTGAACAGCCGCAGTGCCGGATTCGCGGGCCGATTGACGCCCATCAACGCTCCCCCCTCGTCGACATGCCGAGGGCGGCGCTCGGTGAGAGGAAGCGCGAGACCAGGGCCAAGAGCAGGAGCGTGAGCAGGAACAGCACCGTGGCGAGGGCTCCGCCCGCGCCGAAGTCCAGCAGTTGAGTGATCCGCACCGTCATCAACTGGGAGATCATCGACTCGCTTGGTGAGCCGAGCATCGCTGGAGTGACGTAGAAGCCCAGCGCGAGGATGTACACCATCATCGCGCCCGCCACGACCCCTGGCATGGAAAGCGGCAGGTAAACGCGGCGGAATGCGGTAAACGGCCGCGCGCCCAAGCCGACGGCCGCGTCGAGGAGGCGTCGATCGATGGTTCGCAGCGTGCCGTACAAGGGCAGCGTCATGAAGGGCAGCAGCACTTGCGTCATCCCGATCGTCACGCCGGCCTCTGTCCCGGCGAGCTCCAGCGGTCCGAGCCCGACCATCGCAAGCAGGTCGTCGATGGGTCCGTTGTCCTGAAGCAGGACGACCCAGGCGAAGGTCCGTGCCATGAGACTCGTCCAGAACGGCAGCAGCACCAGGGCGACCATCACCGAACGGGCACGTCGACCGACCAATGTCATGAGGTAGGCGTACGGGTATGCCAACAGCAGCGTGACCAGCGTGACAATGGTGGCCATGCGCAGGGTCCGCAGCAAGACCAGCAGGCTGACCCCGTCGGTGAGCAGCCGATGATAGTTCTCGAGCCCGAGAGACGGATCAGCGAAGCTCAGCCAAACGAGGGCTGCCACCGGATAGGCGAAGACGGTGGCAAGAAGACAAATGGCGGGCACGACGAGAAGAACGCCGTACCAGGGCTTGGTGCTCAGCCACAGCAGACGGCGTTCAGGCCGTTCAGGTGCTGAAGCGGACATGATGGAAGTGGACGAAATGGGCATGACGCCCCTACCTCCGAAATGTGACTTCTTCGCGTTTGGCTCCACAGGCACCGCCGGGGTCCGCCCCTGAGCGGGGCGGACCCGACGGCGACTCAGCGGGAGATCCAGGTCGTCCACTTCTGCGTGGCGGTGTCCAGGTTCTGCGCCCACCAGGACATGTCCCGCAGGAAGCCGGTTCCCTTGTCCTGACCGAGTGGCAGGTATTGCCGTGTCACCTCGTCCGCCGGCAGCTTCGCGTCGGGGTGGACCGGGGCGTAGGCGATGTGCTGGGTCAGCGTGGCCTGAGCCGCGGGAGTGATCGCGTGCGCGATGAACTTCATCGCCTCGGTCTTGTGCGCCGTCCCCTTCGGCACCACGAGCACGTCCCAGAAGAACATCGGCTGGTTCCACACCGGCGCGATCTTCGCGCCGTTGTGCGCAGCCTGGCTCGCTCTGCCCGGCCATGCGAGCACCATGTCGACCTGCGCGGTCTCCATCGCCTGCTGTTGCTCCGCACCGGTGGTGAAGAACTTCAGGTCGTTCCTGATGGTGTCGAGCTTGCGGAAGGCCCGCGTGTAGTCGATCGGGTAGAGCTTGTCTGTCGGCACGCCGTCGGCGACGAGCGCGATCTCCAGACCGCCCTCCTTGGCGTCGTTCATCATCCCGCGCTTGCCGGGAAACTTCTTGATATCGAAGAAGTCTCGCCAGGACGCGGGTGGGTTCTGGCCGAACTTCTCGGTGTTGTAGACCAAGAGAAAGGCTGACTTCATGTCGGGGACCCCGCACTCCGACACGAGTTCCTTGTCGATCTTCGAGACGTCGACGACGGTCAGGTCGATCTTCTCGACGTACCGCCCGCAGTTGGCGATCGCGTAGAACGGATCGGCCTCGACGACGTCCCAAGTGACGCGGCCGCTGTCGACCATGGTCTTGAGCTTGGCGTAGGTCACCGGCTGATCCTCGACGACCTTGATGCCGGAGGACGCAGCGAACGGCTTGACGAACGCCTCCCGCTGCGCGGCCTGATACGCGCCGCCGGTCCCGACGAAGACAACGGATCGGTCAGTGGCCGTCGGACCGGTTTCACCGCCGCATCCGGCGAGCAGCGCGACGGCCGCCAAGAACGCGGTGGCGCATGGGATGATTTTGATCATGACTGTACTCCGTCGGGGCATGTGCATGGGAGGCGGCCGGTTCGCCTAAACCTGCCGTTTCACATGAACAGGCAGGCTGACGAGGTGAACATCAGATGGATTCACCGTGGATCCGGCGGACTCTTTTCACCAGAAAGTGCCAGCAGAATTTGGACTATCTCGAAATGAATCATCTACCAGGTCGAGACTTTTGCCGGCAGCCGCCCTGCCATTCGAAGGAGATGCGCCTCGGCGACGTCGCCGCCAACGACATCTACTGCTTCACGAACCCCAACTCGCCGCTTGCCCCCAACGGGTTCGACGTGCCGGCCGCCTTCTTCCACAGCTTCCACAAGCCCAACACCATCACCCTCGACTTCACCGACATCAACCTCTACGTCGCCCACGGCGCGGCCGCCTGATCGCCGCGACAGTTCCTGGACGCCGCACCCGAGCACCGCGCAGATGACGTCCAGCTCATCCAGCCGGACGCTGTTGGGCCGCCCCGACCACAGGCCGGACATCTTTCCCGCGTTGATCACAGGCCTAGCGTCCCTCTGGGCACCCCACCGTCATCACCGTCTTGGGCGCCGAGCCCGAGCAATGGACGCGGGCCCATGAGACCATCCGTGACCAGGGGGCCGCCCAGCTCGGTCAGCAGGATCACCGCGGCGACCACCGGCAGCGGGGCTCACGCACCAGCTAACCAACGAACATGAACAGAAGGCGCAAGGAATAGCCCAATACCGCAGAAGCCTTGTCCCTGGTCACACCGGTTCGCGATACTTCTCAGAGGCATGAACCAAGGGACCGTCAATGGGGATACCACACGACAAGTCGGCTGACGGTACCGTTCTGCGGACCTCTGAGCCCGATGTCGCGCGAGACCTGCTCCGAAGCCGGTTCGCCCAGCATGAGTTGAACGTCCTCGGTCTCCGCCAGACCCTTGACTTCGCCCTGCGCCAGAGCATGCTGTACGACGTCGCATTCCATCTCGTCTCCTACGGCCGCGACGTAGAGGTGACGACCTCCGGATGGCATGACTTCTACTTGCTGCAGCTCACTCTCGCCGGGATGTGCGAACTGGTCGCGGGTGACGCCGATCCTGTGGCACTGACGCAGGGATCGGTATACGTCATCAACCCCGGCACCCCATACCGCAAGCGCTGGAGCGGCGACGCCCGGCAACTCATCGTCCGCCTGCCCCGCCGTTCCGTCGAACGAGTAGCCTCCACCGACAGTGCGAACGGACCAGTCCTCTTCGCTCCGCAGATCGATCCCGCCGCGATTGACATCGTGCCGTTGCTGCGGTTCCTCTGGGCACAGGTGGCCACATCGCGCTCTACGGTTCGGTCGTCGGCGATCGACCACAGCGCGGTCCGTCATCTCGTGACCGCCGTGTTGCACAGTGTGCCCAACTCCGTCACGCATCCGAGCGCCGAGTCGCTCCCGTCCTGCCTGGCCCGCGCCGACCGCTACATGCGCGAGCATCTTGCCACCGATCTCGCCGTCGACGACATAGCCCGGGCCTGCGGAATCGCCGGCAGGACGCTGCAAGATGCCTTCCGGAGGCACTGGCGGACGACCCCCACCGAACACTTGCGCAGTCTTCGGCTGGAGGCCGCCCATCGTTTGCTGACCGAGCGACCGTTCGAGGTGTCCGTGACCGAGGTGGCCTACACCATCGGCATGCCGCACTTGAGCCGTTTCTCCCACTATTACTTGTCTCGCTTCGGGGAGCTCCCTTCCGCTACGCTCCATCGGAGCCGAGCCGCTCACATCCGGCCCTAAAGCCCTGCCGTGGGGATCTCGTCTGAGGACCCTACCGGCGCACGCTCACCCGCACCGCCCTGGCGCCTTCTTCGAAGGTCGCGGCGATCTCATCGCCCGGTTCAAGCGGAACGGCGTGGGTCAGGCCGCCGGTGAGCACGATGTCGCCAGGCTCTAGGGCCTCCCCGCGACCGGCCAGCAAGCCTGCCAGCCAAGCGACACCCGCAGCCGGGTGGCCGCCGGCCGCGGCCCCGGTGGCCTGGCCCGTGACTTCCCCGTTGTGGGACATCGTCACGGCGATGGACGGAAGGTCGGCGAGGTCGAGGGGGGCGCCGAGCACGAAACACGCGGCGGATGAGCCATCGGCGGTGTTGTCCTCGATCCGGAACCGGCGATCCTGCCAGATCGGGTCGACCACCTCGAGACAGGCATACGCTCGCTCAGTCGCGGCGAGCACATCGGCCAGGCCTGCATTCACTGGCATGGTACGACCGAGGATCAGCGCGATCTCCGGCTCGACCAGCGGCTGCACGAGCGTCGCCGGTACGGTGGCCCCATCGCGCAGGCTCATGGCGTCGGTCAGCGGGCCCGCGTTCATCTCGGACACCCCCATCTGCTCGCGCATCGCCAGCGAGGTGTAGCCCAGTTTCCACCCGATGATCTGCTGTCCGGACGCGAGCCGCAGCCGTGTGACGCCGTCCTGCACGGCATACGCCTGCTCCATCGACAGCGTGCGCTCATCAGTCAGGGGACGCAGCGGTCGCCGCTCGGCACGAGCCCGCACGATGCGGGCGGCGAGTCCGTCGCTGTCGAAATCCATGAGCTCACTCCCCAATGTCCATGACGATGCTCTTGGCCTCGGTGAAGAATTCCCGTGAGTGCCGACCACCCTCGCGGCCGATTCCCGAGTGCCCCATACCGCCGAAGGGCGATCGCAGGTCGCGCACCCAGAAGCAGTTGACCCAGACGTTCCCCGCTCGCAGGCGACCCGAGATCCGGTGCGCCCTCCCGAGGTCGGTGGTGAAGACCATGGCCGACAGGCCGTAATCGGTGTCGTTCGCCAGACGTACCCCCTCCTGGTCGGTGTCGAAGGACTGGACCGTCACCACGGGACCGAAGACCTCTTCGCGGCAGATGCGCATCGACGACTTCATGCCATCCAGGACCGTCGGGGCCACCCACCACCCATGCCGGTCGCCACCGGTCAGTCTGGTGGCTCCCTCGCCGATGGCGGCGTCGAGACAGCCGGTGACCTTGGCGTGATGCCCTTCGGAGGCCAGTGGGCCGATCTGCGTGCCGCTGTCGCGCGGGTCGCCCAGTCGCATCGTCTCCGCCGCCGACACGAGCCGGTGGACCACCTCGGCGTAAACGGATCGCTGCACCAGCAGCCGGGTACCGGCCAGACAGACCTGTCCCGCATTGGAGAACGCCGCGTCCGCTACGACGGCGACGGCCTGCTCGAGGTCGGCGTCCTCGAAGACGATAGAGGCACCTTTCCCGCCGAGTTCGAGGCTCACCGCCCGGACCCCGCGGGCGGCACTCCGCATGATCGACTCCCCGGTGCGAGTCTCACCGGTGAACGTGATGAGATCGACCTGCGGATGCGCGACCAATGCCGCACCGGCGCCTCCAGCGCCGAAACCCTGCACCACGTTGAAGACGCCGCGCGGCAGGCCGGCCTGCGCCGCCAACTCGGCCAGCCGCGTCGCCGACGCGGGACTCTGCTCGGCCGGTTTGAGCACTACGGTGTTGCCGTAGGCCAGCGCCGGAGCGATCTTCCACGTCTCCTGCATGAGCGGGAAGTTCCATGGTGCGATGGCCGCCACGACTCCTGTCGGCTCGTAGCGCGTGTAGACATGATGACGCGCGTGCCCAGGCATCGACTCATCCATGGCCAGCCTCGCGTCGTCGGCGAAGAAGCGCAGGTTGGCGGCGCCGCGTGCCACGTCACGATCGCGGGTCTGGGTGAGCGGACGCCCCATGTCGAGGGTGTCGAGCAACGCGAGCTCTTCCGCGTGGGAGATCAGCAGATCGGCGAAGGAGTGCAGGACCTCGCCGCGCTCGGCCGGTGTCGCACGGGGCCATGGCCCGTCGTCGAAGGCGCGGCGCGCCGCGCTCACGGCGGCGTTGACGTCGGCTGTGGAACCGAGTGAGACTCGCGCCCAGGGTCGCCGCGTCGTGGGATCGACGCTGTCGAAGGTGGCCCTATCGGCCGAGGGGACGGCCACACCGTCGATGTGGTGCGCAATGGCCGGCAGCTCGCTCACGGCCGCGGCTTCTGCCGCTCGGCCGCCAGCACGCCGCCGGCCATGAAGGCTTCCGGTGACACCTCGACGACCCATACCCGTACCGCTTCGACCGGCACGCCGATGCTGTCGTGCACGGCGGTGGTGATCGCGGCGAGCAGAGCTCGTTTCTGTTCGGGGCTGCGCCCCTCCTGCATCGTCACTTGGATCAGAGGCATGAGTGGGTTCCTTCCGTCAGTTGACGTCGCACAGCAGCCGGACGGTGCCCAGCCGGGAGAATCGGGCGACCACCGAGGTCGCGGGCGACAGCGCCACTGGTGCCGTCAACCCGCCGGCCAGGATCACCCAGCCCGGCTCCAGGGAGAGGCCTCGCCGCCCCAGGTCGTTGGCCAGCGCGGCGACGGCTTCGGCGGGGTGGCCCAGCAGCGCAGCGCCCGCGGCGGAGTCGACCGCCTGCCCGTCGACCTCCAGAACGCAGCCCACCAGCGAAAGGTCGAAGTCGGCCGGGCGCTGGAGCGGGCCGAGGACGAACGCCGCGGAGGAGGCGTTGTCCGCGACGGCGTCGGGGAGGGTGAAGCGGAAGTCCCGGTAACGGCTGTCGATGATCTCAAGCGCTCCGGCGACCGCCCCCGTGGCGGCCAGCACGTCCAGGACGCCGACTCCTGGGCCTTTGAGCGGTTGTGCCATCACGAAGGCGATCTCGGGCTCGACGCGTGGATGGATGAAGCCGTCAAGCCGCAGAGGCTTCTCGGCTGGGTGGTTCATCGCGTCCGTCAGCCAGGCGTAGAGCGGCTCATGCACGCCCATGGCCTGCTGCTTCGCGCGCGATGTCAGGCCCAGCTTGGCGCCGACGATCCGCTCGCCCTCGGCCACACGGCGCGCCACCACGGCGTCCTGCACCTGATAGGCGGTCGCGAGATCGAAGCCGCCGGCGCCGTGGTTCCAGGGGTCCACCTCGGTCGCCTGCCGGGCGGCCGTATGGAGCAGGTCCGCGATTGCCTCGATAGTGGTCACGGTGATGTCCTCTCGGGAGCCATGTCAGATGAACCGGGTGCGTACGGCACCGAGATCCTCGGTGACGGCCTCGACGTGATCGCCAGGGCGTACATCCACCGCCCGCGTCGCCGAACCGGACAGGACCACATCGCCCGCCAAGAGCCGCACCCCGTGGCCGGCCAGCGCGTTGGCCAGCCAGACCACGGCGTTGACCGGGTTGCCGAGGACCGCCCCGGAGGCCCCGCTCTCGACGATCCGGCCATTGACGCGGAGCACGACCCCTAGGGCGGCCAGGTCAAGCCTGCGCAGGGAGCAGGGCACGCCACCGAGGACGACCCTGGCGGATGAGGCGTTGTCGGCGACGGTGTCGGGCAGGGTGATGCGCCAGCCGTCGTACCTGCTGTCGATGATCTCCAGGCACGGCAGCAGGAAGTCGGTGCATCGCAGCACGTCGGCGACCGTGATGCCGCCTTCGGGCAGGTCGCGGCCGAGGACGAACGCCAGCTCCGGCTCTACGCGAGGCTGTAGCAGCGCGCCGGCCGGCAACGGGACCGTCTCCAGCACGAACATGTCGTCGAGCAGGTGACCGTAGTCGGGCTCGTCGACATCCATCATGCGTTGCATGGCCGCGGACGTCAGGCCGATCTTGTAGCCGCGTACGACCGCGCCGGCTGCCAGTCGTCGCCGGATCCCCTCACGCTGCACGGCGTAGGCGTCCGCCACGCTCATCCCGGGATGCGCCTGGGAGAGTTGGCCGATCGGCTTGCCGCTCCGCTCCGCTCCCAGGAGACGGTCGGCCGCCTCCCGCACCTCTTCGTCGCCGAGCACCCGCCCGGCCGTCGGCGTCTTCATCGATCGCTCACCTGGACCACCATCTCGATTTCCACCGCGAAATTCCGGGGCAGTGCCGCGACGCCCACGGCTGTGCGCGCGTGCCGTCCTGCCTCGCCGTACAGCTCGCCGAGCAGGTCGCTGGCGCCGTTCACCACCAGCGGCGTCTTCTCGTAACCGTCGACGCAGTTGACGAAACCGAGGAGCTTGACGACACGACACACCCGGTCGAGGCTGCCGAGCTCGGCCTTGACCAGCCCGAGCAGGTACAGCGCGCCGTCCCGCGCGGCGGCGTACGCGTCGTCCAGGTCCAGGTCACGGCCGACCTTGCCCTGGTAGCGGTCCGTGCCCTGACCAGAGAGGAAGAGGAGGTCTCCGGTGCGGACCGCGCCGAGGAAGTTGCCCATGCGCTCTCGAGGTGGGGGGAGTTCGAGGCCAAGTGCGTGCAGGCGGGCCTCGACCTGATCGATGCCGGTTGTCGAGGTGGTCATACTGTTCATGTCGTCTCTTTCGTTTCCGGTGACGCCCAGGTGAGGGCGACAGGTAGTGGCGGCACAGCAGGAACGAACGGTCGTGCACATGTCAGGCGACGAGCAGCGCACGCGCGTTGGCCCACAGGACGCCTTCGCGCCGTGCCTCGTCCAGAGCCGCCCGCTCGACCATCTCTCCCGCGGTTCGCTCCCCGAAGGGGAAGGGGTAGTCGCTGCCGAGCACGATCCGGTCCCATCCCAGCCGCTCGGCGACAAGCTCCAGGTTGGTTCCGTCGCCGACCATCGAGTCGGCCCAGAAGGACCGGGCCAGCTCGGCCGGCCGCCGCCGGCCGGTGCCGCGCCGGTCCGGCCACGTCTCCCACCCGCGGTCGATGCGGGGCAGCAGGCCGGCCAGGGCGCCTCCTCCGTGGGCGAGCAGGATCCGCAGTGCGGGCAGCCGCTCCAGCACACCGCCGAGCAGCAGTGCCGTCGCCGCATAGGCGGTCTCGGCCGGCATCCCCACCGTGTACATCGCGTTGTACCGGGCGAGCCGATCGGCGCCGCGCACGTCCCAGGGATGGACCAGGATCGGCAGCCCCAGGTCGGCTACCGCGTCGAACACGGGTGCCAGCGACTCGTCGTCGAGTTCCCGGCCGGCGACGTTGGTCCCGATCTCGACTCCCCGCAGGCCCAGCTCGGTGACGGCGCGCTCCAGTTCGCGCAGCGCCAGGTCGGTGCTCGCGAGCGGTAGAGTGGCCAGGCCGACGAAACGCTCCGGCGCCTCCCGGACCATCTCGGCGATGCCGTCGTTGATATGCGCGGCCATCTCGGCGCCTTGTCGAGGGTCGGCCCAGTAGCCGAACATCACCGGGGTCGTCGACAACCACTGCACCGCCACACCGGCGGAGTCCATCTGTTCGAGTCGCGCCGCTCCGTCCCAGCAGGTGTGCGGCACCGTACGGAAGTGGCGGCCGCCGACGAAGATCTCGGCGCTGCAGGCGTCGATCCGGCGCCGTGCGGGCCAGCGGTCGTCCCCGTAGCGCTCGGCCAGGTCGAGCCACCGCCGGGGCAAGGTGTGCGTGTGGCAGTCGATCTTCCCAGGGCTCCGTGCCGCCACCTGTCCGCCGCTCACCGAGCCGTCACCGGACATCGGCATCGAGGACGAACTCCTCGGGGACCGGTACCACGGCGGCGCAGTTACCGCAGGTCCGCCGCTGCTCGCTGGCGTTGAACGCCGCCAGGAGCGGGCCGAGCGAGGAGATCATCTCTGTGGACTCCATCTCGACCCGCTCAACGAGGGTGTCACAGCTCTCGCACCACCACTCGGCGGTCTCCACATCCCCCGGCCGCCGCCGGATCTCCACGACGAGGCCGAGCGTGCCGGCTGGGCGTCGCGGTGAATGCGGAACGCCGCCGGGCACCAGGAACGCCTCTCCCTCTCGCACGACGTGCCGCCGCAGGCCGACCCCCGGCTCCCGGGTGTCGACCTGGATGGCGCCGCGCAGTTGCAGGAAGAACTCGTCATAGGGTTCCGTGTGGAAGTCGTTGCGCCGGTTGGGACCGCGCACCACGATCGCTTCGAAGAGCGAGCCGGCATAGAGAGAACGGGCGGCGAGGGCGCCCGCGAAGGCTCCGCCGCCGGTCTCCACGAGTTCGACCAGCCGGATCGGGTCCTGAATTGGCCGTTCGTTCATCGGACATCTCCTCATGTGGTCAATGAGCGTGCGCTGCCGGCGGTCACGCGGGTCGACGCTCCAGATCCTTACCGAGCCCCACGAACCGCCGGGCGTGGAAGACGAGCGGCTCTTCGGTGGACGCCGCCCGGACTATCTCGATCCCACCGATCAGCACGGTGTGGGTGCCGTGCGTGTACGCCTGCGCCACGCGGCACTCGAAGGCGACGAGCGCGTCGGCGAGCACCGGCACGCCCAGGCGTCCGCGTTCCCAGGCGCCGACCGTGAAGCGGTCGGCACCGAAGCGCTCCGCACCTGCGAAGGTCCGGGCCACCTCCAGATGCCGCTGCGTCAGGACGTTGACGGAGAAGACCCCGAGCCGTAACGCCTGTACCGCCGTTCCCGCGTCACGATGCAGGCACGCGATGAGACTCGGCGGCTCAGCGCAGAGTGAGCACACCGCTGTGGCGGTCATACCCCGTGGCCCGGACGAGTCGTCGTCGGAGAATCCGGTGGCGATGACGTTGACAGCGCCGGCCAGGCGGCTCATGGCCGCACGGAAGACGTCCGGGGCAATGGTTGCCGACATGATCTATTCCTCTCATCACCTGGTGAGCCTCATCAGCGGGCACAAGACCCCGCCCGAAGGTGGCCAGGGATGCGCCGGAGTCGTCGCTCAGCCGCTTGCCGCCGCGGCGGGGTAGGTGTAGGAGCCCATGAGCTCGTCGACGACGCGGTGGAACTCCTCCCACGGCGCCTCGCGGTAGTTGTGGCCGCGGACGATGAACCGGGCGCCCGGGTAGAACTTCTCGTACTGGAGATGCCGGCCGGCGAATTCCGAGCCGACCAGGTCCCAGGTGAGCTTGAGCAGTTTCATCCGGTTCACCGCGTCCAGTTGGGGGGTGTGCCAGAACTCGCGGAAGATCTTCGACAGTTCGGGATCTTCCAGGACCGAGGCGTCGGCCGGCATCTGGAGCACCCCGCCCCCGCACAGTTCGCGCAGCGTGTCGATCAGCGGGGAGTACTCCTCGACGCACCAGTTCAGCGCGGCGTACATGGATCTGCGGTTGAAGGCCACATACTCCCCCCAGGACTCGGCTGCCCACAGCTGCCCGTCGATCAGCCCGCTCAGCAGCGCCTCCTGAGAGGCCATGCGGCCGAGCGTCTCGCGAACGGCGGGGACCTGGGCGGCACCGGTGGATTCCGTGACCCGGCTCGCGAGTCCGATGATCAATTGCAGCTTCGCGAGGAAGCGGACATTCGAGTGGTGGTTGCCGTACACGTGTGCCGGTGTGCGGAAGTAGAGCTCGCGGGACAGCGCCACGTCGTTGTGCACGAACACCTGCTCCCAGGGCACCTTCACGTGATCGAACATGACCATCGCGTCGGTCTCGTCGAACCGCCACGTGAGGGGACTGTCGAACTCCGAGGTAGCCGTCGGTTCGAGCGGCTTGCGCGACCACAGCGACACTCCCGGCGCGTTGCACCGGACGACGAGCGTGATCGACTCCGCCTTGTTCTCGGGGGCCAGCGGGAGGATGTTGCCGATGAAGATGTCGTTGGCCAGAATCGCTCCGGTCGCGAGCATCTTCATCCCGTGCACGACCACCCCGTCGTCGCCCTCGCTCACCACGCGCAGCGTGGGGATGGGGCGGTTCTCGCGTTCGTAGTAGGCGGGGTCGCGGGCGGCCTGCGGCGCGACAATGGCGTGGGCGGCGTAGACGTCGTTGTCGCGCATGTAGCGCCAGTACGCGGTCACGTTGCCGGCGCGTTCGCCGAACACCTCGGGACAGATGGACATCCCGGTCACGAAGCTGGCGATGTAGTCGGGAGCGCGGCCGAGCAGGCCATGACTTATGTCCGCGATCTTCTTGTGCGCCGCGGAGCGCTGGGCGAGCTCCGCGCTCGTCCGCGCTCTCATGAAGTAGGTGCTGGCGCGGACTCCGTCGTCGTCGACGTAGCTCATGACGTCGCGGTGCGCAGGATCGGCCTTGAGATCGTAGAGGTCGGCGATCGTCTGCGCCGCACGGCGAAAGGCCGGGTGGGTGGTCACATCGTCGACGCGTTCCTTGCCGACGTACACGACGCGGCCGTCGCGAAGGCTGTCGAGATGCTCTTTGCCGGTCTTCAACATGGGGGTAGTCTCCAGCGCCGGACCAGCGCCGACTAGCCGTTAAACGCGGCCGTTGTCCCATACCCGCAGAGGCATTGTCCCAGGCCAGAGGCCCATGGAACGTTGGACGCACTCAGCAGCGAGTGTCCTCCGGGAGGCGGCATCGTGATCGGCGACATCTTCGTTTTCGACGGGGTCATTCATGTCTATGACATGTCTGACGAGAACCTCCTGCACGAGCGGCCCGATACCGCGACGCTCGTCCAGGGCTGGAGCGCGTCCATGGAGCCGTTGCGCTACCCGGTCCCCAGCCGGCTCGGCCAGGGCGCCGACTGGCCTCTTCGCGTCAGCATCGAGGACATGTACGACGTCGAATTCCGCGAGTCGCCCGTGGACATGGCCATGGCTCATGCGGTCCCTGTCTGGGACTGGATGCCCAACAGTCTCGCCTCGCTCCAGGCGCAGTACGACTTTGTGGCCGCCTACCCCGACCGCGCGGTGCTGTGCGGTGCGGTGGACCCGCTGTACCACGGCGTCGACGGCGCTCTCAAGCAGATGGAGTATCAGGTCAGGGAGCTGGGGGCGCGCTCGTTCAAGTTCTACAACGGCCACGTCGACAGGTCGTGGCGGTGCGACGACCGCGATCTCGCATACCCGTTGTACCGCAAGGCGCACGAGCTCGGTGTCGACATGTTGCAGTTCCACAAGGGGCTGCCGTTCGGCGAATGGGACGTCGACCTCCTCCGCCCGGTCGACCTGCAGGCGCCGGCGCGTGAGTTCCGCGACATGAACTTCCTCATCCACCATCTGGCGCTCCCGTACTTCGACGAGGCGGTGTCGATCGCGTCGCGTTTCCCGAACGTCTACCTGGCGCTGTCGGGTGTCCTCAACTACCTGCGTGTGGCGCCGCGAGAGGTTCAGAAGCAGATAGGCAAGCTGCTGCAGTACGTCGGGCCGCACAAGCTCATCTGGGGGTCCGAGGCCGCCATGACCGGACCGCCCGCGCCCTTCCTGAAGAACTTCATGGACCTGCAGATCCCCGACGATCTGCGCGACGGCTACGGCTACCCGCAGATCACCCACGAGGACAAGCGCATGATCCTGGGCGGCAACATGGCCAGGCTGCTCGGCATCGACGTCCCCGGCAAGCTGCGGCAACTGGCCGCGACAGGGATGTGAGCGCGATGGATCAGGACGCGCTCGGCGAACGTGTCCGGCAGGTGTCGACGTACCTCCGCATGCACGCGGGCGGGATCGAGCTGTCCCGGGTGTCCGACGAGGGTGAGGTGCACGTGCAGTTCACCGGCATGTGCACCGGCTGCCCCTACCGGCCGGTGACGATGGCGGCGACGGTGCGTCCGGCTCTGCTGCAGATCGAGGGGATCACCTCTGTGCATGCGCAGGGTAGCCGCATCTCCGAAGGGGCAGAACGACGGCTGGCCGACGACATGTCCGCACACCGGACGGGAATCCCCGCCTGGCCGGCATCCGCAGCCGAGGCATGACGATGAGGCGGCGCCTCCCGGTCACCGTGGTCACCGGATTCCTCGGCAGCGGGAAGACGACCCTGATCAACCACATCCTCACCGAAGGACATGGGCTCCGCCTCGCCGTCGTGGTCAACGAGTTCGGCGAACTCGGCATCGACGGCTCGCTCATCAACAGACGGGCCGGACAGGTCACGGAATTGGCCAACGGGTGTCTGTGCTGTGTCAATCAGGGCAATCTCGCGACGACGCTCGCGCAGATCGCTAGCGACGGGGCCGCTCTCGACGGCGTGATCGTGGAGACCAGCGGTCTCGCGGATCCCCTCGGTGTCGTGGACGTACTGGTACACGGTCGCTTCGCGTGCGACCTCGTGCTCGACTGCGTGATCACCCTTGTCGACTCCGCGAACTTCGACGCGGGCCTGGCCCACGCGACCGTGGCCTATCAGCAGCTCACGGGCGCCGATCTGCTGGTGCTGAACAAGGCGGACCTCGTCGACGCGGCGACCCTGAGGCTGCTGCGAGAGCGCCTGCGCATTCTCAACCGGCACGCCGCCTCCGTGACGGCCAGCCACGCCGGCCTACCGGTCGGCATGCTGCTCGGCACCGAGCGGCACGACGCCCGCCGGCCTCGCCGTGAAACCGAGCACCACACCGGTGAGGTGAGCGTGGCCTCGCTCACCCTCGACCGGCCCGTGGCTCACCAGCCGTTCCTGAACTGGGCGGAGACGCTGTCCGGGCGGGCCCTGCGCATCAAGGCGCTGGTCCGCTTCACCGGGGACCAGCGGGCCTTCGTGTTCAACGGCGTCGGAGTGCGGCAGGACCTCACCCCAGCACCGCCCGCGGCGCGACAGCGCCTCGGCGACGCCGGTGCGCTGATCGTCGTGCTCGGCGGCGACCTCGATTCGTCGGACATCGAGGGCGGGCTGCTGCGTTGCGGAGCGATCTAGCCAAGGCGCCGTCCAGCGCCGCACAGCCGACCCATCGCAAAGGAGGACACCTGTGTTCATCGAGCAGGACCGCATCGTCGCCGACCTGGTGCTGCACAACGGTAACGTGATCACGTTGGACCCGGCGTCGCGGGTGGCCGAGGCGGTGGCCGTCGTGGACGGTACCATCGTCGCGGTGGGATCCGACGAGCGGGTCAAGCGACTGGCCGGCGGTTCCACCCGCGTTATCGACCTGCTTGGCAGCAGCGTGATCCCGGGGCTGGTGGACAACCACACCCATCAGCTGATGGCCGGCCTCGACACCGCGGCGGCGGGCGTCAAAGTGAACATCTCCCTCTGCCGGTCGATCGAGGAGGTCAAGGCCGAGATCGCGGCCGCGGCGCACCGCGCCCGGCCCGGCGAGTGGATCACCACCTCGTGTCTGTATCGCGGCGGGATCGTCGAGGGACGCTTCCCCACGCGGCATGACCTGGACGCCGTCGCTCCGGACAATCCGGTCTACATCGCCGACGGTGGCCGCAACATCATCGTGAACACTCTGGCGCTCGAACTGGCGGGCATCACTCCGGACACACCCGATCCCGGTGCCGGCGACCCGGACATCTCCGAAGGACACATCGTCCGTGACAAGCACGGCGTGCCGACCGGTCACCTCATCGTGGGCGCCGGTGACCTCGCCCGCCGGAAGTGGTGGCAGCGCCTCGGCCAGCCGGTGAAGATGTGGGACCTGCTGTCGTTCGACCTAGAGACGAACATCCGCGCGCTCAGGGCCCAGATGGCGCTCTTCAACGCGGCAGGCATCACCGGGACCCGCGACATGGGGGTGGCGCCGAACGAGATCGACGCCTACGCCGAGTTGTCCCGGCGCGGCGAGGCCACCGTCCGCACCGATCTGGTGCTCGGGCTGCCCGTCCAGCACCTCACCACACAGGAGATCAGCGCGGCGCTGCGGCTGTACTTCGGCCCCAAGCAGGGGCTCGGCGACGACTGGCTGCGGGTCGGCGGGCTCAAGATCGTCGCACAGAACTACGGGTACTGGAGCATGCAGCCCGAGAAGCTGCGGCGGCTGATCACCGAGGGCAACCAGATGGGGTGGCGGTTCGCGATCCACGGCACGCCCGGTGACCTCCGCGATGACATCGAGGTCATCCTCGACGCCATGGAGGAGGCACACGCGCAGGCGCCTCTCGACGGTCGGCGCTGGAGCTACGAGCACGCCTTCGGCCTGATCAATCCCGAGCACCACCGGCGGCTGCGGCGTCTCGGCGTCATCATCGCGGCCAACCCCCTGCTGTCCTATTTCGCCGCCGGCCGGTCGCTGGAGATGCACGAGATGTTGGAGGCCGTACGGCTCGCCGAGGCGCCCGACGGGCTCGCTCCTCGTGACCGGACCGTCCGCGAATGGGCGCAGCCCATCCGGACCTGGATGAACGCGGGGCTGGTCGTCACCGGGGGCACCGACTGCCCGGCGGTCGTCTACGACGGCGACTGCCCGCTGCTCGGCCTGTGGGCCTCGTTCTCCCAGGACACGCTGGCCGGCACGCTCATGCCGGAGGAGACGATCAGCCGCGAGCTGGCGCTGCGCATGTGGACGACGAACAACGCGTACGCCACCTTCGAGGATCACCGCAAGGGATCGATCGAGAAGGGAAAGCTGGCAGATCTCGTCGTGCTGTCCGGCGATCCGCTGACTGTGCCAGACGGCGAATTCCTTGACCTGAAGGTGCTGGAGACCGTGGTCGGCGGTCGCACCGTTCACGAGTATGTGAGGACCTGAGCACATGGAAGAATCACCTCTCCCCGTCGCCGAGCGGGGCCCCGCCGACACACTGCTCCGCGTGGGCAAGGCGTATTCGATGACCGGCCCCGGGCGGATCCATCGAGCCGTCGCCATTCGCGACGGCCGCATCATCGCGACCTCGTCGAGCCCCGACGGTCTCGACGCGCTCCAGGGAACACGCACGGCGGTTGTGGACGACCCCGGGCTCGTCGTGTTCCCGGCCTTCAACGACACCCACAACCATCAGCTCTGGGCCTCCCGTGACCTCGACCATGTCGACCTGGCGAGCGCGAGCACTGTTGCCGATGTCGTCCAACTGCTGCGGCGTCGCGCCGCGGAGACGCCGCCCGGCGAGTGGATCGTGTCGTCGCGCTGCTGGCACGAAACCCACCTCAAGGAGGAGCGGCTGCCCACGGCGGGTGAACTCGACACCGCCTCCACCGAGCACCCGATCTGCGTTCAGCGCGGTGGCCATGTGATGGTGGTCAACTCGCGGGCCCTGGCCATGGCGGGCTTCGGACGGGACATCCCCGACCCCGACCGGGGAACGGTCGTCCGTGACGCGAACGGGGTGCCGACCGGGGTGCTCATCGAACCCGGAGCCGTGGAGCCGGTACGACGGCTGCTTCCTCAGCTCACAACCGAACGCCAGGTGGAACTGCTCGCCCGGCAGTGCGCAGCGTACAACGCCCGCGGCATAGGGGTGGTGCGAGACCCCGGTCTCTTCGTCGACGAGATGGAGCCCTATCAGCGGCTGTGGGAACAGGGCCGTCTGACCACCCGCAGCCGGGTGATGTTCTGGGTCATGCCCGACGCGGGCGTCGAGGAGAAGCTCGCGTTCATCGACTCGTGGGCCGTGCGCAGCGGATACGGAGACGATCTGCTCAAGATCTGGGGCTTCAAGTAC
Source organism: Nonomuraea sp. NPDC049480 (assembly GCF_044465905.1). Taxonomy (NCBI): domain Bacteria; kingdom Bacillati; phylum Actinomycetota; class Actinomycetes; order Streptosporangiales; family Streptosporangiaceae; genus Nonomuraea; species Nonomuraea sp. NPDC049480. The sequence continues at coordinate 28,956 of NZ_JBITMD010000044.1, forward strand.
ATCATGGACGGCGGCGCCGAAGGCGCCCATCTCTGCGAGCCGTACGCGAACAACCCGGGCTACCACGGGCACGCGTTCTGGGAGCCGGACGAGTTCGAGAGACTGGTGGACCGTGCGGTCTCGCGCGGCTGGAAGGTCGGCTGCCACGCGGCCGGTGACGCCGCCGTCGAGCGGGTGCTCAGCGCCTACGAACGGGTCCTGCGGCGCCGCCCGGCGACGCCCCGTGGAACGCTGGTCATCGAACACGCCCTTCTCGTGAACGCGGACCAGAGGGCACGGGCGGTCCGGGCCGGCATCGGCATCACCGTTCAGCACCCGCTCCTGTACTCGCTCGGCGGCAACCTCGTGCGTTACTGGGGCGAGCAGCGCACCCGCGAGGTGATGCCGGTTCGCGCGTGGCTCGACGAAGGAGCTCTGGTCGCCGCGGGCAGCGACTGCAACGTCAGCTTCTTCGACCCCTTGCTGTCCATCTGGGGTCTGGTGACCCGGGGCACGCGTACAGTGGGCGTTCAGGGCCCTGAACACGCGGTGAGCCGCTACGACGCCCTGAGGCTCTACACTGCCGCCGGCGCCGCCCTGCTCGGCGAGTCCGCGAACCTGGGAACCATCGAACAGGGCCGACTCGCCGACCTCGTCGCCTTCCGCACCGATCTCATCGAGTGCCCGATCGATGATCTTCCAGAACTCGCGCCTGCCGCCACCCTGGTCGGCGGCCTTCCGGTCCATGACCCAGAAGGCCTGCTGGAAGCAGTGAGGTGAGTGTGGCGGTTAGAGCCGTCCAAGGGTCACGTGGGTAGCGCCGCGAACGTGCGGGAACGGTGGTGCCGTGGAGTTGTTCACCGCCGTGCCGTCGGCCGAGTGGCGAGCGACCAAAGCGACGCTGCACCGGTTCTGCCAGGTGGTGGGCAAGATCCGGCTCGCCTCGGCGGTGCGGCGCAACCACTGGTGGAACGCGCCGTTCCATGTCACCGGGCAAGGGATCAAATGTTCTGCGTGGTCACGCTCGTTGCGCAGCCGGCGACGACTGATCGGCGACTCCGTAGAACCACGTAATGGGGTGCCTAATCGTGCCGATCAGTCCCGCGCTCCGGGTCGATGAGCAATCGCTCGGCCGTGCCGGCCGCGGTGTCGCGATAGCTTTCGGGTAGTGCGTCAACCACCTTGAGCATCGCCGAAGCGAGCGCCGAGCCGAGGTCGAATGCCTGCGCGCCGCGCCGCGATCCGGCGACCAGCAGGGCAAGTGCCTCGTCGGGGTTCAGTCCGGTGAGCTCGGTCCGGAAACCGGGCAACAACGCGAAACCGCCGTGCCGGCCGCGTTCGGCGTAGACCGGGACGCCGGCTGCGGACAGCGCCTCGATGTCGCGCAGCACGGTGCGGGTGGATACCTCCAGCTCGCGGGCCAGCGTGGTCGCGGACAGCCGACCGTGCTGGCGCAGCAGCAGCACCAGCGAGACCAACCGGTCGGCGCGCATACGAAGACCTTTACCGAGATACACGACAGAGGATGTCGTGATTTGTTGGGAGGCTCATCAACGCGACCAAGAAGATGGCGGCTACCGAGCCGATGGACGTACGTGATGTCGACGAATCGAATGGAGCTGATGTGGCAATGGAGCGAACTGCGGTCAACCCGTGGGCGTGGTCGGTGGAGATGGGGTACAACCAGGGTGAGATCGTCTCCGGGCACACCCGGACGCTGTACTGCGCCGGGCAGACCGCGATGAGCGGTGACGGCAAGCCTCAGCATACGGATGACATGGCGGCGCAGTTGGCGCTGAGCCTCGACAACCTGGAGGCCGTGCTCGGCGAGGCCGGCATGTCCCTCGCGAACCTCGTCCGGCTCAACGTCTACACCACCGACGTCGACCGGCTCTTCGAGCACTACGGCGTGCTGGCGTCGCGGTTGGGCGCCGCCGGGGTCGCACCGTCCGGCACGATGCTCGGGGTGACACGGCTGGCGATCCCCGACCTGATGGTCGAGCTTGAGGGGACCGCCGTCGCGTGATGTGACCTCGCCGCCTCCGGCAGGCTGCCGGAGGCGGCACAAGTAGTAGGCAGGTGGGTGATTTCCGGTGCTCAGGATGGCGACAATCGGCGTCTATGGCTTCGGCGGCGAGTCCTTCCTGCAACGACTGCGGCACGCCGACGTTCGTCTGCTGCTCGACGTACGCCAGCGCCGCGGTGTCCGCGGACCCGAGTACGCCTGGGCGAACTCACGCCGGCTGCAGGCGGCTCTCGCCCACAACTTGGACCCGCTGCACACAGTGGCGAACCCCCACACCGGGGTGCCCGCGGGCGGCCACCGCGATCTCGTGGCCCATCCCGCCCCGGTACTTGCCGAAGGCCTGGTTGTCGCACTTGATCTTCTTGGCGGTCAACTGCAGGAACGGCACCTCGTCCTCGATGACCTCCTGCTCGCCGATGTCCGCCATGAACCCGAAGAACGGGGTCACCGCGTTCTCCCCGTCGCGGTAGGCGCGGGCGCCGCCGCCGGCGGCGTTGAGGTCGGCGCGGGCGGTTACCGGCCGGCCCTGCTGGTGGAGGTCAGCGTGGCGCTGGCCGCCGACGCCGGGCACGGTGAGCGCATCGACGCCGTCACGGCCTGGCCGCTGGAGCACGGCCTGCACTGGGTGGCCAGGGTGGACGCCGCTGTGGACGCCGGCCCTGAGGCGGCCCCGGGCTGGACGGTCGACCTGCATGGCCCGCCGGCCTGCAGGTGATCGGCTCGTTCGGCGCGCTGTATGACGGAGACCTGCAGGTGACCCCGCCCTGGTACGGCAGGTCATGCAGCCTTCGTCTTGATCGTGCAGGGAGTGCAGCGATGGTGGATCTCGGTTTCGTCGGCCCCAGCCGCCCGGCTCAGGACTACCGCTTCGTGAAGGTGACCGACGGCGACACCCCGACGATCGAGATGTCGATCCGGATGGTGTCGATCGACACCCCTGAGAGCGAATTCGGCGGGTTGCTTATCTGGGGTTGTCAAGCGATCTAGCTGCTCAGCGGCTTGAAGGTCGTGAAGCCACGTTAGGCAAGTGGGCTGCTTGCAGCCGCCGCGCCAGTGGACCGTCGAGAGGTGGCGGGACGAGTAGGCCTTGCCGGCGGCGACCGCACCGGGCCGGGTGTGGGGCCGGCCGACAGGCAGGCGGATCTTGATGCCGGCCAGCACGGCGGGCAAATCATTGCACGGACCGGAGGGCCGTGAGGCGTGCCGCGGATCGCGCCCGACCCGAGCGTCAGGCGCAGAGGCGCGACCCTTCAGGCGGGCAGGAGACGCAAGAGGAGGTTGCGTGGTCCTGCCAGGCGGTGGCCGGCCAAGCCGGTCATGCGGCGCGACAACGTCACGATGCGCTGGGCGGGCTTCCTGCGTCGGGCGTCGTAGACGTGCAGCCCGGACTCCACATCTCCGGCGGTCTGCAGGCAGTCGGTGAGCGCGGCCGCATCCAGCAGCGCTTGACACGCCCCCTGCCCGAGTGAGGGTGTCATGGCGTGCGCCGCGTCGCCGACCAGAGCGACGTTGCCTGCCACGAACGACTCCAGGTGGGGAGACAGGTCGTAGATCTCGTGCCGCAGCACCGCATCCTCGTCGGCTTCGGCGAGGATGCGTGGGATGGGGTCGTGCCAGCCCGCGTAGCGGGCGCGCAGGTCGTCAAGGGTTTCGCGGTGGCCCTCAGGGGTCGACACGGCGGCGTACCAGTTGGTGGAGCCAGGCTCTTGAGGTGTGATACCGAACACCTGGCCGGGCCCCCACGTCTCGCCGTGCTCGGGTGGCTCGAATCCGGCGACGCCCCGCCAGGCCACGATCCCGGTGTAGCGAGGTTGGGTGGCGGTACCGAAGTAGGCGGTGCGAACCACGCTGCGCAGTCCGTCCGCCCCAACCACCAGGTCGTAGTCCTTGCGCAGCGACTCCGGGTCGGTGATATTTATCCCGGTCACGATCGCGGTATCTCCCACGGCGCTGAGCAGCAGGCCCATCAGTGAGATCCGAGACAGCATCAAGACCGGTGCGCCGCCCTTGCGCTCGATGCGTTCCAGTGGCAGATCGGCGATCCGGCGACCGCCAGGCGTGCGGATCCGGGCCTTGCGGTAGGGAATCGTATGGTGGCGTAGTTCCTCGGCGAGGCCGAGTCGCGCGAGCGCGGCCTGTGCGTCGGGACGTAGGCCGAGCGCGGTGCCCTCCGGTCTGATCTGCGGCCAGCGTTCGAGCACGGTCACCTCCCAGCCGATGCTGCGCAGCCCGATGGCGGTGGCCAGTCCGCCGATGCCGGCACCCACGACGGCCGCGGTTCTATTCATGTCACATCTCCTTCGTTCACCACAAATGTGGTACCACGGTTGTGGTAAACAGGGCAAGTCGCGATAATGAGGGCCATGGCGGAGAACCGGGATCGGCGCGACCAACTGCGTGACTCAGCGATCGAAGTGCTGGCCCATCAGGGCGGCAGAGGCCTGACCCACAGAGCCGTGGATCGCCAAGCAGGACTGCCGGAGGGCACGGCCAAGAACTACTTCGCCAGCCGCGACGCGCTGCTGCAGGCCGCCGCCGAGCGGTGCGTCGAGCGCTACTGGGCCGACCTGAAACGAGCGCAGGCAACCCGGATCGAGGGGCGCGACGGGCTCGTCGCACTGCTGAGCGACCTGCTCGCCCGTGCGCTCACGGCCAACAGATCCAGAGTGCTGGCCTACCTCGAGTTGCATGCCGAGGCCGCACGAAGGCCGGGCCTGCAGCAGACGCTGGCCGAACTCACCAAGGCCGACCTGGCGCTGCACCTGGAGTCCCAACGGGCGGCGGGTCTACCCGCGACGCAGGCGGCCGCCGCCATGGTGACCATGTGTGTCAACACGGCCCTGACCTACCTGCTCACTCAGACCCCTCAGACGCTCAAGGCCTACGGTCTAGACGACCTCGACACCTTTCTGCGCGACCTCATTGACACCGCCTATTCCCTGAACCGGTAATGGCGGGCCCGGAGGCCGAGCGCTTCGCCGCCGGGTGCGGCGGCGGGCCGGGGGTGTGAACCTGGAGACGGCGCCAGTGTCCAGCACGGCCCCCAGGGCGTCGTGGCCGTCCTCGCCCGCCTCCTCCGTCCGCGCGCCGTGCACCTGACCGTCGTTCAGGATCAGGGAGACGATGCGGTCGGCTCGGACCAGGCCTACCGCCGCGGGCGGCTCATGCACGGTGGGTCAGCGGGCGGAGTCGGGAAGGCTTCCTTCGCGGATCATCCGGCGCAGGCTGGTCCTCGCGGCGGCCAGATCGTCCTCGAGTTCGGTGACGCGGCCGCGTAGTTGCTGGGTCTCGGTCCTGGCCTGTTGAAGGTCGGTGTTCAGTCGTTGGTTGTCGCGGGTCAATTCATCGATCCGTTCGACGAGGGTCTTGTTGGTGAGCTGGTCGAGTTGGTGGCCGAGGTGGAGGCGGAGGTGGAGGCGGAGGTTGTGTTTGAGCTGGTCACGTTCGGTTCGAAGCTGGATGATCTCGCGGCGTGCGAGCTCGAGGTCGGTGCGCAGGCTTGCCGGGCTGGGCGAGCAGCCGGAGCGTTGGTCGTCGACTGGAATTGCCCCGGTTCGATAGACACATCAGGGCTTGCGACTACGCGGCAGCATAGTCGAGGTCGTGGGCGTTCTTGAGCGCGTGTCGGCGTTCGTATTCGGCGGGGCTGAGCTGGCCGTTGGCGGGGTGACGGCGGCGCGGGTTGTAGAACTCCTCGATGTAGCTGAACAGGGCTCGTTCGGCTTCTGACCTGGTGTGGAAGGTGCGCCGGTCGATCAACTCGCACTCCAGCGAGGCGAAGAAGCTCTCGGTGATCGCATTATCCCGATCCGTCAACTCCTCAGGTTCGTGATCCTGAAGATGGTCTGGTGAGGGTCACTCATCCGTTCCATCCGCTTGCCGGGCAGGTGCTGCAGTTCGTGGCCAGGTCGCGGTGCTGGAGCGGCGATGTGGTGTTCTATCTCGATGAGCAGGGCCGACGGCGGCCTATCCCCGCAGCGTGGACGGACGTGGTGGCCGATTGACCCGTTTCGGGTCATGGCTGCGGGACGGTGTCCGTTTCGGACCGCGGACCTGGTGGCGCTGGCGGATCTGGTCGATCGTCGGACCGCGTAACGCTCCCGGGCGCGGACTCTGATCATGACCAGGAGTCTGCGCCGCGAACGTCAGAAGATTACGCCGCGTCGAGCCGTCCCTGTCTCGCAGTCCCGTCCGGCTATCCGCCTGGGCTGGTAGTTATGCCTCGGGATCGGGGTGGCTGAGCTTGCCTTCCGGAACACGCGGCGTAATCATCTGAGCATAGATCGTGACAGAATTCCGGGAGAGAGCATGGACGGCAAGGCGGCGGTGCTGACAGCGGCCGGGGTGTTCAACCAGCGGGCCGGCGCGGTGGTCGATCCGCTGTTCTCCTCCTCGGCGTTCTTCGACCCGCGTGATCTCGTGCAGGTCAAGTACGAGATGGTCCGCAGGGTCCTGGTCGATCGGGTGCCGGTCACGGTGGCGGCCGCCGCGTTCGGCTTCTCCCGTGCCTCGTTCTATACCGCCGCTGCCGCACTGGACGCGGCGGGCCCGGCAGGGCTGGTGCCGGGCAAGCCCGGCCCCAAAGGGCCGCGCAAGCTGACCGAGCCGGTCATGGACCGGGTCGAGCAGTGGCGGGCCGCCGATCCGAGTCTCAAGGGCCGGGCGCTGGCCAAACTCATCGAAGCCGAGTTCGGCTTCCCGGTGCATCCGCGCTCGGTGGAGCGGGCGCTCACACGACGACGCGAACCCCGCGACCCGGAGGCGGCGACTGGGCGCTGACCCCCGGCGACACGCCCAGCCGAGCCAAGATCAGTGAACACTACGAGAGCCTGCGCGCGGCGGTGCTCGGCGGCAGGGGAAACGGCCGGCGGCACGCTTGGAGCGTGCTGGCCCGCCGGCCGGCCCGCTTGGGCACCAGCACTGGCTCGAAGGTGCCGGCCCGGTCCCGCGGCACCGCCAGGCGGACCGGGCCGACTCCGGTCTGCACCGTCTTGGCGATCTTCCCGTTACGGGAGTTGCCCGAGCCGTTGCCGGACTGATCGTGCTTGCCATAGCCCAGATGCGCGGTCAGCTCGGCCTCCAGCGCGCGCTCCAGCACCGCCTTGACCAACTGTCCGAGCATCGAGCCCTCACCGGTCAGCCGCAGTCCGCCCTTGCCGTCCCGCGAGCCGGCCAGCAGCAGGTCCAGTACCTCATCGCCGAGCAACTCCCGCAGCGGAACCTCCGCCGCTTCGGACGGGGGTTTTCCCCGCCATGATGAGAGGCGGCGGCCACTCCGAGCCGACAGTTGCCCTCCTGAGCCGATCCACGTGTGGTGGCCAGAGCGGCGGTTCCCCGTGTGGTAGACATGATCACATTCCCCCGAATGCTGTGTGGTTGATCTTTACCTTCGATCATCTACCCAAAGTGATCGTTCCCATACTTAGAGTGATATCCCTCCCAGGCCGAGGTCGAGGCGTCGGCCCATGTCGATGTCGATGGTGCCGTAGAGGTTGGCGTTGGACCAGAACAGCGGCGACAGGCCGCGTTTGTCGGCGTCGGTGAGTCGCTGCTGCCAGGCGGGGTCCTTGAGGACGGACTGGACGAGCAGGGTGTTGATGAACACCAGCGCGGACTGAAGGAGGTGGAGGTTGAGCATGGAGACTTCCTGGTGCTCCTTGTCGCTGCCGGCCTTCTGGGTCCGCGGTTTAAGGAGTTGCTGGGTCTGTCGGCGCCGCAGCAGGCGTTGCTGGTGGCGGTGCCGGTGATCGTCGGTTCGCTGGGGCGGATTCCGGTGGGGGCACTGACCGACCGGTACGGCGGCCGGGTGATGTTCCCGCTGATCTCGGCCGCCGCCATCGTGCCGGTGCTGTTCATCGGTGTCGCGGGGCAGAGCTCGCTGGCCGTGTTGCTGGTCGGCGGGTTTTTCTTGGGCGTCGCCGGCACCGCGATCAGTCCGTACGACGGCCACTGGGCAGTACGCGTGATGCAGTACGGCCTGGCTCACCGAGCCGAGCAACATGCCGGCGAGCTGGCCGTACCCATGGGAGCCGACCACCAGGAGCGCGGCGTCCTGCGACGCGTGTCTCAGGACATCGGCCGGATGGCCATGGACGACCTCCTGCACCACTTCGATTCCGGGGGAGCGGTCGATCCAGCCCGACAGCGCCTTGTCGAGTAGCCGTACCTCTCCCTTCTCAACCTCGCCGTCATCCGGCAGAGGCATGAACCCGTCGCGTAGATCGAGCGATGACCAGCCGTGTACGGCACGCAGGGGCACACCACGCAACGCGGCCTCCGCGAAAGCGAATCCGACCGCCTTGTCGCCGTCGGGAGATCCGTCCACGCCGACCACCACCTCACTTCTCGGCGCGACCGCGGTGAGCGCGACCTGGCGCACATCCCCGCGACACCCGCCGTCCGACGGCCGGCCATGGCCTCGTGCCCTCGGCGCGCCTTGTCAAGGTTTACGACACCTGCTATCTATTTAGCAGGTGTTGATTTGAGGAGGTTGGATGGGCACTGGATATCGACCCCGCACGATCAGCTTTCACGGCATCGAGGCGGTCGGCGGGTGGGCGGTGAAGATGTACGGCATCGCCGCGCACGCCGAGGCTCCGCGTACCGCTCTGATGACGGCGACCGCGAAGATCGCGGCCTCGGCGCTGCCGCAGCAGGCGCACGGTGGCGGACGCCACGGCGTCGGCTTCGCCATCGCGCATGACGCGGGCGACTTCTGCTTCGCGCTGATCGACTGGTGGTCCGGCGACAACGAGGTGCATCAGCGGCTGTTCTCGTCGCCGCTGGATCGGCCGGAGGAGCTGCGGCCCCATCCGAGCCAGGCCATCGGGTGCGTATGGGAGCTGGAAGCCACCGATTTCGAGCGGCGGGCGTGGCTGCGGCACGTGCTGGCCAACCCGGAAGGACCGGATCTGGACGCCTACATGGCGGACCACTTCGAAGGAAGGATCTGAGCGATGGACATGACGGTGGAGAGGCTGGCCGAATTCGGCGCGGCGTGGAAGAAGAAGGACCTCGACCTGCTCATGGAGTTCATGACGGACGACTGCGTCTTCGTGGCCTCCGTCGGCATCGAGCCTGGAACCACTTTCCGCGGGCGCGAGGAGGTGCGGCGCGGCTTCGCGTTGATGCTCGCCTACGACGAGGGATACGAGTCGCAGGGCGGCGAGGCGTTCATCGTCGGTGACCGCGGCGCCTCGAAGTGGTCCTACACCCGCACGGATGAGGACGGGCGGGTGCACGAGGTGCACGGCTGCGACATCTTCGCCTTCGACGGTGACCGCATCCGGGTGAAGGACGCCTACCGCAGAGTCCGGGGAGACATCGGCGATGCTGCCGCCGGCCAAGCCTGAGGAGGTCACCGGCCTGCCCGACGGCGTCGCGCTGATCCACCATTTCGCCAACACCGACGATCAGCGCGCCTTCGTCGTTCACGGCCGGCGTCTGGAAGCGAACGACAGCCTGGCCACACCCGCCGACCTGGAACGCTGGCTGCGCGAGCACGACCTGCTGGGTCCTGACGGTGTGGCCGACCACACCCATCTCGCCCGCGCCCACGACTTGCGCGCGGCCCTTCGCCAGGCCCTTCGTGAGCACGGCGAGGTCCTGCTCGACTTCCCCCTGAAGGTCAAGCTGACCGCACGCGGCGCTGAGCTGGTGGTCCTCGGTGACCCGGTGACCGTCGCGCTCGGCCAGATCACCGCGGCGGCAGTCACCGCCACGGCGGATGGTACCTGGCAGCGGCTCAGGGTCTGCCCGGCCCCCGACTGTCAATGGGTCTTCTACGACCAATCCCGTCCCGGCCGGGCCCGGTGGTGCTCACCGCACCTGTGCGGCAACCGCATGAAGACGCAGGCCTATCGCCGTCGAAGCCCCGCGGGGACCTGATCCAGTCACACCAGCAAGGAGCAGCACGAGATGAGTGAGTACTGGCCTCTCCTGGCCGGGGGAAGCTGGTCGCCGAGCGACCATGCCGTCGCGGTCACCGATCCCGACACGGGTGAGCTCGTCGGCCAGGTCGCCGTGGCGGGCCGGGCGGAAACGGAGGCGGCTCTGGCCGCGGCCGTGAAGTCGATGCAGGGCCCGCGCTGGCCTGCCAGTGAGCGGGCTGCCGTCCTGAACCACGCCGCCGACCGGATCAGCCACGCCGACGAGAAGTTCGCACAGCTGATCGCCGCTGAGGGCATCAAGACGATTCGTGAGGCGCGCAAGGAAGCGGTTCGCGCCGCCCACACCCTGCGGCTGAGCGCGGCGGCGGCCCTGAGCTCATCCGGTGCCGCACCACCGGCGGACGACCGGCCGGGCACTGCGGGCTGGCGAGGCTCGGTTCACCGTCAACCTGTCGGCGTCGTCGTCGCGATCACTCCCTACAACGACCCTCTGAACCTGGTCGCCCACAAGGTCGGGCCGGCCCTCGCGGCAGGCAACGCCGTCATCGTCAAGCCGGACGAGCGCGCACCGCTGTCAGCTCTCCTGCTCGCCAGGGCACTCTGCGACGCCGGTCTTCCCGCCGGTCGGCTCAGCGTGCTCCCCGGTGACGCGTCCGTCGCGTCCTCGATGATCGCCGACGCGCGGGTTCGGTTCGTCAGCTTCACAGGCGGGCGAAGGGTCGGCGCGCTGGTGCACAGAACCGCCGGCCTGAAGCGGATGCTCATGGAGCTCGGCGGCATCTGCCCGACCATCCTGATGGCGGACACCGACCTCGACGTCGCCGTCCCCGCCCTCGTCGACGGGGCTTTCGGCGCCGCCGGACAGAACTGCCTGCACGTTCAGCGGATCCTGATCCACCGGTCGCTCTACGCCGAGGCTCGCGAACGCCTCATCGAGGCCACGGAGCTTGTACTTGGGGGACTCAAGTCACGCGAAGACAGCGATATGGGCCCGCTCATCGACTGGGCGGCGCTCCAGCGGGTGAGCAAGCTGGTCGAGGACGCCCGCGATCGTGGAGCGGTCGTTCTCTCCGGTGGGGACACCGACGGGCCTCGCTATCTCCCGACGTTGCTGGAGAACATTCCCGATACCGCAGACCTCGCCCATGAAGAGGTGTTCGGTCCGGTAACCGGCCTTGAGGCCTTCGACAACACCGCCCAAGCGATCGAGATGGCCAACCGTGGTGGGGGCGGCATCCACGCGGGTGTGTTCACCCGCAGTCTCGAGGTGGCTGAGACTCTTGCCACCGCGCTTGATTTCGGAGGGGTCGTCATCGGCGGCACCAGCGACCGCCGCTCAGACGCCCTGCCGTTCGGCGGGACAGGATACGCCGGCCTCGGGCGGGAAGGAGTCGTCTACGCAGCCGACGCCATGGCGGAGCTCAAGACCGTCCTGCGCGTTGGCTGACAGCAGGATGGCAGCGTCGGCGACCGCCCTCCGCTCGGGCCCGCGCGCGATCGCACACAAGGGAGCTGTGAGTGACCGAGAGTTCCCGGGCGGCTCGACATAAGGCCCCTTCCGGGCAGGTCGAGCGGGGGAAACGAGCCGCACATCGTTGTCACTGCTACGAGCGCCGGACACCCCCGGAGTGCCGCCGCGCGGGCACCCGTTCGCTGATTGGTGCGGCCTGCTGAATGCCTCCTTCATCCCGTCGATCCGGTCCACCTGGAAACCGATCAGGATGTCCACGCCCTGCACGCCGGTGCGCAGGTCCTGATCCATCGGCCCGCCGTAGGAGGTGCGGAAGACGATGGCGCCGTCGTGGAACTTGTAGTTGACCGGCAGCACCGTCGGCCCGTGTGAGCCGTTGAACGCCACCCGGCCGATGCCGCCCGGTGCCACCAGGGCCAGGCACTCCTCACGCTCGAGGACCTCCAGCACCGGCTCGGCCGCGGCTGGACGCGACGTCCCGAAGTCGCCACTGCTTGTCATGCCTATCTCCTCCTGGTGATGGTCACGACGATGACGCACCTGCCGGGTGCAGGGCCGGAGGTCGGTTGGCGGAAAGGCCGAAGGACCCTGTCTGCCGCCAGGCGCGACCTGCTCAAGGCGTACGTGCGTGACGATGCGGAGCTGAAGCGCTGGGTCGAGAACTCGATCCCCGAGCAGGCCCGGTGGAACGACCGGACCGGGATCGTCGTGCAGGTGCAGAACGGCATCGTGACGCTGTCCGGCCACACGGCGACGCGCACCGAGGCGGCGGCGGCTGTGACGATGGCCAAGGGGCTCGGCGGCGTCGTCGACGTCCGGGAGAACCTTGTCTGGGATCGGTATGACCGGTTCGAGCTTCCCCTGCTCTGGGACCGCTCTTGAACGCGGAAGGCCTCGAGTTGACGTGGGGTAACCCACCAAAATCCGTGGTGGAAGAAGCCGGGTAGACGCCCGCTGCGCCGCCCGACAGTGCGGCGACTTCATCGGTGGCCCCCACGGCCCCCGGCGGTTCACTCCAGAGGTGCCTGCTTCACGTACACGCGCGCAGGCCTGGCCAGGGGCGGCTGTCCGGGAAGAGCAAGCGAGCGGTCGGGTGGTTGAAGCTCACGTCCACGATGGCGACCTTGACGGGCCGCTCGCGTGCTGGCGCATCTTGCTGTCAGAGGTCGTTGCCGGCGTAGGACAGGTTGAAGCTTTTGTTGACCAGGGGAAAATCGGGGACGATCGCGCTGTTGAGCGCTACCGGAAGAGCGGGCCAGTTGAAGAATGACGGATCGACGATCTTCACGCGGGTGAGGGTCCCGTCGGGGGCGAGCTCGATGCGGTGGGCGATCGTGCCGCGCCAGCCCTCGACGAGTCCCACACCCGAGGAAGATCCCTCGGCCGGCGGAGAATCCGCCGGAGCCGTGGGCCCGTTGACCAGATGAGTGATCAGGGCGATGGAGGTGGCGATTTCCTCGGCCCGGATCTGGAAGCGGGCCAGCACGTCCCCGCTGGTGCGGTGGGCGGGGGTGAAGTCGCCGAGGTCGGTGAAGGGGTGGTCGCGGCGGGCATCGAGGTCCAGGCCGCTGGCGCGGGCGACGTAGCCGAGCGTGCCGAGGTCACGGGCGGCCTCGCTGGACAGGACGGCGGTGCCGGTGAAGCGGTCGGCGACCACGGTGTGCCGCAGGGCGAGCTCGGCGATTTCGGCCACGTCGGTGCCGATGGCGCGCAGCCGATCGGGGTCGGGGAGGGCTTGCAGGTGGGCGCCGCCGAGGCCGATGCCGCCGCGCAGCAGCCGGTGTCCGGTGACCTCGGCGTTGAGCCGCAGCAGCTGTTCGCGGATGCGCCCGGTGTGTGCGTGCAGGATGCCGAAGGCCACGTCGTTGCAGAGCGCGCCCAGGTCGGTGACGTGGTTGTAGAGGCGTTCCAGCTCCAGCAGCATGGCGCGGGCCCGCTGCGTCCGCACGCTGACCGGGGTCTGGGTGGCCTCTTCCACGGCCAGGCAGTAGGCGAGCGCGTGACCGACGGAGGTGTCGCCGCTGACGCGCTCGGCCAGTTCCAGCCCGTCGGCGGGCCGACGGCCCTCGAAGAGCTTCTCGATGCCCTTGTGCACGAACCAGAGCCTGGCCTTGAGCTTGATGATGGTCTCGCCGACCACGGAGAAGCGGAAATGCCCCGGTTCGATGAGGCCGGCGTGGACGGGTCCGACGGGGATCTCGTAGACGCCCTGGCCCTCCACGGTGACGAACGGGTAAGGCCCTTCGGGGTCGCCGAAGGAGGGCGGCGGCCCGGCGTCGGCCCGCATCGGGTACCAGCCGCGCGGCCAGTGGTGGTGGCGCACCAGCCGCCGGGGGAGCGGGTGGCCGAGTGGGGTGATCCCGTACAGGTCGCGGATCTCCCGCTCGAACCGGCCCGCGGGGAAGGACAGGTGGGCCAGGCTGGGCACCGCCGGCTGCTCGGAGGGGAGGCGGAGCCGTAGCTCGGTACGGCGATCCGGGCCACCGGCGACGTACAGGTAAGCCAAGCCGAACCCGTCGGCCTCCTGGCGTGCGGAGACCAGCGCCAGCCGGTGGCCGTCGGCCAGCAGCCGGGCGGCTTGCTCGGGCAGCTCGCCGGGGCTGATGTCGGCGATGGTGCGCATGCTCATGGTGTTGCTCCGGCGATGGTGGCGGCGGCTTGTAGCAAGGAATGCAGCGGCCCCAGGGCGATGCCCAGGACGGCACACGCGGCCAGGCCCGCGATCAGCGGGACGGCCACGGTTCGGGGCAGCGCGATGGCCTCGCCCGCCTCGCCGCCCAGCAGCATCCGCCGGCTGTGACGCCCGATGGCCGCGACGATGACCAGCATCAGCGCCAGGGCCGCCGCGATCGCCCAGCCCAACCCGGCGGCGAAGCCCGCCCGCGCGATGCCCAGCTCGCTGGAGAACAGGCTGAACGGCGGCAGGCCGAGCAAGGCCAGCAGCCCCAGCCCGAACGCCCCGGCCAGCAGCGGCGCTCTGGTCATGAGGCCGCGTACCACGTGGATCCGGCTGCTGCCGAGCGCCTGGTGCAGCTGTCCTGCGGACAGGAACAACACCGACTTGCCGAGCCCGTGCCCGAGGATGTGCAGCAGGACCGCGACCAGGGCGAGGGTGTTGCCGATCGCCGCGCCTAGGGCGAGCAGGCCCATGTGCTCGATGCTGGAGTAGGCCAGCAGCCGCTTGTAGTCGCGCTGCCCGAGCAGCAGCAGCGCGGCCACGGCCAGGGAGGCCAGCGCCACGATGACGAGCAGCGTGCGGGTGAACCCGGCGCCGAGCGCCACGTCGGCGATGACCTTGACGCGCAGGATGGCGTAGAACGCCACCGACAGCAGCACCCCGGACATCAGCGCCGACACCGGAGCCGGGGCCTGGCTGTGCGCATCCGGCAGCCAGGCGTGCATCGGTGCCAGCCCTGCCTTGGTGCCGAACCCGAGCACGAGCAGCATGACCGCGATCCGCATCACCCCGGGGTCGAGCCGGCCCGCATGCTCGGCCAGCACCGCCCAGTCCAGGGAGGCCACACCGGCGTGGGTGCCGGCGTAGTGGACCATGACGATGCCCAGCAGCGCGAGCGCGATGCCGACCGAGCAGATGACCACATATTTCCACGCGGCCTCCGTGGCCTGGCGGGTGCGCCGGTGCCCGACCAGGAAGGCGGTCAGGATGGTGGTCGCCTCGATGGCGACCCACAGCAGGCCCAGGCTGGAGGCCAGGACGGCCAGCGCCATCGCGGCGATGAAGGACTGGGTCAGCACCCCGTAGCGGCGCATCGCGCGCGGGCCGGTATGCCCGGCGGCCAGCTCGGCCGCCAGGTAGGCGGGGCTGGCCACCATCGCCAGTAGCGCGACCGCGCCGATCACGAGCAGCATGAACGCGCTCAGCGCGTCGCTGAGCAGCAGCCCGCCCAGCGCGTCGCGCCGGCCCACCGCCGCCAGCGCGACGGCGCAGGCCAGCAGCCCGGCCGCGGACAGCGCGCCCAGCCAGGCGGTGATGCGGTTCCATCCGAGCACCGCGTAGACGCAGGCGGCGGCCGCGGGCACCGCGACCGGAGCGATCACCAGCAGGCTGTCCATCAGTCGTGCAACTCCCGCAGCTCGTCGAGGTCGGTACCGCCGAACGCGGCCCGCATCCGGGTGGTCAGCACCTGCAGCACCAAGACGGCCAGCAGGACGTCCAGGGAGATCCCGAGCTCGACCACCAGCGGGACACCGCTGGTGGTCAGGAACGCGGTGGCGGTGATGGCGTTGTCCATCAGCAGGAACCCCACCAGCTGCGACAACGCCCGCCGCCGGGTCACCAGGACGAAGAACCCCATCAGCAGCACGGTCAGCGCGATCGGCACTGCCTGCGTGGCCGGGGTGGGCGACAGCCGCACCAGCGGTTGGGATACCGCGTAGGCCAGCATCGCCAGCACCGCCGCCACCAGCAGCGAGGTCGCCACGTTGACCAGCGGCTGCGTTTCGCGGCCCTCGCCGCTCGCCACCAGCGCGCGGCGCATCAGGTACGGCAGCAGCACGGCACGCAACGCGCCCACCCCGAGACCGACGAGGATCAGCTCGGGGTCTGCCTGCCGGACGCCCATGACGACAACCAGCGCGGTCAAGGCCACCCCTTGCAGGGCGAACAGCCACACAATCGCCGCCAGGTCGCGCCGCCACAGCACCAGCACGCCCGTGAGCAAAAACGCCCCGCAGGCCAGGTCCAGCAGCTGGATGTACATCGCATCAGTCATGTTCACGCCCATGTTCAGGCCAGGAAGAAGGAAGCGGCCACGGACAGCAGCGCCAACAGGAACGAACCGGCCAGCAGCTCAGGAACACGGAACAACCGCAGCTTGGCCATGAACACCTCACCGACCGCCAGCAGCACCCCCAGCAGCCCCACCTTGGCCACAAGCGCGATCATCGACACCAGCAGGGCGAGTACTCCCGCGTCCGTGGTGGCGATCCCCAGCGGGAAGAACAGGCTGGCCAGCAGGCCCAGGAGCACCGACAGCCGCATCGCCGATGCCCACTCGATCAGCGCCAGGTCAGGCCCGGCATACTCCAGCACCATCGCCTCGTGGATCATGGTCAGCTCCAGATGCGTGGAGGGATTGTCCACCGGGATCCGGCCGGTCTCCGCGATCGTGACGATCGCCAGCGCGACCGCGGCCAGCACGCTCACCGGCGAGATCACCGACAGCGGATCCTCCACCGTCGCCGTCACGATCGCTCCCAGGCTGGTAGAGCCGACCCTGATCGACAGCGCGAACACCGACACCAGGATCGTCGGCTCCACCAGCGCCAGCACGGTCATCTCCCGGCTGGCGCCCATCCCGCCGAACGCCGTCCCGGTGTCCAGGGCGCCCAGCGCCAGCGCCACCGACCCCAGCGCCAGCAATGCGGTCACCGCGAACAGGTCGGCCACGCCGTCCAGCGGCGAGGCCGTGGTCACCAGCGGCACCACCGCTGCCACGACCAGCGCCGTGCCGGCCAGCACCAGCGGCGCCAGCCGGAACACCCAGCCGGTGCCGTGCGGGGTGATCGCCTGTTTGCGCATCAGCTTGCGCAGATCCCGCCATGGCTGGCCAATCCCGGCCCCGGCGCGTCCCTCCAGCCGGGCGCGAACCTGGCGCATCATCCCCACCAGCAGCGGCGAGCCGACCCCGACGACGAGCACCTGGACCACCGCTCCGATCACACCCGTCACCACAGCACCACCAAGACGATCAGCGCTGCGGTCAGCGCCCAGAACCCGTAGCCGAGATAGCGGTGCACGCTGCCAGTGGCCAGCCCGCGGGCGCCACGCCCGACGGCCTCCGCGACGGCGATCAGCGGATCGTAGAGCCGATGCTCAATCCGGTCCGGCACCCGCGCGTGGAAGCGCACGCGTTCCACCAAGTAGGCCGACTCCTTCACCGGAGTGACGTCCACATCGCTTTCGGGGGCCAGCACATCGTCGAAGACCCGCTGCAACGGCTCGGCGAACGACGTCGCGGTGTACTCCATCCGCGCCGACATCGGTCCCGCGCCGCAATCCCACAGCCGGGCGGCGCGCCGTGCCCGCCGGGTGGCCGTCACCCGCACCAGGCCCAGCACGCCCGCGACAGCCGCTACCAAGGCCAGTGCGATCAGCAGCGGCGAGACCATTCCTGCGACCCCGGTCAGCCGCAACGTCAGCTCCCCGCTCACCACGTCCCGTCCCGGGAACACCACGCCGACCGCCCGGCCGAGCGCGGGCACGACCAGCGTGGGAGCGAGCGCCAAAGCCACGCAGCCCGCCGCCGAGAGCGCCATCCCGCCGAGCATGGCCGACGGGCTCTCGCTCGCCCGCTCGGCCTCCGCGCTGCGCGGCCGGGCCAGGAACCCCACGCCGAACGCCTTGACGAAGGTGGCCACCGCCAGCCCCGCCGACAACGCGATCACCCCCACGGCCAGCGGCATCGTCACCGCACCCGCCACCCCGGAACCGGGCAGGGCGTGGATCAGGCTCTGCAGCAGCAGCCACTCGCTGACGAAGGCGTTGCCGGGCGGCAGCGCCGAGGCGCACAACGCGCCGACCGCGAACACGACAGTGGTGTACGGCAGGCGCGTGCGCAGCCCGCCCAGCGCGTCCAGATCGCGGGTGCCCGTCGCGTGCAGCACCGAGCCCGCCGACAGGAACAACACGGTCTTGAACGCGGCGTGGTTGACCACGTGCAGCAGCGCCGCGGCCAGCGCCAACGCCGCCAGGACGGGAACCCCGGAAGCCGCGAAGAAGCCCGCCGCGCCCACCCCGACCAGCACCAGGCCCATGTTCTCCGTCGTGGAGTAGCCCAGCAGCCGCTTCAGATCCGAGGCCACCACCGCCTGCAAGATCCCGAACAGCGCCGACGCCGCGCCTGCCGTCAGCACCAGCAGCCACCACCAGGCCGGCCCGCCACCCAGCAGATCCAGCCCGACCCGGACGACGCCGTAGGCACCCATGTTCACCATCGCCGCGCTCATCAGGGCCGAGACGTGACTCGGCGCCTCCGGATGCGCCCGCGGCAGCCACACGTGCAGCGGCACGATGCCGGCCTTGGAGGCGAACCCGGCGAACGTCGCCAGGAACACGACGCTCCTGGCGCCCGGCGGCAGTTCGGCGGCGCGCAACTGCTCGAAGCTCTCTCCGCCGGCCCCGGCGGCGAACGCGACCAGCCCCGCCAGAATCGTCACCAGGCCGAGGTGGGTCATGACCGCGTACCACAGCCCGGCCCGGCCCACCGCCGCCCGCCGCCCGTGGTCGGCCAGCACCAGCAGCAGCGACGACACGGCCATCAGCTCCCAGGCCAGCAGGAACGTGCTCACGCTGGCCGCGGCGGGCACCAGCAGCATGGCCGCCACGAACATCGGCAGCACGGACTGGAACACGCGACCGTCCAGGCCGTGGTCGCAGTAGCCGATCCCGTAGATCGCCGCGCACACCGCCACCACCCCGGTGACCGCGACGAACACCCCGCCCAAGGGGTCGAGCGCCAGCCGTACCCCGGCCAGCGGCAGCAGCTCCGGCAGCCAGGCCGACCAGCTCTGACCGGCCCCGGCAGCCACGATGGCCGCTATACCCGCCGCCGCTCCCAACCCGCCCGCGCCTGCCGTGCACCAGCCCGCCAGCTGCAGCCGCGCCCGTGGCGGAGCCAGCAAGGCGGCCAGCGCGGCGACCGCACAGCCGGACAGCGCCAGCACATACAGCGTGCCGACCAGGTTCATCGGCCGGTCAGTCCCCGCAACGCCGCCACGATCGCCGCAGGCTCCGGCGGGCACCCCGGCACCTCCACGTCCACCGGCACCACGTCGCTCACCGCCCCGGCCACCCCGTAGGCTCCGGCGAACGCCCCGCAGTTGCGCGCGCAGTCACCCAGCGCGATCACCAGCCGCGGCTCGGGAACCGCGTCATGGGTGCGGCGCAGTGCCACCTCCATGTTGCGGGTCACCGGCCCGGTCACCAGCAGGGCGTCCGCATGCCGGGGTGAGGCCACCAGGCGCGCGCCGTACCGCTCGGCGTCATACACCGGGCCGAACGCCGAGGCGATCTCCACCTCGCACCCGTTACACGACCCCGCATCCACATGCCTGATCTGCACCGATCCAGCGAGCTCCGCCGCCTTCGCCGTCGGCTCACCGCCTTCGCGCTCCGGCGCGGGCTCGGCCACCCGGCCCGTTTTCGCGATCTTCCGCCACAACCCCATCGTTGCCTCTCCCCCCGCTCACCAGCCAATACCCACACGATCAGCCGAAGATCACCCGGGCCGGGGGCTGATGCGCTGGCTGCCACAACCCGGCCAGCAACCCGCTCCGAACGGCGAACACCTCGCCGAGCCCGCCGAGGTCAACAGGCTCACGAGGCGTCGCTTCCGGCTTTGTCCTCCAACAGCTCACTGAGCAGCTCATGCTGCCCGGACAGCTTCTCGGCCAGCAGCTCGCGGGCCGCGCGCAGCAGCCCGGCCACCCGGCCACCAGCCAGCGCGTAGACCACGGTGGTCCCCTCGCGCTGCGCGGTCACGATGCCCGAGCGGCGCAGCACCGCCAGATGCTGCGACAGCCCGGTCGGTTCCACCTCGATCTCGGCCAGCAGCTCCCGCACCGGCATCGGCCCGTCCTGCAGCAGCTCCAGCACCCGAATCCGCACCGGATGGCCCAGCAGCCGAAACAGCTCGGCCTTGGCCTCATACAGCGGTACCGACATCAGGCCCCCGCCTCCCCCTGCGGGCCGGGCCGGCCCTGCTCGATAGCGATCCCGTGCGCCTGTGCCAGCCGCCAAGCATCCTCCCACTCGGCCTCGGCCACCAGCACTGCGTGCGCGTCATCATCGTCGCGGGCAGCCTGCAGCGCCTGCCAGGCCAGGCCGGCCCGTTCCCGCACCGCAGCAGCAAACACCGTGCTCACCCGCACCTCTCATCCGCCCGCGCGACACAGCCCGCGAACACCACGTTCGAAGCAATTACGCATCTTCGCAATTACGATAGCGTAAGGGGTGGGTGGTCCGTGACCCGCATCGCGTCCTGATCCAGGCCTACACCCTCAGCGTGCGCAAGGGTGGTGCGGTCCACTTATGTCCGTCACGTCGGCAGGGACGTGGATGGTCTGCCTCGGTTCGTCAGGAAAGGGGCTGCCGCCGGGAGAAGCGGCCCGGACCTGTGTGAAACGTGGTGCCGTCCGGGAAGCGAACCTGTGCCTGCGAGCCTCCGGGGACGTCGACCGAGATGGTCAGGTGATCGTCCTGGATGCGCCAGGCGACGGCGATCCGCCCCTGCGGGCTGTCGAACGTGCCCTCGGCCCAGGTGATCGCGTCGTTGAGCACGGGCGCGACGAGGAAGGACTCCCATGCGACGGAGCCTGCGGCCTGGCGTAGGCCGAGGGTGTGGGTGTGCAGGAAGCGGATGACCGCGCCCTTGCTGTAGTGGTTGAGGGAGGCGGTGGCGGTGCCGTCCTCGGAGACGCCGTCCCAGTCTTCCCAGATGGTGGTCGCGCCCCGGTCGAGCATGCCCAGCCAGGAGGGGGAGGTCCGCTGGTGCAGCAGCCGGTAGGCCACACCCGGGTGGCCGGTGTCCGCGAGGACGGGGAGCAGATCCGCTGTTGAGAGGAAACCGGTGGTGAGGTGACCGCCGGCCTCCTCGATCAGGGCGACGAGGTGCCAGGCGACCTTGTCGCGCAGGTCCTCGGGCACGAGGTCGAAGGCGAGGGCGCGTACATAGCCGGCCTGGGTGCCGGACTTCGTGCGGCCCTCGGCGTCGAGGAACTCGCTCTGCCACGCCCGGCGCACCTTCTCGGCCGTTTCGCGGTAGCGGGCCGCGTCGTCGGCGTGGCCCAGCACATCGGCGACGGCGGCGAGAGTGCGTACGGAGCGGTACAGGAAGGCGGTGCCGACCTCGCCCTTGTCGGCGGTGTACCAGGCGATGGGGTCGCTCATCACGGGGTCGACGAGGGATCCGTCGGCCGCGCGCTGCTTCGGCTCCGTCCATTCGCCCCAGTGGAAGGAGCCGTCCCAGATGAACTCCTCGTGGGGGAGTGGGTCGGCCGAGCGTTCGACCCGGGAGGGGTGCCGGGCGGTGCGTGCGGTGGCGAGCGCCCAGCCGACCCAGCGCCGCATCGCGGGCCAGTTCTCGGTGAGGGCGCCCTGGTCGCCGTAGGTCTCGTAGAGCACCCACGGGACGTGGACGATGGCGTCGCCCCAGCCGGCCGAGCCGGTGATCGCGTTCGCCATCGGGTCGTCGTGGGTCTTGAGCCGGTTGGCGTCAGGGGAGGAGTTGACCACGCGGCCGTCGCCGAGCTGGTCGTCGCGGACCGAGCGCAGCCACTTGCGGCTGAAGCCGTCCACGTCGTACAGGCGCGCGGC
This sequence comes from Nonomuraea sp. NPDC049480, assembly GCF_044465905.1. Taxonomy (NCBI): domain Bacteria; kingdom Bacillati; phylum Actinomycetota; class Actinomycetes; order Streptosporangiales; family Streptosporangiaceae; genus Nonomuraea; species Nonomuraea sp. NPDC049480. Next base: position 50,657 of record NZ_JBITMD010000044.1, read on the forward strand.
GGTCGGCGCGAAGATCTGGTAGTCGCCGGTCCAGCCGAGGCGTTCGCGGGTGGGGCAGTCGGTGGGGATGTCGACGGCGTTGCCACGGAAGCTCCAGCGCGCCACCTCGTGCAGGCGGTTGAGGTCGTCATCGCTGCAGGCGAAGGTGGCCGTCGGGCGCAGGTCGGTGTGCACGACCTGCATGGTCACCCTCGCCGGGTCCACGGCGCGGGAGATGCGTGCGTAGCGGAAGCCGTGCACAGTGTGCCGCGGCTCGAACACGTCGCCGGGCTTGCCGGAGGAGACGACTTCGTCGCGCTGCACGAACGGGATCGCGGCCTCACCCGGCTTCTGGCTGTCCAGATGGGTCGTCGTCAGGTCTCCGGCCGGGTCCAGGTGCTCGCCGTGGTCGATCACGGTACGGGTACCGGCCGGGCCGAGGTCGGTGAGGGTGATCCAGCCGGAGGCGTTCTGGCCGAAGTCCACGATGTACGCGCCGTCGCCGTGCCGGGTCACCGAACGCGCCGGAAGCTGCTCGACCCGCCGCACCGGCGGCGCCGGAGACCAGCTGATCGGTGGCGCGGTGACCGCATCGGCGAGCGCCGGCCGTGTCGTGCCGGGTTCGGCGGTGAAGTCGGTCGTCTGGCCGTTCATGAGGTCGGCCGCGAGGATGGCGCTGCGGCGCGAGGTCCAATCCTCGCCGGTGACGGCGGCCGTCTCGGTGCCGTCGGCGTAGCGGACGTGGAGCTGGAGCCGGGCCGCGGTGGTCGTGCCCCAGGCGTCGCGCTTGCGCCAGGTTCCGACACTGCCTCGGTACCAGCCGTCCGACAGCAGGATCTCCAGGTCGTTGACGCCGTCGCGCATCAGCGCGGTGACATCCATGGCCTGGGCGTAGAGCGTGTCGCCGTACGATGTCCATCCCGGCGTCAGCTCCGCCGTCCCCGCCCGCGTGCCGTTGGCGAACACCTCATAGACGCCCAGCGCGGTGGAGTAGAGGCGAGCCTCGGCGATGTCACCCCGCAGCTCCACGCGGCCGGCGAGAACGTAGGCCGGGCGCGGCTGCGTGTCGTCCTCCTGCGGGGAGATCCAGCGCGCCGACCAATCCCCGTCCAGCAGGCCCGATTCGAACTCGTGCCACGGCGACCACTCGGACGATCGCCCGCCACTATGGGTGCGAACACGCCAGGCGACGCGCTGCCGGCTGCGCAACGGCGGCAACGGCCACTCGAGGAACAGATGCCGTGCCGAGACGACGTTCTCCACCGTCTTCTCGACGCCGTCCACGCGAAACTGGAGGTCGTAACCGTCCTGCCCGCTCCACTCCCGCGGCAGCTTCCACGACAGCCGAGGCCCGGGGCCCGAGACGACGAACTGGTCTCCGCCGCTGTCGATCTGCAGGTCGTAAGGGGATTGGCTCATCATCGTCTTTTCCAACTCGGGTGACGTGGTCGACGTGGTCAGGGGCTCGCTCGTTCGGCGAGAGCGGCGCTCCGCCGTGCGGGAGCGCCGCGAGGAGGTGGGCTACCGGACGGACTTGACCTTGAAGAGGATGAGCAGGCCGCCGACCAGCGCGAGCACGGCTCCGGCGAGGTAAAGCCCGGTGTAGTTCTTGTCCGCACCGGACGCGCCGATCGTGATGATGAACGGGGCGATGAGCGGGGCGATCGCACTGGGGATCCTCTGCGCGAACGCGACCACCGCCATGTACCGGCCCGCCTGCGCCCGGTCGGGCAGAACCGCGAAGATGATCGCCTGGTCGACGGCGGCGAACACGGCGATGGCGAGCTGCATCAGCACCGCGCCCACGATCAGCGGCGGCAACGAGTGAGCGAAGGCCTCGACGCAGGCGCCGGCGACGAACAGGAGCGCGCCGATGAAGGTGAACAGCTTCCGCCTGCCGAGCTTGTCGGACAGGAATCCACCGGCCAGCGCTCCCACGGAGGCCGCGACAACGCCCAGAATCCCGATGGAGGCCGCGACCCCCGCGACCTCCCTGACGGGCAGGTTGAGGCGCTGGGCGTAGAAGAACGCGCCGAAGGTCGTGTTGAAGTACAGACCCATGAAGAAGATGAAGCGACCGAGCCAGTTCCATCCGAAGTCGGGGTACTTCCTCGGATTGAAGACGAAGCTCGCGAACAGCTTCTTCATGCTGACGTGGGTGGAGTGCACGAGATCGTGCGAGCTGCCTTCCGCTTTGAGGATCGGAAGCAGTACGAGCATGACGGCGCCGATGAGTCCGGGCACCATGAACACGAGCAACGTGCTCGAGGACACGGCGTAGGCGATGCCGATGCCGATCACGGGGGCGATCTGCGTCGTGAGGCCGGTCAGGGCCGACACCCGGCCGCGCTGCTCCTCGGGGACGTGATCGGCCTGCAGGTTCTGGATCGCTCCACCTGCTGTCGACCAGCCGATCATCCCGAACACCCACCCCAGACCGATCAGCGGAACGGTGGGCGCGGTGGCGACGACGACCAGCGCGGGCAGACCGAGAAGCGCTCCCGCGACCATGAAGGGCGCGCGCCGCCCGAACCGCGACCGGGTGCGATCGCTCCACATGCCGATCAGCGGGCTGAGCACGAGATAGACCAGCTGTGCGGTACCGGTGACGTAGCCCAGCATCTCTTCCTGCCCCGGCGCGATCTCGGAGATGCGCACGGCGAGCGCGTACGTCAGCGGGACCATGAGCGCGATCGAGCCCCCGAAGCTGGCGATCATCATCAAGATGATGTAGCTCGCGCTGATTCTCTGCAGCGGTGGCGCCACGATGTCCGCCTGCTCGGTGCCCGGCACGTCACGGGCGCCCGCCGCCACCGGCCGGGATGCCGCGGCTCCCACGGCGACGGCGTCGCTTTCCGATCGTTCTTCGACCACTGGGGCTCCTTCGGTTTCGAGGGTTGCTACCGGCGCGCAGGCCCCACGAATGCAGCGCGCGTTGGGAATCTCGGACGGTCGCGTCAGTGCGCGCCCCCTCGCACCATGCAAAAGTAACCACAGTGGAAACTTTTTAGCAATACTAGACTTGGATCGATCGAGGCAGGCAATGCCGCCTCGAGCTGCAGCAGCCGACCGAAGGACGTTCGTGACCGCTCCTGAACAGGGCAAGGAACCCGCAAGACGCCGCCGGGGCCCGAACGCCTCCACCCCGGCCCGGCGCGCGCAGATCGTCCGTGCCGCGCTGGAGAGTTTCGCCCAGCACGGTTACGAGAGGGCGTCATTGCGGGACATCGCCGCGCGGGCAGGCGTGACGCACGCGGCGTTGCTCCGCCACTTCTCCGGCAAGGACGAACTCCTCCTGTCCGCGCTGGCCCAGCGGGAAGAGGATGAGGAGAAGCTGGCGGAGCAGATCCTCCAGTCCGGGCTGGCCGGGGGGAGCGTTCTCGTTGCGGTGCTCCGCGACGAGTTCAAGAACCCCGACTACCAGCGCAACTGGATGGCGCTGGCCATCGCGGCGACCGACCCCGCGCATCCCGCGCACGAGTTCTTCACCAGCCGGCGCGAGCGCATGCGCACACGCTTCAACAGCAGCCCGCTGCCCACCTCGCGAGACAGCGCGTACCTTTCGGCGGACGAGAAGGTCACCCTGGTGCTGGCGATGATCGACGGCCTGCGCATCCAAGCCCTCCTCGACCCTTCTCGTGAGACCCTCGCGCTCCTCGAGGTCTTCATGAAACTGGTCGTCACCCCCCTGGAAGACTCCGAAGCCTGAGTCGGCGGTCTTCTCGGCGGTAGCACGTGCCGGCATCCGACGGTGCCGGCACTCGATTGATCTCCATCCCGGTATTGATAAATGTTTCCATGCTGGTTACTTTTTGCTCGTGCGAGGAGGTGCCCGCCCGCACTGCCCCTTTGGAAGGACCACGTGACCGACACGCTGTCACCTCCGCCCGACCGAACTGGCCTGGTCGCGATGAGGGCGCGGGAGTGAGTCATTCGGCCTTCTACGACCAGTACCGGGACGTCCACGAACTGGCTTACGTCCCGCATGACGTGACGGCCGCGTTCACCGCGGGCGCGCTCAGTTGAAGGCGCACTATCGCGCTGACGAGAGCGGGAGCTGGGCGGTGGCCGGCCACCTGAGCGAGGGGGATGCGCCGACGACTGATCCGGTCCCGCGGCAGCACGCTCTCACCGGCCCGGGTCGCGTCTCCCGGCGCCACCCCTGATTTCTGAACAAAGGAGACCTTTCATGTCCATTGCCGATGTGTCTGGCAAGTCCCTGACCGAGCTCGTTTCCTTGCACGGCCGACGTGCGGTCGTGACCGGAGGCGGCCGCGGGCTGGGCAAGGCGATCGCGCTCCGCCTGGCCGAGGCAGGCGCGGACCTGCTGATCGGCGACCTTGACGAGGAGCTGGCGGCGGCGGCCGCAAAGCAGCTTGCCGAGCGCCACGGGGTGCGCGCGATCGGCGCCGCCATGGACGTCACCGACACGGCAGCCGTGGCCGCGGCGGCCGACCGCGCGGTCGCCGAGCTCGGCGGCCTGGACGTCTGGGTGAACAACGCCGGCATCTTCCCGGCCGTCCCCCTGCTGGAGATGACCGAGGAGACGTGGGATCAGGTGTTCGCCGTGAACGCACGCGGCGTTTTCGTCGGCGCACGTGAAGCGGCACGGCGCATGTCGGCCGCGGGCACGGGCGGCGTCATCGTGAACATCGTCTCCACCGCCGGCTTCCGTGGCAGCGCGCCGGGCCTGGCCGCCTACGTCGGATCCAAACATGCCGCCCGCGGCCTCACGCGCGAGCTGGCCCTCGAACTGGCTCCGCTGGGCATCCGCGTGCTGGGGGTGGCGCCGAGCTTCGTCCCCACGGAGGGCAACATGATGATGGCCGCGGCCGCGGGCGTGAATCTCGACGACATCCCGCCGACCGACCTCATGCTGAACAGCCCGATCGGCCGGGTCGGCACCCCTGACGACATCGCGCGCGTCGCTCTGTTCTGCGCCTCGGACCTGTCGGCCTTCATGACCGGCAGCACCTTGCTTGCCGACGGCGGCGACACCGCCTGAGCAGACGTCGACTGACCTGGGGAAGCCGCGAAACCCACCGAGTTCTGGCTCGCACTCGGTGGGTTCGCCGCATCGGCGTCTGATGGCCACACAGAACCATGCAGATCTCCGCCCATCGGGGACCTGCTCCGAACGTGGATGAGGTTCAGGGTTCGGTGAAGCCGGCCTGGAGCGCGGAGGGCACTCCACCCCACCGGTGCTGATACGAGCAGGTCCCACAGCACATCGAAGTCATGGGATCCGTCAGGCAGTTCCGCCCATCCAAGGCGTGATTGGGACGGCCGAGCCTGATGCCTTGTACGGCCAGGTCGCGGGCAGCGGCGGTAAGGCGCTCGGCGGGGGTGTTCCAGTAGCCGAGCGCGATCAGGGCAGGCCACGCCCAGCGGCCTCGCGCGATACCTGCTTAATCCGCGCTCGGCGGTTTGCGGCCGGCGAGCGGCTTCCAGCGTGCCCGCAGCGTGTGAGCGGCGGCCTTGGGTCTGCGGTCGCGGGTGAAGACGCCCTTCTTGTTGCCGTCGACCCGGTGGATGCCGTGGGAGGTCTGGAAGTCGGCGAAGTTCCACACGTGCTCGCCGATGAACGCCTCGATCCGGTCGAAGACACGGTGGTGCATCTCAAGGTAGGCCTGCTGGTACTCCTCGGTCCACGGCGTGTCCCACACCGAGTGCAGGCCGGGCATGGTGTCGGCGCCGTACTCACTCATCATGATCGGCTTGCCGAACTTCTCGGCCCAGCCGCGCAGGTCGTGCTCCAGGTAGGTCTCAGCCGTGGCGAGGTCGCCGGTGGCGATGTACCAGCCGTAGTAGCGGTTGATGCACAAGACGTCGAAGAGGTCGGCGAGGCGGTCGTTCTCGTGCGTGGCGAAGATCACGGCCGCGTAGCTGACCGGGCGGGTGGGGTCGAGCTTGCGGGTGAGCTCCACCAGCGGCTCGAAGTACTCGCGCGCGCCGTCCTCGTTGGAGGACGGCTCGTTGGCGATGCACCACATGACGACGCTGGGGTGGTTCTTGTCGCGGGCGATCAGCTCGCGGATCGCCTGGGCGTGTGCCTCGCGGGTGGCCTCGCCGAAGGTCTCCGGGGAGAAGGTGGGCCGGGGCGGAGCGCCGGTGAGCCCGGCGGCGACGGCGAGGTTGAGGCCGACGGCGGCGGTTTCGTCGATGACGACGATGCCGTGCCGGTCGGCGAACTCCATCACCTCTTCGGCGTAGGGGTAGTGCGAGGTGCGGAAGGAGTTGGCGCCGATCCAGTCCATGAGCTGGAAGTCGTGGACGAGGTAGGCGTTGTCGTGGCCCTTGCCGCGTACGGGTGTGTCCTCGTGCTTGCCGAACCCGGTGAAGTAGAACGGCTGGCCGTTGATGAGGAACTGCGTGCCCCGCACCTCCACGGTCCGTACGCCGAACGGCTCGGTGTAGCTGTCGATCACCTGGTCGCCGTCGAGGACTTCGACGAGCAGGTCGTAGAGGTAGGCGGCGCCCGGCCGCCACAGCGTCACGTCGTCGATGCGCAGGGTTCCGTTGGCCCCGTCCGCCGCCGCGACCTCCGCGCCGGCGGCGTCGAGCGCTCGCACCCGGACCGGCGCGGGCGCGCTGGTCCGGATCGAGTACTCGACCTTCCCGATCGTTTCGTCGAGGCCGGTCACGATCGTGATGTCCTCGACGTGGACGGCGGGACGGCTGCAGAGCCACACCGAGCGGGCCAGGCCCGCGTAGTTGTAGAAGTCGTGCAGGTACGTCTGCCGGCGCCGCCCGTCGGCGGTGACGGTGATCGTGCCGGGCGGGATCGTCGTGTCGGTCAGTTCGTTGTTGACGCCGATGGTGAGGCGGAACTCCTGCCCGGCGCGCACGTGCTCGGTGATGTCGGCTTCGAAGGGTGTGTAGCCACCCACGTGCTCGGCCACCAGGACGTCGTCGACGTAGACCTGGCCCTGGTGGGTGGCGGCGTCGACGCGCAGGACGACGCGCTCGCCGGCCCAGCCGCGCGGCACCCGCACCTGGCGCTGGTACCAGACCCAGCCCACGTGGTCGCGGATCGCGCTGTCGGTGAACAGGTCGTTGTAGCTGGCGGGGACCGCTGCCTCCAGCGTGGTGTCCAGCGGCCCGGGGCCACCGTCGAGGGCGAAGCGCCACAATCCGTCGAGGTTCACCAGTTCGCGGGTGGGGGTGGGACGTGGTCTGAGCATTCAGCGAGTCTCCGTCGAGAGGATGAGCCGCCATTCCCAGGCGTACTCAGTGGCGGTGAGGCGGAACTCCGGGCGGGTGTCGGGACCGAGGTGGGCCATGCCGACGCCGCGGTGGGCGACGTCCAGGTGAACCACCGTCACGGAGCTGGGCGGCAGCTTCCACCAGTGGTCGGCTGCCTCCAGCTGGGCCACGGTGTGGCGGCCGACGGTCATGTGCAGCGGGGTGTGCGCCGTACGCATCGTGCCTGCCGGGCCGGAGAGCTCCAGGGCGGTGACCTCGCCGCGCCCGCCGTTCTCCGTCGGCACGATGTACGGCACGGCCAGCTCGTCGATCATGCTCTCCCAGACTCCCAGCAGGGCGGAGGATCGCCGGTCCGGGTAGTTCTCCCAAGGGCCGAGCCCGGTCCATCGGGCGTGCTCGAAACCTTCGACGAGGATGAACTCCATGCCCACACGCAGCCCGTCCTCGGTGTCCTCGGGCAGCTTGACGTTCTCGGACAGCACCCAGTCGGCGTCACCGACCTGGCGGATCGTCCGCCGATGGACGACTTCCTCGCCCCACGCGGTGCGGTAGCCGCCGTCGATGGGTGTCAGGTCGAAGAAGCCGGATCGCACGAACCGGTTGTCCAGGGAGAAGGCACGGTCGTTGTCGGTGAGCGCGCGCCACAGGCTGAGCCTGGGCGGGATGAGCAGCAGCGGGTGGCTGATCTCGTCGTTCCGGGCGATGCCGTACGGCGGCGCCCACGGCTTGCGCGGGTAGGTGACCTGGTGGACGGCGATCTCGGTGCCTGCCGGAGCCCAGCGGCTGTCATACCGGGTACGGACGGTGAGGGTCAGCGCCAGAGCGTCGGCGATGTGCTTGAGCAGGTCATCCGGGATGGGGAGGCGTGCCTCGCCGCGGGGTGCCACCGCGGGTGCCGGCACCGTTCGCGAGGGGCCGGGCCCGTGCTGCGTCTCGACGCGCAACTCCAGCTCGTAGGCGCTCAGGTCGGCGAAGAACTGCCGGTTCCGGATCGTGAGCGTGTCACCCTCGGCGGCGACACGGACCGGGCTGAACAGACCGCGTGCTTCGTAGAAGGCCGGTTTGGGGGTGAGATCGGGGAAGACCAGGCCATACAGCAAGATCGGGCCGTCGTTGGGCTCGTCCCCGAAGTCTCCGCCGTAGCGATAGCGGCCGTCGCCGTCCGGGTCGAGCCCGTGGTCCTTGAACCCCCAGACGAACCCGCCTTGCAGGCCCGGCAGCGTCTCGAACAGCTCCCAGTAGTCGGCCAGCCCTCCGGCGGAGTTGCCCTGCGAGTAGCCGTACTCGCACAGGATCACCGGCCGGTCCCCGTCGAAGGCCTTGAGCGCGTCAAGGTGCGGGTACATCGGGCAGACGATGTCGCTCGCGCCGTGTCCACCGTGCCAGTCTGTGGCGATGGCGCCCTCGTACTGCACGGGCCGGGTCGGGTCGAAGCGGCGCACCCAGGCCGCGGCGGCGTCGTGGTTGGCGCCGTACCCGCTCTCGTTGCCGAGCGACCAGATGATGACGCTCGGGTGGTTGCGGTCGCGCAGCACCATCCGGGAGACCCGCTCCAGGAACTCCGGCAGGTAACGCGGATCGTGCGGGATGGTGGCCATGAACGCGTGCGCCTCGATGTCGGCCTCGTCCACGACGTAGAAGCCGAGCTCGTCGGCCAGGTCGAGCAGGTAGGGGTCGTTGGGGTAGTGCGAGGTGCGGATCGCGTTGACGTTGAACCGCTTGAGCAGCGAGAGCTCGGCCAGCATGGTCTCGCGGGAGAGCACCCGGCCGGTGCGCGGGTCGACATCGTGGCGGTTGACGCCCTGGATGAGCACCCGCTCGCCGTTGACGAGGAGGTCGCGGCCCTCGATCCGGACGCGGCGGAAGCCGATCCGCACGGTGGTGCTGTCGGCGACGCCGCCGTCCGGCGCGACCAGCTCGACGCTGAGCTCCTCCAGGTGCGGGATCTCCGCCGACCACGGCTGGACCACCAGGTCGTCGAGCGCGAAGGCGGCCGTACCCGGCCGTTCGGTCGGGTGGGCGTAGCGGCCGATCATCTCCGCCGCCTGACGCATCGGCTCCTCCAGCGGCGCACCGGCCGCCTTGAGGCCGAGCAGGCCCGAGAAGCCGGCGGGGAGCATCGGCTCGGGCCGTACCGACCGGGCGTCAGCAGGTGTGGGCAGGGTGGGCGCGATCAGGCGAGGGGTCACCGAGGTGGTGCGGGTCTGGCCGAGCACGCCGATCCTGACCGTCCAGCCGGACTCGGGTAGGTGATCCAGCCCGGTCGTGAAGACCTGCACGTCGAGAGCGCCACACTTGGCCTCGGGATCATAGTCGGCGACCACGGACAGGTCCGCCAGCCGTACCTCCGGCACGGTGTACAGGAAGACCGGGCGGCTCAGACCCGACTGCCACCAATGATCCTGATCCTCCAGGTAGCTTGCAGCCGACCACTTCTCCACCGTCAGCTGGATTTCGTTGGACCCCGCACGCACCGCATCAGTGATGTCGAACTCGGCAGCCAGGTGGGAGTCCGTGCTCGTGCCGAGATCCTGGCCGTTGGCCGAGACCCGGAGCAGTCCTTCGGCGGCCCCGACGTGCAGAATCGTCCTCCGGCCGGCTTGAGGCGAGAGCTCGACCGAACGCCGGTAGACACCGGTCGGGTTGTCGTCGGGCACCTGCGGTGGCACCTCGTCGAACGGCATCGGCACGTTGGTGTAGTGCGGTCGGTCGGTTTCCTCGTGCATCGTCCACAGGCTCGGCACCTGCGCGGTCGACCAGGCGCCGTGCGGCAGCAGCCGGAACTGCCACTCGCCGCTCAGATCGATTTCGGCAGTACGGCTGATCCCATGCATGGGCAGCCTGCCCATCACAGTCCTCCGCGGCGGACGACCTCGCCCAGCCAGGCCAGGCTCGGCTTCGGGTGGCGCTCGAACGTCGTACGGTCGACCGCGATGAGGCCGAAGGTCGGCTCCCAGTGGCCCCACTCGAAGTTGTCCAGCGCGCTCCAATGCAGGTAGCCCCGGATGTCGATGCCGTCGTCCATCGCGGCGAACACGTGGCCGAGGGCCTCGGAGGTGTAGGCGATCCGTCGGGTGTCGTCAGGGGTGGCGATGCCGTTCTCGGTGATGAGGATCGGCGTGTGGCCGGTGGTCTCCCAGGCGTGCCGTACGGCGATGCCGATCGCGTCGGGCCGGTAGGCGTTGCCGACCATCGTGTTGTCCGGGCTCTGCGGATGCGGGACGACGCCGTTCTCGTCGACGGCCTGGCTGGTGTAGGACTGCACGCCGATGAAGTCGTCACCGCGGGCCGCCTCCAGGTAGAGGTCCTCGCGGACGTGGCGTACCTCGCGGAGCTTGTCCTCGTTGCCGGGCGTCGGGGTGAGCGCCTGGCAGGCCACCGTCCAGCCGACGGCCGCCCCGGTGTGCTGCTTCAGGATCGCGCGGGCCGCGTGGTGCGCCTCGGCCAGCCGCTCGCCGATCTTCGGGTCGGGGTCGGGGAGGACCGGCCGGGCGGCGCCCTCGACGGTGGGGCTCATCCATTCCGCGGTCGACCGCTGGGCCTGAGCCTGCGCGTCTCGGGCCATCCCGATCATGAGGGCGAGCATGTTGGGCTCGTTGATCGTGCACACCCACTCGACACCGTCGAGAATGCCGGCGGCCTGGCGGACGTAGGTCTGGAAGCGCTCGATCGCCTGGTCGCCCAGCCACCCGCCGACCTCGGCGAACCATCGCGGGTGCGTGAAGTGGTGCAGGGTGACGACGGGGGTGAGGCCCAGATCCAGGGCCGTGTCGATCATCCTGCGGTAGTGGGCGAGCTCGGCCCGGGAGAACTCTCCGGGGATCGGCTCGATGCGGGCCCACTCGATGCCGAAGCGGTAGGCGTTGAGCCCGGCCTCGGCCAGCAGGCGCATGTCCTCGGCGTAGCGGTGGTAGCTGTCGACCGCGTCGCCGCTGCGCTGCATGCCGGGCATCTGCTGCTCGAGAGCCCACCAGTCGCTGTTGACGTTGTTGCCTTCCACCTGGTGCGGCGCGGTCGCCGCACCCCAGAGGAAACCGGAGGGGAGCTGGGGCATGGTTGAGTTCCTTGCTCGAGACCATGAGTGTGACGCTGGCGACACGCTAGCATGAAAACCGAAACGCGCTACTAATTTGGAGGACGTCCATGACGGCATCCGGAAACCGCGGGCCGTACGCGAAGACGGCGGCGGTGCGGCGGCGCGTCCTCGAAGCGTGCGTGGACGCCTTCGCCGAAACCGGCTTCTACGGCGCCACCATGAAGGACGTCGCCAAACGCGCGGGCATCAGCCACACCGGGCTGCTGCATCATTTCCCGCGCAAGGAAGACCTGCTCCTCGGGGTGCTGGAGCTGCGCGACGAACGCGGTACCGAGTTCCTGGCATCGGCCAAGGTGCTGGACCCGACGGCCGATCCCATCGACATCCTCAATGGCATGATCGCCGTCATCGTCGACAACGAACTCCAGCCGGGGCTCATGGAACTGCACTGCGTCGTGTCGGGCGAGGCGACCTCGCCCAACCATCCCGCGCACTCCTACTACGCCGAGCGCTACCGCAATCTCCGCCGCTTCTACGCCGACACCTTCACGGCCCTCGCCGAACGCAACGGGCTGCGCCCGTCGATCGACCCCGAGACGCTGGCCACCATGACCATCTCCCTCATCAACGGCCTGCAGGCGCAGTGGCTCTTCGACCGCGACTCCGTGAAAGTCGAGTCGGCGATCCGCCAATTCCTCTCATCCGTCATTCCGGGGCTTCCGAGCGACGCATTCGCGTAAAGCCGCCGACAGCGGTACGACCTGGGGCCAGGCGCGCTCCCAGGAAGTCCAGAAGCACCCCGACCGCCAGCTTGCCGGGGATCGAGGATCCCTCCTGTGTGAAGCGCGGGACTGTACGGTCTTCGGTGTAACTCCTGATCAAGGAGAACGCACCTGATGAGTACTGTGATCCAGGCATCGACGGAGATCGACCTGGAGGA
>NZ_JBITMD010000045.1:0-59202 GCF_044465905.1 Nonomuraea sp. NPDC049480
CCTGGCCAGGCCATCTTCTCGTGTACGTCGTGCGGTTTCGCTGAGCACGCCGACGTCAACGCAGCCCGGAACATCGCCTCACGCGGTGAGACGGGTTGGGCAGTGAGTCACGCTGCCTGACGCGGACCGGACCGTCGAAACCATCGACGGCGAGGAGCTGCAAGCTCGGTCCGTTTACGGCCGAGAAGCTGACACAGGTCGTGACCACTGGAAGAGTCCCAAGAGGACGACACCGCCCCTAGATCTCCCACCGCCACTCGTACGGTGGCCGGCGTCCCGGCGGGACGCCGCCCCAAGAGCCGCACTCGCCCCAGGAGTGCGCAGTCAGGCCCCGGCAACGCGGTTCTCAGCCACGGTCCGCCCGAGCCTGCCGGACGGACGCGGCTTCCGCTTCCATCGGATCGCGCCCAGCCTCGGCCGGCGCGCGACGAGACTACGCCGATGTCCGTTTTACACAGGTGAACGCAGCGAACCGAAGACGCTCATGCGGTTCGGTGGAATCCGTCAGGCGATCGTGTAGACCAGGCTCACGAGGCCCTCCTGAAGCTGCTGAACCTCGCGCAGTTCGAGCGCGTGACGACGTTCCGTCGTCCCGAAGAGCGCCTTCGCCTCACCTGCGATCAGCGGATAGACAATGAGCCGGATCTCGTCCACCAGTCCGGCGTCGATGAGGCTCGCCGTGATGCGGGCGCCCCCCATGAGGTAGATGTCCTTTCCGGTCTGCTGCTTGAGGCCGGTGATTTCCTCGGTGTTCCGGATGAAGCGGGTCTGCGGCCATTCAGCCGATGTCAGGGTGTTCGACAGCACGTGGTGCGGGGTCTGCGCGGCGAAGTGGGACCACTCGATCTCACCCGGCGTCGGAACCTTGCCGGTGAGCAGGTGGGGCTTGTCCGGCTGATTCTTGATCACGGTCCAGTAGTGCTCGTAGCCGGGGTACATGCCTCCCCCGATCACGACCGCGTCTACTCGTGGTGTCAAGTTGTAGTCCTCCGACCAGGCTGGCACCCAGTCCGCGTACCCTTCCGGTCCCTCCACTTTCCCGTCGAGGGAAACCTTCATTCCAGCGATCAATTTCCGCATGTCCATCTCCTCGGGAGTCGTAGGTCTTGCTGCTGGGTTCGGCTCGAACAGGCCGAGCAGGGAATCGGCGCGGCCACTGTGACGATCTTCGTTTTCTCCATGCGTCGCGTTTCCTGGCTGGCGGGTCCCCACCGGGGCGTGTGACCGGCCTGAGCGGGGTGGTTCGCCCCACCGACGAACGCGTGCACGCGAATCGACAGCTTCGCCAGAAATACTTCCGGCGAGTTCCGGATCAGTCTTCAGTCGTGATCTCCGCCAGCCGCCGGGTGAGGAAGCGGCGCTCGCTGTCGGTCGTGGCCAGATGCAGCGCCTGGCGGTAGGCCGCCGCGGCCTCGCCGGTGCGGTGCAGGCGGCGCAGCAGATCCGCGCGCGTGGCGGGCAGCAGGTGGTATCCGGGCAGGGCTCCGGATGCCTCGAGCAGTTCGACGAGATCCAGACCGGCCTCGGGACCGTGGGCCATCGCGACCGCGACCGCCCGGTTCAGCGCCACCACCGGTGACGGCGTCAGGTCGGCCAGCCACCCGTACAGCGCGGCGATCTGTTCCCAGTCGGTGTCGGCGGCGTCCTCGGCGGTGGCGTGGCAGGCCACGATTGCCGCCTGGATCTGGTACGGACCGGGCCGCCCACGCCCCAGGGCTGTCCGCAGCAGGGCGACGCCCTTGGCGATCTGGTCTCTGTCCCAGCGGGTGCGGTCCTGTTCCTCCAGCGGCACCAGGTCGCCCACGTCGTCCAGACGGGCAGCCCGCCGCGCGTCGTGCAGCAGCATCAGCGCCAGCAGGCCGGCGACCTCGCTCTCGTCGGGCACGAGGCGGGCCAGCAGGCGGGTCAGGCGGATGGCCTCGGCAGTCAGTCCCCGCCGAACCAGATCGGCGCCGCTGGTGGCGGAGTACCCTTCGTTGAACAGCAGGTAGAGCACGCCTAGGACGGCCTGGGTGCGTTCAGGCAGCAGATGGGCCGGCGGCACCCGGTACGGAATGCCGGCATTGCGGATCTTGCGTTTGGCCCGCACCAGGCGCTGAGCCATCGTCGGCTCCGGCACCAGGAACGCCCTGGCGATCTCGGGCGTGGTGAGCCCTGCCAAGGTCCGCAGCGTGAGCGCGACCTGGGCCTCCAGCGCCAGCGCCGGGTGGCAGCACGTGAAGATCAACCGCAGCCGGTCGTCCCGCACCCCGCTGAGGGAGGCTTCATCGACGTCGCGCGCATCCTCTCCGGGCTCAGAGTGCTCGGATTCGCCGCGTGACATCACCGCCATCTCCCGCAGCTTCGCGGCGCCGACGGACTGGCGGCGCAGCCGGTCGGTGGCGCGATTGCGCGCTGTCGTGGTGAGCCAGGCCCCGGGGCGGTCCGGGACGCCATCGCGCCGCCAGCTTTCCATCGCCACCGTGAAGGCGTCCTGCGCGCACTCCTCGGCAAGGTCCCAGTCGCCGGTCGCCGCGATCAAGGTCGCGACGATCTGTCCCCACTCCTGACGGAACGCCTCGGCGAGCGCGCGCTCGACCTCGCCGTTCATTCCTGCCAGACCGGCCTGATCTCGATCACGCCGTGCGCGGCGAACGGATGCCTCGACGCGGCCTCGACCGCCTCGTCGAGATCAGCACATTCGATCAGTGCGAACCCGCCGATCTGCTCCTTCGTCTCCACGAATGGTCCATCGCTGACCAGCACCTCACCATTGCGGGTCCGCACGGAGGTGGCGTCGCCGCTCGATCGCAGCCGCTCGCCGCCGAGGAGCGTGACTCCGCTGCGCTCCATGTACTCGATCCAGGCGACATGGTCAGGAAGGCGCGCGATCTCCACCGGGCTGAGCGCGTCGGACTCGTCGTCACAGATGATCAGCATGTATCGCACGAGTCCTCCGCGGGCGGCCGATGCGGCAGTGCGCCGACCCTAAACCGTGGTGATGATTTCTGGCAACGTCGTGAAAACGCCGTATCCCACGCGAGAGGAACCTGCGAATCCATCCAGTCGATGATCGCGGTGGCTTCGACCTGCCGGATCAGCGACCGAAATGTCGACTCGACTCGATTCGGTCCGAGTCGAGCCGCCTCGCGTTGCGCGCAGTCAGACCGACGCCGTGTTCCCGACGGTCGGCTGCTCGCGCAATGCCGGGCAGTGCTCCGGATCCGGACGCACGGCGTGCTCGATCACCCGATCCAGCTTTCGCCCCGCCTCCTCGAGTTCGGCGATGCTCGCGGTGATGCGAGCACGGTCGGCGCGCAGAATCTCGATAACCTCGGGTCCCGCGTACCCGGAGTCGACGCAGGGCAGGATGGTCGCGATCGTGCGGCTGCCGAGCCCGGCGGCGTAGAACTGCTGGATGAGCCGCACTCGGTCGACCGCCGAATCCGCGTAGAGCCGCTGGCCGCTCGGCGTGCGCTCGGAGCTGAGGATGCCCTGCTCCTCGTAGTAGCGGAGCGCGCGCGTGCTCACCCCCGACTTGCCGGCCAGCTCGCCGATTCGCATGGTGTGCATCATTCAGTTTCGTCTTTCGTCTCGACCACCGGCATCCATCGCCGCGCACGATTTGCCTTTGACGTCAACGTCAACTCTTAGCGTAGCCGCCAGAAGGCGGATGCCACCGCGTCCGCCACCGAATCGAAAAGGAACCCCCATGGATGTCACCGGCTCAATCGCACTCGTCACCGGAGCGAACCGCGGCATCGGCCGCCGCTTCGTCGACGAACTGCTCGCGCGCGGGGCCGAGAAGGTCTACGCCACGGCCCGCCGCCCGGAGCTGATCGAGGTGTCCGACCCCCGGGTCAAGGTGCTGCGCCTCGACCTCCTCGATGCGCAGTCGGTGACGGATGCGGCCGCCTCGGCCCCCGATGTCACCCTGCTCGTCAACAACGCCGGCATCGCCACTCGCGCGAATCTCCTGACCGACGACCTCGACACGATCCGGCTCGAACTCGACACGCACCTCTTCGGAACCCTCGGCGTGATCCGCGCGTTCGCGCCGATTCTCGCGTCGAGCGGCGGGGGAGCGATCGTGAACATCTTGTCGGTACTGTCGTGGTGCGCCTCCGACGAAGCGAACGCCTACTCCGTAGCCAAGGCCGCCGAGTGGAACATGACGAACGGCCTGCGCCTCGAGCTCGCCGGCCAGAAAACCCTGGTGCAGGGCGTGCACCTCGGAGCCGCCGACACCGACATGATGGCCGGCTCCGACGTCCCGAAGATCGACCCGGCGGACGTCGCCCGAGCCAGCCTCGACGGCCTGCTGTCCGATGCGATCGAGGTACTGGTCGATGACACGAGCCGCTTTGTGAAGGCTTCGCTCGCGGCAGACCCCGCGCAGTTCTACACCCAGTCGCTGGCGAATTGACCCGGATCCCGCCGAGCCGACACGACGGGGTCGGTTGCCGACGCGCATCCGACCCCGACCTCGGTGATAGACGCCCGTAGACCTTCGAGTTCGCCGGCACAATCGGCCGGCCCATCAAGATCGTGTACGTAGCCGCCATCTGTAACTGGAGGTCGCAGCCATCTGTTCAGTCGAGGATCGCGGTGGCTTCGATCTCGACCAGGTGGTCGGGGACGTCCAGTGCCGCGACGCCTATCAGCGTGGTCGGCGGGGCCGGGGTGACCCCCAGCTTCGCGGCTGCCCGGGAGATGCCTTCCAGGAGCGGGGGCATCTTGTCGGGGGTCCAGTCGACGACGTAGAAGGTCAGTTTCGCCACGTCGTCGAAGGAGCCGCCGACCTCGGCCAGGGCGGTGCCGATGTTGAGATAACTCTGCTCGACCTGTGCGGCGAGGTCGCCTTCGCCGATCGTGACTCCCTCGGCGTTCCAGGCGACCTGTCCGGCGATGAAGATCAGCTTCGACCCGGATGCGATCGACACCTGCCGGTAGACATCGATCTTGGGCAATCCGCTGGGGTTGACAAAGGTGATGGCCATGGTGCCTGTCTCCTCGTTCTGAGCGCCTGTGGGCTCGCGTCCGCGCCGGCCAAGACGCTCTTGCTCTCTTGTGGTTACTCAGGAACTATAGGAGAGTGGACGCTGACGTGGAAGAACGCACTTTTTCGTGACTGGAGAACCTTATGGTGACCAAGCAGTTCACAGGCTCGCCCGAGGATGCAGACCTGGCGCGTGCGGGCTCCTTGGCTCGGGAGATCTTTTCGGACGTGGCCAACAAGTGGGCGTTCCTGATCGTCGAGGGTCTCGGTGATCGCACCCTGCGATTCAGTGAGCTGCGGAGTGAGGTCGAGGGCATCAGCCACAAGATGCTCACCCAGAACCTGCGCATGCTGGAGCGCAACGGCCTGGTCGAGCGCACCGTGTACCCCACCGTCCCGCCGCGGGTCGAATACACCCTCACTGAGCCGGGGCAGGCTCTGCGAGCGACGGTCGATGGGATGTGCGGCTGGACCCGCCGGTACTTCGGTCACATAGAGGCCGCCCGCCGTCGTTTCGACGCCTGACTTCTGCGGCCAACTGGGATACTCGGAGTGGCCGGCCAGCATGCTCAGTCACACTCGGTCGGCCGACTGAAGCACTGGAGACGCCAGCCTCCGGTGTTCGCGCCGGAGTACCAGGCGTCTCACAAGGTCCTCCATTCCTACAGGGACGCGGTCGCGCTCCGCTCCATCGTCTACCTGCGAGAGAACGACGTGACGTCGCTGCAGAGCATCCGCAAGCCGATCAAAACCTCCGGGCGCTGGGCAAGGTAGAACACCTGTCGGAGTGCCTGCGCCCACTTGACCGGCCCGGCCTGAACGGCGCACAACGCGACTCGAGAACCGGCCGCTCACGGTGCCGCAACGGGGCTGTCTTCCATGACAACGGGCACTACTTCGCGGAAGAACGAGGGTGAGGCCCGCACGGTCAGAGATGGCTGTGCCAGCATGGCGGGTATGGCGATCTTTGTCCAAGAGGCGGGTCCGGTCGACGCTCCGGCGGTGGTGCTCTTGCACGGTGTGGGCACTAGCGGCTGGATGTGGAACAGGCAGGTCTCCGCACTGGCGACCGGCATGCGTGTGCTGGTTCCCGATCTGCCGGGGCACGGGCAAAGCAACACGTGTCCGTGGGAATCGATCGCCGACACCGCCCGTCTGGTGGGCGAGGTGATCGCCGCGCGGGCTCCGTCGGGCCGGGCGCACGTCGTTGGGCTTTCCCTGGGCGGTTACGTGGGGGCGTATCTGGCCGCGACAGCTCCCGAGGTGGTGGTCAGCGCGATTGTGAGCGGGGTGAACGTGCTGCCGTTCCCCCACCCGGGCAGATTGCGGCTCATGGGTGCGCTGATGGCACCGGCCATGAAATGGGGGCCGGTGCTGCGGGCCAATGCTCGCGCTCTCCACGTTCCCGCGGCCGACATCGACGGCTACCAGAGCGCCGCGCGGGCCACCACCCGGCAGGCATTCCGCAAGGTCAGCAGCGAAGCCCTCGGCTTTCGGCTTCCGCCCCAGACCAAGGACTCCCCGTGTCGGATTCTGGCAGTGGCCGGCGAGAACGAGCATGATCTCACCAAGCGGTCCCTGGCCGAGATTGCCGCAGCATTTCCCCAGGGCGAGGCCTACCTGGCACCCGGAGTGGGACACGCATGGAGCGGCGAAAAGCCCGAACTGTTCACGGCCATGATCCGTGCTGAGGTCACGGGCGCTCGGCTACCCGAAGACCTCATCCCCGTGCCTGCGAAGGATGATCCCGTCCCTCGTACGAGGAACGCGTAGTCGCGCCTGAGCTGCGCTATCGGTGTTGTCATCAGGCCGGGTGGTCGTAGTGGGCGCGAGAGTGCGCCAGCCGGTAGGAGTCGGTTCCGGTTTCGATGACGGTGGCGTTGCAGGTGAGCCGATCGACGATGGCGGCGCACAGGCGCGGGTCGGTGAACGTTTTGGTCCAGTCGAACGACTCGTTGGAGGAGATCGCGACGCTCGCGGTCTCCTCCCTGTCGGTCAGAACCTGAAAGAGCAGGTCAGCTCCGCGTTTGTTGAGTTCTCGATACCCAGTTCGTCGATCTATGCGGATATCCGCATAGATCGACCTATGCCGACACCGCGACTATGCCGAGAAGCATGGTCGCGCGTTTTCATCCGTATGACGGAGCTGGGTCTTCTTGAAGTTGGCGCGGCAGGGCTCGGCATAGTCGCCGACTGAACGCGGTCTCGATGCAGGAGCGCGTGCCCCCAGCGAGAACAGCGCCACATCTGCGCGATATGGGGCTCCGTCCGGGCTGCCCTGATGGCACGAGCGGGACTGCCGTTCATGATCGCTAAGGTTTCCACCTGCGACCGGATGGAGGAAACCGTAGTGGCTGAGTTGATCCGCAGCGTCTACGACGAGGCGCCGATCTCGTACGGGCGGTTTGGCCTGTACGACGTACCCGGCTATGGCCGGGATGTCGTGCAAGAGACCGAACATGGTGCGCTGCTGGCCGAGCCCGAGGGCATTTCACTGGGTGCTCTTGAGTTGGTGAGCCCGGTCAGAGCGCGGCTGGCCGCTGTCCAATTGGAGGCATGGGACGCCGAGCCCGAGGATGAACCCGGCCAGCCATGGGCAGAGGCGGGGCGGGTTCTGTATTGGAGCCCGGGCGGCATCGTGGCCGTCAGCGGCATGGGATACAGCCCCACGGGACAGAAGCTCCTTCTGGGACCGCCTTGTTTCGCCTACTGGCTGAGCGCCTACATCGGCTCGGTACGCAGCGAGCCAGCCTCCTGGGATCCCGGCGACATCGTAGCCGTCGAGGAACGCTGGCTGCTACGGTTCTGGCCGGTGGCCGACGTCGCCGGACCCGCTCTGCGCGGGGAAGACGACAGCGGGTATATGGCCAGGATGCGCGAGATCCTCGCGCTCGGACCCGGCACGGCACCACCACCGCCGCAGGCCTGGGCAGCGCTGCGCCCGCACCCGCAGCCCGACACCGCCACCGCGGTGATGCGCTTCAACCCACCGGAACCCGACCGTGCGACGGTAGGCCATCCTGCGCAAGCCGACAGGGCTTCGGAGACCGACGGGGAAGGCATAACGGTCTCGTCCGTCGAGACAGACGATGACCCGCCACTGGTCCACGAGGTGCTGGGAGACCTGCTGTACGACGTGCTCGGCAACCTGCCGCAGAACGTGTGGTCCTGGTCGCGATCGATGCTGGAGAACTACGCGACGCAGTTGCGCGTGGACCGACGCGTAGGCCGAGAGCTGAACCCGGATGGCACGCCCACGCTGGTGCTGGAGGCATCCAGTGTGCGCACACCATTCTTCGGGGCCGAGCCGGGCTTCAGCGGACGCGCCTGGGTATGGGCATCCGAGGAGAATGGCCACGCCGACGTGTTGTCGGTCGACAGGGAAGTGATCGCCCGCGACCGCATCCGTCAGAACACGCTGTTCACGGGGATTGTCACCATCTTGCGCAAGGAGAACGACTTCGTCGAGGTCCGTGCGGCGACGCAGGCGGAGGCGGCACGGGTGATCGACGTAGAGAGGTTGCGCGGCTAACGTCTACGCGTCGCTGTCCGTTGGCCCTGATCACCTACCGGGACACGGCCGCCAACACGCTGCCCGACGTCGGCGTGTGCGCCCCCGGACAAACCCGCTCCACGCTCACCACTCAACGCGCTGAACGTACTGGCCGCCGAAATGCGCCACGCCGTGTCGGCTGAACATGCGCCTATGCCGGGGCCGCGACTGTGCTGAGCACCGAGCTAGGGAGCTGTAGAGCAGGGATTCCGCCACCCCCGGCTCGGCATAGTCACTCCATCGGGTTGTGGTGCGCGTGGACCCGCCCACCTCGCCGCCGGCGGTCCAGCGGGAAAGGGTTGATGATCGGGCCTGTCCCCGCTTCCAGGTGAAAGTCGTAGAAGGTTCGCAGCACCGTCTCACAATGCGCCCGTACCGACGGCGCGTAGGCCTCGCCCGTCGAGGTGCCCTCGCCTGGCCGGTCAGGCCGGCGCCAGTGCGGACGCGTCGGTTTCCCGGCGATCAGCATCCACCGGCAGAAATCGCGTGCCTCTTTCCTGGTCGCACGCTGCCACGGCACCTCGATTGCCCACAGAAACCTTCTCTGCACTTGTCAACGATCGGGGGCTATGTCACCTGTCTGGGAGAGATGGCGCTGGCTGGTTGGCCGATGGGACGGTCGGGGCCTGGAAAGGGGCGCCGAGGAGTGTGGAGGCCAGGTCGCGGAGGGAACTGGTGAGGCGTGCGGTGCCGCCGTTGCTTGTGATGTATCTGACCAGGTCAGCGTCGAACATGGCCAGCAGGGTGTGGCCGACGAACTCGGCATCCAGGTCGGGGCGGGCTTGGGTGAGTAGCGCGGTGACGTGGCGATGCCAGCGCAGGTAGGTCGGGTCGGAATATTTGTCTTCCGCGCAGGCGCGATCGTGTGCCGCCAGCAGGACGATGTTGCGCGTGGCGAGGTCGGCCAAAGCATCGAGAAAGGCCAGTAGCCGCTGGTCGGGCGGCGCATCCGGGCCCAGCGGCGGGGCGCCTGAGGCGATGGCCTCGCTCAGCATGAGCGCGCGTTCTTCGAGGAGTGCGCGCATGAGGCCGGTTCGGTTGCCGAAGCGGCGGAACACCGTGCCCTTGCCCACCCCGGCCGCGGCCGCGACTTTGTCGAGAGAGACGTGGTCGAAGCCGTGCTCGGCGAGGAGCTCTTCCGCCGCCTGCAGGATCGCGCGCCGGTTGCGCGTGGCGTCGACGCGTATTTGGCGCTGTGTACTCATCGTCTCCCTCTTTGGACAATCGGACCGTTGGTCCGTATATTACTCGCACAGATATCCGGACCGACGGTCCGAATTGTTGCCGCCGGGCGGAGCCGTCGGTGACCGACGTGCGTGAAGGAGAAGCAATGAGTGTTCATGCTCTTGTCGTCGACCAGGATGCCCCTGGCGGTATACGGATGGGTGAGGTCGCCGATCCGCAGCCTCAGCCGCATCAGGTGCTGATCGATGTGCACCACGTGGCGGTGAATCACGGGGACCTGCGGACCGACGTGCGCCCGCCGGGAACTGTGCTCGGCTGCGACGCCTCCGGAATGGTGGCGCAGGCGGCGGCCGACGGCAGCGGACCGGCGGTAGGCACGCGTGTGGTGGCCTTCGCGGCGGGGGCTTGGGCCCAGCGGCTGGCCGTCAGCGTCGACGATCTGGCCGAGGTGCCTGCATCGGTCGACCTGGCCGACGCTGCAGCGGTGCCGCTGGCCGGCATCACGGCGCTGCGCACGTTGCGGGCCGGCGGGCCGCTCCTGGGCCGGCGGGTGCTGATCACGGGTGCGTCGGGCGGTGTCGGCCGGGTGGCCGTGCAGCTCGCGGCACTGGGTGGCGCGCACGTTGTCGCCTCGGTCGGATCCGCAGCGCGCGGTGAAGGCCTGGCCAAGCTGGGTGCCCACGAGGTCGTGGTCGGGCTTGATGACGTCGATCAGCCGGTCGATCTGGTCCTGGACAATGTCGGGGGTTCACAGCTCGTCGCCGCCTGGAACCTCCTCACGCCGGGCGGCAGTCTGCAGAGCATCGGCTGGGCCTCCGGCGAGCCCGCCGTCTTCCCGCCGTACTCGACCTTCGCCCTCGGCTCCGCCAAGACACTGAGCTCCTTCGGCGACGCCGCCAACGTCGGCGCCGACCTCGCCATCCTTGTCGGCCTGCTCGGCGACGGCAAACTCGTTGCCGAGGTCGGCTGGCGCGGCCCGTGGGGCCGCGTCACCGAGGCCACTGCAGCCCTATCCGGCCGCCGGGTGGCAGGCAAGGCTGTACTCGACGTGAAATCCCATGAGGATTCCTGATCGCTCCCATCGCCTGCCGCCGCGCCGCCCGAAGCAAACGATCAATGAACTGCCGGGGCGGCGGGCCAGATGGTCACGGAAATTGACCCCTGTCCATGGACGAACGGACAGTGGGTAGTCCAAGGTCAATGGGAGCGATGCGGGTCAGCCGCCGAACCTGTTCGCGCTTCTGGCGCAGGAAGGTGAGGGTGAGGTCGATGCCCTCGACTTCGCCAGGCCAGGCCTCGTGTTCGGCTCGACTGCGACGGGCCAGGAGGTCGGCTTCGATCTCGTCGAGGCGCGGCAGCATCTTGGGATTGATGTTGAGCATGGGACAACGCAAACACAGGAACGGAATGTGGGGTGTGCCAGGGTAGGCGAGGGGGGCAAGGATCTCGTCCACGACAACCCGGACGTCATAGCGGTCGGCGAGGGCGGCCACCTCCTTCAGTTCGTCTCGGGTCAGCACCAGGCCGGTGGGGTTGTGCGGGTTGCAGAGCAGGTATGTCCGCGCCCCTGTGGCGAAGTCCCGTTCCAACCGGTCCAGGTCCAGACGTACCCGGATGGGCCGCAGGAGAGCGGGCTGGCGACCACCCGGCGAGGAGGTCCGAGGGGGTTAACGGCTCGAGGTGAGAGCTCGACGAGCCGCATCGACGGGTGTCGCATGCCAGGGGAGCTATTCGGTGGGCTGCGGGCGGCCTGTCGGGGGGATGTGGCGGAGCTTGAGCAACGCGAGGACGGCCGCGACTGCGGTGATCACCGCGGCGGTGACGGCGGCCGTGTTGAGTCCGCTGGTGAAGGCTTCGCGGGCCGGGGCGAGTAGCGCGGCGCCCAGGTCGGCCGGCAGGCCAGGTGCTGCGGAGACCGCGCCGTCGAGGCTGTCGCGGGCGGCCGCGGCGGTCTCGGGCGGCAGGCCGGCGGGCAAGGCGCCGACGGTTTCAGCGCGGTAGACGGCGGCGCCGATGCTGCCGATGATGGCGATGCCGAGCGAGATACCCAGGTCGCTGCAGGTGGTGGCCAGTCCGGATGCCGCACCCGCCCTCTGCGGCGGTACCGAGCCAACGACCAGGTTGGTGGTCAGCGCCATGGACGGCGCGACGGCGGGATAGAGCACCATGAAGCCCGCCACGAGCAGCGGCAGCCCGCCGATGCTGTCGACCTGGGTGAGCATCAAGTAGCCGATCACCTGGACGACCAGCCCGGCCGCGATCAGGTATCCCGGGCGGATGTGTCGTACCAGGATGGGCGAGAGTGTGGAGACGAGCACCAGCAAGGCCGCTCCCGGCAGCACCCACAGTCCCGCCCGCAGCGGCGAGAGTCCCTCCACCAGCTGCAGGTACTGCGTGAACAGCAGATACACGCCGCCGAGCGCGGTCGAGGCCAGCAGGAAGACGCCCAGCGCGCCGCTGACAGTGCGGTTGGCGAACAGCCGCACGTCCAGCAGCGGCTCCGGCAGCCGGAGTTGGCGCACGACGAACCAGGCGCCGAACGCTACCCCGATCGCGATGCTCGCCAGAGCCACCGCGAGCTCGTCGTCCTTGGCCAGTTCCTTGACGCCGTAGACGATCGGCAGCAGGGTGGCCAGCGACAGCGCCACGCTGAACACGTCCGGCCGACCGGCTGCCGGATTGCGGTGGTCGGGCAGCAGCAGCAGGGCGCCAATCGCCACCACCAGCATGACGGGGACCGCGACCAGGAAGGCCGCGCGCCAGGAGAACGCCTCCAGCAGTGCCCCGCCGAGCACCGGGCCCAGGCCGGTGCCCACCGAGATGCCGGCCGCCCACACGCCGACGGCGATGCCGCGCTGTCTGGTGTCGGTGAACGTGGCGAAGATCAGACCCAGGGTGGCGGGCATCTGGGTGGCCGCCGCCACGCCGAGTACGGCCCGCCAAAGGATCATCAGGCCAGGATCGGAAGTGTTGGCGGCGAGCAGCGAGACGACGGCGAACACGGCCGCGCCCGCTATCAGCAGCCGCCTGTGGCCGATCCGGTCGCCCAGGGTGCCCATGGTGACCAGCAGCCCGGCCATCAAGAAGCCGTAGATGTCGATGATCCACAACGTTTGGGTGCTGCTCGGCTCCAGCTCCGCGGCCAGCTGGGGGATGGCCAGGAACAGGATCGTGAGCATCATGAACAGCAACATGGCGGGCAGGACCAGCACGACCAGCCCGAGCCACTCCTTGAGACCGGCGCGCTGACTGGCAGTTGTATGCGCAGACAAAGAACATCCCTTCACTCGATACCACATACCCCCATTAGGTATGTTCGGCACGCTAGCATAACTCGTATTGGTCAATACGAATTACAGGGGGATGAGAAGCATGGCAGTTGATGAGCAGCCCCGGGGTGCCAACCGTGCGGACGCGCGACGGAACCGCGCCGCGATCGTGCGTGCCACCATCGAGACGCTGCGCCGTAACCCGGAAGCGTCGCTCCCCGACATCGCCGCGGCGGCCGGAGTGGGCAGGATGACCCTGTACGGGCATTTCCCCACGCGGGCCGAGCTCCTGGAAGCGGCTTTGGCCGACGCGATCGAGCGAGGCGAGCGGACACTGGGCCGTCTGGACCTGGTGGGCGATCCGGCGGATGTGCTGGTCCAGCTCATCGACACCAGCTGGATGCTCGTGGACGAGTCGCGCGCGCTCCTGGCGGCGGCTCAGAAGCAGCTGCCGCCCGCTAGGATCCGCGAGCTGCACGAGAAGGCCGAGACCCGGGTGCGGGAGCTGCTCACCTGGGGGCAACGCGAGGGGGCCTTTCGCGCCGACCTACCGGTGGGCTGGCTGGTGTCCGTCACGCACCTGGTCATGCACGGCGCCGCCGACGAGGTGGCCGCGGGACGCCTGACTCCGGACGACGCCTCCCGAGTCATCCGGGAGACGCTGCTGGGCGCGTTCACCGGTCAGAACAGAGGTTCTGAGCTGAAAGCCGCATTGGTCGACGATTGGGAAGGTTGAACATGACCCGGGAACGGTGCCTCAGGATCGCCCTCATCGCAGTGGGGATCATCTTCATCGTCGGGGTGTACCCCTTGATCAATCTCTGGCCGGCCGGCTTCCGCTGGCAACCGGAACAGGCCGCATACGAGCAGATGATCGCGCTGATCTACGCAGTGCTCGGGATCTTCCTGGTCAGAGCCTCCCGCTCGCCCTTCGACCACTTGTCCCTGATCTGGTTCACCGTGTGGTCCAGCCTGGCGCATGCCGGCGTCATGGCCGTGCATGCCCTGATGGATCCCGGCGAGCAGGTTCATCTCGCCGGTGACGTCCCGGCGCTGGTGATCGTGGCGGCGGTGCTGGCTGCGCTCACCCGCCGTCGCCCAGCCTCAGGTGATGCCTGAAGGATGCTCCTATGGCCGTCAAGCGGCTTCTGCAAGATCTTTTGCCGGTATGGCGTCGGTTTTCGGGTGGGTCAGAATCTTGTAGAGCTCGCGGGCGATGTACTACTTGAGGGAGCCGAGCCGGTGAGCTGGATGGGGGCGGGCGAAATGGCGCAGCCCCTTTGAGGTGGTGGTCATGGGCGGAGGTCAGCTTTCGGCAGTGGTGGCGCGTCGCCAGGCGGCATCGCGCAGCATGCGCAGGAGTTGAATCGACGATGACGGTGGAGCCCTCGTGCCCGGCGGCACCGAGGGGCAGCGGCAGGTCGCCGCGGCCGTGTCAGCGGGCGTCCGGGACGCCGGTCATCTGTGGCTTTCCGGACGGTACAAGGACTAGCGAGACCACCGCGGCCACGGCGGCGACGACGGCGCCGGGAAGGGCTTGGACGTAGACGTTGCCGTTTGCCGACAGGCCGATGAGCAGTCCGTTGCCGATGGCGACCAGGGCCAGGCCGGCGACGGCGACGGGGCGGGTGCCGATGGTGCCGATGGTGCCGACCAGGCGGCCGCCCACGATGGCACCGACCATGGTGGCCAGGGCCGCGGGCAGGAAGAACAGGCCGGTGTCCAGTGCGCTGTAGCCGCGAAGGTGCTGCAGATACTGCGAAGTGATGAACAGGTCCGCGACGGTCACGCCGGCCGCGATGAGCATGAGAAATGCGCCGGTCGCGACCGGACGACGCACCAGCATGTCCGGGCGCACCAGGAGATTCTGCACTTTGCGTTCAACGACCGTGAACACCACGTACAAGACGACGGCGGCCGCGATGGGCACCGGCGTGCCGGGATCTGCCCAGCCGTGGTCACCGGCGTTGATCATGCCATAGATGAACGAACCGGTGGCGGCGGTGACGGTCACCGCGCCCAGCACGTCGACACGCCGGTTGTCGCCCTCTATCCGCCGCACTGGCACCAGGGTCCGGATGGCGAACAGAGTGACGACGCCGATCGGATCCTCCTTCCCAGCCCGGAGGGCCGCTGGGCTCAGCTGCCCGGGCCAGGGATGAACCGGGGTTCAACGGTCCTGGCGGCGTCTTGATCCTGATGTCAGCGCCTACGTTTCTTTGCGTGACCGGGACGGCGGCCACGCGCTCCCGGCCGAGGTCCCTCCACGAAGCGGAGCGTGTGGGAACGGGCACGCAACGGCTCGGCCACCAGCCTGCGTAGCTCCTCCATGCCGACCGTGGCGGGATGACCGGATTGCGTCACCGCCTCGATGATCTCTGGCGCCTCCCTGCCCGCCATCTGGCCGAGCTGCGTCACGACCTCCTCCGGACCGGCCAGCTCCAGCAGGTTGAGCAGGCCTTCGGTCATGAGCAGGAGTTGCTCGGAGGAGGACAGATCGTCGGGTCCCACGGCTCCGGCGTCGTGCAGCAGGGTGAGGGCGATGGGGCCGAGCACGCGGTCCCCGCGCAGGCGCGCCAGGAGCGACCGGCCGTCGGGATGGGTCCCCACCAGAGTGGTGAGCATGGCGGACGCGCGGGTTCGGAACGGGCAGGCGCGTATGGCGTCCAGCAACGGCTCCACGTCCCCGCCGTGTACCGCGAGCCAGCCCTCCAGCTCCGTCGCGGCCTCCTCCGGCGGGTAGTGCTCCGCGAGCACGCCGAGCAGCTCGTCCGGCGCGGCATCCGCCAGCTCTCCCACCAGCGGTGCGTCCCGGCCCTCGGCGAGCATCCGCTCGCGCACTCCCCGCATGCCGAGCGGCGTCAGGCTCACGAGCAGGCCCGGCTCGGTGAGGATGACACGCAGCCGGGTCCGCGATTCGGGTGGCAAGGGCTGTTCTTCGTGGTCATCGCCCAGGTCGCTGAGGTAGAGGGCGTCGGCGACGCCGTGGCTCAGTTCGACGGCGCCGAGCTCGGCCAGCACCTCCAGCGCCGCGACCAGGTCCCGATCGACTTTCTGCCGCCACAGGTCGTGCGGCCGATCGTCCAGCTGCAGGTATTCGTGGCAGGCCAGCCAGACCGTCTCCTGGAGGCGGACCACGGGGACCCGGTCCGAGAGGCCGTACACGGTGTTCAGTACGTCCGCCATCACCTCGTCGAAGACCTCCGCCAGCAGCGACTGGACGTCCCACCCCGAGGCGGAGGCGCCGATCACCGGGCCGAGGTCGGAAAAGACCTCAAAGGCCCGCGACCACAGCCGTTCCGGATCACGCAGCAGGGGTGCGGCCTTGGCCACCCGCAGGAGGCGGCCTTTGCTCACGCGCACCAGGCGGGCGGCCTTCGCCCATTCGACGAGGAGGTGCACCTTGGGCATGTGCGTGGCGCTGCGGACCTTGAGGTCCTGTTCGCCCGTGCCGAGGAGCTCGGCCAGCTCGCGGGCGTCGGCCACGCGGAGGTTTCCGGCGCCGGTCAACGGCCGGCCCTCCGCTCCGGCCCAGTCGGCCAGCGCCGTCAGCCTCCGTACGGTCTCGCTTCGCGCCGCGGCGGCGGCGATCTCCGGCGCGGGCGGCAGGACGATGGGCGGCTGGGGGAACGCCCGCTCCTCGTCGGGCCCGAATCCGAAGAAACGCGCCTCCACCACCTTGTCGAGCGCGTCCGCGTCGTACGCCACCCGCCCCGCGTCGACATCACGCTGGAACTTCGTCAGGGCCTTGTGGTCGCTCGGGTCGACCCCGTTGTCGATGGCCACCTGCGCCCAGAACCTCGCCAGCCCTTGGCGGTGCGGGTCCTCCAACGCCGCCGGATATTCCTTCACGGCGTCGTCCACGGCCTTCTCCAACTCGGCCGTCGTGGCACCGCGCGGGTCGAGGATGCCGGTCGCGTCGAGGTAACGCAGCAGCGTGATCAGGCTTTCCGGGGCGGCGTCGAGGTCCTCCCTGGGTGCGGCGACGTACCGGGGGATCCACTCCAGCAGGAACCGCCGCACCTGCGCGGCATCCCAGAAGGCCAGTCGTCCGTCCCTGCTGCGATGGCGGGAATCCACGGCCGCCGTCAGCATCAAGCCGTCGGCGGCCAGTCCGCGGCCCTCGGCCCAGTCCAGGCAGCGGCGGATCAGCAGGTCCTTGGCCGCCTCGAACTCTTCCTCCTGGCCCGGCTCGAAAAAGGTCCGCATGATTCCCCACAGTTGTTCCGGCTGCCCGGGGGGCTCGAAGCCCGCGCGGGCCGATGACTCTCCATGATGGACCATCAACCCGCTGTGCGCTCGCGACCGGAAGAATGACCACTGCTCCGATAGCCGGCAGGGAGCCGAGGTACCTGAGAAAGCCCGTCGGCGGCGAAGGGCGCGTCATGACCGTACGCCGCCAGGGCTCGGCATAGCCGAAGAAGCGCCGCCGCCATCAACCACCACGGAACTTGAGGATCCCTAATGAAACTGGTGAGCCTTCCTCGACGACGTCGTCTGGCGTCAGCCGGCGCCGTGACCGGCGAGAACAGCCGAACGATCGCCTCCGTGCCGGCAGTGCGCGACAAGGATGTCGAGTTCCTTGCCATGCGTGGGCTGCAGCCGCTTGATGAAAGTCAGCCTGATAGGCCGCGACAATAAGGAATCTTGCTGGCAGCTGCCGAGGAGCCCGAGTGGATCTCACCAAGCACCCTCTGACGGACCTCGAGCAACGCCTTGTCGACGTCGGAGCCGACCGCGGCTTCATGCTCACCCACCTCGTGAAGTACTACTGCGAGCTGGACCATCCGGGAAGCCATGTCACGATCTACCTCGATAGAAAGCGCACGCCCCGCAACGTGATCGCCGTCGTGATCCACCCGGAAACGGATGTGACGCCGCTCCACACCGTTCTCGGCCTGATAGTCAAACCCGACCTGCGGCATGGTTCGAACATGCGCCGGTTCCCCACGAGAGTGCACACCGGCGAGAAGCCGATCACCTATGGGCGCTTGGTCGAATGCGCCGACATCAGCGCCTTCAACCGCCTGCTTCAGACACTCGCCACAGACAGCGCCGACAGCTCGCGCCGTGGCCGGCCAGTAACGCCGCACTCGCTGCCGCAGAAGCCGGCCGATCAGCCTGCGCTTCAGCGGCCACATCAGGGTTGGTGAGCTGCTCAAAGCCGTCATCCGTGACGATCTCGCGCGCCAGCAGTGAGGCCGCCTATCTCGACGGCAAGGTCAGTGCGAATGAGCCTTTTCGTGAGCCTCTTCGAGAGAAGATCCCGCCAGGAGCGCCGCGACCCCGCTGGTGAATGTGGAGCACTCGAAGATGTCCTTGTGCGGGCAGGCCAAACCATGGGCGATGGCGGTGCGTGCCACCTGAGCCTGGGCGATCCGTTGATCCAGCTCGGTGAGCTTGCGTTGGTACAGCTCCCGCCAACCGTCGCCGGCCGGCGAACGAGACGCGATGAACGCTTTGACCTCCCGCAACGTGAAACCGACATCCCGCAGCAACATGACCACACCGACCAGCCCGACCGCCGATGGCGGATAACGCCGTTGGCCTGAGACTCGGGCCGGCGCCGGGAGCAGGCCGAGCTCCTCCCAGTAGCGCAGAGCGGAGGTGGCGACACCGGTGCGGCTCGCCAGTTCGCCGATCGTCAACTGCTCACTCATTTGACTTCAAGCATACTTGAAGTCGTTGACTGTGATCATGCAGACAGCAGGTACATCTCTCAAGCAACGCGCGCTCAGAAGATTGGTGAGCCAGGCGCACCAACCCCGAGGCATCGTCGGGTGGGCGTTCGGCTGGATGTTCGCTCATCGCCCCTCCAACCGGAAGCGCAACATCTGGGTGGTGTCGTTGCTGGACGTGCAGCCCACCGACCGGGTGCTCGAGATCGGCTTCGGTCCCGGCATCGCCGTCGCCGAGCTCGCCGGCCGCGCCACCCGGGGCCGCGTCTTCGGCATCGACCACTCGCAGGCCATGGTCCGGCAGGCCGCCCGTCGCAACGCCGCGGCCGTCCGCGCCCACCGCGTGCACCTCACGCACGCCTCCGTGGAGCAGTTGCCGAACTTCGGCGATCCGCTCGATGCCATCCTCGCCGTCAACTCCGTGGGGTTCTGGCCCGACCCGGTGGAGCGGCTTCGCGAGCTGCGCCGCCTGCTCCGCCCCGCAGGACGCATTGCGCTCGTCAGCCAGCCCCGCTGCCCCGGTGCCACCCGGGACACCACGGCCCGAGCCGCCCAAGAGCTCCAGGACATGCTCACCCAGGCCGGCTTCGCCCATCTCCGGGTCGAGACCCTCGATCTCGACCCGCCCGTTGCCTGTGTGCTTGCCGACAATCCGACCGGCATGCCGTCATGACCGCAGATGACACTCGCCAAGACGGGCGTGGCCGATCGCACGCACCTGCGTACCATCGCGGGCGACCCTAACTCGGTAGGAACTACCGATCCGCCCAGGGCCCGCGGACGGGAGGCTCTTCGCAGACAAACAGGATTGATCACATGATCAGCGACAACACGGCCACGACCAGACGGGCCTCACCCACAGGTGCCGGCGAGATGAGGGCCGGGGACGTCACCGGCGTCTTCGTCGCCATGCTTCCGGTCAGCGATCTCGCCTCCAGCGCGGCGTGGTACCGGGACCTGCTCGGTCTAGAGTACGCCCGCGAGTTCGAAAGGGACGGCGTGGTGACCGGCTGCGCCCTTCTACGAGGTCCACGGCCACTACGGGATCTCCTTCCGGCTGAGGAGCACGACCGCCGGGCAGCCCGATCTGCGCGGCGAGCACCCGATCGTCCTGCGCGTCCGAGACCGTTCGGCCCTTGATCGGATCCACGCCCATGCGGCCGCCCTGGGATACGCGCCGACCCGGGGCGAGCACCCCGACGCCGCATGGGTCGAGGTCATCGACCCGGACGGAATCGCCACCCGCTTCGCGTGCTCGTCCGTAGAATCGGCGACCTTCACCGGCGTCCACTTCGACACCGACGGCGCGAGCGCCTTCTACCACGAGCCGAAGCTGAAGCTGTCGTCCTCCTGACGACCGGTACGGCTGGTTGCCGGTTACCAGGCGACGGGGAATGGGCGCCGGCCTGGCGGATGATGTCCAGCCGGTCCAGGTCGTCGCCGAGTGCGGGGTCGCGGTTGGCCGCCGGGAGTGAGCAGACCAGCCGTCGCCCGCCTTGATCTGCTGCCCGGCCAGGATGAGATCCTCGCGGGCGGTGCGCGGCAGTACCGAGTGCACGATCGACAGGTGGCGCAGCAGCTCCTCCACCGCCTGGTCGACGTGCTCGCCGGTGCGCATCAGCGCCAGGTGGTCCGGATGCTGGAGGAGGAGCAGGGTGCATGATCCAGCGGGTCGTAGCCGTCCCGTCTGATGTGCACCGGCACGGTCTGGGTCGCTGTCATGCGCTGGGATCCCTTTCGCTGACGGCGGTCTCAAAAGCCGATCGGCTCGCGGATCAGGACGACGGTGCCACGTCCGGGCATGGCTTCCCGCTCCAGGATGAGGATCTTGCCGATGAAAGTGGGCTGGTTGTAGACCTCGGCCACCCGCCGTGACTCCAGCGGCAGGCTGTAGGCGCGGATCCGGCGCAGAGCGGTGTCCAGGTCCGGCACCACCTTCTGGGCGCCGACCACCCAGATCGCCTTGCGGGCTCCGGCGGCGTACGGTGCGAGCTGGCTGCCGCTGGCCGAGGCGACCACCATCCGGCCGTCCTCGGTCACCGCGTGCACGCTGCCGACGATCACCTCGGCCGTGCCGCCCAGCCGGATCCGGGCCTCGTGGTCGCCGCCTAGATCGCCCGCCTGGCGGCGGACGGACACGAACGCGCCCGACTCGTCGATGTCGGCGGCGATGCCCGCCTGGCGCAGCGTCTGACTGGAGGCGGTGAACACGGCCGTGTCCCTGGGCAGCAGGCCGACGACCCGTGCGCGGGCCTCATCGGCGCTGTCGACCAGGTGGACGGTGTAGCCGCGCTCTTGCAGCGCCGCGGCCGCACGCTCCAGCCGGGTCGCGTCCGCGGGTGCGGCGAAGGTCTCGTCGAGGACGGGATCCTGCACGGTCATGGTGGCCCCTTCACGAAAGTCATGGTTCCTACTTGGAACTGACCTCATTGTGAGGAACCATGGATCCTGGCGGAAGACGGCACTTTTTCCTGCCTCGGTCACACGGAGGGAACCCAGGGAACCATGACCACCCCCATCCCACCCCACGACGCACCCCACGACCTCGGGCCGGGCCGCACCCGGGCGGGAGATCAGGCCCGGCCCCGCCCGCGCGGGATCCCGCGATCGGTCGTGACCGAGCATGACGAGCAGCTCTGCCGCACCCGCGACGTCCTGGGGCGGGTCGGTGACAAATGGTCGATGTCGGTGGTGTACGAACTCGGCCAAGGATCCCGGCGCTTCACCGAGATCAAACGCGCCATGCCCGGCGTCAGCCAGCGCATGCTGACCGCCACGCTGCGCGGCCTTGAACGCGACGGGCTGCTCACCCGCACCGTTCATCCGGTGGTCCCGCCCCGGGTCGACTACGAGCTGACCCCGCTCGGGCAGACCCTGCTGGAGGCGGCGTGGCCACTGATGACCTGGGTCGTCGAGCACACCGACGACGTCGAGACCGCCCGCCTGAAGTACGACGCGCAGTAGGCGCGATCAGCCCGCGCCATCTTGGAGAAGTATTACCTTCTGCCGAATACTGCGCCCCAGAGCCCGGCCCGACCTGTCCGACCGCCTGGCCGACAAGGGGCTGCACTTCACGGCCGACCCGGGCGACCCTCTCCGCGGCGCGGATCCTGACATTGACGATCCCCGGCATTGGATTGGTGCCGACCGTCATGCCGATGGCGCCGTCCAGCGAACCGTGTCCCGCGCAATTATCTGCGGGGTTTCATCACTGCAATGCTACTTCAAGTGGCATAATGAAGTCATGGCATTGCCGCAGCCCACAGACCCGACGATCAAGAAGTCGGTGACCCTTCGCCGCTCGCTCGCCGAGGAGATCGAGAGCCGGACCGGTCCCCGGGGTTTCTCGCGTTTCGTTGATCAGGCCGCCGAGTACGGCTTGGCGTTGTTGAAGGCCGAGGAGATCGTGGCCGACCACGAACGGAGGGTCGGCCCGCTGTCCGACGAGGTAATGACGGAAGCCAGGCGGGCGTGGTCCGCAGAGTAAGGCGCGCGGACGTTCCGTTCCCCACGCCCATACTCGTGCTCGACGCCCAGCCGTTCTCCCTGCTGGGTGAGGATGATCCCCGAATCGTTGCCCGGATAGCCATTGCCAGGGAAGAAGGTTTCATCCCAGCGATCAGTGCCGTGACGCTCGCTGAGGTACGTCGTACCGGAGCGATCGGAAAGCGTCTCATCTGGCAGCGCGCGCACCTGGCCGTGCTGCCCGTGACGGAAGGAATCGCGGACCTGGCCGGCCTGTTGCTGGATGACGCCGGCTTGGACGGGCACGAGTGCGTGGTCGATGCCTTGGTGGTGGCCTCCGCCGCGAGGGGCAGCGGACCTGCGAAGGTGGTCTCAAACGACGGTTCGCACGTTCCCAAGCTGGTCGCCGCTGCCCGCCTCAGACGTGACTCGCCAATCGGTTGGGTGCCGGTCTGAGCTCTGCCTCCTGTCCGCCCGCTGACCTCGACCTCGACAACATCGGATGAGCGACCGAGTTCACCGCCGGCTGCGTGGTCCCGGTGGCGGTCAACATCCACCCAAGACGGCACCCCAACTCCGCCCACCCCCCGACGTGACCGTCCGGTCACTTTGTTCGTCACAATCCTCCGGCGCCCAGGCACTCGACGCGGCGCCGCTGCAGGTGGGCGCGTTCGGCATCGGTACGGCCGAGCCGCGGTGCGGCGTCGAACGCGGCACCCGCGTCCTCGCGGCGGCCCGGTACAGCAGATCTTCGATAGCGAACGGAGTACCCGCGCTCGGGAGTTGGCTGATCACGGCCAGCCGCTGGTGGTTGTCGGCGGCGCGTTCACCACGCCCGCCGAGATCCGCGACGCGATCGCCGCCTGACGCATGGCCTGCGTATCAAACCCATCCCTTCCGATAGACGGACTGGTTGAGTTTGATACATGAGCCCTTCAGGAACGTCACGCCTGGTGACACTGCCGCCGGCCTTCACCAACCGGCCCATGGCCCAGGCCGGAGCACTATCCGCTCCGGCCTGGGCATATGGTGAGATGGGTGCCGGATTGCTGGTCAGGAGTTCTTGACGATCGGCTTCTCGGTCGCCTTGTCGCTCGGCTTGTCGGGCGACGGCTGCTCCACCTGGTCGGCGGGCGGGGCCGTGACCGTCACCGGAGTGCCGAAGTCGTCGAAGTCCAGGACATTCCGCTGGCCGGTGTCACTGAAGTCGACTTCCAGACGCCGGATCCGTCCCTGGTCGTCCACCTCCACGGCTCCTGTGGCCTTCAGTGACTCTCCCGCGGCCTCCTTGGAGTCGTACTCGCCTGCGTCCTCCAGTGAGAACGCGTACCGCCGGCCGGTCCAGCCCTGGCCGGAGGCGGAGCCGTTCTCACGCACGTCAGTGGCCGAACGAAGGCGCTGCAGAGCCGCCTGGGGGTCCAGTGGAGCGAGCTTGACCAGGGCAATGACCGCGGGCGCGGTCTTCATCTCCACCTCGCTGCGCGAAGAGGCCATCCACTTCCCCTCGCGCTGCTCCCGGATGTACATCAGGTCGCCGATGAACCGGGTTTCGGCCCCGTCCCCAACCCTCGTGATGACGCCCACACGCCGGACGGGGTCGAAGGCACCCTCGAACGTCTTGGCACCGCTGGTGGCATGGATACGGTAGCTCTCCTGGCTGGTGTTCTCGACTGCGGCGGCCACCTGAGCCTGCGCCGAAGACGGGCTCGCGGGCAGGACCAGCGCCAGCACGATCGCACCCACCGCCGCTGCGACGCCCAGCGAGGCGATCGGGACCAGAACCGGGGCCGGTCTGCGCCTTGGCATCGTCGGCATGAGATCGATGCCCACCGGCCGATCTTCGGCGGCCTTGATGAGCAGTGCGCGCACTTCTTCCTCGTTCATGAACGGCTCCTCGTGTTGGTGTCTCACCGGATCCCACTCCCCTCCGCCTCGGTTCCGTTGACCGCCATGTCGGGCGAGATCAGCCGCCGCATGGCTTGCAGACCGCGATGCGTATGGGTTTTCACCGTCCCCACCGAGCAGCCCATTAGATCGGCGACCTCCGTTTCGGGCAGGTCTGCGAAGAACCGCAGCACCAAAGCAGTCCGCTGCCTGACCGGCAGCTTCGCCAGCGCGTTCCGAACGTCTTCAGCCACGGCCCGCGCCTCCCCCAAGTCGTTGGGGCCGGGCAGATCGGGCAGTTCGGCGCGCGGGATCTCACGCCGCCACCGGGCACGCCACCAGGATCGATAGGTGTTGACCAGGATGCGGCGCAGGTAGGCGTCGGGCTCACTGCTGGTGTCCAGCCGATGCCACACCCGGTACAACTTGCCCAGACAGGACTGCACCAGATCCTCAGCCGTTTGCCAATCCCCGGTGAGCAGGACAGCCGTTCTCAGGTGGTGGTCTCCCCGGTGCCGCACGAAGTCCACGAAATCCGCGTCCACCCGGTCTCCTCTCGTCGGTGAAAACCACCCCTGACACTCCTTGAGCCTCACCCCAGGTTGACCAGAAGCACACGGAATCTCCCGAAACTCTCTCTATGCAGGACAATCGAGCGCCAGACCGGGCGAGGGTCCGGATCAGCCTCGCGCGCCCTGATGGCAGCCCTCGACCACAAGCTCAACTCGGCCTATGCGTCTCCTGAACCCGGCCTTCTAGGGCCTTTCTAAGGTTCGCCGATGCACGCTGGGCGGCGCGCTGATCGCCGGGACCGG
Source organism: Nonomuraea sp. NPDC049480 (assembly GCF_044465905.1). NCBI lineage: Bacteria > Bacillati > Actinomycetota > Actinomycetes > Streptosporangiales > Streptosporangiaceae > Nonomuraea > Nonomuraea sp. NPDC049480. The sequence continues at coordinate 24,828 of NZ_JBITMD010000045.1, forward strand.
CGCGCGACTGCTCGCCGGGCGGGTGCTGCGCCCCATCGGCCGCCTGACCGAGGTGGTCGAGCACGTCACCGCCACCCGTACGCTCACCGCCGGCGGCCTGGACGGCAGCGGGCGCGACGAGGTGGCCCGGCTGGCTCGCTCCTTCACCACGATGACGGGCGCGCTGAACGAGTCCGTGCCGGCCCAGCGGCGCCTGGTCGCCGACGCGTCGCACGAGCTGCGTACCCCGCTGACCAGCCTCATCACCAATCTGGAACTGCTGGGGGAAGGGCGTGGCACCGCCGACCCGCAGGCCCCGGCCCTGGTGCACGAGGCTCGCGCGCAGGCCGGGGAGCTGCGGGTGCTGGTCAACGATCTGGTGGAGCTGGTCAGGTACGGCGACGTCCAGATCCACATCGAGGACGTCCGCCTCGACCTGGTGGCCGAACGCGTGCTGGCCAGGGCGCGGGCGCGCGCGCCGCACGTGCGCCTGCTGGCCGAGCTCGCCGAGTGCCTGGTGTGCGCGGACCCGGACGCCGTCGAACGCGCCGCCGCCAATCTCGTCGACAACGCGATCAAGTGGAGCCCGCCGGGCGGCGAGGTGCTGGTGCGGATGGATACGAACGGCACGCTGTCAGTCGCAGACCAGGGGGTCGGCATCGCACCCAAGGACCTGCCCTTCGTCTTCGACCGCTTCTACCGCGCCGAGGCAGCCCGCTCGCTGCCCGGCTCGGGGCTCGGCCTGGCCATCGTGCGGCAGATCGCCGAGGCGCACGATGGCACGGTACGGGCCGAGCCGCTCCGGCTAGGGGTCCGGCTTGTCCTGTCCCTGCCTGTCGCGACCTGAGCCCGGCCGTGATCCTCATCACCGTGCTCCCACCGGTCCCCGTTGACCGCTCGCTCCCGAACGGACCATCCGCACCTGCAGTCGGCTCAACCTCCTCCACCAGGAGAGCCGGCGGCACCCGCCGTTCCGTGCCATCGTCGCTCAGATACACCGCCTCAAAGCCCTCAACCGGTGCTACGTCAGCGTCCGTCTCATGGATCATGGCGCAGGCGCTCGCGCCATGGATGTGTGGTGTGCTCGGTCTCCAGCGCCTCGTCCAGCCAGCGCCGCTGCCCGCCGCTCAGCAGCGGGAGGACCGCCTCGAAATCGGCCTCGTCCTTCGGCCGCATGCCCTTGGACTTGTAGAGCAGTTGCACCTCCGGGGCAAGCCGGTGGAAACCGTCCTCCTCGACGGTCAGCCCGGACAGCGAGCGGCGGATCCGAGGGTCACGCCGGTAGGTCCACTCCTCTCCGTCGGCCTCGTCCAACATGAGCTGGAAGCGCCATGGCCCGTCCGGATGCTTGCGCACCCAGATGTCGTGCGCCTGCTCCGGGGTCGAGGAACCGGCGGACAGCCGTTGGCGCCGAGAAGGATCTTGATTGCAGTGAGCTGAGGCTGCTCCTGGTTGCGAAGCTTCCTTAGCTCGTTGCCCGGTCCCGGCGTCGGCGTGCGGCGCGGATCTCGGCGTCGGCCGGCCACAGTAACGGCCATCGGCCGTGTCAGAAGCGGAACCGCACGATGCGGGTGGACCGCTTCATGCCCGGCAGCAGATTCATGACGCGGTACATACGGCGTACATTCGCGGGCGCCTTGGCCATCAGCACCGGCGAGTCGTACATCGGCGCCTCATCGACGTATTCGAGCCGCGGGTGCCAATCGGCCAGCTCTGCCGGGTCGTTGAAGCCGCAGTGGAACTGGGCGCCGTACTTGCGCAGGGTGGGATCCCATTTCGAGGTGCGCCACGCCCAGACTGGCACGGTGTCGAACTGTATCTGTCCGGTGGGAAAGGCATCGACGACGCTGATCAGCAGCCGCCGGACGTCAGTCTCGGTCAGATAGGGCACCAATCCCTCGGCGATCATCAGCACCGGCCGGCCGCGGGGAATGCGTTCCAGCCAGGTCAGGTCGGTGACACTGGAGTCGATCAGGGTGTAGTGCTCGCGTGGCGGCAGGAATTGCCGCCGCAGGTCGATGACGGATCGATAGTCCAGGTCATACCAGTCGACGGTGGCGGGCGGGTCGATCCGGTACACCCGGGCGTCGAGACCGCAGCCCAGGTGCAGCACCACCGCGTCAGGGCGATCGGCGAGGAAGCTTCGCGCCCAGTCGTCGTGGGCTTTGGCGCGCACCACGGCGGCGAGGCCCATCTGGCTGGTGCCGAATCTGCGCTTGTCGTAGCCGGGGTCGAGGCGGCGCATCGCCTGCTCGGCGTACTCGTCACCGAGGATCGGGTCCGGTAGTCGGTTGTCCAGCGCTTTGGCCTTGAGGACGGGGCTTAGGGTCTGCTGCACTCCGACGAGTTCGGTGTCTCCCATACAGCTACACTAGACTTATTTCACGAATTTCGTGAAGTTCGCGAACACAGCAAAACAGTCAAGGGCAGATAGGGAGCTTCGGTGACACGAGCGGACGAGAACGCCATTGCCGGCTACCAGGAACGGTTCGCGCAGATCATGGTCGAATCCGGCATGCCCCGGATGGCCTCGCGCGTATACGCCGCACTGCTGGTCACCGACTCCGGCAAGCTGTCGGCCGCCGAACTCGCCGAGCGACTGGGCGTCGGCGCGTCAGCGATCTCGGGGGCGGTCAAGTACCTGGTGCAGGTGCGGCTGGTCGAACGCGGCCGCGAACCCGGTAGCCGACACGACTTCTGCCGCATCCACGAGCACACCTGGAGCCACTACGTCAGCCAGTCCGACCCGGTGCTGGCCCGGCTACAGGAAGGCGCCGGCGAGGGCATCGCGGTCTTGGGTCCCGACTCTCCTGCCGGACGGCGGCTGGACGAGACCCGACGGTTCTTCGCGTTCGTACGCGAGGAGATCAAGCAGTCGATGGCGAAGTGGCAGCAACTCCAGGAGGCTGAACGCGAGCCCGGTTAGAGGCGCGCGCTGTGAATTCGCTAGTGGCGCGAGCGTTCGCGGCCGTGCCCCTCTCAGGGATTCCGGAGGTCAGGACCAGTCGGGCGGCCCGGGGCGTTTCAGCCCCGGGCTCCCACAGAATCCCGGCGTGACAGTCTCCCGTCACCGGGCTCTTGTCACCCTGTTCTCCAGGCACTCGGGTTCCACCGCCAGTGCCTGAACATGGCGGGGTAGGCGCGTGTCGCGCCGTAGTAGGCGCGAAGGGCCTTCTTGACCGTTTTCAGTCGTCGATACTTGTGACGGATCCAGCGCACCAGGTAGGAGTTGATGCGCGCCAGGAGGGAGTACAGCGCGGTTTGGTAGAACGCGCCGTAGTACTGCATCCAGCCGCCGACGATCGGATTGATCGCTTTGGCCAGTTGGGCGAAGGTGGAGCCGATCCGGTGGTCAAGCCGCCAGGTGCGGACTTGACCACTGATCTTCTTGAGGGCGTCCTTGCTGATCGGCCTTCCTTGTATTTCTGCCGGAGTCACCTTTTTGGCCGTGGAAGATTTTCCGGGCCGGCGTACTGCGGCGCGCTCGGTGCCCAGTAGCCCGCCGCCTGGGCGGTGGAAGTGGTCATGACAAGCGCGGCCGATGCCGCCAGGCCCACGGTGGCGATGGACGCAAAACGCTCCACGATCTTTCACATGCCCGCGATCTTCTCCCTTTCCTGGCCTGTCAGCCGGGGTTGGTTGACTGGATCTTTCCGGTGAAACCCTAGGGAGCGGCGGCATATCGGGAGTATGTCGCGGCACAAGGACCCGACCGTCGCCGGCGTGGAGGGGGCCGGCGATGCCTACAGCACCCGCTTCGCCCCTGGCAACAGGCGTACGAGGTAGGCGATCCACCAGCACAGCGGCAGCGCGAGCACCAACATGACGGCGAACTTGACCACCGCGATCGCGGGCAGCCAGCGCAGCGCGTTGCCGAGGCCGACGAGCACGAGCGGGTGGATGACGTACACCGTGAAGGCGTGGTCGGACAGGAATTTCCCTCGCGCCCCCTGCCGGTTGAACCGCTCCCTGAACCACACGGTCAGCAGGATGATCATGCTGACCGCGAAGACGGACTCCCACAGTGCCGTCAGCGCCGACGACAGCGCCCCGGTGGTGGTGAACGCCACCGGCACCAGCACCACGGTCGACACGCCCGCCACGAGCAGGCCGAGCAGCCCGGCCCGGTCGGGCAGCGTCTCGAACCAGCGGCGCCGGAAGGCGACGCAGCCGAGCGCGAACATGGCGGCGTACTGCGGCAGGAAGCTCGGCGTCGGCAGCCCGAGCAGCGGCACGTAGGTGCCGGTGGGCACCGGGATCCGCCACAGGAACGTGGCCGCCGCCAGCACCAGCGTGAACAACGCGATCCACCTGAAGCGCAGGGGCGCGGGGCGCTGGTCGAGTGGCGCGCGCAGGCACCGCCAGCCGGCGTAGGCCAGTGCGAAGACGATCAGCACCTCGGCGAACCACATGGGCCCGGGATCCCAGGAGGCGAGGTAGTACTGCCAGTAGGGCATGTCGTCGTCGCGCCGGATGTACCCGCCGAAGGTGATCAGCGGCCGCAGCAGCACGACGAAGACCAGCAGCGGGATGCCGAGCCGTACCAGCCGGTCGCGCAGGAAGGCGCGGGCGCCCTTGCGGTCGTAGGAGCCGGGGGTGAAGAACCCGGAGATGAGAAAGAAGAATCCCATGAAGAACGCCTGGTTGAACACCGCCAGCATGTCGAGCGCGACCCCCGACGGATCCTTGGCGGGCTCGAGGTAGTACCAGAGCGGGATGTTGCCGTAGGTGATGGCGACGTGGTGGGTGACGACCAGCACGGTGAGTGCGGTTCGTAAGTTGTCGATCGCGTAGACCCTGGTCGTGGTCTCGGTCTTCATCGGGCGCACGCCCTTTCGAGGAGGTCGGCCAGCGCGTGCGCGTGCGCGTCGAGGTCGTGCTCGGGGTAGGCCATCCAGTAGGCGAACATGGCGTCGACGGCCGCGGAGTGGGTGATGGCCATGACCCGCGTGTCGAACTCCCGGAACTCCCCGGTCTGCTGCCCGAGGCGGTAGATCTGCTCCAGCGAGAGATAGATCTCCTCGTTGCCCTTGATCCCGTATCGGGGATTCCCGTCGGCGGTGCGGAAGTTGGTGAAGATCTCCCCCAGCGCCTTGAGCTGGGTGCGGTGGCCGCGCATGTGCTCGGCGACGGACAGGATGTGCGTCCTGAGCAGCTCGCCGGCCGACTGCAGGCCCTCCATCTTGGCCAGCACGTGCTCGGCGATGGCCCCGTAGGTGCGCTCGACGACCTCGGTCATCAGCTCCTCCTTGCCGGCGAAGTGGTAGGAGATCACGCCCTTGCTGACGCCCGCGTGCTGGGCGATCCGCGCCAGCGACGCCTGGGCGAAGCCGACGTCGGCGATGATCTCCACGGCGGAGGCCACGATCTGGGAGCGCCTGGCCTCCTCGATGAAGGAACGAGCCCTCTGGCCGGTCGGCTCAATTTCTGACCGCATGGCCAAAATCTAGCACGTGCGGCTAGTCGGTGGTCATGGCGATCACTGACCGGGTGACGGGCTGGCCAGTGGCGCGATTGCGCCACCGCAGGGGGCGGGTGGACGCGGCCTGCGGACATGGCGGACCATGAGGTGATGTCGCTCCGTACGCACGAGGCCGATCTGTTCGAGAGCTTCAGGGGCCGCTTGGAGGCGATCGCGTACCGACTGCTCGGGTCCGCTGCTGATGCCGAGGACGCGGTGCAGGATGCGTTTCTGCGGTGGCACGCGGCGGACCGGGAACGGATCGAGACGCCTGAGGCGTGGCTGACGAAGGTGCTCACCAATCTCTGCCTCAATCAGCTCACCTCGGCGCGGGCCAGGCGGGAAACCTATGTGGGGCAGTGGCTCCCGGAGCCGGTCCTGGCCGGAGATCGGATGCTCGGTCCGGCCGACACCGTCGAGCAACGCGAGTCGGTCTCCATGGCGATGCTCACCCTCATGGAGCGGCTGTCGCCCAATGAGCGCGTGGTGTACGTGCTGCGCGAGGCGTTCGGGTACCCGCATCGCGAGATCGCAGAGATCCTCGATGTCACCGAGTCGAACTGCCAGCAGATCTACCGGCGGGCCAAGCAGCGCGTCACCACCGACCGGTCCCGCACCGAGGTCGATGCGGCCGCCGCAGGGAAGATCGTCGAGGAATTTCTCGCCGCGGCCCTCAGCGGCGACACCGAGCCACTGATCCGGCTGCTCACCGACGACGCGGTCAGCGTCTCCGACGGCGGTGGCCGGATTCCGGCCCGCAAGACCCCGCTCATCGGTGCGCTCGCTATCGCGCGATTCCTGCGTGGCCTGTTCCGGCCGACCGATGCCAAGCGAGCCATTGCCGGTGGCAGTCCTGCCTTCCACGCCGTCGTCGTCAACGGCGGTCCTGCCGTGCTGGTCGAGGTCGGCGAGCGGGTCTTCGGCGTCTTCTGCCTCGACGTGACCTCCGACGGCGTCGCGGCGATCCACATCCAGGTCAACCCCGACAAGCTGGAACGCATCACGCGCCAGTGGGCGGCCGCCGGCCCCCATCGCCCCCTCGTGGAGAACGGGTGGTGACCCACATCACAATCGTTTCCTGTCAGGGATCGTACGGCTGTCCGGTTCAGGAGGTGAGTGCAACCAGATAGGAGCGAGCCATGAAGCACCGCATTGTCGTCCTCGGAGCCGGGTACGCCGGAGCCAACGCCGCCGGTCGCCTCGCCAGGCGGCTGCACCGCGACGACGTCGAGATCACTCTGGTCAATGGCGACCCCGAGTTCGTCGAACGGGTGCGTATGCACCAACTCGCGAGCGGGCAGGATCTGCCGCATCGCTCGCTGCGCGACGTCCACGCGGGCACCGGCGTGCGGGTCCGGCCGGCGCGGGTCACCGCGGTGGATGTCGATCGCAAGACCGTCGATCTCACCAGCGAGCACGGCGCCGAGAGCCTCGGCTATGACACCCTTGTGTACGCCCTTGGGAGCACCGTCGCCGGCCACGGCGTCCCCGGTGTCGCCGAGTACGCCTACAACGTCGCCGGGAAGCAGGCCGCGCTGCGGCTGCGGGCGCGCCTGGGCGAGTTGGAGCCGGGTGGGACCGTGCTGGTCGTGGGCGGCGGCCTTACCGGTATCGAAGCAGCCACCGAGATCGCCGAGGCACACCCGCACCTCGAGGTCGCAATCGCCGCCCGCGGCGGCGTCGGCGACTGGCTCAGTGACAAGGCCCAGCGCCACCTGCGCGGCGTCTTCGACCGGCTCGGCATCACGGTCCACGAGCACGCCGACATCACGCGCGTCGAAGCGAACGGCGTGGTCACCGGTGCAGCCGAGGAGATCCCGGCCCAGGTGACCGTGTGGACCGCGGGTTTCACCGTGCACCCGATCGCGGCCGCCACCGCCCTGGAGGTGTCCGATACCGGGCGGATCGTCGTCGACGGCACCATGCGCTCGGTCTCGCACCCCGATGTGTACGCCGTCGGCGACGCCGCGATCGCCGAAGGAGCGGGCGGTAAACCACTGCGGATGTCCTGCGCCTCGGGAATCCCGATGGCGTGGCTGGCTGCCGACGCCCTCGCCGCGCGCTTGACCGGCCGCAAGGTTCCCGAGACCACGATCGGCTACACCATCCAGTGCATCAGCCTCGGACGCCGCGATGGAATCATCCAGCGCGTGACCCCCGACGATCAGGCCATGTCCACCGTCATCAAGGGCCGGACCGCCGCCCGCATCAAGGAGTTCATCTGCGCGAGCGCGGCCTGGAGCGTCTCCCACCCGACCGCGATGCTGCCGAGCCGCCGCCGCCACCTCGCGGCAACCGGCGAAGCGGAGACCCACTTCGCCGCCCCGTGACGCGGCCTGCGGCGCGAGCAGCACGCAGCAGTTGTGGATCCCTCGGGTTCCTGGATCGCGGGCTTCCTTGGTCTACTACGTCCGCCTCGCCGCCGTCCTCTTGCCGCCCCCGAGGGGCCCGTGCGCCCGAGGAGACCGCCCGCACGCCCTGGCCGGCGGCGCTCCGCGCTCTCCGTCGCCACGGCCCTCGGCCTGCTCCTCGGGCTCGCGCCTCAGACGGTGCTGTCGCTCGCTGCAGGCTAGGGCCGCACGTGCAGCCCGAAACCCGAGCGGCCCGCGGGCTCCAGCCCCCGCTTCAGGTGCAGCGACGGAATCTCGTAGTCGCCGAAGTTCTGCCGCCGGAACGCGATCGGCTCGGTCGACTCCAAGGTCAGCAACCGCTGCTCCCAGGCCTTGGCGATGTCCGGGAAGTCCTCGTCTGTGGTCCGGTCCGTGCCGTACAGCACGAACGGCGGCAGCACCTCGATCCCCGGGTAGTACAGGATCCCGTGCTGGATCGGGAACAGCAGGTCGTCGATCGGCCCGTTGATCCCGCGCTCGGCGTAGTGCGACTCCGGGCCGCCGGCGGTCACCGACAGCAGCGCCCGCCTGCCCACGAGAGTCCCCTCACCGAAACGCTCCCCGTACTTGACGTCGCTGTGCTCGCCGACGCCATACGCGAAGTGGTACGTGAAGACCCGGTCAACCCAGCCTTTGAGGATTGCCGGCATCGTGTACCACCACAACGGGAACTGGAAGATGATCACGTCCGCCCACAGCAGCTTCTCCTGCTCGGCGCGGACGTCCGGGGTGAGGGTCCCGGTGTCGAAGGCCCGCCCCGAGTCCGCGGCGACCTTCAGCGGGCTTGAAGCGGACGGGCCGAAGTCCCCGGCGTCCACGACTGCCTTCCAGCGCATCGCGTACAGGTCACTGACCCGCACCTCGTGCCCCGCCTTCTCCAGCGTGGCCACCGCCAGGTCCTTCAGCGAGCCGTTGAGCGACCTCGGCTCCGGGTGGGCGTAGACGATCAGCGTCTTCATGCGAACTCCTGTGGATCGGGTGCCTTCGATCCTTCACACCCGGGCGGCCGCCGTTCAGGGGCGCTTCTTCCGTCGGACCCGGCTTCCTGGTATCGGCAGGGCCACCTTCACCACCGACGACCGCGAGATACTTGGCCAATGGACGATCTCGCGAGCTTCCTGCGCACCCGCCGCTCCCGGGTCGACCCGGCCGGGGCGGGCATCCCGGTCGACAGCCGCCGCCGGGTCCAAGGGCTGCGCCGCGAAGAGGTCGCACACCTGTCCGGGGTGAGCGTCGACTACTACGTGCGCCTCGAGCAGGGCCGCGCCACGCAGCCCTCGGAGCAGGTACTCGACGCACTCGCGCGGGTCCTCGGGTTCGACGACACCGAACGCGGGCACCTGTACCGGCTGGCCCGGCAGCGGCGCCGGAAGGCGAAGTCGCCCACCGGGCGGCTGCGCCCGGAACTGCCGCGGGTCCTGGACCTGATCACCGACGCGCCCGCGCTCATCGTCGACCACCGCCTCGACGCCGCCGCCGGCAACCGCCTCGCCGAACTGCTGTACGGCCGCTCCATGAAAGGCCTGAACACGGCCCGGCACATCTTCCTGGAGGAGACCGAGCGCGGCCTGTACGCCGACTGGGACCAGTGCACCCTCGACGTGGTCGGGCACCTGCGCCTGGCGGCCGGCAAGTACCCCGAGGATCCGCGCCTGGCCTCGTTGATCGGGAAGCTGGCGATGGGCAGCGAGCGCTTCCGGCGCCTGTGGGCCCGCGCGGACGTGCGGGCACGTACCTACGGGCGCAAGGCCTACCGGCACCCCCTGGTCGGGGAACTGGAACTGCATCAGGAGAACTTCGCGCTGCCGGACGAATCGGGCATGGAGCTGCTGGTGCTCTCGGCGGCCCCCGGCAGCCCCTCCGCGGACGCCCTGCGGCTCCTGGCCGGCCTGGACGCCGATGGTGGCGTACGTCCCACAGCCAAACCACAGCTGGGTAGGTAACAGCCCCCGAAACAGGCACATGCGATCCTGGCCTGGGAGAAGAAGCGCGGCAGCCAGACGGACACGCCGACACGCCTGCGGGGTCTGGGCGGCTCCGGCGGGCGTGCTTCAAGCGGCGTCGGCAGCCTCCTGCCCGAGGTCGAGACGCACTTCCAGGTTCTCCAGAGGCGCGTTCAGGTCGTAGATGTAGTCGCCGAAGCGGCGTCCGTTGTCCTCCTGGTAGGGCGACATGATGGCGACGTCCGCGCGGTTGGCATACGTCCGTCCCTCCTGTCAATCGCGGGCGTCTCCATCGCGGCGGCAGGCGGGCGGAAGTAAGGCACGTCCAGGGGAAGGAAGGTCGTGCTACGCGTCGTCCCCCGGGAACGACGCTGGTCGATCCAGTCTTGGAGCCGGTCCAAGGACCTCTCGTCGTGCTCGACGATGAAGCGAACCGTCCCCGTCGGCGCGGCAAAGGCGATCATGGGCGTCCTGCGCAGCCGCTCTTTTCTGTCGCGCCACCGGATGGAGATCATCAGAACGTCTTCGAGGCCCCGCACGTCCGCGATCCGGATGGTGCGGCTTCGAGAGAAGCCGCGCACCGTGATGGTGTCGGACTCGCAGACGACGCCGACCCTGTATCCGCGAACGGCGAGAACCAGCGACGCCAGGGCGGTCGGAATGAGACAGCACCACCGCGAGTGAAAAGCCGGACGAGCCCTGGATGGCAAAAGCACAGGAGACCGTACAGCCCCAAGGGGAACCGCTTGAGTACACCCATCCACCGGCTGTTCGCTAAGATCACCAAGGTGTGTCAGTAAGCTGGTGCGTGACTTTCCATGCGCCGCTACCATCGACACAGGTTGTACGAGATTCTTGCCATGGCCTTGCCCAGTTACCATATGCATTCCCACCGTAGTGGCAAGAAAGCACCACTCGGTGGTAAGGCCACAAATATGGTGTCCGGCAGTTCGACCATCCCTCCCCCGCACCTTCGTCGGGATCCCAGGCAGCGTAATGCGAAGAACAGTTGCCGAAGTCATCTGCAGATGCTGGGGAATTATTTAGCGTGAGGACGGCGAGAAACCCAGCTATCAATGCAGCGGCGCCGCGCCCGGTTCGATGTGACCGCATCTTACCCTCCTGGTGATCGTGACGGATTGAGTCGAAGATGACTACCGGACCGACCAGCATAATGCCCTCAGGCTCCGGATTCTTGGCCGACCAATGGTGTCAACTCTGCATGACTTCAAACGGATTCGAAAGAATCAGGAGTGCCAAATACCGTCGGATTCCTGCCACGTAGGTGACGTTTGTCATGTATACCCTGGAGTAAGTATCCCTAGTACGGCAGCCACCATTCGTTGGCTGAGCTGCAGTCTCAGCGTGGGCGTGCTGGATGATAGCGAAATCAGCAGGATGAGTACGGTTGCCGCGGCTGTGACGGCACGCCCGGTCGGGCGAGCATGAACAGAATGCATACGTGCACCTTTCGTATTCGGTTTAGCGGTTTTGGGAACCAGGCCAAGAAAGCCGTCCCCTTCTCAGGGGAACGGTGGCGCTTGTCGTGGTGCCTTCCCCCTGTACGCCGTTGACGGTGAGGCGGCCGCCCAGTCCGACGGCTTGGGCCCGCCGACCGTGCAGGCGGGCCTCGAACGCCTCCGCCGACATGCCGCGGCCGTCATCGCTGACGGTCAAGCGCAGTCTGTCGGCGGTCACAGTGAGGGCGATGGAAACGGTACGGGCCGATGCCTGCCGTTCCACCTCCTGCAGGACATCACGGATCGTGCCATGGACGATCTCGGCGATCACGACAGGAAGCGGCTGTTTCGGCAGAGCCCATATCTCCACCGCGATCCCCGTCCGCAGCGACCATTCCGCCAAGTAGTCCGCCAACGCCTGTGAGGCTGTGCGGCTGCCTGTTTCGAGTTCCCCATGTGAGCTATTGATCATCTGCTTCTTCCCTTGCTCGTCACTAGCCGAGTGGCCTGAGCAGGCCGTCCGGAATAGCTGCGCGGGAACGGTCATCGCCGGAGCCATGCCTGCTCGGAGGTGTTCTTGCAGGGCCACTGGATCGCCTTCTTGCCCTTGCGCTTCTCGCCGCTCCCGATGGCGAGGCACATGCCTGTGGCCCTGTTGAGGAATCGCTGCTTATCGTCGTAGATCCACTCCTGCGCCAGTCCGCCGTCCGTGCACGGCCACTGGATCGCGATCTTCCCCTTCTTCTTCTCACCGCGCCCGATCGCCAGGCACAGCCCGGTCTTGACGTTCACGAGCCGGCGGTCGGGCCGGTAGATCCAGCGCTGCTCCTTGCCCCCGGTACAGGGCCACTGGATCACCGGCTTGGCCGCCTTCACCTCTCCCCGGCCCACGGCCAGGCACATGCCGGTCGCGCCGTTGAGGTATGCCCGGCCGGGCCCCGCGGAGGCCACGGCGACTTGTGCGGACGCGGTGGGCGGCAGGGACAGCACGGTCAGGGCGGTCACCACCACAGCGGCGGTCTTGGAGCTCGTGCGCATGGATGTCCTTTCTCGGGTGGTCGATCAAAGGGGACAAGATCACGAGACTCGTCGCGATCGTCAGCAGTCGCTGATCCCGATCGGCAAGCGGGCTGGGACAGGTAGGTCACACGTGCGTGTGCCGGCCCCCGACGGTTCCCAGCGGCCTCGGCGGGCAAGCGGTCCCGTGAGCGCTTGCCCGCCGAGGTCTGTGGCACCAGGATCGTGGCGGCAAGATTGTTCGGCACCCCTCATCAGACGGGCAAACAATGCTTTCTCGGCAGAACGGTTCCTCTCCGCGTCTCCCCGGCCGGTGGCCGCGGCTCCTGACGCCGATCGACCTTCCGCTGGACTCTTGTCAATGGCCGCGTGTGTCGCTCACGCGCGCAGGCGTTCAGGCCTGCGACGCACGCGATTGGCGGGCCGGGGTCGGCAGTTGATGTGATCAGCGGGCACATCTGAACGTCTTCGTCCCCTAGTGATTGGAGTCCCGTAACGGTGGCAGGCCGTCGTGAAAGTCCGGTGGACCCGGCAGCGGGACCGGTTCAACGCCTTGCCTTCGAGTTACGCAAGCTGCGTCAGGAAGCGGGCGGCCTCACCTATCGGGCCATGGCCAAGCGCGCGGGTTATTCGGTCACCACGCTGTCGCAGGCGGCGGCAGGCGAGCGTCTGCCTTCACTGCCCGTCGTCCTCGCCTTCGTGGAAACATGCGGCGGAGACGTCTCCGCATGGGAGCGCCGCTGGCAGCAGGTCGCTCAGGAACTGGCCCGCGACAGGACCGGCGAGGACGGCGCCGCCGGGCCGTACCCGGGCCTGGCCCCCTACGACACGCACGATTCCGGTCGTTTCTTCGGACGGGAGCGGCTCGTCGAGGAATTGCACGAGCTGCTTGGCCGGCATCGTTTCGCCGCGGTGTTCGGCCCTTCGGGCAGCGGTAAGTCGTCGCTGCTGCGTGCCGGGCTCGTGCCTGCCGCACGCGGGGGGACGACGCCCGCGGGCGAATCCCTCGGGCAGAGCCTGATACTCACACCAGGCGAGCACCCGATGCGGCACGCCGACCGGCTCCTCCCAGGCGAGGGCGACTCCGGCACGCTGATCGTGGTCGACCAGTTCGAGGAGGTGTTCACGCTCTGCCGGGACCAGCGCGAGCGGGGGCGGTTCATCGACCTGCTGCTCACCGCGCGGCAACCGCAAAGCCGGATGAAAGTGGTCATAGCGGTGCGCGCCGACTTCTACGGGCGATGCGCCGAGCACCGCGAGCTCACCGCAGCCCTGCGCGAGGCCAACCTGCTGGTGGGGCCGATGAACCAGGAGGAGCTCAGGGAAGCGATCGTCCGGCCGGCCATGGCCGAGGGCTTGACCGTGGAGCGGGCGCTGACGAGCGAGCTCGTCGCCGACGTCGCCGGCGAACCCGGGGCGCTTCCGCTGATGTCGCACGCGCTGCGGGAGGTCTGGCGCCGCCGTACGGGCAAGATGCTGACCTTGGACGCCTACGAGAGCGTGGGCAGAGTCCACGGGGCGATCAGCCATACCGCGGAGGAGCTCTATGCCGGCCTGTCGCCCACGCAGGCGAGGATCGCCCGGCGGATCCTGCTCAGGCTGATCCAGCCGGGCGAGCAGGCCCAGGACACCCGCCGTCCCGCCGCCCGGGCGGAGCTGGACCCGTACGAGGAGGCGGACACCGCGCTGGTCATCGAGCAGCTGGCCGGGTCCAGGCTGCTCACGCTGCACCAGGACACCGTGGAGCTCGCGCACGAGGCCTTGATCGAGTCGTGGCCGCGACTGCGTGGATGGGTGGACGAAGGACGCGATCGCCTGCGCGCGCATCGGCAGTTGACCGAGACGGCCGAAGCGTGGGAGGCGCATGGCCGCGATGCCGGGCTCCTGTACCGGGGCACCCGCCTGGCCGTCGCCGACAAGCTGTTCATCGAGCCGGGTGACCACGACGACCTCACGCCCCTGGAACGGAACTTCGTTGACGCCAGCGCGGCACTGGCCCGGCGCACCTCCCTGATGCGGGTCGCCGTCTCGGCCGTTCTGGTGGTCTTGCTGGTCGCCTCCATGGTCGCGGCGGGAGTCGCCTTCCGGCAGGCGGGACTGGCCGGCGATCGGCTGGAGGAGACCACAGCCCGGCTGACCGCCCAGCGCGCCGCCGCCCTGCGACTGAGCGACCCGAAGCTGGCCCGCCGGTTGAGCGCCGCGGCCTGGCAGATCGCCCAGGTCCCCGAGGCCAAGAGCGAGCTGATCGACTCGATGGCGCTGCCCTTGGTGGACGTCGTCACCGCCCCCTACAACACGACGGACCTGGCGCAGGGGCTCAGCATGGACGGCACCCGGCTGGCCGTCCACACACCCGGTACGGCGGCCGAACCGGCCGCACTGCGCGTGTATGACCTGGCCACGAAGAAGGAAGTCACCGGCGCCAGATGGACGGGGAGGCAAGAAGTCTCGGAACTGGCGTGGAGTCCTGACGGCCGCACGCTGGCGGTCGACGACGGGACCAACATACAGCTATGGACCATCGGCGCCGGAGGCCTGAAGGACCTCGGCGTGGCACTCCCCGACCTCGACTTTACGGAGTTCAGCCCGGACGGGCGCTTTCTGATCGGGGTCCGCGATGGCACGTACGAAGCCTGGAGCATCGCGGACCGGAAACGCGTGCTCCACGAGCCGGTCAGGGCCATCAGTGCGGACGGCCGGCTGGCCCTGGTCATCCCAGATGACGCCGATGGATTGACGACCACCGTGCTGTCTCTCGGCATGGGAGCGAGCTCTGGGCGGCGAGTGGAGCTCTGGGACCTCGAAAAGCGCAAACCGCTCCGGGCCCCCTGGCTACCGGAAACCGCCTCGGGAGGCGAGTTCAGCCCAGACGGGAAGCACCTGGCCGTCTTCAACAGCGACGGTACCCGGCTGTTCGACGTCTCCTCGGGCAAGCAGGTCCAGCGCCCGCTGCTTCCGCCTGCGGAACGTGTGGAGTTCAGCCCCGACGGCCGGTTCCTGGCCGGGACGCGGGAACAGGGGTGGGCGACCCTGTGGCGGGTGGACGACGGCACACTGCTGATGAACTCCCCGCTTCCCCCCGACGTTGTGGCAGCCGATGCCCGTTTCTCGCCGGATACTCGCCTTCTCCGGGTAACCGGCCAGTACGGCACGGTGAACGTCCTGGACATCTCCCCCTACACCCGCCCCGAGGTGTTCGCTCCGGGAAGCGACAAGCGGCTGTTCAGCCCCGACGGCCGCCTCCTGGTGACGACGCGTCACCGAAAAGGCAGGCCAGAGGTGCGCATCTGGGATGTCCCCGCGCGGAAACCCGTGAGCGGCCCGCTACCCCTCGACAATCTCCCCGAAGACGACCCCACACAGTACTCCCCGGTGTTCAGCCCCGATGGGCGCACGCTCGCGATCATCCACCCCGCGTCGCCCATGGTGACCTTGTGGGACGCCACGAACGGCCGCAACATCGGCGCATTGCGCGTCCGGAGACCGGGAGCCGTCGGAGTCTTGTCCTTGGCCTTCTCCCCCGACGGCAGAACCGTCGCGGTCGCCCCCCTCAGTGCGAACCCGGATGACGAAGACGCGCTCGGCCTGACTTTCGACGACCTGGAGCTGTGGGACCTGAGAACTCGAAGCTGGATCCGCACCGTCTCCGCTGCGGGATACAGGATTCTGATGTTCGAGCCGGACGGGCGCCGGTTGCTCGTGGACGCATCGGGCACGGGGCGAATCCTGGTCGATACGGCCACCGGAGCGATACTCCAGCACTCATCCGACGCCCGCTCCGAGGGGGAGATTCTCTTCATCGAGAACAGGGCCGCGATCGGCGACCAAGATGGGCGTTTGACGTTCTGGGACCGGGAGTTGCGCAGGCCTCTGGCCCCACCGCAGACCGCGCACACGTCATCAATCGACGTTCTTGTCCCGTACCCGCAGGGCGGGCTCCTCGCCACCGTCGCCCTCGAAGGCGAGTTTGGCATCCAGCTCTGGGACTGGCGGGGATATCAGCGGATCGCCGCACCGATCAGCTACACCACCCAGTCCGTACCGGCCGTGGCATTCAACCGGACCGCTCTCCTCGTCTCATCCGCCGACGGGGCCCTGCGCGAGATCATCGTCGATCCCGGCACTGCCACCGCCGTGATCTGCCGCCGGGACGGCGGCCTGTCCCCTGCCGAATGGCGAGAACACATCCCGGAACTGGCCTATCAGAAGACCTGCCACTGACGACACCTCGCGAGGCACCTGCGTCTGCCCACCCTAGCGATCTTTGATTTCGCGTTTCTGGACGTTTGTGTCAAGTTTCACGACGCCCGCGGAGTTGATCGGTAGGGCTCGCGCAGCGTGGCTTCGGGGGCTGCCGATGATCGTGGCGGGCCCGTCGGGGGCCGGCAAGTCGTCGCTGCTGCGGGCCGGGCTGACTCCGGCCGTGCTGGGCGGGGCGCTGCCGGGGCGGCAGGACGGGCAGGCGGCGGTGTCCTATCTGACCCCGACCGCAGCCGTTGAAGGAGCTGCGGGCGCAGGATGCCCGGCGCCCGCTCGACTCGTACGCGCTGCTGATCGTGGACCAGTTCGAGGAGCTGTTCTCGCTCTGCGACTGCGAGCACGAGCGCGCGGAGTACGTGGCGGAGCTGTCCGGCAGGGCGGCGGCCGGTCTGCCGATGGTCATCAGCGTACGGGCCGACTTCTACGGGCACTGCCTGACCCATCCCCACCTGTTCGAGGCGTTGCGGGAGCGGGCGTTCGGCTGCTGCTGACCATCAGCCAGGACACCACCGCCCGGCTGTGGGATCCGTCGGGGCCCACCCCGCTGGGCGTGCTGAGCTGCCGCAACCGGGTGCTGGGAAGTGCCGCGATCAGCCGTGACGCGAGCCTTGCGGTGCTTACCACCCATGGGTACGACGTGGACGAGACTCCCGCCTGCCTCTGGAACATCTCCGACCCGCACGATCCGCGCCTCCTGAGCGTGGTGCCGGCCGCCCGCGGCGGCAACAACGTCAGAAGCGCTGCCATCAGCCCCGACAACAGGACCCTGGTCACCGGCGCCCAGGAAGCCCTCGTCTGGGACATCTCCAATCCGAAGAAACCCGAGCAGCGGCCCGGGGTGAGTGACGGCTTCCGCACCGTCACAGAGCTGGCCTTCACCGGCCGGGACAACACCACCCTGGCCATCAGCACCTACGCGGCCGGGGTGCAACTGTGGAAGATCGGGCCGCGCCCCGCGAGGATCGCCTTCGTGCCCGGTTCGACCGGTGACATCGGCTCCATGGCCGTCAGCCGCGACGGCCGCATCCTGGCCGCGGGCAGCGGTGACCACGACGCGTACATGTGGGACGTCAGCCGCCCCGCCGCTCCGAGGCTGCTGCGCCGGCTCGTCGGCCACACCACCCGGGTGTGGAAGGTGCACCTGAGCCCGGACGGTGGACGGCTGCTCACCACCAGCCTCGACGTGGGCGCCCCGGTGCGCCTGTGGGATCTGACCGGCCGGAGCCCCGGCCCATATGCGATCCTGCGCGGCCGCATCCGCGCGGCGACCCTGACCGGGGACGCAGACGGCATCGCCACCGTCATGACCGACGGCTCGATGCGGACCTGGCACACCGACCCGGACCGCTTCGCCGTCACGGCCTGTGGGCTGGCCGGAGCGCCGATGACGGCCGGGGAACGCGACCTCTACCTCGCCCCGCCGTACGAACCCGCCTGCCACTGACCGCCGTCCTGGTCACGGAGCTCGACCTCGACCAGCGCCGCGACTGGCTCACGCTCTTCCCTTTCCTCGAATCCCACCGCCCCGACGCCTACGACCCGCTCACCGACAGGTAGCGAGAACGAGCGAGAACGAGCGGGGCCGGCGTGAGTGGCCGTGACGTCCGACTGCACGAACGGACTTTCGGCACGGGCAGCCGTCACGAGAAAGCCCACGTTTCCGGTCGCGCCGGTCATCAGAATACGCATTCGTGCTACGAGAACCCTGCGAGCAATCGCGTTCACGTCGTAGCTTACGGCGCCGAAATCTGCAAGCCGACCGGCAATCTGCCGCTCGACCTCGTCGACGAAAGCCTGCAGCTCCGCGATCTCCCAATTAGCATAGGAGGGATTCGGAATGGCCAAGGGGCGATTCGCGACAAGGAGCAGACGGATTGCAGAAGCCCTCACTGTTGGCCGTCGCGCTCGGTGCGCTCGCCGTCATATCGCTTGGGCTCGTAGGCAACGTCGCCACGTCGACGATCTCGCTCACGCCCACCGGAAAGATCCTCGTGTGGTCGCTGGCGGCCCTCCTCGCCCTGGTCGTCATCGCCTTCGAGGTGTACCGGCAATGGCTGGAGCGCCGGCATCACCACTCAGCCGCAGCAGCCCCCGACGATGAGGGTTTGGCCCAGGCCGCGGGTGCGTTGCGCGAGGCCGTACGACGCCAATGGACGGACGAGATCGCGACGCGCGGGCTGCGGCGGCCGGAACCGCTGAGAGTACGGTGGTCCACCACCCGGCGCGCACAGGTAGCCGCCTATCCGGAGGCCATATTCGGAAAACAGAGCCTATATCGACGCATTACCCGGCCACGCCTGGAAGGCGATCTGCAGAATATCGTCGCGAAATTCCGTCAGCTCCCGTTCCGGCAATTAGTGGTGCTCGGCGAGCCGGGAGCTGGAAAGAGCGTGCTGGCCATATGGCTGGCCCTGGGCCTGCTCGCGGAGAGCGCACAAGGAGATCCCGTACCGGTATTGCTGTCGCTTTCGTCATGGAACCCAGGCGACGACAGCCGCCGCGACGGCGAGCAACTGCGTACGTGGCTCTCCCGACGGCTGGAGCAGGACTACCCGTTCCTTCTCAACACCGAGCGCTACGGCGCCGACGCGGCATGGAGGCTGGTGACGAACCATAAGGTGCTGCCCATCTTCGATGGCGTGGATGAAATACCCCCGGCACGGCGAGTAGCGGCCATCAAGGGGATCGACGAGACCTACGGTGCTCAGCCCTTCGTCGTCACCTCTCGGACCGGCGAATACCAGGCCGCCGTCGAAACGGGCAGACGGATCCTGTCCACTGCCGCCGTCATCGAACTCCAACCCGTCGATCTCAACGACGTCGCCAGATTCCTGACCTCGACGCCTCCGGAAGCCGCTCACTGGCAACTGACGCTTGCCACGCTGCGCGACCATCCCAACCTGCCGCTCGCCCGTGCGCTGTCCAGTCCCCTGATGGTCGCCCTGGCCCGCGGCGTCTACACCGAACCGGCCACCGACCCGGCCGCCATGCTGGACACCAACCGCTTCGCCGATCAAGTCATGATCGAGCGGCATCTCCTCGACGCGTTCGTTCCTGCGGCCTACGCTGCTTCCCCGCCTCCTCCGCCGCGGCCGCCCCGCCGGTCGTCGCCGGCGCGATGGCGGCCGGAGCGCGCCAACGCCTGGCTGGGGTTCCTCGCCAACCGGATGCACGCGGCCGCAACCCATGACCTCGCGTGGTGGCGGTTGGAAGACGCCGTTCCCCGCTATGTATTCGCGGTGGTGTTCGGTCTGGCCAGCGGGTTCATGGGCGCCGTCGGTGGCGCAATCGCCGGGTGGATCACCGAAGGTCCGGCCTCCGGGTGGCTGCACGCCCTCATCGACGGGGTCGCGGGCGTGGTGGCGGGCGGGGTGGGCGGCTGGATCATTGCGGTCGCGGGCGGTGCCGCGCCCTCGGCAGTACGGTTCCGGTTACGGGGTCGCGTCCGGCCGTTCAGGCGCAGGCTCGCGTCCGGGTTCGCATTCGGACTCGTCGTGGTGGCTGTGGGCACGTTCATGGCGTCAGCGGTCAAAGCCCTCAAGCACAGCGGCTCGCTGGACGTCACGTCCCTATATCGGGAGGGCACGCCGGAACTCATTGCTGCAGGACTGGCGATCGGCCTGGCATTCAGCCTGGTCATGGGAGCCGGGGCGTGGCTGGGCGCGCCTACCGAGGCGGTCGATTCGGTCAGCCCGGTGTCGCTGCTGCGGATGGATCGCGACGTGGCGCTCGCCCACGCGGTGATCGTCGGACCGATGGTCGGGACAGTGGGCGGTTTCGCGATCGGGCAGGCGGATGGGCACGTGTTCGGTGTCGCGGCAGGGTTCGCGATCGGGCTCATCGGCGGGCTCATGGCGATGGCACGAACGTCGTGGGGGCGCTTCCTGATCGCGCGCGGATGGCTGGGCGGGCGATATCGCTTGCCGTGGCGCCTTATGGCGTTTCTGGACGATGCGCATCGGCGGGGCGTGCTACGCCAGGCAGGCGCCGCCTACCAGTTCCGCCACGCTCGACTGAGAGATCATCTCATCGCCGCCGCCCGGCGTTCGAGCCGGACGGGCCCGATCACGGGGCGGGATGACCGGTCACCAGTTTGAGAGGACACCCGTCCCGATGCCCGCTTGCCGAGTGGCATGAGCTGTCCGCTCTGACGGCCCTGCGAGCGTCGGGCGCGGTGTCAGGCGTACGGTGCTCGTCGGCAACCGCCTCCCCGTTGCCGGTGAGCCGGGCCCGCCACCATGACACCGCCCTGACCAGCGGTGCGTGTGATCCGGTCGGCCTCGCTATGGTGGGCTCATGTCTGAAACGTCCCGCACCGATCAGCAGTCCGGTGGTACGGACGCCGCCGAGCGGCGCCTGCAGCAGGCCCAGTTGGCCTCGGACGTGGCGAAGCTGGACCGCTTGATCGATGACCGGCTGGTGTTCACCGGGCCGGACGGCCGGCACTACACCAAGCAGGACGATCTGGAGCTACACCGGTCGGGCTGGCAGTCCATGACGCGGGTCGAGCAGGAGGACGTGAAGATGCTGGTCGCCGGGGCACCGGCGTGACGTGGTTCCTCGGCACGCTGGAAGGCGTCATGAACGGCGAGCAGTTCCGCTACACCCGTACCTGGTGCGGGATGGCCAAGAATGGCGCCTGATCGCGGGGCACGTCAGCCCGGCCGACGCCGGCATCGCACTGACCGGATGACAGCCGCGCCGGTCCGCCAGCTACCCCCTGTGTACGGGCGGAAGCGCCGGCGGGATCCCGGCGCTCCCCCTTCCCGCCCTGGACGGCCGCTGGGCTCAGCTGCCCCCGTCACGATCTTCAGCGCGCAGCACCGGCGGTCAGCCAGCGTTGCGGTTGACTGGGCCTGACGTCACAGGGTTTCCCGGAGTGCCGCAGCAATCTGCCTCCCGACGGCGGCGGCCACCGGCGGAGGAAAGGCGTTCCCGACCTGACGGTAGCGGGAGGTCTTCTTACCAACGAACATCCAGTCTGAAGGGAAGCCTTGCAGGAGTGCGACTTGCCAGACCTCTAGCCTAGGCAGCCCATCCCTTCCATCTGGTGGAAGTCCTCTACGAAGGACGTAATCGGGACCCGGCACGCCTTCCCCATCGTCGGCAATGCTTTGACCGTTAACGCCCAATTTCATCCATGCCGTCTTGGCGCGATCTGGTCCGAGATCTCCGCCCCCATGCTTCTTCGATCCTCCGACGATCGTGGGAGCGACATCATTGGCCGCAGCCGCCCACTCCGCTGCGCCCGGCCAACCCTTGCTCGCCATAGAGGGCAGAAGAACCTGGCCCACGCTGGGAGGCTTCCCCAGTGGCGTCGGCCACTGGAAGTGGAGGAAGGTCTCGCTCCGCAGCGCGACGAGAACCGTTCGTCTGCGACGCTGCGCGAGACCGTAGTCCTGGGCGTCCAACACTGTCCACAGCGGGTAATAGCGAAGGTCCTGCAGGATTCCTTCGGCCTCTTTCTTCGTTTCGGCGTACCGACGGCCTCTCGCCAGCGTGCTGACGTTCTCGATCAGGACTGCTTTAGGCCGGATCTGATCCACGAGCTTGAGTGCGACTGGAAGCAGGTCCCGTTCGTCATCTTTGCCCAGTTGGTGACCAGCAATGGTGTAAGGGCTGCAGGGAACACCACCAGAGAGGAGATCGATGCCATGCAGGTCTGGGTAGTCCGAGGCGTCAAAGGATTCGAGGTCGGCTTCCAGAACCTTCCAGCCTGGGCGGTTGGCGCGCAGGGTGCTACAGGCGTCGGAGTCATTCTCGATCAACATCACGTGCTCGAATCCCGCTTGCTCTAGACCGAGTGCCTGACCACCGCCGCCTGCGCAGATCTCCAAACTCCTCAGGGTGCGTCCTTTTTCGGTCACATTCGTCCTCTCGTCATCAAAGCCCAGAGAACACTAGCGCCTACGACCGACAAAAGAGAGATGTCCGATTAGAGATAGGACTTGAGCGGCACACCGACCGTGCATGCTTATGCGCACTCCGAAGTCATGCGGCAGGGAACCGCATCCGGGGCGGAGTTGCGCGACCCCGCGACAGCATGCAGTCCTTGGTCATTCGGCGTCCATAGAGCGATGGTGGCGCCCTGCAGGCCAAGAGCCCGCCGAGCCCGCGTGTCAGTCCACGCCCGTCACTGGCCGCATCCTTATCCTTCTCCGGGAAGAGGTCTGGATGCGGTAGGCAGCCGTGATCTCAGATGCCTGTCAAGCTACTGGATCAAGCTCGCTCCACAAGTACGCTCCATATGCCACAGTTAAGGCGTGGTGCCTGAATTCGATGTCGGATGTTATGTCAACTACGATCCGAGCAAGCTGTCGGAGATCACTGCGGAGGATGTGGCCAACTACTGCGGCCCCGGATGGAACGCCGACTACGAGCCCCTCTACGACGTGACGTGGGAAGACGCCAATTGCGCCCTCGAGATCGAGCGCGAGGCACTTGATCGGGCGTGTCAGGCCGATGATGCCGCAGGGTTCGAGGCAGCACTGGAACTTGTCACCGAGGAGGCCTACGAGAAGGAGGACGACGGCTACTTCTCTCTCATCGGCGGATTTGACCTCGGCGTGGCTGGGCTGGTCATGGCGATCGTCGCCTCGGGCGGGGCGACCTACACCTCATGTCGGGGACGAGCACCTGGTTCCCTGCACCTACAACGACACCCGTTTGTGGGGGTGGCGCTCGACGCCGACCGAGCGGCACTGATCTCGCAGTTGGTACTCACGGCTGGATGTTGCCTGTACTCCATCCAGGACGGCTACCTGGCGATAGGGGGATCTTCAGTAGAGCATTGCCACAGACTCGCAAAACTGATCGTCGAGAAGCGCGAACTGTTTGACCGCCTTTCCCCACCGTCATGGCGAGAAGGGCTGGACGAGTTGATCGAGTGACCGAAGCTGCACCACCGCCGATGACGGGGATAGAACAGGAGACGGAGGGATCAGGCGTCCCGTTCCTGTCGGCAAGGTGCCGATCTGAGAGCACGTACTACGACAGCCACCCGCTCTGCGGCTTCGTCTGGCTTCTCATGCTCCCATACCCTGATCACCGACCATCCGGCCTCTCGAAGGCGGCGGTCGGTGTCCGCGTCACGCTCTCGGTTCTTATGGAACTTCTCGCTCCAGTAGGTGGAGTTGGTCTTGGCGAGACTGTGATGCTCACTGCATCCGTGCCAGAAGCAGCCGTCGAGGAAAACGGCGAGCTTGATGCGAGGGAATACCAAGTCTGCAGTGCGACGGACACCAGGTAGAGGGCGGGTGCCCACCCGGTAGCGCAAGCCGAGTGCATGCACCGCCCGACGCAAGGCGAGCTCGGGCTTGGTGTCACGACTCTTGTTCGACTGCATGCTTGCCCGTACGGCTTCACTCGATGCCCACGACTCGGCTTTCGAGGTCATGTACGCCACATTACCCGCATCCAGCGCAGCAGCCCCACCTGATCAACTCTTCCCGGCTGGCGGACTCTCGCCGACCAAACTGGCCGGACACATCCCATTTTGTCAGTCGATCGGGCTACCGTTCAGTGATCGACAGGGATGAGAGGACGGTCGTGGGCGAGAGTCGGAACACCCTCAAGAGCCTAGAAATCTGCGCCGGTGCAGGGGGACAGGCGCTAGGCCTAGAGCGCGCGGGGTTCGAGCATGTGATGTTGATTGAGAACGATCGTGACGCCTGCAACACACTGCGACTCAATCGTCCCAGCTGGGACGTCGTAGAGATTGATTTACGTGAGTTCGACTCTACGACGGAGCCACACCTGACAGGGATAGATCTCGTCGCGGGCGGCGTTCCCTGCACCCCATACAGCATCGCCGGCCATCAGCGAGGGAATCAAGACCCTCGTGACCTTCTCCCGGTCGCACTCGACATCGTGGAGAAACTTCAGCCTAGAGCCGTGATGATCGAGAACGTGGCGCAGCTTCTGAGGAGTAACAAGTTCGCGCTGACGCGGGAAGCCACGGAGAAGCGCTTACTCAGCCTCGGCTACCACACCACTTGGAACCTCCTCAACGCGCGAGACTATGGGGTCCCACAACATCGTGAGAGAACCGTGCTGGTGGCGCTGACGTTCGAAGACTTCCCTCTATTCGAGTGGCCGAGCCCTGAAGCGAGCCCACCGACGGTAGGCGACGTCCTGCTCCCCAGCATGTCGAGCAAGGGATGGAGAGGCGCCGTCCAGTGGGCTGCTCGCGCCAACTCTGTGGCTCCGACTGTCGTCGGAGGATCGAAGATCCATGGAGGGCCCGACCTCGGCCCAGATCGCGCTAAAACCGCTTGGTCACGCCTAGGCGTGAATGGAAACAGCTTGGCTAACGATGTGCCTGAGTCCGACTTCGTCCTTCAGGAGGGGTTGGGCCGCAAGGGGCGGTACGGCCTCCCCAAACTCACGATCGAGCAAGTAGCACTGGTACAAGGCTTCCCACCTGACTGGATCTTCACCGGGAAGAAGACACCGCGCTACAAGCAGGTCGGCAACGCGTTCCCGCCACCGGTCGCGGAGGCAGTCGGGAGGGCCATCGCCGCCGCGCTTACCCAGGACCCGTGATCACCACTATCCTGCCCTCGATAGGCTACTCCTCATGACCGCTAGCACCACCAGTCCCATCACTATGATCGACCTCTTCTCTGGGTGCGGCGGCTTCACCGAGGGCTTCAGATCATTCCGCCCCTCGCCGGCCGCCTCATCGCCCTTCCGGCCGGTGGCGGCGGTCGAGTTCAACATCGCTGCCGCGTCGACATACGCCGCCAACTTCGGCGACTGGGCGGGAGGGACAGACCACGTCTTTTGTGGCGACATCGTCGAATGGAACCCATCGGGCCCGCAAGCCGAAGCGGACATCATCCTGGGGGGGCCACCTTGTCAAGGCTTTTCGGGTCTCGGGAAAGAGGACCCGAGCGATCCCCGGAATCAGCTGTGGCGCGAGTATTTGAGGGTAGTGAACGCGGTCAAGCCCAAGATTTTCATATTGGAGAACGTTGACCGCTTCCTCAACAAATCGGCCGAATATCAGACCTTTTCGGCGATGGCCAAGCCCGGTGGCGAGCTTTCTGACTATCATCTTGAGCCTGGCGTCCTCAATGCCGCCGATTACGGAGTAGCTCAGAAGCGCATGAGGACGATAGTAATCGGAACTCGACGCGACCTACCAGCGATGCGTCATCCAGAACCAACCCACCGGGAGTCCCCTCCCGGAACAATACCCGGGGTCAACGAGAACGCCGCTTGGGTACCTGTGAGTACGGTGTTTAGTCAGACATTCACTACGCCGACAACGACAGAGTTGCCCGAAAAAGAATGCAAGCCACTCGGGGTGCTGATGCCCGGGGAGTTCAGAACAGATGAACTGCATATCGGCAGGAACCCGACTGAGCTTTCCCTCGCGCGTTATGCATCGATACGGCGAGGTGGGAACCGGCATGACATACCCCCATATCTCTCCACCGAAAGTTGGATAAGGCATCGCAGCGGATCCGGTGACGTCATGGGACGACTCCGCTGGAACGAACCGTCGGTCACCATTCGCACAGAATTCTTCAAGCCCGAGAAGGGGCGATACCTTCACCCATGGGCGAATCGGCCCATTACGCATTATGAGGCGGCGCTCATTCAAGGCTTCCCCAGGGACTTCCTGTGGTGCGGCAGCAAGATCGAAATCGCCCGCCAGATCGGCAATGCGGTTCCAGTCGCTCTAGCTCGAGCCCTGGCCCGCCAGGTATTCCTTCACCTTGATGGAGAGAACACTCTGTAGGCCATTGCATCTTTGGTCACCGCGTCTCGGGAATTGCTGAACCAGCAAATAATTAGCGACCGCGATCTCGTTCACGCAACGCAACGCTCACTCCCGTCCATTCCCGAGCGTTGGTTATGATCTAACGTTGTCTGCTAGTCGGTCAAGCCAGCCTCTTTCGCGATTTCGTCGAACGCTGGCATGACGGCGAGTACTGCGCTTGCCGCCGCCCTGTGCGCCTCCTCGATGAAGCTATCATTCGGCAACGGTGTATCGTTAGCCTTCATTCTCTCCAGTTCTTGATGAATTAGAAGTAGAGAGACGCCGACGCCGACCGCATACTGCTCCATTGGACGTTCGACAGTAGTGAGCTCCCTATTGCGAGATGCGAGATATTTCTTGAACGGAGGATATTCCTGGTTAAGAAGAATTGTGGGAATGGCGACATCTCCAAGTTTATGCAGCTCGGCATACTCCTCGTTCTGTTCAGCGAGTATCTGCGCCGGAATATCCTCTACGGCTCCTACGGTGATTCGCTCCCAGGTTTCCTGTTTTTCGTGGTCGGTCCACTTAAGAGCTACGTTTCCGCCCTCTATCGGCCCACTAGTTCCGTTAGCGCCCTTGGTCGGCTTGCCGTTGCCGGCTCCCTTTCCGCCGATCTCCTCCACCAGTTCCAACTTGGTGACGTGTTCCATCCTCGGACCGAGTCCGCCAGCTACACGCATCCAGTTATCCAGGACGACTCGCAGCTCGTACGTACCGAGCTCCGCAGTCTCAGGAACGGCGATCATTACCCTTACCCGACCGTTACGCCCTTTGCCGACGGTGATCGCACGAGGCTCGATTTCTGCATGATCGCAGGTGATCTGTAGTACTCCTCTGCCGTCGAAGAAAGAATCTTCAGCGTCCACGGTATATGTGATTGATTTTGTCTGTCCGGTGACCGCCTGCACTCGTGCAGGGCCAGTGATCGAGGTTGGATCTGGCCGAAGGATAATAGGCTTATGGGAGCCACCACCGCCGCCAGCCCTACCGGATCCATTGCCGTTGCCTCTGCCCGAGCCCGTCTGGCTGGGCCCAGAGGCGAAGCCTTTCACTGCAAATGGGAGAGCACGACCGATCCTTCTCGCGATCTCCGCTGTCGGCTGGCTGGAGCGGTCTCGAAGGGAATCCCTGATCAAGGCGTTGTTGGCTTCCCGCAGCGACGTCCATTCACGGATGAACCCGCGAACCGCATCTTCGAGCCTAAGCGCAGCGTCGCCGCGTACCAGTTCGTTGCGGTCAGCCGTGAACAGGCTAGTCCGCAACTGAATCGGTAGTTCGTCGGTCTCCACTATGACGAGGATGCGGTCATAAAGCCTGTTCAACCCCGTCTGATCGCGGACTTCACGGGGAGTCCAGTGGTGGTGGACTTGGCCGTTCGAAGTGAACAGCACAGAATGATCATGTGCTACGAATTTGTCGCGCCCACCTGCCGTCCGAGGCTTCTCGAACAGCACATATCGGACAGGCAAATGGTAAGTCCTGCCTTCGTGGTGGAAGGGCAGAATCTCCTCTCCGGATCCGAACTCGTGATCAGAGCGCTCTAGACGGCGGCTGAGGCCTTCCAGAGTTGTCGCACGCTCGGCTCGGGAGGTCTCATTTACGAAACGGACCGGCAAGACCGGCGCAAAGAGGCGCGTGTTTGTTACCACGTCGAAGGATTTCTCATCACCTTCTCGGCGTCGATGGAAGCCATCCACGCGGTAGGATATGAGTGCGAGGTGAGTGCCCGGCTCGAAATCCGAATAATCCGCTGAGGAGCATGACCACGGTTCTGCGATGTCGCCCGGGGCATTCCAAGGACGATCGACGAGATAGTAAGCTGTCTGCCCCTTTGTGTTCGTCTGCCACTGGACTACAGCGACAGCGATCCGGTCCGCGTCATCATCTGAATCCAGATCGAGCAATGCCGGGTCTCGCCTCGTGACGAGGACGACCGCACCGGCGTTGCGGTACGTCATCGTTCCTCCGAGGCCAAAAGCCCCTTGAAGAAAGAGTGCGTCCTCCTTGTGAGACCCTCCGAGACCGAAGATCGTGTACGGGATTACGGAAGGCTCCATTCCGCAACCTTTGTCCCGGAAGACAGCTGTTAGGCGCTTGGACTTATCGGTTGGAGGATCGGACTCTCGAAAGGTGACCGTGACGAGTTTCGAGAGATCACGTGGGGACGCGGATCCGAAAAGGTCTCGTGCCGCTTCATGTGGTCCTTCGTAACGAATGTTCTCCCGTGATCCGTGACGTAGGAGCGAGAAGCGTTCTATGACGCTGTCCTGCATATTCGTGACATTCTCAATCAGTTTTAGGTCATAACTCCCTGAAGAGCCCATGAGGCCAAAGTTGTTCTGCTTGTCCCCAACGGGTCTACGGTGAGTCGCACCGATTCGCGAAGCAATCATTTCCTGTACGTTCGCCGCTTCGGTAAGAGTTCTAGCCCGCAAGGCGGCTTCGACGATCTGCTGGGGGGTGAATGTCACGAGGGGAACTCCTGCACATGTACGGGATGGGGAAAGTATTTGGCGCAGCGCCCAATCTGGAATACGGAGACGTCAGTTGACGGGAGCGGAGAGAATGTGTCCTGCGATCACTTTGGCGGCTCCCTCCCATGCACCACGACCTGCGATCGCCTTGGCGGTTTCGGGATGAACCAGAGTGCCCACCAGAGGACTCTGCATGCTGCGTTTAAAGTCGAAGGAGTGGAGCTCCTTCATCGCTTGATTAATCGTAAGCCTCTCATCCGCGATCGCGATTTTATGTACTGCGGCGACGACGGCATAGAGAAGATTCGCACTGAGCAACCACGTGTCGTTTCGCAGTAGTGCGACACCCTTTTCCTTGCCGAGTGCTTGCGCAAACTCGGGGAAGGACCCAAGGGCCTGCCAGAACTCAACAATCTTGTCGACAGCACCCTTTTCGTCCGAAGCGATCTTCAGCTCAACTGCGTCTTCCCATCCACGCGTATCGCGGAGCCCGGTACCGATAAGCAAAGTCCCACTTGCATAACGCACGGTTTTGTAGGCCATGGTCTTGGCGCTTAGCTTGCCTGGAGTGTCCGTCAGGAATTCGATTCGCTTGCCCCCATCGAAGACGGGTATGTCCTCACGCTTGATGATCCGCTCGATGAGGATCCGGTTGAGACCGCGCCGGCGATCCATGGAGTGTCCGATGCTTGCGTTGAGCGGTTTAGCGTTACGCTGAAGATCAGTAAAGTCTTGTGCCCGGCGTACTTGATCGTCGTCAAGTACCACAATGAGCGGCTGTCCGTTTCTGGCGAGCCGCGAGAGGACGTCATCGTTCAGCGGACGGTGAGCATCTATAACATCGGCGTATGCGCTAGTTCTATGCCCGCCATCGCCCACCTTGAACTTCGCGCCCGGTCGGACATAGAGGATCCCGCTTTTCACCGGCAGTTCTTCGGGAAGGCCGTCATCTGGAACAAACCTCGCATCCCCCTCACCGATGTAAACCAGAATCGAGTTGAGGACATAATCTTCAGTTTGCTCAATGTACTGGGCGATCCCTCGCCGATGAGCGACATCCTCTTTCCGGTTAGTTCCACTGCCCGAGAGGGGATCCCATTGCTCCCGAGGTCCCACCACGTTCGTGAAGTCAACAGGGGACAGCGCCGTGGTAACCATCTGCCGTCCTCCCATCCTGTAGCCAATGGCCGGATAGGGGACAAACCCGTACACCACCTGCGTCTTTTCTTCGCTCATGCTCCTGAACCTCTCAGATCGCCCTACTGCTACGTCATAGACGGTACCTGCTACGTCAGAATTTGTCTACCTGGGTATGAATATTCTACGTACAAGACCATGATACGTAGGATGCGACCAGGTCGGGTGACAAGTCAGATCAGCGGTGGGAGTCCTACCGTCGCGGAGTACCTGGCTGCCGTCGCTTTCTGCGGCAGGGGGAGCATGGCAGCGAGGGTGCGGGCCAGGTAGTCCGGTTGCAGCGATCGGGACGGTCCCGGGCGACCCGACGGCCGTGGTGGTGACCGGGCAATGGCCGCGTCACCTCGTCGGACTGTTGGAATGCGCCAACACGGCTTCTGCCGCCTGTCCGACGATGGGAGTCGGGACCGCTGGATCATGTGAGAGCGCCCCTGATGACCTCTCGCATCGCGATCGTCGGCGCTAAGGGCGCGTCCAAATGTTCGCGATCAACCTGCTCAAGATGAGCGAGGACGCGCTCATCTGAGACGATCGAAGCCCGATACTTCGGCCACCTGCTGAGGCGCATCGCGATCTCAGCGCGATGTTCTCCTTTCGGGGAGCCGGCCAGCTCGAAGGCATCGCATCGTAGAGACCAGCGAGGTTTTTCGGCTCCTGCGGCCGTACATATGGGAGAGGGTTCGCTCGGCCCTTAACGTGGTCGGGGGTGCGCGTGCGGCGTGTCGAGAGTACGGACAATGGTCGACTTTGACATGACCGCGCCCACCGCGGCGCTCCGAGATCTTGTTCCTCACCCGTCTGTGCCAAGGCGATCCAAGGGCGTGGCGGCTAGGGCGCTCCGTGGTCCTCCTGCCAGCCCGCTCCGACATCGGCGCGGTCACGAGGCAGAGGGCCTACGCACGTGCAGCGACCACGGCACCACGGCAAGATCGATGCCAGCATCCCCTCACGATTGGGCACTCGTTCCTCGTTCTACGCCGAGGAACCGGACGGCAGCGATCTTTCAACCCGTTGAAGGCCAGCTCGAGGGCGGCTTGAACTATGGCCTTTCCCGCCAGTTCTCTCGGGGTGCCACGAACGTACCCCGGCCCTGGATCGTGACCACCCAGCCCTCCTTGCGCAGCAGCTCCATGGCACGCCGCACCGATCCACGAGCAACGCCATGTTCCTGCTGCAGTGAACTCTCGGAGGGCACCAACTGCCGTTCCTCCAGCTCACCGCCTTTGATTTTCTCCTTGATGATCCGCGCCAGTTGCTCATAGATAGGCGTGGGATCGAGCTGGTCAACCGTCACGGACAACACGTTAAAGACATGCACCTATCAGCTCTACGTTGGGTACGGGCTATACGTGCTAGACGTGATGCACGAGTCGAACGTACCCTTCATGAAAGCAAACGGGCCCGCCCAGCGGGGCAAGCGCCGAGACGGGCCCTTGATCGGACATGGGAGGTCCGACCCATGCGTTACCCAATCACAGACCTACGATTCGGGTCCTGCCTGACAGCAGAGATCCAGGCCGTACTCGAGAAGCACGGCTACCGGCTGCCTCCAGGCGACGATCACATCCGTGAACTCGTCATGGCTCGCGTTGACGTCGCACTCAAAAACCTCGTTGAGGTCTTCGAGGGGCGGACTTGGTGACCGAGCGAGGCCAGATCCCCGACTTCCACGGTCCGCACGTCGACTCGCCCCAGCCAGGCCACATCAAGCTGACCTGGTACGAACCGACCCGCCGGGCTCAGCGTATCCGCGTGGTCTCACACACCTGCGAGTGCCGCCGAACGACGTACGAGCTGTGTGCCGCCGCCGGCCAGGGCTTTGTCCGCCGTACGGACCGAGATAACGACACCGTCCGCGAAACCGCGTGGACGTTGACCGCGATCGCCAGACACACCTTCGATCAGATCCTCCAGGGCGAGGCCCGATGAGAGCAGCACGCCCGACACCCACGTGGGCGTCTCCCTCCTGCCAAGCGTCCGCCGTACCACCAACCCGCACCCTCTCCCCCATGCTGCCGGACACCAAAGGACACGAGGAGCCGGAGGAAATGAAGACCTTCACCGTGACCATCGCCGGTACGGAACGATTCGACGGCGAGGCGCCCTACACCTGGGTCGTGGAGGCACCCGACGTGACGAGCGCCATGAACAAGGCCCTGGCCTACCATGCACTCTCACAAGATCAGCAACTGTGTGACCTGGAAATCGACCCTCTTCACACCTTCGAGGGCCCTCCCCCTGAAACCTGCGCCTACTACTGGAACGACCTACGACCGGCCGCCCTCGAAGCAGACGGCTCCGACGAACGAGACCATCTGGCCCAGTGACAAGGCCGGTGACGCGCGGGCGAGGGCGTCGTGTCGGACCTGCTTCCCCGGCGCTCCAGCGGCGGTCGGGGGCGAGGCCGATTACGTCGGCGGTCGGGGCGGTACTGCGAGAGGTCATCGGCTCGCGGTAACCCGCGTTGCTTGCCATCTGCGTTGGCGTTTCACCCTCCTCAAGGAGAGTTGCGGAAGACCCCTGAAGCTTTGCCGATCACCCCGGTGGCCAGGAGCGGACCGCCGGGGACGGCGGACAGCGACGTGAGCTCGCCACCGGCTGGAACCCTCGTCCAGTGGCCGGAGGGATCGCGGTAGGCGAGGGAGGAGTCATACCCGTTGACGTCGGTGGAGCCGAGGAACCAGTGGCCGCCCCTGCTGTCGGGCACGGGTGGGAGATCACGCCCCATGCGCCCGGCCTTGCGCGGAGGTGTCCTCGCTGTGCCAGCCGGAACCGGTCTGGGAGAGCAGGAACGACGACATCCCGATCTCCCCGGTGATCCAGATGCCGGACGAATCGGCGGTGATGGCGCTCAGCCGAGGACTGAGCGGACCGGGCGGGACATCGTCGGACGGGGGCGGGGCCTTCGGCAAGTGCGCGCTCAGGTCGACTCGGCTCCAGGTCCTGCCGTCGCAGTGATGCACAATGGGACCGTCGGCGTCGAGGGCCCAGATGTCGGAGGCCGAACGGGCGCTGACCCGGAGGGTGCGGAAGGAAACGCCCGACTCCGACCAGGTTGCGCCGTCGTAGTGCCAGGCCTTGTGGTCACCGAAGATCCACACGTCGTCACCGATAACGGCAAGGGCTCAGGCCGTATCGGGCACCTGTCGTACGATCGTCCAGGCACGTCCGCCCCAATGCGACCCGGAGTCCTTCACCGGTCGCCAGTCGGCATGGACACGCGAGGACTACATCCACTCATAAGCCAGGGCAGCAGCGCCGCCGTAGCTTCCTAGTGGCTCGTCACGCAACCTTGGCCGGGTAACTGGTCCAGCTTCGGATGAGTGAGCCGGCGGCGAAGCCGGCCTTCGCCTGCGCCGGCCTCCTACGCCTCCCCTCCCGCCTCCCACCAGAGGCGGTCACCGCACCCGACCCACGGCGACGAACGGGCCCTCCCTTAGGGAAGGAATCCGCAAGTTGGTCGCAGACGGTGTCTTTGATCCCCGTTAGTGACTCCGGGGAGCGTGCTGGCATGAGCGCGGTGGCGTGGCTGATCCGGACATGACTGGTGGGTTCGGCGCCAAGGTGCAGGCGGGGCCATGCGCCAACTCGCCCTGACGAGGATCGTCCAGTAACTCCGCTTCAGGCCACATAAGCATGATCGTCGGACGATTGGTCTGCCAAGAGGTCCAATCTGCGTGAATTGGCTCTGTCGTAGGACCACTCTGAAGGCAAGGATTGCGGTATGACCACACAACACGAAGATTTGCGTCAGCTTGCTGCGGTCTCGGTGCCTGAGGCCATCGCCGCGCTCCCAGGGCCCTTCCAGCAGCACAATTTGGCGAGGGTGAACGACACCACCGTCGTTCACCTGGCTCGATTGGAGGGCGAGTTCCCCTGGCATTACCACGATGAGGACGAGATGTTCTTGTGCTGGGACGGCAGCTTTGAGATCCAGCTGGAGGGGCACGACCCGGTGGTGCTGAAGGCGGGCGAACTGTTCGTCGTTCCCAGGGGGATGCGGCACCGTCCCGTTGCCGACAAGCCCGCCCATATCCTGCTCATCGAGCACCCGGACACCAAGCAGTACGGGACCTGAGGCATCGCATCCCACGACCTGAACTACTCCAGCTGACTCTCAGGCCCTTCCGGGTCGCGGGACGTCTTCTGAACGTGCCGCCCCGAGTCCGATGAAGACCCAAACCCCCGACGGCCAAGGTGCGCATCAGGCCGTCAGCCCGATGTGCGCCATGGCACATGGAGGACTCAGCCGCCGACATGCATGAACACCAAGAGATAGCGGATCGGTCGGAATGCTCTGGCTCCACGCGAAAGCTGCTCACCGCTCGGGACTGTACGGTTTTCGGTGTAACTCCTGATCAAGGAGAACGCACCTGATGAGTACTGTGATCCAGGCATCGACGGAGATCGACCTGGAGGACG
>NZ_JBITMD010000046.1:0-51131 GCF_044465905.1 Nonomuraea sp. NPDC049480
ATCTTGGGATGTCTTCACAAACTCCGAATGATCACGTGGTGGCCGTCTTCATGCCACCTCAACGCCCAAGATCGCGAAGTGTCACTGGAGTACTAACCCATCGCCAGCAATCCGGGCCTCACGGTCACCGCCATGAGCGGACCAACCCCCGCCACGAGCCGTTCCGCCACTAAGCGCAACGGTCGGCAGGGTGATCTTGGTGTCCAGACACAGGCACTCAGATGGTTGCGGTGTCGATCACGAACCGGTAGCGCACATCGCTGGCGGTGACCCGCTCGTACGCCTCGTTGATCTCAGCGGCGGCGATCCGCTCGATCTCCGCGCCGATGCCGTGCTCGGCACAGAAGGCGAGCATCTCCTGGGTCTCGGGGATGCCGCCGATCAACGATCCGGCGAGGATCTTGCTGCCGCGGATGAGGGAGAACGGGTAAAAGGAGACGGGTTCCTCCGGAACGCCCACGTTCACCAGGGCGCCGCCCGTTCGGAGCAGGCTGAGGTAGGCGTCGAAGTCCAGCGGCGCCGACACCGTGGAGAGGATGAGGTCGAAGGAGCCGGCGAGTTCCTCGAACGTCTTCGGGTCGCTGGTCGCGTAGTAGTGGTCGGCGCCCAGCTTCAGGCCGTCGTCCTCCTTGCGCAGCGACTGGGACAGGACGGTGACCTCCGCGCCGAGCGCGTGCGCGATCTTGACACCCACATGGCCGAGGCCGCCCAGGCCGATCACGGCGACCTTCTTGCCGGGGGCCGCGCCCCACTGCTTGAGCGGCGCGTACGTGGTGATGCCCGCGCACAGCAGCGGGGCGGCGACGTCCAGGGCCAGCCCGTCGGGGATATGGACGACGAAGTTCTCGTCGACGACGACGTGCGTGGAGTAGCCGCCGTAGGTGGGCTCGCCGTCCT
The DNA here is from genome assembly GCF_044465905.1 of Nonomuraea sp. NPDC049480. NCBI lineage: Bacteria > Bacillati > Actinomycetota > Actinomycetes > Streptosporangiales > Streptosporangiaceae > Nonomuraea > Nonomuraea sp. NPDC049480. Next base: position 898 of record NZ_JBITMD010000046.1, read on the forward strand.
TGCCGATGGCGTTGTACGTCTGGACGCTCCCCCGCACACAGTGCTGTTCCTGGCCGGCCTTGCAGTAGCCGCACTCGCGGCAGGAGTCGACTAGGCAGCCGACGCCCACACGGTCGCCGGCCTTGTACTTGGTGACGCCGGGGCCGACCTCGGAGACGACGCCGGCGATCTCGTGGCCGGGGACCATCGGGAAGATCGCCTCGCCCCAGCTCTCGCGGACCTGGTGGATGTCCGTGTGACAGATGCCCGCGAACTTGATGTCGATCAGCACATCGAACTCGCGGACCGCACGGCGCTCGATGGTGGTGCGCCCCAAGGGTGCCTTGGCGGCGGGGGCGGCGTACGCAGCAACAGTGGTCATACCGGGGTTCTCCTAGCGGTGGTGTCGCGCCCGGCTGCCTTCCGGCCGGGCACGGTCTCCACCGTGCCGAACGGGCCGGCATTCGCCCAGGCCACGGCTTTGCGTACGTCCGCTGGTCCTACCACTGGCGGGGTCAGGCTGGTGTGCGTCTGACCGTGGATACTCAAGGCATGGACGAACACCCCGAACCGGTGCACGAGCCCGCTGTCGGCGCCCTGGACCCGCGTGCCGAGCTCAGCGAGTTCCTGCGCACCCGGCGTGCCCGGCTGAAGCCGGAGGACGTGGGGCTGCCCGGCTTCGGACGGCACCGGCGGGTGCCGGGACTGCGCCGCGAGGAGCTGGCGCAGCTGGCTGGGGTGTCGGTGGCGTACTACACACGCCTGGAACAGGGCAACGGCCGCAACGTCTCGGCGGAGGTCCTTGACGCCGTAGCCCGCGCGCTGCGGCTGAGCGACGCGGAGCACGCCCACCTCACGCACCTGGCGAAGCCGAAGCAGAAGAAGCCGGTGGGCGGGACGATCTCAGTCGTCCCGCCCACCGGCTTCTTCCAGGGAATCTGGATAGTGGATCTGAATACGCTGAGGCGCCAGAGGCGGTTACAGCCTCCAGGCCCGAGGGCTGATTCCATATAGCCAACCAGCGCTGCTTGTTACGGTAACGCTGGTGTAGTAGTCAATACCGCGGGACATGAATGCCGTCTGGGGCCCGAGGTGTCCCGTGCGGCACGGGTAATTGCCGGTGGTCCCGTTGGTGACTTTAATCTCCACTCTGCAGTTGCTCCCGGTAAACCGATTGATGTAGGTGTCACCATAGGCGAGGACACCGTCGTCCCCGATGCACGCAGCGAACGAGAAGCTGCCGTTCGAGTGCGTGCGACAACCGCCACCCTCCGCGTTCGCGGGAGCGGCAGAGATCGTGAGGATGCCAGCAGGTGCAGGTACACCCGCCAGGTGGGCACGCCGGTCATCGGCAGAGCGGACGACAAGGCGGGGATTTCCATCCTGGCATCACCCGCCACGCGTCACCCGCGAATCAGCGCACCCCACCCTTCCGGGGTGAGTGAGGTGTCTCCAGGTCACCAGGGCTTGTCAACGTCCCACATCGGAGGCGGCGGCCTTCCGGATGATCGCGTTAGCGTCCTCGGGTAGCAGGAAGCCCGCATACCGGGCCGTGGCCGCCGCCGTGGCGACCTTGGACACGTAGCGGCCGTGGTTGCCGTAGCGCTGCCGCAGTTCCTCCCGGCTGTAGAAGCGATGATGTCCCGCCAGCGTGCAGAAGCCAGGGCCGAGGTTGCTCGCCCGGACGGCAGCGGTGGGCACCGCGAACTGGGGTGGCCGGATGCCGCCGAGGACCTGGCCGCTGTCATCGCGCTTGAGAGTGGCTGGAGAGGCGTTCAGGTCGCGTTCGAAGCGGGGCGCGCGCGGTGCGGCCGGACCACCACGGATCCAGGTGTTCACGTGATCGAATGCGGCGTTGAGGACGAGCCCGTTCGGCACGTTGCTCCACAACGGCTGGTACTGGCAGTCGCGGATCAATCCGGTGAGGGTGACGGGCGTGTTGTCGGGAGCGAGCAACGACCCGTCCCGCAGGACCATCGCGTCCACATATCGCGCGTCGTCGAGCGCGATGTGCGAGGTGCCGGCCACCTCCCAGTGGCGGGAGTAGGCGGTGTCCTGCGGCGTGGCGGCCGGGTCGCGCTGCGTGCCGTTGAGCCACTCGGACTCCATGCTGACCGCGGGCACGGAGATGTCGTCCCGGAGCGCGCCGGCGCCGTCGTAGTACACGAATCCGTCATAGACGCCGTGCAGGCGCTGGATGGAGTTGTAGTACGCGGTCAGGCGGCCGGCGGACTGGGACTGGCCATTCGCGATCAGCCGCCGGACGCCGAGTCCCGCCAGCGGATCCTGGGCGGCGGCATGGGTCCGCAGCGTGCGGCCCACCTGGGAGAAGATGTCCCACGCGAGGACGTCGCCGCCCGCATACGGCCACGCGGGCGGCTCGAGCAGACCGCCGGTCGCCGGATCGGTGTTCGACGCGTCGACGGTCAGCCGTCCGTAGCGTTGCGGACTCCATCGCCGCAGCTGCTCGACACCCACTCGCTGCGCTGTGACTCCCACCCATGCGTAGCCCTCACGCATGAGATGGTCGTGGCTCGCCGCCCAGCTGAAGTCGATGTCCTGGCCGCCGGTCACGTTGTTCCATTCGACGACCACGGTGCCGTTGAACCGCTGTGACCTGGCGGGCTTGCGCACGACGATCCTGGTCACATACGGCCAGCCCCGGTCGACGATGGAGGCGTCGGCCGCGCCTGCCATGCGATAGCGGCTCGCCCGGCCACTGACGTAGTACTCCTGCTCGACGTAACCGCGCGCCTTCAGGTCGACAGCGGACGCGCCCAGCATGCGAGTGCCCGGAGCCTGCACGCGTTCGACGGTCACCGTCGGAACGGCCGACGCGGCGGTCGCGGTCGCGGCTGCCGGCAGGAGCGTGAGCAGGAGCGTGAGCACTATTGCAAGACGCAAATTCGCCCTGGCTATCGTCATTCGGCTGCTCCTCGAGCTCCATCGGCGGGAAGCGAAATCCCACCTGGTGCGCTCCAAGGGTGCCTTGGCGGCGGGGGCCGCGTACGCAGCAACAGTGGTCATACCGGGGTTCTCCTAGCGGTGGTGTCGCGCCCGGCTGCCTTCCGGCCGGGCACGGTCTCCACCGTGCCGAACGGGCCGGCATTCGCCCAGGCCACGGCTTGGCGTACGTCCGCTGGTCCTACCACTGGCGGGGTCAGGCTGGTGTGCGTCTGACCATGGATACTCAAGGCATGGACGAACACCCCGAACCGGTGCACGAGCCCGCTGTCGGCGCCCTGGACCCGCGTGCCGAGCTCAGCGAGTTCCTGCGCACCCGGCGGGCCCGGCTGAAGCCGGAGGACGTGGGGCTGCCCGGCTTCGGACGGCACCGGCGGGTGCCGGGACTGCGCCGCGAGGAGCTGGCGCAGCTGGCTGGGGTGTCGGTGGCGTACTACACACGCCTGGAACAGGGCAACGGCCGCAACGTCTCGGCGGAGGTCCTTGACGCCGTAGCCGGCGCGCTGCGGCTGAGCGACGCGGAGCACGCCCACCTCACGCACCTGGCGAAGCCGAAGCAGAAGAAGCCGGCCGTCCGGTCCCAGCAGGTGCCGGGCACCCTGCGGACACTGCTGGACGCCATGGACAGCGTCCCGGCGATGATCGTGGGGCGGCGCTCGGACATCCTCGCCTGGAACCGGATGGCCGCGGCAGTGTTCGGCGACTGGACGGAGCTGCCGGCGCAGGAGCGGAACTGGGCACGGCTGATCTTCCTGCGGCCTGAGTACCGCGACCTGATCGTGAACTGGGAACAGAAAGCGATCGACGTCGTCTCTCTGCTGCACCTGGACGCCGGCTCCCACCCGGACGACCCCCGGCTGTCCGCACTGGTGGGCGAACTCTCCGTGAAGAGCGAGGATTTCACGCGGTTGTGGGCCACCCACGACGTCAAGGAGAAGTGCCACAGGATCCAGCGCCTGCAGCACCCGCTCGTCGGCGAACTCGATCTCCACCCCGAGTCGTTCCACCGGGCCGACGACCACGAACAATTCCTGATGACATACCACGCCGAACCGGGTTCCCCGTCGGCGGAGGCACTACGCCTTCTGGCCAGCTGGGGCACGGATGCGACCCGGGCGGGAACGGGTACGCCGTCAGTAGGCAGGGGCCGTTGAACTTCCACACCCATCAGGGGGTAAGCCGGACCGCGCTGGCCGGGCGGCTGCCGGACCAGGCGATCGATTCCATCTCCGAAACCAGATAGCCCCAGGTCAGAGGCGGGTTCGTTCATGCTGTCGCCGATTGCTACGGGGACCCCTCATGGCCGCGATCGCGATCTTCCTGCTGGGCTCCGGGCTGTCGGGAGCCGCGCAGGACATGATCCAGCTCGTCGGCTTCCGCATGGTCCAGGGACTGGGCGCGGGCGGCCTGATGACCGGGGCACTGGCCTTGATCGGCGAGCTCGTGCCGCCCCGGCACAGCGGCAAGCTCATGGGACTGTTCGGGGTCATGATGCCGATCGCCTTCATCGCCGGGCCGCTGCTTGGGGTGCCGTTAACCAACGTCCCACCAACCGCCAAACCAGCTCTGAGCTGGGATAATCAGCGGTCTGCTTCGAGGTCAGCCGCCGACTGACCGATGGCAGGGCGGGCCGTCGTCGTGAGCTCGGGGACGTACTTGTAGATGGTCGAGCGGCTGACGCCAAGCAGGCGGGCAATGGAGGAGACGGTGTTTTCCGGCCGGGCGAGCAAGTCGCGGGCGTGCCGGATCTGCTCGGCGGTCATCGCCGGCGGGCGTCCCAGACGCTGACCGCGCGCCCGGGCGGCGGCCAGGCCCTCGTGCGTGCCCTCCACGATGAGTTCGCGGATGAACTCCGCTAGCGCAGCAAAGACGTGGAACACGAGCCGCCCGCCGGGGGTGGTGGTGTCCAGCGCCTCGTGCAGGGAGCGGAAGCCGACGCCGCGCTTGCGCAGCCCCGCCACGATCGAGATGACGGCCACGGCGCGCCCTCGTTGAGCTGGGCGGCCGGCAGGTGCTGTCTGATGGCGAAACCCTTGGAAAGGATCAGGCGGACAGGCGGCGGGCGATGGCCGGGACCACGATCGCGGCGGCGACCACGTGCGCCAGCATCAACAGCACCCTCGTGGCCGGGGCCGCGTCCACGAGCACATCCGGTACCAGCGACAACACGGTGAGCACAACCGTGGTACGGACGAATACCGTGCGCGGACGGCGAACCGAGCGAGCCAGCACCAGCGCCAGCACCAGCCCCACCGCGGAGAAGATGACGGTCAGCACGCCGAACCCGGGCACCGGGAGCGGCGTGCCGCCGACGACCAGGCTGATCCCGGTGAGCTCACCCACCGCGGCGATGGCCGCGGTCGCCGCGCCGGCGACCACCGCGGCGATCAAGCCACCGATGACCAGCGGCTGCGCGGGAGAGGTAGCGGTGGCGGTGACGGTGGTGGTGACGTCGTCGTGGATGTTTTGCGTCATTTTGATGCCTTTCGGAGAAGAACTATGCGGACGGTCAGGCCCGGATCGCTGTGGAGCCGTAGCCTTTGTCGCCGATGACGTGGTCGGGGGCCGGATGCGCGGTCTTCCCGGACCGGGCGGCGCACCCGTATCGCGTCCATCACGGCGGTGAAATGGGTGCCGTCGTTGGTGTTCCCGGCCCGTGAGGGTGAAAGCGAGCGGACGCCCCAGGGCATCGCAGGCCAGGTGAATTTTGCTGGTCAGCCCGCCTCGGGAGCGTCCGAGTGCGGGACTGCGGAGCCCTTTTCGGGCCGCCATGGCATGTTGGTGGGCGCGGGCGACGGTGGGGTCGACCGGCATGAGTCAGTCGATGTCCCCGGCCGCGTCCGCCCTTGCCTGGGCAGCCTGGAGCATCCGCTCGTGGGCACGAAGATCGGGCCGTTCCAGTCCTCGTTGTAGGGCCGGGCGCTCGGGTCGCGGTCCCAGCCGTTCCGCCCGCCCAGGACCGCGCCGGTGGTCTTGATGTACTCCTCTTCCACGCCGTCGCGGCCGGTGACCCCGGTCAGCCAGTCCATGGCGTGGTTCGGGCCCGCCACGAACCCGTCCAGCGACATGCTGAAGTGAAGGGGTACTTTCCCGCCTGCGGTCTGCGGCTCGGGGGCGTTCATTCTGTCGCCTCCTGCGATCTGCTTGCGTTCTGTGACTTTGTCGGAGAGAGATGGATCTCGCCTGTCGCTTGGTCAGGGCCGCGCATCGGTGATGTCGCCCCAGGCGTCTGTCCGTGTGGCGAGACGCCGGCTTGGGGGCGGCGGCAGCACAGGGCGACGGCGCCTGTCGTGGCGATTGTGGTGGCGTGGCAAGGCCGCCATTTCGCCGAGGCCGTCGGGCAGGAGGCGCACTGCTCCGCAGACGGCGACCTCCGCTGGCCGGCCCGATCCCCCTGGAGAACGTCGCGCCGCCGCCCGAGATCCCGATCGGCGACCTGCGCTTACCGGCGGTGTCGCACCACCGATCGTTAGCGGGACGTCCTGTCGCGTTTGCTTCTTTCGGCGAGGCGCTGGACCTCCCCGATGTGTATGTCGCTTACCCACTCCCAGCCGGGCTTGGCCGATGGGCCGACCCGCGGGTCACTGGGAACGCGGCCTTCACGCAAGGCGAGCACGTACGCCCGATCCAGCTCGATCCGCGCGTGTACCTGGTCGGCTCCGCCTACTGACCCGTGGCCGGGTACGACGACATCGACGTCGCCTGCCACGCCCTCGAGCAGCCGCAGCCCGACGAGGTACTCCTCGATCGGGTCATTGGTGTCGTTCAAGTTGTCGAGCCCCGGGACCAAGACATCAGAGAGCATGTCGCCGGCGACGAGAACCCCGCGTTCCTCGATCAACAGCGCCGCATGGCCCGGGGCATGCGCCGGATGGTCAATAATCCGGACTTCAGGGCCGTCCCAGGGAATCTGAGCAGTTCCGGCAGGCAGGCCGGTGATGAGGCCGAACAGGTCCAGCGGTGTCTCGTCCGCGATTTCCGGCGGCAACCCCTCGGCGATACGGGTCTTCCAGTCCGCGTTCGACCGCAGATCTCGCATATAAGCCGCGCAGCGGGCTGTACCGTAACGGGGCGCATCGCCGAGCTCGGGGTGCCAGAGCACGTGATCCCAATCAGGATGCGTCGCGAAGCCTGCCGCGACGGTCTGGCCCAACTCGCGAAGGTCGTTCGCGAGGCAGACCATTTCGTCGCCCGTTATTCCCGGGTCGATGAGCAACACGCCGGCCCGGCCCTGCACGACAACGGTGTTGTTTTCGAGTAGCTCGCTCTGGTGGACCAGCACACCCTCCGCGACCTGCGTCAACATGGGGTTCCTTTCGCTTGTGGTTGGTAATCGATCGTCGGGACCGTACTGCCTGCCCGTCCCCGCGACATCGTCTTCGGAGACCGCCGCCCGCGCTCCGGCCGGTTCGCCCTACCGAACGGGCAGTGGGCGGTAGCGCACGTTGAGGGTGGTCACCTGGTCGTGATCGTTGAGCAGTTCTAGATGGACGGGTTCGCCTCCTGGGTTGTCGAACAGCCGGACCCCGTCGCCGAGCAGTACCGGCACGATGTGGAGGTCGATCTCGTCGATCAGTCCGCGCTCGAGGAGTTGGCGGCCGACGTCGGCGGAGAGGATCTCGAGGTTCTTTCCGCCGGCGGCCTTCAGCGCGATCTGGACGGCCTCGGCGACATCGCAGTTCAGAAATGTCGTGTCGGCGGTGGGCGGGGCGTCTTCGGGATGGTGCGTGAGGATGAACACCGGGCCCTGCCAGCCGCCGTAGGTGCTGGTGGGCTCGGGGTAGGCGTCGAAGCCGTCCCGTCCGCCCAGGACGGCGCCGGTCGTCTCGACGTACTCCTCGACGAGGCCGGGGCGGTCGACGCCGGTCATCCAGTCCATCGCGTGGTTCGGTCCCGCCACGTACCCGTCCAGCGACATTGTGAAGTGCCAGAGCACCTTGCCTTCGGCGGTCTGCGGTCTCGTGTCCGCTATCGCCCAGGTGGGCGAGACGGCTGCGTGCGCGCGGGTCTCTTCGGTGGCCATGATCGGTCCTCTTTCGGTGATCGGCTGGGTGCGATGTTCCGGTTGAGCCGGAACACGTTGTCGGGGGTCGTAGCGGTTCTTGAGCGCGGTGAGGCGGACGAGCTTGTGCGGCGGGTATGGCCTCTCGTATGCCGGCGACGTCCTCGTCGTTCAGGGTGTTGACGTAGACGCCACCAGGGAGACGAACCGCAAGGCGAGTGGCCGGGTGAGGATCCGCGGGCGGGTGAGCTCGGGCCGTCCTGCCGACCTGGCCGGCGCCGGGCACGTCACGATCGGTCCTCGTCATCCAGCACGGCGTACAGGTGCTCGACCGACCCGTCCGGGAAGGTCCGGCTCGTGGTGAGCAGCAACTGCTGCCGCTCACTCTTCTCGGGCGTGAGCCGGACCCCGCTGCCCAGGAGGATCGGCATCACGACGACGCCGAACTCGTCGAGGGCGCCGATGTCGCGGAACGCCTCAATGGTGCGCTGCCCGCCCACCAGATGAACGTCGCCGTCGATGTCGGCTTCGCGCATCAGCCGCAGCAGCGTCGCCGGATCGTCGGCCGCCACGACGTCGCTGGGTGTTCCCTCCGGGAGGGGCCGGCTGGTGAGGACGAACACCCGCAGGTACGGCCACGGCCAGTGCGACGAACCGACCGCCTGCTCGAACGTGGTGCGTCCCATCATCACCGCGCCGCAGTCCGCGACGAGGTCGGGCAGGCCGTGGGAGACACCCGACTCGAAGTCGGGCGCGGTCAGGATGACGGGCAGGCCGTCCGGAGAGGCGATGAAGCCGTCGACACTCACGGCGATGTGGGTGCGGATGCGCATGAGGCTCTCCCATGTCCGGTTCGGTCGATCGGCTGTCATGCTCAGCTTGTCCGTCTCGCGGCCCGCCGACATCGGGTAGATGCCTTAGATCTGATGAGATCACCTCTTCAGATCCGCCGCGCATGGGATCATCTGAGGATGTCCGGTCGGCTGACGAGTCCCGTGCTGGTGGGGCGGGAACGCGAACGTGCGGCGCTGGCAGCTGCCCTCACCGCCGCCAGGTCCGGCGCGGCCGTGGTGCTGGTCGGCGGCGAGGCCGGGATGGGCAAGACCCGGCTCGTCCGCGAGTTCACCGGCGGCCTGGGCGCCTCCGCGCGCGTTCTCACCGGAGGCTGCACCGACCTCGGCGTCGACGGCTTGCCGTTCGGGCCGTTCGTCACGGCACTGCGCCGGCTGGTGCGCGAGCCCGACGCGCCACCGGTGACCGCGCTGCTGCCCTGCGGTGGCCGGCGCGGTCTGGCGCGTCTGCTGCCGGAGCTGGGCGTGGCGGATGACGAACCGGAACCCGACCTCGGCCGCGCCCGGCTGTTCGAGGAGGTCCTGCTCCTGCTCGAAGGCGCGGCGCGACAACGGTTGCTGGTCCTCGTTTTGGAGGATCTGCACTGGTCGGACCGGTCGACCGGCGAGCTGCTGACGTTCCTCGCCACCAACCTGGCAGAGCCCGGCGTCCTCATCCTCGGCACGTACCGGCCGGACGAGATCGGCGGCACGCACCCGTTGCGACCGCTGATCTCCCGCGTCGACGGCGTGCGCGGCATCAGCCTCGGCGGGCTGGACCGGGACGGCGTGGCCGAGCAGCTCGGCGAGCTGCTCGCGGCCCCGGCGGACGAGGCGTTCACCGAGCGGGTGTTTCTCCGCAGTGGCGGCAACCCGCTGTTCGTCGAGGCCCTCGTGACAGTCGGCGACGCGCCCACCGCGTCGCTGTCCGACCTGCTGCTGGCCGATGTCGACCGGTTGCCCGACCCCAGCCGCCGGGTGCTGCACGCCGCTGCCGTCGCCGCCAGCCCGGTCGCTCACGCACTACTGGCGATCCTCGTCGAGATGGACGATCTCGCCTTCGAGGACGCGCTCCGGCTGCTGGTACGCCGACGGTTCCTGGACGTCGTCGAGGACGGGTACGCGTTTCGGCGCGACCTGATCCGCGAGGCGGTCTACGGCAGCCTGCTGCCGGGCGAGCGGGTGCGGCTGCACCGCGCCTGCGCCGAGGCCATCACCACCGACCCGGCCCTCGTCTCCGGCGATCGCGCGTACGCCGAGGTCGCCCTGCACTGGCACGCGTCGGGCGCACCCATCCGCGCCGCCGAGGCCGCCTGGCACGCCGCCGAATTCGCGCGGCGGACCTACGCCTACGCCGAACAGCACCGCCTGCTCGACCGGGTGCTACGGACCTGGCAGCGGGTACCGGACCTGGCGGACCGCCTCGGCGTGGACCGCGGCACCGTCGCCGGCCTGGCCGCCGAAGCTGCACTGAACGCCGGCGAGCTGGACACCGGCGTCGCCTCGGTGACGACCGCCCTAGCCGAACACCCCGATCCCGAGGTGGCCGCACACCTGCTCCGGACCCGCGCGGCGATGTACGACCGCAACGGGCAGGACCCGATGCCCGACCTGCACGAGGCGGTCCGGCTGCTCCCGACCGGCACGGACACCCCGCTGCGCGGCCAGGTCCTGGCCGACCTCGCCATCGCGCAGCGGCATCACCAGCACGACGCGGAGGCGCGAACGACGGCCGAAGACGCGTTGCGGATCGGCCAGCGCACCGGCGACCGCGGCGTACAGGCTCGGGCACTCATCACGCTCGCCGCGGCCGACGCGGACCTGCCCACCGCGGTCGAGCTGTTCGAGCGGGCACGTACGGCCGCCCGGGACGCCGGCGCCGCCGACACCCAACTTGCCGTGGCCGTGACCGAATCGGACCGTCTGGAGGCCGCCGGTGAACATGCCAGAGCGGAGCAGGTCGCGCGGAGCGGAATCACCCTCGCCCGCGAGCTGGGACTGACCCGCACCCGCGGCACCCTCCTCGCCCCGAACCTGTCCGAGTCGCTGCTCTCCCTCGGCCGCTGGGACGAAGCCGAAGCGGTGTACCGAGAGGCGCTCGCCCAGTCGCCACCGCCGCTGTATCGCGCCTACCTCCAGGTCATCCAGGCGACCGTCGACCTCAGACGCGGCGCACTCGACGCCGCGACCGCGGCCGCGACGCAGGCGAGAGCGGTGATGCGTGAATCCAACCGGGGCGAGGAGACGTGCCTCGAACCGGACCTTCTGGACTGCCGGCTCGCGCAGATCAGACAGGACGCCGGCGCGGTGACGGCGATCCTCGACCACGTCCTCACCGACCACGACCTCGCACGAAGCCCGCGCTACAGCTGGCCGCTGCTGACCACGGGCGCGCTCGCCCTCGTCGGGCACCGCGGCACCGGCGTCCTCCTCACCCGGATGAGCACGTACGCCGACACGCTCGCCGTCACCGGCCGACTCCAGCAGGCCCACCGACTGACCTTCCTCGCCGCGACCCGCCACGACGACACCGACGCATGGGCAGCGGCCATAGAGGCATGGCGTGACCTCGGACAGCCGTACCCGCTCGCCGAAGCGCTGCTGCACTCCACCCGTGCCGCACTGACGACCCAGCACCGATCCACTGCGGCCGAGCTGATCACCGAAGCAGCGGCGATCGCCGAAGACCTTGGCGCCGCCCCACTTCAACGCGAGATCCAACAACTCGCCACCCGTGCACGGATCACGACCAACCCGACCAGACCCGACAACCCCGCAGGGCTGACCCCCCGCGAGATGGAAGTGCTCGAGCTGGTGGTAGCCGGCCTGAGCAACCGGAAGATCGGCGAGCACCTGTTCATCTCCGCCAAAACCGTCGGCGTACACGTCTCCAACATCCTCGCCAAACTCACAGTCACAACTCGCCTCGAAGCCGCCGCATGGGCCCACCGCAACCAACTCTTCAAAACCGAATAAATGCCACGAACAGAGCTTGTAACCCCTAGTGTGTAAAGCTGATCTTCCTGCTGTTTGGTGGCTCGCGCGCCGAGATTGTTGGCGCCGAACGTGAACCCAGCTGGCAAGATGACCGGCTCCACAGTGATCGTGAATTGTCCGCGCCTGTCAGGGTGCGCGCTGGCGGGCATGCTGACCTTGGTCCGGCCGCGCGGGACATCGATGGGACGTACCCACCTCATGCTGGAGGGTGCACAGGTGGTGTGCCGCATCGGAAGGTGTCAAGTCAAATGCGACAGAGGGCCGAGCGGTTTGATCGCTAGGCGGTCTCTTCTTCGGGTTGGTTGATGTAAGCGGCCCGGGGGATCTTCGGAAGCTGGGGTGCGCGGGTGAAGCGGTGGGGGTTGGCCGCGCGGAAGCGTTCGATGGTCTCGGCTCGCTTGTCCTGGATGGCGTGGGCGGTGCCCATGTGCACGGTGAACGGTGTGTGCAGGGCGACCCCGGCGTGGTAGGGGGGCCGGCCGGAATACGCCAGAAACGGGCCGCAGGGGTTCCTGTAGCTGGTCTGACCTGCGGGGCAGGCCGCCCTCACATCATGGGAGAGGTTTTAGCCAGGGCGGCGAGTGGCTCGTGTTGATGGGTCTTCTATGGGTGGTACAAGCGGTCGGCGCATTGTCGACGATGATCCGCCTAAGGTCCGGTGACCGTGTCGGCGGCTGCTCGCAGAACCTGCCGGAGCTGGTCGAGGCCGGGCGCTCCGGCCGGGCCGTCGGAGGTGCAGTTGGGTGCCACCAGGAGCTCGATCTCCGCATCTCCAGCATCGCGCATCCCTGCGCCGTACGGGCCGAAGGGGGCCGACCTGTCCTGGTAGCGCGCCAAGCAGTGGTGCGCCGCCCTTCCTCCGGTGCGGTCCGGGGATCATCAGCTTGCCCCTTCGCCGAGGACCTGGCGCTGGAGACGGTCCATGAGCTCGGGGTCGGTGCCGCTTCCTGGTCCGGTGATCCGGGCGCGGAGCGGCCGTCGCGGGCCGATGAGGTCCGCCTCATCGTGTGCGTCGTGTTGTTCGGCCTCGGCCAGTGCCCGGTACACCGAGGCGACCGAGGGGTGCTTGCCGGCGTTCTTGCCGGTCTTGATGGTGAGCTTCCTGGCGATTTCCGGGACCGGGACGCCCTTCTGCTTGAGCGCGAGGGCGAAGGTCAGCGCGTCGTCGTCGATGACCTTCGGCCGGCCGCCGTGGTTGCCCTTGGCCGCGGCGGCGTGCTGGCCCTCCAGGGTCTTCTCGCGGATGTAGTTGCGGTCGAGCTGGGCGGCGACGGCGAGCACGGCGAAGAACATCGCGCCCATGCCGTTGGGGTCGTAGATGCCGGTGAGCGGGCCGGTGAGGAGTTCGAGCTGGACGCCGGCACGCTGGAGCTGGGCAGACAGGGTCATCAGCTCGGCGGCGTTGCGGGCCAGGCGCTTGAGTTCGTGGACGCTGAGGATGACCTCCTGGTCAGGGGCGGCCTGCTTGATGTCGTAGGCGAGCGTGAGCGCCTTGTCCAGCTCCGGGCGGACTTTGACGCGGGTGCTGATCTTCTCGGAGAAGATCCGCTTGCACTGCGCGGCCGCCAGCGCGTCCAGCTGGCTCTGCAGCTCCTGCTGCGCGGTCGAGCAGCGCGCGTACCCGATCCGGATCGGTTTGGCGACCGGCACCGCCGGGACCGCCTCGATCGGCGGGCCGGGTTTCCACGGCCGGGCGGGGCCGCGGTCCTCGGGAACGAGGACTTCGAGCTCCTCTCGCAGGGCGGGGACGAGGATGAAGCGGGCGGTGTGATACTTACTCGCGGTCTTTGCGCCGCGGGTGCGGCACGGACTCCCGGCGGGTACCTCGCACTTCGGGCAGGCGTGTCGTTCTGCCGCGTGTGCGGCTTGCTCGGGCGTCAGATCCACCCCGCCAGTCTCTCAGAACTCTCTTGCAGAACGCCGAGCTTTTGAGAGGTTTTCTGCGAGCGACAATCGGGTCAAACCGGACGCGTTTCGGGGGTCTCGCAGAACTCTAGCAACTGGTCATTTCTGCGAACCACACGAGCTACATCTGGGTTCGCGCGTACGCGTGCAGCGCGTCGCGGACGAACGCCGCCCCCGCGGCGTCGTCGTACATGCCGGCGAAGCGGGGGTCGTCGACGTACATGTCCCCAAGGCCCTTCACCATCGCGATCGAGCGTTCCCGATCGCCGTCCGCCGTGGGCGTACCGGGGATCTCGCTGAGCCACCGGACGTGCCGGGCGGCCAGCGTCTGGGCACGCGCCGAGGTCGGAGAGATCCCGGCCCTCGCCGCGGCGACCCAGGCGGCCACGAGGTCCTCGACGGCCTGCTTCCAGGCCAGCTGCTGGTCAAGGGTCTTGCCGTGCCACCAGTCGTTGCTCACTTGGAACGCGCGCTCGCCCCAGCGTGAGATCACCTCGTCCTTGTAGCGGTCGTTGAACCCCGACAACATGACGTCCATCCGCGGTTCCGCCCCCGCCTGCAGGGCCTCCAGCGTGTGACGCACAGAGCGGATCTGCCGTTCGATGCGGTCCCGTTCCTCCTCCAGCGCGGCGATGTGAACGCGGAGCCCATCGCACGTGTCCACCTCGTCCGCCAGGACCTTGGCGATGGCCGGCAACCCCATGCCGAGCCGGCGCATGAGCAGGATCCGCTGTAGCCGGGCGACCGCGCCCGGGTCGTAGTAGCGGTGCCCGTTCGCGCCGACCCGGGACGGGGCCAAGAGCCCGACGCGGTCGTAGTGACGCAGGGTGCGGCTGGTGATGCCGGCCCTCGTCGCGAGTTCCTGGATCGTCCACTCCATCGTTCCAGTGTTACCCGCGGCGGATCGTGGTTGCGATGATCTCCGAGCTGTCGGCGTGCAGGGCCTGCGCCGCCGTCTGCCCGGTCGCCGCCAGGTAGGTGTCGACCAGCCGGTTGCCCGCGGCGTACCCGGCGCCCATCGGCAATCCCACCGGGGTGAGACCGAAGCGCTCGGCGCTGGGGTCGCCGTGCACCCAGGCGGTGAAGTTGTGCATGCCTGTCACGTCGAGCCCGGTGAGCACCTTGGCGAAGACCTCGTCGTCGTGCAGGTGCGGCACGCCGATGCGGGCGGGGCCGAGTTCGTCGCCGTAGAGCTGTCGGGCGAAGGCGTCGGCCAGGCCCTCGCCGACGATGTGCTCGCCGACCGTGACGGTCATCGGGTCCCACACAACCCCGCCCGGGCTCCACCGCAGGTTGTGGTGCAGTTCGTGCACGGCGGTGGCCTCCAGCCGCTCCACGTTCTCGGGGAAGGGCCAGAACGTGATGGCGATGTTGCCCGAGATGCCGCCGAACCCGGTCATTCCTAGGCAGGGACCCATGAAGTGCTTGTCAGCCGGATCGCCGAGGACGAACAGCACGGTGATGTCCGGGGCCTCCAGCCCCGGCGTCGCCTCCAGCAGTACGGCGAGAGCGTCGTCGAGCGCGCGTTGCATCCGCTCCCAGGCTCCGGCCGCCGCCAGGGTTTCGAGCGCGTCAAGGCAACGCTCCTCGTCGCGGTCGATGGGGAACCCGGACGTTTCGAGGTGTATGGCCACCAGGTCGACCTCGCCGGGGTTGTAGCGGTACTTGCCGCTGTTGGGCTCCAGCATCGAACGCAGCAGGTCAGCGCGCTCCGCGACCGGGGCCAGCAGGATCTGCCTCATGGCGGAGTAGGTGTCAAGAACAGTGATCGACATGGCCCCGATGCTAGAAGTTGACGCAGCGTCAAGGTCAAACCAGCGGCGCTCTTCGTCGAGAATGCGGCCGACATGCCGTCACCCAGCGCCGTCATGGGCTGGCCGTTCTCCGCTGGATGGACTCATGCAACGTGGTCGGCAGCCGTTCCCGCGTGCGCAGTTCCTCGGTCTTCCAGTCCGTGGTGAACAGCATCCACCGCTGCGGCTCCGCCGCCTCGGATCAGCTACGCCAGAGGGGCTCCTCGGGGCTGGTCAGAGGCCTGTTGCGACCTCGCCGGCGGGCGAGTGGGTGGGACGGCCGAACGGGCACCTTCGGAAGACCGGCATGCGCCGTTGATCGAACAGTCCGGGTTCACCTCATCAACGACGTCGGGATGACGCTGTGTCACCCGACCGGGACCTTGCCTCGAATCCGGATCTGCCGCCGACCGGGCGTCACGGCGCGTCACGAGCGTCCCCCGCAGCGAACATCCGGCCATCAGCGTCGAGGTCTGACCAGAGCGGCGAGCTCGGTGTCGACGACTTCGGCGGCGTAGGGGGCGGCGTCCGGGGTGATCGGGCGCAGCAGGCCGAACACCTCCATGGACACCAGGCCGTGCAGGTGCACGAACAGGTCGAGCCAGACGGCGAGGACCTCCGTCGGCACCCGCTGTCCGTGCCGTCTGGACCAGGTCTCGAGCTGTTCGGCGGTGCCCGGTGACAGGTGGGCGGCGCGGCGGTGCAGCGCGTCGGGGTCGAGGCGGTCTTCGGCGTAGGCGCGGGCGAGCAGCCCGAGGGCGAACCGGCCGATGCGGGTGCCGGCACGCACGGTGTCTTCCGGCGGCGCGACGTAGCCGGGGACCGGTGTGCCGTAGGCGAGCCCGAACTCGGCTGGGTGGGCCACCGCCCATGCGCGGTACGCGTGCCAGGCCCCACGCAGCGCCTCCCCCACGTCATCGTGCGCGCCGCCGGCTTCGACGGCGTCGGCGTGCTCGTCGAACGCAGCGACGATGAGGTCGGTCAGCAGCTCGTCGCGGCTCGGGAAGTAGCGGTAGAGGGCGGAAACGGCGATCCCGACGTCGCGGGCGATGGCGCGCAGGGACAGGCCGGCCGCGCCGGAGCGGCGCAATTCCTCGAGGGCGGCGGTGCGGATAGCGGCGAGCAGCTCCTGCCGGCGGCGGGCCCGCAGGCCGGTGGAAGGAGTCGTCATCCCGCCATGGTCCCACAAAACGAGAACACTGTTCTTGACAGGCCGAAAAAAGAGAACGATGCTCTTAACGAGAGCAGTGTTCTCTATTTCTGTCCGACCTTCTCGGGAGAGTCCCTCCATGACCACCGCCGCACCGACGACGGCGCCGACCGCCGTCCGCGACCTGTTCACCAACCGATGGCTGCTGCTGTTCCTCGCCGCCTGGGCGGCCGCCACCGTCTACATCTTCACGACCGACCGGTCTGTGCTGCCGCTCAGCGACCAAGAGCCGATCGGGTACTTTTCCGGCATCGTCGGCGGCGTCGTCAGCATGGCGTTCCTATTCCTCCTCGCGCGGCGCCGGGCACCGCTCGACCACCGCAACGCCCCAGACTTCCGCAACCCCGGCAAGGAGACCGCCGGCCTGCTGGCCTGGATGGCGGCAGTCCTGGCGGTCGGCAGCATGTTCGACATCCGCACCCACATCGCGTTCGTCGGGCTCGCCCCCGGTGCGCAGGCCGTCTGGGACGGGCAGACCTCTGCGACCGCCATGACCTGGGCGATCTTCAACTTCGTCGCGTTCGCGGTGCTGCCGTACTGGTTCTTCCGTTACCGGCTGGGCTACCGCCCGGACAGCATGCTGCTGCGGTTCGACCGGCCGAAGGTATGGGTGCCGTACTTCATCCTCGTCGGGCTCCCGCCTGTCTTCTTCGTCGCCACCCCGGAGTACTACACGACCTCCGTCACCGGGCACGCGCTCACCCTCGTGCTGTTCACCCTCGGGTCGTTCCTGCCCATCATGATCACAACCCAGTCACTGCTGACCCCGCGGCTGTCGGTCCTGGCGCGGTCGTGGGTGACCGGATCGGTCCTGTCCGCCCTCGCGTACGGTGCCCTCAACATCACTGAGGCGTTCCTCGCGTGGGATTCGCCCGCGCAGCTCGCACTGTCCCTCGCATGGTTCATGCAGGTCGCGTTCTGGGGTCTTGCGAAAGCCGTCACGACGCTGCGGACCGGCAACGCCTGGCTGCATATCGCGACCACCCACACCATCCACCTCGCCGAGGCCCCAGCCGTCGCAACCACCTTCGACCTGCGATGACGGCGACCCTGCTGGCCCTCGCCGGGCACGTCGCACCCCACGGCGGCACCGAGGGGTTCATCGGGGTCGCGCTGCTGCTCGTGGGCGCGGCGACGGCACTGTGGTGGGCCAGCCGACGAGACAGCTGAGGGGCGACGGTGGGGCGACGGTGGGGCGACGGCCGTCGGCTCGGCCGGTTTCGAGCGGACCCGCACCGATGGCCTCATCCACGCCTCCGCGCCGTGCTCGCGAGCCGAGTCGCCGACGCACTCGGACGCCTTCGGCCGGCCGACACACGCAAGCCGGACGATGCTGCCTCCGATCCGGCTCCTGCGAGCCGCGAGTGCGCGACCACGGTCGCGCTGAACGAAGACGAGTCCGAGCGCCTCGCTCAGGTGTCCGTCCAGGCCGGCATGCACTCCCGGACGGGCACAGATCCGGCCGGAGGAACCCATCGGCCTGACCTGGCTGTGCGCACCCATCGCCCTCACCTCACTGGCTGAGGCTCTGCCCGCTCTCACGTCGATCATGTCGGGGCGAGGGCTGGTTCTTGCCCTTCACAGATAGAAAATCTGTTGTCGTCACGATAGACATTCGCGCCGGGTGGGGGTAAAGTTTCTGCCATCGCAAGGGACGGATCCACGAGGGCAGCGCAGGACGAGCACCATGACGAACTGCCCGGACGGACGTGGACAGCAGTACGGAAACGAAGAAAGGCAGAAGGTCGGACTGCCGCGGCCAGTGCAGTGGAAGAGGGCCGGGGCGGTGGACGCGCTGCCGTTGCACGACGTCGACGCACGCTGTCGATGTAGGGATAACCGGAAAGGAGTGTTGAACGCCATCAGGATCGCCCGTCGCCGGCTAGATGTCATCGCCGCACGGGTACCGCAGCTCCACGAAAAGGACGGTGGTCTACGGTCACGCTTACGCGATCCCCGCGCCCCCGCCACATCGGGCGGCTGGTGCGGAAGAAGTGAACCGGCCGGATGGCCGGTCGATGGTGTTAAACCTCATTCGGGCCCCGGCGCATCATCGCGCCGGGGCCCCTGTTCGCATTCGGGGAAGGTTGAATGGATCAAACGCATCGGGTGTCGCACTCCGGGCAAGACCGACATCGCCGCACCTACGACACGGCGGCCGACAAGCCGTCCGTCTTGGCCGACGGCCCCGAGCAACGGCTCGATGACGAGGACTACCCGGCCTACAGCATGGGCCGCGCCGCCGAGATCCTCGGCGTCAGCCCGGCGTTCCTGCGCAGTCTCGGCGCCGCCAAACTGATCGAGCCGCTGCGCTCGGAGGGCGGCCACCGCCGCTTCTCCCGCTACCAGCTACGCCTGGCCGCCCGTGCCCGCGAACTCGTCGACGCCGGCACCGCCCTGGAGGCGGCCTGCCGCATCATCATCTTGGAAGACCAACTCGCCGAGGCTCTGCGCATCAACGAAGAACTGCGCCGACGCGACTGACGCTGTATCCCGGCCCCGGCATAGCCGGGATCCCAGGACCCGCCGCACAGCAAAGACGTCAGGCAGCCGCCGCGACAGTGCGCACCTGGACGGTGGCGGCGGGCTGTTGCGGGAAAGCAGCGAGAGGGCGTGCCACCCGCCGAGGGCAGGTTTCGGTCCGGGCGTTCGGGGATGAGCCCGGCGCTCTGCGGCACGATGACGCTGGATCGGGCGTTTCCGCAGCTCGTGTCGGCTCGCCAAGTATCTTTACGTCGACCCGCGCCCGGCCTGTCGGCTCCACCTCAAGATCGTGCATGTGGGTTCTGGGCATATGAGGGCTGACCCCCGGCCCTGCCAGCGGCACGCGTTCACGATGGCAGAGCCCTGATCTGGTTGGAGCTTGACGCGGGCCACGGGGCTTGTGCCGGGCAACGGGCCGGTCAGTGGCCGAGGCCGGCCTCGCGGGCCTGGATGATGGCATGGGCGCGGTCGGCGACCTGCAGCTTGGTGAAGACATTGGACACGTTGTTGCGCACTGTCTTCGGCGACAGCGACAGGTGCTCGGCGATCATCCGGTTGGACAGGCCGGCCGCGATGAGCGCGAGTATCTCCCGCTCTCGCGCCGTGAGCTGAGGAAACGGCTCCTCGCGGACCGGCGGGGCCGCGGCCAGCCTGGCGAAGTAGCGCGTCACCCGGCCCGCGAGCGCCGGCCCGAAGATCACTTCCCCGCTGGCCACGGCCGTGATCGCCCGCAGGATCTCGGTCTGGTCCGCGCCCTTGAGAAGGTAGCCCCGGGCACCCGCGAGCATGGCGGCGAAAACGCTCTCGTCGTCCTCGTGCATCGTCAGCACCAGGACGTGCGTCTGCGGGCAGGCGGCGACGATGCGTTCGGTGGCCTGCACGCCGTCCATCCGGGGCATCCGCAGGTCCATCACGACGACCTGCGGGCGGAACCGGATGGCCTTGGCAACCGCCTCCTCCCCGTCTGCGGCGGTCCCCACCACCTCGGCCTGCCCTGTGGAGGCGAGCATCATGCGCAGGCCGTCCCGGTACACCGGATGGTCGTCGGCGAGCAGCACGCGCGGCGTCACGAAGCGGTCACCGCCCCGGCGGGCAGAACGGCGTGGACCCGGGTCCCGCCGCCGCGGCGGGACCCGATCGCACACCGGCCGCCCAGCTCCTCCGCGCGCTCGCGCATGCCGAGCAAGCCCACCCCGACAAGAGCGCCCGAACCGACTCCGCGCCCGTCGTCCGTCACCTCGACCTCCAGCGTGCTCCCGGCCACGGCGACGCGCACGTGGCAGTTGGCCGCGCCGGAGTGCCGGGCGACGTTGGTCAGAGCCTCGCAGACGATCCGGTACGCCGCCACCTCGGTCGCGGCAGGCAGCCCCGCCAGGTCTCCCTCCGCGTCCACCTGCACGGCGAGCCCGCCGTCCCGGAATCGGCCGGCCGCCTGCCGCAGAGCGCCGGCCAGGCCGAACTGGTCCAGGGCCGGCGGATGCAGGTCGTGCACGAGCCGGCGCACGTCGCCGAGCATCGTGGCCAGGTCCGTCCTGACCTGGTCCAGAGCCTGCCGGGCGGCGTCGGCGTCGCGGGCCACCAGATTGTTCGCCGCCTCCACCTTCAGTGCGGCGGCGGCCAACGTGGGCCCCAGCCCGTCGTGCAGGTCCCTGCGCAACCTGCGGCGCTCTTCGGCCACGCCGGTGACCAGGCGCTCGCGACTGTGCTGCAGTTCCTCGGTCAAAGCGGTGGCCCGCACGGCGGCTGCGGCCTGGCGTACCACGTCGGCCAGCAACCGCTGGTCGGACTCGGTCGGCCACGCGCCCGCGCGTGGCACCAGGGCGAAGCGGCCGATCAGCGCCTCGCGGTAGGAGAACGGCAGCACGACGACGTCCTTTCGGGGCGTGCCGTGCTCCACGACGACGGTCCGACCGTCCGCGCGGTCCAGCTCGACCCGCACGTACGGCGAGCGGAACGCCGCCGCCACGGCTGCGGCGGCCTCTACCAGCAGTTCCTCGGGCCGCACGGATTCCTCGAGCCGCCGGGCCAGGGCCGAGACCACCTCGTACGGCTCCGCCCGCCCCGCCAATACCCGCTTCACCCACTGGCGGACCCGCTCCCGCAGCGGCGCGTAGACCACCCCGACCGCGACCGCCGCCAGGACCGCCGCGATCGGCTCGTCGATGAGCGCCCCCAAGCCCACGAAGACGGGCACGTCGATCGCGATGACGGCGACCGCGAGCCCGCCGTACAGCATGGTCCAGCCGAGCACCGGATCGATGTCGTAGAGCCGGTACCGGCTCACCGCGATCAGGACGGCCGCGGCCAGCGCCACCAGAGAGGCGACGAAGGCCAGGTCCTGCGGCACCCCATCCACGACGGCGGGGGCCAGGATCAGGATCATGTTCAGCAGCGCCGCCAGCAGCATCCAGCGAAGCTGCGCCCGTCGCACGCCGGTGGAGCCCTTGAACCGCCAGGCGAAGGCCGCCACCGGCACCAGGAGGCTCGCCACCAGCAGGACCGGCGCCAGCGCCAGCGCGGAGCGCCACAACTCGTCCGGGATCGGAGGCAGCGGCGGGTCGAGCCCCGGCCACCCGGCGTCCGCCGACTCGATCCGCCACGGGACGGCCACGAACACCAGGACGATCAGGCCCGTGGAGCCCAGAGAGAGCCATGCGGCCCACCGCCAGCGCGGCGACGGCAGCCGCCCGTCAGGGAAGAACAGCAGTATGAGCAGCGGAAGCAGGTTCAGCAGCGGGCCCAGCCGCGCCCCGGCGTAGACCGCCGCCGGGGTGAACGGCAGCGTGCCGCCGTGGCGGGTCAGCGACAGCACCGCGTACGCGCCGGCCAGTCCATTGAGGGCGGCCACGGCCCCGCCACCGATCAGCAGCCAGGTCATCAGGTGGCGCGGCAACCGCACCGCCAGCACGGCTCCCGCGATGGCCAGGGCCGCACCGGGCGCCGTCGAGGACCACACGGCCCAGTCCAGCGGCTCCGGCCGGATCACCGTCCCGGTCGCCACGTCGGCCCAGGTGGCGGCCACGCAGGCCACGACGCACAACACGGCCAGCGTCGCCGCCCCTGCCGCGATCCGCCGATCCGCGGCGGTGTGCGCGGCACCGTTCGCCGCCGAAGCACGATCCGGCGCGGATGGGGCCGGGCCGGGTGGGGCGGGGCCGGCGGGAGAGGGATCGGACACGCCGCCAGCGTGTCACACCACGCGTCCCACCTTCACGGGGGCGGTGTCCCTCCCCATCCGGGACAAATGGCCCGGTCACGGAGGGCGGAGTCGGGACTCTCCCGCGTGGCCCTGCTCCCTGGGCGCCCGGGACACACAGCCGGGATCGTACGTCCACCGACACACAACGGAGGAAGAAACGATGCCCAGTCGCATAGTCCCCAGCAACGTCAACCCCAACGAGCCCGTGGCGGACCGGCGCATCGTGGACCCGGCTCGCATGCGGATCGCCGGGCTGCTCCTGGCCGTCGGGGCCACGGCCTGGGCGGCCGGCACCGTCATCGTGGGAGACAAGATCCAGGAGGGCATCCAGACGCTCGACACCCTCACCGGGATGCTGTTCGTCGCGGGGATCTTCGCCCTTGTCTGGACGGTGCTGTCCACCCGCGGTGCCGGCGACGGGTGGACCCGGGTGATCCCGGCGGGGCTGCTCGTGCTGCTGCCCGGCGCGTTCCTGCTCAACGCGCTGTCCTTCGGCTACGCCAGCCACGACGACTTCCCGCTGCCGCTGATGATCCTGGACGCCTGCTGGCCGCTCAGCCAGATCGGCATGTTGGTCCTGGGCATCGCCATCGCGGTCAAGGGCCGTTACCAGGGCGCGTTCCGCTGGTTGCCGCTGCTCGCCGGGATGTGGTTCCCGGTGACCACGGTGGCTCAGATCTTCGGCGGCTCCACCGTCTCGGTGTATGTCAGCGCGGCGTGGCTCCTCGGCACCCACGCCCACCTGGGCGTACGGCTCGCCGCCCGCCCCATGCTCTGAGGCCGCCCCGTTCGGTTGCTTGCGGCTCTGTTCTGACTTCGGGGCGTCCGCCGCAGCCCGGCCGTGGCCTCGGTGCGCCGCGGCGCGTGGGGTGAGGTGTCAGCGCAGGAGGAGGGAGCCGAGCCGGGTCCAGGGTGGACAGAACCGAGACGGCGCTGGTGAGCCGGCCGCGGGTGGTGGCCTGAGCGATGGCCGCGAGGGGATGGCGGGGTTGGCGACGGAGAAGTCGGGGCTGTGGTGCTCGCCCAGGGCGAAGACGTCCAGGCCGGGCCGTCGGCGCCACCCACGGGGTGGGCGGTCAGTTGCTGATGGCGGGCATGGCCCGCCGGTAGCGGGCGTCGGTGAGCTGGGAGGCCAGGAAGGCGGCGATGTCGGCGCGGCTCATCGCGGAGCCGACCTTGTCATGGCCGAGGAAGCCGGAGCGGATGCGGCCGGCGGCGGGCTTGTTGGTGGGGTTGGTGATGCGGGCGATGGTGTAGTCGAGCCCGGAGCCGGTGACGGCCTCGGTCATGCCCGTCAGTTCGGCCAGCGCGGTGGGGAACATCAGCTGGGCCATGACGGGCAGGACCTTGTGCTTCCAGTGCGGCTTGTCGCGCGGGTCGGCCAGCGACGGCGTGGCCAGGCCGATGAAGCGGGACACCTTCTGCGCCTCCATGACCTGCACGATGGTGCGGGTCCCGTCGGTCACCGGGGTGCCGGTCGCGGACCGCTTCAGGGACGGGCCGAGCGCGCTGATCACCGCGTCCGCGCCACTGAGGGCCTGCTCGACGGCATCGCGCTCGGACAGCTGCCCGGTGACGACCGTGAGGTGGGAGTGGGTGAGGCTGAGCTTGGCGGGGTTGCGGACCAGCGCGGTGACCTGGTGGCCGTCGTCCAGGAGCTGCTGGACGACAAGGCGGCCGATGCCGCCGGTCGCGCCGAAGACGGTGACACGCATCAGGGGGTTCGCGGCCAGGATCAGCAGGACGGCGTTGAAGGCGATCGCCCCGGGTTCTTTGCGGCGGGCATGGGTGATCGCGGCCAGCACCATCACCACGACCAGGCCGGTCGCGGCCAGGGGGGTCAGCACGGGGGCGATGCCGGTGACCGCGGGCAGGATCAGCCCGAGCGCGGCGGCGAACTCCACGATGCCGATGAAGCGGACGGTGGCCTGCGAGAAGTCGGCCGTCCAGGGCAGCCGGCCGACCAGTTTCTCCTTGGGCTGGGTGGACTTCATGACGCCGGCCATGGCGAACATGGCGGCCAGCACGGCTTGCACGATCCACAAGAAGACGTTCACGTACGGATTCCTTGGCAGAGGGGGACGGGGTAGGGAGGGAGCGGATGCCCCCTCCCGGGAGCGGGGTGGGCCGGCCGGTCAGGCGTTGAAGACGGCCTCGGAGCGGTCGCGGTTCTCGTACAGGTCCCAGTACAGGGGGGCGATCTGCTCGGGCGTGGCCGCCGGAAATCCTGCCGGGCCGCCCCCGCCGATCCAGACGTTGATCGCCACGTGGGCGGCGTACACGCCGCTGACGGCCAGTTCCTTGTTCAGGTTGAGCACCCAGTTGCGCAGAGCCGCGGCGGCCGCGTTGACGTTGCCGAGCATCGGCACCGGGTCCACGGATCCGCCGCCGGTCGTGAACAGCAGGGTCCCCGCGCCGGCCTCCCGCATGGCGGGCAGTACCGCCCGGGCCGCCGCGACGGCGCCGTAGAAGTTGTACTCGATCTGTGGCTGCAGATTGTCCACCGTGACCTCCGAGGGTGAGGCCAGGGTGACGCCGGGCACCGGGGAGTGCGGGGCGGGGGAGTACTCCAGTACGTCGATGCCGCCGAAGCGGGCCTTGGCCGCGTCCAGGGCATCCGTCAGTGAGGCGCGGTCGAGGACGTCGGCGGGGAACGCTACGGCCGTGATGCCTTCCTGGCCGAGCTGGGCGGCCAGCGTTTCCAGCTTCTCCTTGGTGCGGGCGATCAGGGCGACGTCGAAGCCGCGGCTACCGAAGGTGCGGGCGATGGCCAGGCCCATGCCGGGGCCGGCGCCGACGATGGCGATGGTGGGCACGATCAAATCTCTTTCCGTGAAGCGATGGATGTCAGGAGCAGGCGATGGCGATCTTGCGCGGGGTGCTCGCGCCGAAGGCGGCGAACGCCTCCGTGGCCTTCTTCAGCGGGCCGGGCGGCGGCGAGCTGCGCGGCCAGCGAACCCACCCCACCGGCGGCCCCCGAGATCAGCACCGTCTCGCCCTCGGCCAGGGCCACCGCGTTCAGGCTCACCGAGCCCGGTTCCCCCGCCTCCGGGCGGGGAGTGTCCACCTCGGCCATGGCCGGGGTCTCGGGGACGGAGTTCAGCGTTACAGCACGCATGAGCTGCACCTTTCAGAAAGTGGAACGGCCTCCCCGATTCCGTGATGACAGCCTAACAGTGAAAGTGGGTACCCTGTTCCAGTTGGGTGGAGTAACGTCGTGACACCTCAACGCAGAGCCCGACTCGCCCGCCGACCGCATGGACGCCTACGCCGCCGCCGCCACCGCCGATCCCGATCCCTGGCACGGCTTCACCGGCTACGTCCATGCCCTCTGCGCCATGCAGGCCGCCGACCGCGGCTTCGCCGACGTGCTGACCATGACCTTCCCCGCCGCCAAAGCCCTGGAAGAGCGCCGCGCCGGGGCCTACCACGGATTCCTCGAACTCATCGCCAGCGCCCAGGCCACCGGCCACCTGCGCGACGACGGTTCGATGGCGACACCGACGGACCGGCATCCGTCCGCTGGCGGATGGACGATGCGTAGTTGGCGCGGACGCCAGTCGCGTCTTGCCATCTGGTCGCTGACTTGATGCTCAGGCCCAAGAGTCGGGCGATCACGGCTGGTGGCATCTGCGTGGAAAGGTCTCGGATGGCCGCCTGCCGGGTCGGCCGGGCGTAGATGCCCAGACGTTCAGCCGGTGGGCGAGCTCATATGGCGGCCAGAGTGCATGCCCGGGAACAGCCAGGGCGTCGTCGGGCTGGGTCCGATCGCCCCGTGGCTGCGGCGCCATCGAGCGGGGCGTGGGATGCCGTCCTGCCGGCGCTCGCTGCAGATCGAACGGGCTCCCCGCTCGTCCATGATGACGAGCCGCTCGGGCGGCCCGCAGCTTGTCTGCGGCAGGTAAGGGCGTGGCCGTAGCTTGATGCGAGTACTCAAGTTGACGCTTAATAAAGCAGATGCTTTAGTACCTGCATGGGAACCATGGTCGAGGATCAGCAGCTCGATGCCCTCTTCGCGGCGCTCAGCGACCGCACCAGGCGAGACATCGTGGCCCGGCTGAGCACGGGCGAGGCGACGGTCAAGGAGCTGGCGGAGCCGTACGCCATGAGCATGCAGGCCGTGTCGCATCACATTCGGGTGCTCGAGCGATCCGGCCTGATCAGCCAGGGACGGCACCGGCAAACCCGGCCATGTCGGCTCGAACCCGCGGCGCTCGAGGCCGCGCTCTCATGGATCGAGGAGAGCCGGCAGGCGTGGTCAGACCGGATGGACCGGCTAGAGACGCACCTCGCCCGCTTGCAGGAGGGTGAGAACCAGTGAACGTCGGCGAACTCGTCTACCGGCGGGTCTTCCGCGCGCCGCGCGAGCTGGTGTGGCGGTGCCTCACCGAGCCCGCCGAGCTCGCGCGCTTCTGGGGCCCGAGCGGCATGGCCACGCCGATCGACGGCATCGTCGTCGAACTTCACCCCGGTGGCCGGTTCGAGACCCTGATGCTCGGCGAGTACGGCAGCCACCGGATGGTTGCCACCTTCACCGAGATCGTCCCGCCCGAGCGGCTTGCCTGGGTGGAGTCGGCGACCGGGATGCACACCACCAGCACGCTGGAAGACCTCGGCGACGGCAGAACCGCGGTCGTCATCCACCAGCGCAACGTGCCCGAGACAATGCGTACGCCCGAGTCCCGCACCGGCTTCCTCACCTCCCTCGACAAGCTCGAGGAACACCTCGCTCACCTCATACAAGGGGACCGATCATGACCGACCTGCAGTCCTGGGTGGCGCCGACCTACAGTGGGCTCGCCGATTCCCTCGCCGCCGCGACCGCCGAGACGTGGGACGCCTCGTCGCTGTGCGAGAAGTGGCTGGTGCGCCATGTGATCGCGCACGTGACGATGCCGGCGCGGCTGACTCCCGGGCAGTTCGGGGCCGAGATGGCGGCGGCCGGCGGCGACTTCACCGTACTTTCCGACACCGTGGCCGCGCGGGACGCTGCGCTGCCCGTCACCGACCTCCTCGTCCAGCTCCGATCGCCGAGACTGCACGCGTGGCAGCCGCCGGGCGGCGGTGCGGCCGGTGCACTGAGCCATGCCGTCATTCACTCCCTGGATGTGACGATCGCACTCGACCGGCCCGCGATCCCACCGGCAGAGGCTGTGACCGCCGTCCTCGACCAGCTCACCGCCGCAAACGGCACCTTGTTCGGCATCGACCTGACCGGTGTCCGGCTCGAGGCCGCCGACACCGACTGGAGCTGGGGAAACGGCCAGCTCGTTCGCGCCGACAGCGGCTCTCTGGTGGCACTCCTGAGCGGCCGAGTCCTACCCGACGGCCGGACACTGCCCCACGGCTGACACCCCGGGCCGACACGCCCTCACGTGGGGACCAAGGGCATACGTCTGCAACGTGCAACACGGCCTCCACACGGGCCTGATGTCCGCTCATCGGTAAAAGTGCGCACCGACCCATCGTTTTTGCCTTAGCCATGGTCAACAAGTGGCGCTCGTTCTCACGAGCATTCACCGCCGCAGGACGGGCATTGCGGCAGCACAACGTGCCGGGCCCCGGCCTCGGAGCGGCCCAGGATGTACAGCAGGGCCATGAGCAGCTTCAGGCTGAGCCGTTCCGGATTCTCGGTGACCAGGCGATAGACCTGACTGACCGACAAGGTGATGCCGCGCTCGATCCGCAGGGGCCGCAGCGCCGCGGTGGAGAACATGCGCTGGCTGGCCGTCACCTCTCGCAGCCGTCATTGGTAGTTGAGTTTCGCGATCATCCTCACTGTTCCTTGGCGAAGACGCGATCCAGCGCCTTGCGCATCATCGTGTTCATGAAGTCACCGTTGACCGACGTGCAGGCCGCCCTCGTCGAGGCGTCCTTGATGCCGACCTGACGCTGGACGAACTGCGGATCGGCGCCGTCTTCGATCAAATGCGTGACGTAAGTGTGCCTTGTGTCCGCAGAGGCCGTGTGCCAGTGATCCCATGTGACGATTGGGCAGGCGTGTCGTCGCGGACTACTTTCGCGATGCCGGCAGCCGGAGGTGTTGCGTTCCGAGACCGTCGATGTGATGCATATCACTTTCTGGGCGCTTCGGGTCGGGCATGCGCGATCATGACCGGAATGGACACTCGTTTCCTTGGTATCGCTGAGCTGGTCGAAGCCCCGTCCGTGGCGGTCGTAGTCGACGTCATGCGTGCCTTCACGGTGGCTGCCTGGGCCTTTGCCCAAGGGGCGGAAAAGATCGTTCTTGCTGAGTCGTTGGACGAAGCCCTGGCGCTCAAGGCTCGCCACCCGGATTGGGTGGCGCTCAAAGACGGTCCGCCCGCGCCCGGGTTCGACACCGTCAACTCGCCGGGCCTGCTGCGGTCTATTGACCTTGGCGGACGGACCGTTGTGCAGAAAACCACGGCAGGGACGGTCGGCGCCCTTGCGGTCAAGGAGGCGTCGCTGGTGCTGTGCGCCAGCTTCGTGGTGGCGGAGGCAACGGCCCGGCTCTTGCGGACGAGCGAGAGTGACAGTGTCACGTTCGTAGTCACTGGCGAAGATGGGCAGGCCGATGAAGATCTGGCGTGTGCTCAATACATCGCTCGGAGGGCCACCGAGGCTGGGACGGATGCTGCTGAGTTCCTCCACCGCGCTGCCGAGTCGCGCGCCGCCGCCGAACTGGCGGAGGGGGTACGCCAAGGAGTCCATCCTGATGACGTCGCACTCTGTCTTGAGGTCGACCGGTTCCCCTTTGCCATGGTGGCGACCTTGGAAGGCTCGCTCATGATCCTGCGTCCGGCGGCCGTGCCTTCGCTGACCGACGATGCCCCGATCTGATCGCTGGTGAGGTCCAACTCTCACCATGCGAGAGCCGGCGTCCGGTCGGGTATGCGGCATCAGCTGCATGTCCCGATGACGGCGGTTCGGGGTGGCGGCAGGTGGCTGACCCGAGTGGTGGCGGCAGTGATCTCGCGGAGCCGGACGATCTGGGCCTCACGAGGATCGGATCTCGCCGGCCTCGCGCATGGCCTTCAGGCGTCGTTCGAATTCGGCGCGGAGGTGCGTGTAGGGGCGGGTGCCGTAGTAGGCGGTGCGGTCGACCGCCGCTTCGTGGGCGAGGGTCTTGATGTCGCACTTTCCGCCGGGCGGGATCTCGTCGCGCAGGAGGCGGTCCCTGGTGCCGTTCGCACCCGCCTTCTACCAGGCCGAGAAGGAGATCGGCTGGCCCAGCCTGAAGTTCCCGCACCTGCGGCCGCTGCTGCGCCACGAGGACAGCTATAAGCCCAGGACGTACTTCTCCAGGGACATCCGGGTTAAGCAGGATCAAAGTGTGGTCCGCGAGGTCGACCAGTGGGTGCGACGGGACGGCAACCGGCTGATGTTCGTCAACGGGGGCCACGATCCCTCCACCACGACATCCTTGGCGAGGTGATCGGCAAGCTGCAGGAGCGGCAAAAGGGCAAGGCCATCGCCGACCTAAAGCGTTGGGCCCGATGAAGCCCCGAGGTGACGACCACCGCTGGCATCTGCGCGGAAAGCTGAGGAGCGCGGGGATCGCACGGATGACCAGTCGCTCCATCCGACCGCCGAGCTGGACGGGGCTGAGGTGGGTGCTGGATTGAACGCCGAGAAACAGCCACGGCGTCGTCGCGCGGAACGGGGACGGACGGACAACGCGCACCTCGTCAACTGAGTCGGCCTACACCACTGCCACGAGCCTGCCTGCTGATCATGCTGCTCCACCGGGGATCCCCAAGATCCCCGACAGAGTCAAGCTTAGAGTGATACCCCCGAGCCCGGATCCGATGGGGGATGGTTGGGGAGGGTGACGACGAACTCGCTGCCCCTGCCTCTGGAAGGCGTGCGGTGTTCGATGGTCCCTTGGTGGGCCTCCACGATCGCGCGGGCGATGGAGAGGCCGAGCCCGCTGCCTTGGCGGCGTACCGGATCGCCCTGGTAGAACCGCTCGAAGAGGTGCGGGCGCAGGCGAGGGGCGATGCCGGGCCCTTCGTCGGCTACCACGAGGGATATGCGATCGGGCAGCGGGGACAGCCTGACGTGGACTGGAGTGCCGGGCGGGGTGTGCTGGAGCGCATTGCTGAGGAGGTTGCGGACCAGCCGGCGCAACCGCTCGGCGTCGCCGGTGACGACGAGCGGATCGTCGGAGGGCGCCGACAGGGTGATGGGACGGTCGGGATCGATCAGGCGGGCGTCGTAGACGATCGCCTCGATAAGATCCACGAGCCCAACGGGTGCCGTCTCCAATGGCCGGTGCTGGTCGAGGCGGGCTAGAAGGAGGAGTTCCTCTACCAGGTTGCGCATGCTCGCGGCTTCCTCCGCGATCCGGCTCATCGCGGTCGTCACGGTGTCCGTGGGCAGATCGTCGTGGAAGTACAGTTCGGCCCAGCCGCTGATCGTGGTGAGAGGCGTGCGCAGTTCGTGGGAGACATCCGCTACGAAGCGGCGTAGCCGCTCCTCGGCTTGATGTTGTTCGTCGAACGCGTGGTTCAGCGCGGCTGCGAGACGGCCGGTCTCGGTTTCCGGAGTACCAGGGGGAATCCGCCGGGTTCTGTCGCCCTCGGCGATGGCGATCGCGGTGGCGGCCATGTTCTCCAGCGGTCTCAGTCCCATTCTCAGCACGGCGAGGACGAGACCGATCAAGGTGAGAAGGGCGAGCGAGGTCGCGATCGCCTCGTTGCAGGCGAGCCGATGCAGGGTGTCCTCGTCGTTGCGCAGGGAGACGGCGACGATGACGCCTTCTATGGATGATGCCGGCTCGGCGCCTGGTGGTCTGTCGAAGCGGTGGTAGAGGACGCGGTAGGGATTCCCGGTGGCTTCGAGCCGCACGATCCTGCCTGGGGAGTCGCGCAAGCGGGCCACCGTCGTGGCGTCCGCCACGCGCTCGGAGTCCCAAGTTGGCCATGTGACCGGCTTTCCGCTGGTGTCCACGAACTGCGCCTTGATGCGGTCTCCGTCGAGCAGGCGCAGGAACCGTTCGACGCTCTGCAGATCCTGCTGACGGGACAGGACTTGGTTCAGGCGCGCGGCGATGGTGGTCAGCTGCCGTTCGGCGCGGGCTTCGAAGAAGGAGCTCAGCATGGCGTACGCGGCGAGCGCCGAGCCGAGGAGACCGAGCGACACCAGTACCGTGATGCCAGCCAGTAGCCGACCGCGCAGGGTACGCGGGATGAGGGTGCTCACCTGGTCTGCTCGTCGGGTGGCAGCCTCAGTGCGTAGCCGAAGCCGCGGACGGTGTGCAGCAGCCGCTGCTCACCGTTGTCGATCTTGTGGCGTAGGTTGGAGACGAATTTCTCCACCACTCCGGCGTCACCGCCGAAGTCGTACTGCCATACCCGGTCCAAGATCTGTGCCTTGGACACCACGCGGCCGGCGTTGAGCAGCAGGTAGCGCAGCAACCGGTACTCGGTGGGGGAGAGTGCGATCAGACGTCCGCCGCGCCGGACGTGATGAGCGTCTTGGTCCATCTCCAGGTCGGCGTATCGGAGGACCGCCCGCTCGTCCGCGCCTCCAGCGCGCCGCAGCACCGCGTGCAGTCTGGCGAGGACCTCGCCAATGCTGAAGGGCTTGGTGATGTAGTCATCACCACCGAGGGTGAGCCCTTCGATCTTGTTCTCGGTTCCGTCACGGGCGGTCAGAAAGAGTACCGCGAAGGTATGGCCATTTCGCCGCAGGCGGCGGAGAACGTCGAAGCCGTCGAAGTCGGGCAGCATCACGTCGAGTATGGCGACTGCCGGCTGGAAGCCGGCCGCCGCTTCCAGTGCCTGTGCTCCGCTGGCGGCGGAGGCGACCTGGAAGCCTGACAGGTGCAGGGTTGTCACGAGTAGTTCGACGATGTGCGGATCATCGTCAACCACCAGCACACGAGCTCCGGTCGCACGTGCCGTGTCTGCTGAGTCGTCTGCTGGATCGCGTGTGGTGCCCATTGATCCCGGTCCCGGTGTCCCTGTCCGCCATCGTCGAAATCCTTCGCCACCGCATGCTATGGCGGACATCCCGGAGCCGGCACCGGTGAGCCGATGCCTTCAGGGAACCGTCAGGGAAGCATCCAGGAAACGACGGCATTCAGGGCCAGGATCGCGTTCCATGATTGCCGTACTTCTCTTGAGAAGGCGTTACGGATCCCGACGCGCCTTGAGCTCACCGAAACCGGCGCGCAGTTGCGGAGCCCGAATCGCCTCTTGGGGGCTGGCCACGATCCTCGGCGTGGGCCTGGTCTCCACTACCGCGTCCCCCGCCATCGCATCGGCGGGAACCGGCTGGCCCGTCTGCGTCGGGCGCGGGACGCCCATTCAGCTCGGCCTCAGCCAGAGCGGCCGGACGGCCGACGGGCGGTTGGTCAACTTAACCCTGCGCTCTCGGGCCATGCAGGGCGAGCAGCGCGTCGAGGTACTGCTCCCCGAGCGGTACGACCCCACCGGGCGGACTCGCTACGCGACCCTCTATCTGCTGCACGGCGCGGGAGGCAACCGCAAGACCTGGATCGAACGAGAACAGGTCCAGAAGGTCGTGGGCGATTTGCCCATCATCGTCGTCATGCCGGACGGTTCAGATCAAGGCCCAGACGGCAAGAATCGCAATGGCGGCTACGCCGACTGGTTCGGCCTGCCCCAGGGCACTTCCGGTCCGGTGCCGGCCTGGGAGAGCTACCACGTTCGCGAGCTCATCCCGTTCGTCGACCGGACGTTCCCGACGCGAGCGAATCCGGCGGGCCGCGCCATCGCCGGCATCTCGATGGGCGGCGGCGGTGCGGTCAAGTACGCCGCGGCGTTCCCCGGGACCTTCGGATACGTGGGATCGTTCTCCGGCGGGCTCGACAGCACGGTCGACGGCCGGCGGCAGCAGAACTGCGTCAGGGGTAATCCCGACGAGCAGGAGGTGGTGTGGCGCGACAACAATCCGACCCACCTCGCCGCGAACCTACGGGGAACGCAGCTGTTCGTTCGCTCCGGCACCGGCAAACCAGGCCCCTTCGACTCGTCGACCCCGCCAGCTGATCCGATCGAGCGCAGGCAATGGCAAACCCGCCTGCTTGTGGAGGCCGGGGCCCACAAGATGGCGCGCAACTTCCTGGCCGCGCTGGACGAAGCCGGGATCCGAGACGTGAACGCGCGTTTCCTGCCCGGTTCGCACTCTCCGCCGTACTGGCAGCGGGACTTCCGCGAATTTGTCTCCTGGCTCACCCCGCTGCTGCGGCCGCGCATGAGCCCGCCATCGTCCTTCCCGCTCTCCACGGCCCGCGCGTCCTTCACCGCCTGGGGGTGGAAGTTCCAGGCCGATCGCAAGGTTCGCGAGTTCGCCTACCTGACTGTGGGCCGCGACGCGCTCGCCGCCACCGGCAGCGGCCGCCTTGAGGTGGTGACACCGCCGGGCCGCCGACCTGGTGCGAAATACCCGGTCACGATGGGGAACAAAACGCGGGTGGTGATGGCCGATCGGCACGGACGCCTGGCGTTCACCATCGACCTCGGCCCCAGCCACACCGAGCAGCAGACCGACTTCGGCCCGGATGCCACCAAGGGATGGCGGTCGGCCAAGGCAGAGATCGGCGCGGCCTGCTCGCGGTCCCGCGACGCGAGCACGCCTTCTCGAAAGGAGTGTGACGGTGCCCACTCCTGACCTGCTCGCTCTCGGCACAACGCTGACCATGATGCTGGGCCTGGGAGCTGCGACATCCGGCGAACAGGGGCCGCCTCCGGCTCCCCGACCGGAGAAAGTCGTGACGACTATCGTCAAGTTGCCCGCCGAGATCACCAGTGTGCGCTTTCCCGCATACGCCGCGGACGGCGCACGCATCCTCGCCGGGGCGACGTCCACCGGCTTCCGGGGAACGCAACTCGTGTCCTTCGCCGAGGATGGCACCGGGCTGCGCTGCCTGACCTGCCAGGCGTGGAATGGGCCCGAACTGCTCAAGCCGATCGCATTCCCCGACGGCCGCCGAGTGCTGGTCCGCATCGGAGCCCAAACCCCCGACGTGCCGGCAGATCACGGCGTGGTGGAGTGTGCCCCCTCGGTGACCGACTGCCGCCGGGCGACCGTCGTGCCGATCGTGCCGCCGGCTGCCGCAGATCCGAACGTCGAGCAGGACCAGCGGGAGTTCCGGCTCGCGCCGGACGGCCAACACGTGGCGCTCAGTCAGGTCCGCCGTACCGCATCGGGTCGATCCACCGCTGTGGGCATCGTCGGCCGGCTGGTCCGCCGTGGCGACGCCTATCACGTGGACGACGCCCGGGTAGTCGCCACGGACGGCGAGCTCAAAGGCTTCACTCGCGACGGCCAGAGCGTGACGTTCGCGCGATTCCTCAACGCGTTCGAAGCGGGCAACCCTGACGCCGTGCAAGTAGACCTTCGTTCTGGGCGAGAGGGGCGGCTGACCACGGCGCTGGACTGGGACGAGGACATCGACATCTCCCCCCATGCCCATGGGGGACGAGGCTGGATGGTCGTCGGCAGCGCACGCACCACCGGGCTCCTCGAAACCTTCACGCAGATCCGCCGGCCGCCGTTCATCGACGAGGGCGTCCACGCCCTGCCGTTCGTGGCGTTCAACACCCGCAATCCGCAGATCGCCGAGCCATGGCTAGTCGATGAGCACGACGCCCGCGGTTCGTACGCAGGGCAGCCACTCGCCCCCGACGCCATCTCCCAAGGATGGGACTCCAAACCAAACTTCAGATGGAAGCCCGACGGCACCGCCGTGATGTTCTGGCAGCAACAGATGCGGAGCACGCAGACCAGGGTGGTCATCACCCGCCTCCCGGAACGCAAACCCGCCCGCCCGAGTCCCGCCCGAGCAACCCCCACTCCCTCCTGGGCACCACCGCTCGCGGGCCACACACCGCCCGACCTCACGCCGATGACCTTCCACCGCGGGAAGATTTCCGGGAGCATCACCATCACGCGCCGGCCCTCACCGACCCCGCCATTCGAATCCCTGCTGGAGGTGACCTACACGAACTACTCCGACACGCCAGGATTCGTCATCAACGGCATCGAGCGGAGCCACTACGGGCGATCTGGCCTGTACGGGACGGCATCCCGCTACAGCGCCGACCTCGTGGTCTCTGGACAGCACCGCGGATTCCTCAAGGCCGACAACGTGCTGATCCAGCCTGATTCCATAACAGGCACGATCACATCGGAGCTGGACGGTCGACGTCTCGCCCTCGGTCCGCTTCCCTGACCGCCAGGCTGGACGGACCGGGGGTTGGCTGGTCGTGTGGATGTAGATGTCTTAAGGCTCTATCGGGCCCTTCGCGGAGTACGCCTCGCATCTGGTCCAGCGACACTGTTTCCGGCGGGAGGTCCCCCAGCCCCCAGGTGGCGCCCGCCTTGGCGGAGAGCGTCGGATGGGCGCTGGGCGAGAGGGCGACGGCGATGTCATACGGGCTCGTCTTTGCCGGCGAGATCTGTGATAGTGGCGACGACGATCTCGGCGTGCCGGAGCTGACGCTTGGCGGCGGTCCGCGCGGGCCGAGTCCATGCCTCGACGCCCGGTGGGCCGGCCGCCGCGGAAAGTTTCACTGCTCGATCCTCGTGGCAGACGCGGTAGCCGCGTAGCCCGCCAGCATGTCCGCCACCTCCATGGGGCGGCTGAGCGCGACGCAGTGGCCGCCCGCGATCTCGTCGGGGACGATACCCAGGCGCTCGGGCACCAGCCGGCGGAAGAAGCCGGGCGGGAAGAAGCGGTCCTCGCTGCAGAGCACGAACCTCGTCGGCACGTTCGGCCACGCATCCAACGGCCATGGAGCGGCCGATGCGGCCGTGGACGGATGGTCGCGCTCCTTGCCCATCGCCTCCTCGGCCAGTTCCCGGGGTACATCGTGGTAGAAGCTCACGAATGGATCCGCGCTGCCGGTCAAACCGCCATCGCGTTCGGCCTGCTCCTCCACCGCGCTCTGGTAGCCGGTGTTGGACCACCACTCATCCGGCGACTCACCCGGCGACGGGATCATGCCGGCCAGGAGGACCAGCACATCGACGGGCAGCCGATCGGCGACCAACGGGGCGGTGAAGGCCCCGAACGAGTGGCCCACGACGACCAGGTCCTGCCTGTCACCGACGGCCTCGACCACGGCGTCGGCGTAGTCCGCCAGGGTCTTCGACTCGTCATCACCCGGAAGGTCGGGGGCCAGCACGTCGTGCCCACGCGCTCGTAGCTCGGCCTCCACCAGGTGCCAGGACCATCCGACGTCTCCTCCGCCGTGGATCAACACGAATGTGCTCATTGGACTCTCCCTTGATTGTTGGAACCCGGATTCATCATTGGAATTCGGAGCGCACGACGACGGCGACCGCGAGCACCACGATCACGCCGCCGACGAGGGGCGGCATCTCCTCGACCATGATCCGGATCGCGAGGTAGGCCGAGCCCCAGACGACATAGACGCTCGCCAGGGCGGCCCCGACGAGCAGGAGAGGGCTTTGAGCTTTTGCCGGTGCAGCGGCGGTTACTGTCATGCCAACCACGCTAGAAGCCAGGCATCATCGTGAAAAGCGATTCTTTCCGATCAAATCGATCGCTAGGAGCGATGTCTGGCCCTGGCCGAGGCTGTGGACCGAGTCCCGGTAGCAATGAAGAAATTCCCTACGGATATACCGCTGACCTGTGACGACGTACGGCTCTATGACTGAGGTCTCGACTTCCTTACGGTGTGGACCATGAGCGACGACGCGCCGAGTTCGGGTACGGCGTGGGCGGTCGGCCGCTATGGACCGTACGAGATCGGGACGCTGAGGTGATCCGGACGGCGCTGCGCCAGGGGGGACGGCGGGAGTTCAGCGAACGCCATGACGAGTTCGTCGTCGGGCAACAGCCGAGGCTGCGAGGCGGCGGCCGGGAACCGGGTGTGCCGGTGACGGTGGTCAGGCGAGTGAGGGTCTCGGCGTAGCCGGCGCGGGTGGTGACTGCGGCGAGGGTGTCGAGGAAGCGGTCGATGGCTGTCGCGGTCTGCCGCTGGAGGCGGTGGCAGGCGAGCGAACCGCCGGACGACTTCACGGGTGGAAGGGCACGACCGGTGTCCTGACAGGGGAGTCGATGACCTGGAAGGAGGTGCGCGCGATCCCGGACGAACCCGACAAGCGCCGGAGCTACCTGGAAGAGCGCATCACCCGGCGGCTGACAGCAGACCCTGACCCCGGGACAGACGTGGAGGAGGCGACGGCATACCTCCTTGTGCAAGCCCGTGAGGACATCATCAGTCGCGTGCCTGCCTCGCCCGAGGCTCGGGCCTCCGCGTACCGGATCCTCGCGTCTCTGCCCGGCATACAGGCTGAGGGGGAGATGACAGATCCGCTGGGCCGACGCGGGCAGGGCGCTCAGCTATCAGGAGGAAATAGAGCCGGGCCTGTTCACCCAGGTTCGGACCGTGGTCGATCCCAGCACCGGCCTGCTTCTTGCCCAGGTGAGGACGGACACAACCAAGCTCGCGAGCGGGCGGCAGGCGGAGATGCGTGTCTCCACCTCGTACCAGGCGATCGGCTGGACCGACGAACGCTCAGAACTGCCCACGCATCGGAACTGAGTCGCTCACCAATCCGCGCGCGAGAGCCGGCAGAAGGGTCGGCGACGCATCGCCTTCTTAGCGATCACCGCCGCCGACCCTTGCCAGGGCTGGCGGCGGGCGAACAGGTGGGCTGGTAAGCCGGCGGCGCCGAGGCCACATGGTCGGACACGACAATGTGCTGCCAGGTCGGCTCCTGGCGCGGGGGTGGCTGTGGTGGCCCGCGCCATGCGGGCTTACGGCATGATCACGACAGGTTCGGGGTCACCAGGGGATGACGCCGTCGTCCTCGAAGAACGAACCGGTCGGGCCGCCGTCGGGCAGCGCGGCGAGCCGGATCGCCGTGGCTGCGCCCTGCTCAGGAGTGCGGGGTCCGTGGAAGCCGGTGAAGTCGGTCGCTACCAGGCCCGGGCAGGCGGCGTTGATCAGGATGTTCGTACCGGCGAACTGCCGGGCGTACTGCACGGTGACAGCGTTGAGGAACGACTTCGACGGCGAGTAGGCCGCCATGATGGGGCCGATCTCGATGTCCGGGTCCGCCTGCCGGGTCAGGGAGGCGACGGCACTGGAGACGTTGACGATGCGTGGCGACGCCGAGCGCTGCAGCAGCGGCAGCATCGCGTTGGTCACCCGGATGACACCGATGACGTTGGTCTCCACGACCGTGCGGACCACGTCGAGGTCGAGCGTGGTCGGGTCCTGCACCCACCCCGGCCCCGTCTCTCCTGAGACACCGGCGTTGTTCACCAGGACGTCCAGGCGCCCGGCCTGCCGTTCGATCAGCTCCGCGGCATCGGTGACGCTCTGGTCGCCGGTCACGTCCAGCGGCACCCCGAATGCGTCCACCCCGGCGGCGCGCAGCTTCTCAACGGCGGTCTCGCGCCGGGCCTCGTCGCGGGCTCCCACGCCCACCCGGTACCCGAGGGCGCCCAGCCCGGCCGCAATTTCGTACCCGATTCCCTTGTTCGCGCCGGTCACCAGCGCGATCTTCGTCTCGCTCATGCCATCGATGTTCGCTCGCGGACGAGCGGTGCATCCAACACCGATCCAGTGCCCTGTCATACCTGGTAGGTATCACTGAAGTATGGTGTGGCCGTGGACACCTTGGAGACCCGCGAGTTGAGGTACTTCATGGCCGTCGCCGAGGAACTGCACTTCGGCCGCGCCGCCGAGCGCCTCGGCATGGCCCAGCCACCGCTGTCCCGGGCGATCCAGCAGCTCGAGCGGCGCCTCGGCGTCTCCCTGCTGAAACGTAACCGCCGCGGAGTCTCCCTGACCGGCGCTGGAGAGGTACTGCTGCAGGAGGGCCGCGCAGCCCTCGACGCGACCACCGCCGCCGCTCGCCGCACCCGTCGCGCCGGTGGCGCCGACAGACCAGGCGACCCCCGCCACCGCCTGGTGCTGGCAGTGAAGGCCGCCGCGTCTCACGAGCTGCTGCAGAAGCTCCTCGACGCCTACGCGGCTGAGCCTGACGCCGCCGAGATCGAGGTGCTGCCGTGCGGCATTGGTGAGCAGGAAGGGCTGCTGCGCGATGGCCGCGCTGATGTGGCGCTCATGCAGGCGCCGTTCAACTCCCTCGCCGGGTTCGACAGCGAGGAACTGATGACCGAGGGGCAGATCGCGATCCTGCCCGCCAGGCACCCCCTCGCCGCGCACAAGACTTTGTCCCTGGCCGACGTCAGCGACATCCCCGATCTTCCGCTCGCCCGCTGGCCCCGCCACGGCACGTACCCACCCGGCCCGGGCCCCGAGATCCACGACCAGACGCAGCTGGCCCAGCTGATCGCCCTCGGACGCACCGTGGCCGTCATCCCCGACTCCGCCCGCGCCTGGCTATGGGCCGAGCACACCGCCGTCCCCTTGACCGACGCACCCCCCGTCGTCACCCACATCGCCTGGCCCACGCACAGCCGCTCCCTCGCCCTCGCCGGGCTGATCCGCACGGCCACACAGCTATGACCCTCTCTTGCCTTCCATCGCCCGCATCACCCTGGTGACACACCACCTGACCCGCCCGCCCGCGCCCTGCCCACCTACTCCAACCCGCCTGGCATCCTCATCGGAACGGCCAGTGACGACAAGACAGGCCCCGCCGGGCTCCTTGACGTCATGACCGTTCGGTTGCTGTTCGAGCCCCGAGGCCGCATTCGACCAGGCGGCGGGACATTCAAGGTACCTGCGTAGAGCGGCCTGATCACGAGCGACCGTCTGATGGCCGCGCCGCACCAGTCACGATCGCGACAACGCCCGGAGTCGCTACCGG
Source organism: Nonomuraea sp. NPDC049480 (assembly GCF_044465905.1). NCBI lineage: Bacteria > Bacillati > Actinomycetota > Actinomycetes > Streptosporangiales > Streptosporangiaceae > Nonomuraea > Nonomuraea sp. NPDC049480. The sequence goes on from NZ_JBITMD010000046.1 coordinate 41,030, forward strand.
ATCGTCTGGTCGATGCCACTCATCTCGGCAGCCGGACGTGTCCTCGGTGCTCTGCGTGACGGAGCGCCGCAGGCCACGACGCACACGGGAGCCCTCAGAGTGACCCTTGATCGAGAAACCCACGCGCCAGCTCATGACACCGGAGGGCACTGCTGTCGACGTCGCCTCCTCATCGCGGACCGCCCCGTGATCCGGGATGGTGCGCAGGGCGCCGCTCAACGTGCGGCCACGGCCTCGGCCTCGGCCAGCGGGGGCAGATGCCGGATGGTGCGGCTCAACGTGGCGCCCAAAGCCACGACCGCCATGACGGACGCGATCGACAGCAGGGCGGCCGTCACACCCCAGCGGTCCAGGATCAGTCCCGAGGCGAGCGGCCCGACCGGGGTCACCGCGCTGCCGATGAGGGCGAGGCTGCTGATCACGCGGCCCTGCAAGTGGTCGGGCGTGATGGTCATCTGGTAGGTGTACAAGATCGCGTTGGCCGCCGGGGCCAGGAAGAACGCCGCGGCCAGCAGCGCCCCGATGGCCCAGGCGGTGGGATGGACGGCCATCGCGGGGATGGCCGCGGCGGCCACCCAGAACATCGCCAGGACGACCGCCGCCGGTTTGCGCCGCTGCAGCCGGGGGGCGGCCAGCGCGCCGAGCAGGCCTCCGGCGCCGGAGATCGCCATCATCAGGCCGACATCGGCCGGTGCGGCGCCACTCTGCCGGGCAGCGACGATCGCGGTGAGGGTCAGCGCGGAGAACACCAGGCTGAAGCCCGCGGCCGTCACCAGCAGGACGCGCAGGAACCGCTGCCGCCAGGTCCAGCGCAGGCCCTCGGCGATGTCGCGCAGGAGAGTGCGCGACCGGTCCGCGGTGGCGGGCGTGGGGGATTTGATGGCGAGGACCGCGGCGAAGGACAGCAGATACGCCAGGAGCTCTCCGGCAAGAGGGACCGTTCTCCCCAGGTTGAACAGCAGGCCGCCCAGCGGAGGACCGGCGATCGAGGCTCCGTACTGGCGTGCCTCGTTGTGCGCGAGGGCCTGAGGCAGGTGTTCGGCGGGAACCACGCGCCGTAGCATCGCCGTCTCCGCCGGGTGGAAGAACACCCCGCAGGCGCCGCTGATCACAGCCGCGGCCAGCAGCATCCGCCAGTCGAGCAACCCGAGCAGCGAACCGGCGACGGTGGCGGCGACAAGAGCGGCTCGCATGAGATCGCAGCTGAGCATCGTGCGCCGCCGATCCCACCGGTCGACCAGGGCGCCCGCCGGCAGGCGCAGCGCGATGCCGGCGGCCATCGCGGCAGAGCCGATCAGCCCGGCGTGGACGGCTGAACCGGTCAGTTCCAGCGCCAGCAGGGGATAGGCGACGGATGCGACCTGGGAGCCCAGCGTCGAGGCCAAGGTGGCGCTCCAGAGCAGGACGAAGTCGCGGTTGCGCCGCAGTGGCTCACTCATGATCCGAGATTATGTACGTTTTTTAAAAAATGTACAACTTCAAGTTGTACGGAACTGCAGTACTGTGCAGACATGGATGGCGAGACAGTACCCTTCACCGAAGCCCGCGCTCAGCTGGCCGAGCTGATGGGGCGGGTGGCCTACGGCGGCGAGCGGATCGTGCTCAGCCGCCATGGCAAGCCGGTGGTCGCTTTGGTGTCGATCGCCGATCTGGAAAGGCTTCAGGCGATGGACGGCGGCGGCGCTGAGCAGGTCATCACCCTGGGGCGGTCGTCGTTCGACCATGCCGGGCCACCGGCTGCTGCGCCGCCACGCCGTTTGGACATCGCGGCACAGGACAGTCCGCCGGGCGACGCCTCCCGCTGAATCTCCCCGTACCGCGTGTGTACACGGCCGCCGAGTCCCGGCCACCTACGCCTGGGCCCGGGAACATGATCGTTCTCGGCGCCAACGGCTGCCCGCTCGCTCCTCGACCCCGAGATAGCCCCGGGCTGAGACGCCCGGGCAGCCCGACCGGCCGCCCCCTCCAGGCCCTCAGCCGCGAGACCAAGGTCAACATCCGCTGTCCGATCCATCAGGTGGCGGCTCGCCGTAGCCGTGGGGTCCGGGCCAACACTCCCGGGATCCCTCCTCCCTCGTCACCCCGAACGCAGTTCCGCCGCGACCGCCCGTTCCCGCAGCTGAGCGGCCTCCGCCCGGGCCGCTTCCAGCTCGGCTCGCAGATCCTCCAACCGCATCCGCTCCAGCCGCAACTCCGTCCGCACCTGATCGCGCTCCTTGACCGCCGCGTCAGCACGTGCCTTCTCCCGCGTCACGAGCTTCCGCTCGCGGGCCAGCGCGGCCGCGGCCTCCGCCTCGACTGAGGCCGTTTTCGCCGTCAGCCGTTCCACCTCGACAGCCGCCCTCTCAGCCTCCTGGAGTGCTATCGCCCGGTCGCGTCCGGCCGCGGCCGCCGTACGCTCGGCCGCGGCAGCCCGCTCCACGGCGCGCTCGCGCTCCTGCGCCGCCGCCTCTTCCCGCGTCCTGGCCGCGATCACATCACGTTCGGCCTGCTCACGCGCTCGCATGGCCGCGCTCGTCTCTTCCCGGGCCCGATCCCTTTCCTCCCGCGCCCGGCCGGCCTCCTCCTCAGCCTGTACGGCCTGCGCCCGCGCCTCCGCGGCTCTCCTGTCCGCCGACTCGACCCGTTCGGCCAGTTCCTGTACGGCCTGATCCCTGGCCTGTTCGGTCAGCTCGACCTGGTGCGCCGCCTCCTTGGCCCGCTGCTCGGCCAACTCCGCGCGCCGCTGCGCCTCCTCCGCCGTCTGCAGGGCCTGCCGTTCGGTGCTGGAGGCCTCCCGCAACGCGGCCAGCGCCTGCTCGCGTGCCCTCTCGGCGTCGTCGAGCGCGGTCTCCCGTTCGTTCTCCGCCTCCTCGAGCCTGGTCCGCATCTCGGCCGTCTGCCTGCGGGCGTGCTCGGCGGCCTCACGCGCCAGCCGTACCTGCTCGAACGCCTGCTCACGCTCCGTACGCGCGATGGCCACCCGCGTGTGCGCCTCGGCCTGCACCGCACTGAGCTTGGCCTCCACGCCCGCCGGGCTCAGCTCCTCCGCCAACGCCTGCGCCAGCGGCTCGATGGCCGCGGCCAGCCCGCTCTCCATGCGGTCGTACAGCTGCTCGGCCCTGGCCAGCGCACCCTCCAGCCCGGGAGTGGCCCGGCGCAGCTCGCGCTCCCGCTTGGCCGCCGCCTGGCAGTCCTTCTCGGGACAGTACGCCTTGGGCCGCCCCCGACCCCGCCGTTGCTCGATCGGCGCTCCGCAATGTTTACAGGGCGTCACCACGCTGCTCTCCATCGTCACAGAGAGAGCCTACCATTTTTGATTTTCTAGAAAATATAAATCGAAAATCAAGATTCGTTGCGCACGGACATTGCCCACACAACTTGCGAGAAGGCTAAATTCCCGCAAGTAGCACCAGCGCGGTGTGGCCGTCCGGGTGGGCTCGTGCGAATGGGACCCGCCACCTAAATGTCCTGTCTCGGGGTCCTGGGACCATCCGGCTGAAATTGAACGCTAAGCCTCCCACCGCAGGTCAAGGCCAGGTAGAGCTCCGCTGGCGTGTCCCGTGGCCAGTCGTGCTCATGATGTGGTGAATCGGTCCAGTTTGTAGATCATGGGGTGCATGCCACCGGTACTCTCGGAGAGAGATCACCGTTTATGGCGGGATACATCACGAGGAGCCAGGTGAGCGACAGCGCGGCCGCCGATTCCACCGACCAGTCCGCTGAGACGATCGCGCCTGTGGCGCCGTATGAGCCGGTCCGCGTCGTTCCGACCCGCCCTGATGGCTGGCCCGACTGGCTGGGGCGCAGGCCGATCAGCTCGGCTGAGCGCGACAAGATCCTGGGCGCTTTGCGCGTCGATCAGGATGAGCAGAACGCCGTGGAGCGCCGCGATAGTCTCCAGCGCGCGCCGCTGTTCTCCTGTCCGACGATCGAGGGCTTCGGCGGCCAAGACGATCCCCGCAAGGTCATCCGGCTGCGCGCCACTATCAACGCGGCGTGCCGTGTGGCCGCTGGTGACCGGCGGACCAGCTACCACGCCACCGACGAGCTCATCACGATCGGGATCGCCGGCCCCGACGCCCGGGAACGCATCGCCGGCCTGCGCCAGCAGCTCACCCGGATGAGCCGCAACCGAGGCTGGACGATCACCGAGGAGCTGCGCTGACTTCGTCGCGGTCAGCGAGGGCGATGGCGGGCGAGCGGGTCGTTGTCGGCGGTGAGGCGGGCGGAGGTCTCCTCGCCGAGCCGGACGTAGTGCCCGAGAGTGGCCAGGTGCTTGTGGCGGCTCTTGGCCTGCAGTTCGGGGGCGCTGCGGCCGCTGGCGGCCAGATGCTTGAGCGCGGAGTGCCGCAATTGGTGCAACGTCCAGCCGTCCCGGTGCGGGTCCAGCTTGGCGGTGGCCTGCTTGAACAGGTACTCGGCGCGCGGGTAGGACAGGCGGCCGCGCCCGCTGACGGGGTCGATGTCGGTCAGCGCCCTGGCGCGTTTGCCTGAGGCGGGTGAGCGCCGCTCGGCCAGGAACACCGGCCCCGCGGTGCGGCCGGCCAGCAGCCGGGGCAGGAGCCGGGCGGTGGCGGTGGCCCAATGTAGGTACTCGGTGTTACCGCCCTTGCTGCGGGTGCGGGCCCGGCGAAACTCCAGGTCGAGATCGCCGATGTCCAGGGTGAGGATCTCCTCGGCCCGGGCGGCGGTGTCATAGAGCAGCCGCCACAGCACCCGCTCGCGAAGGGCGTTGCGGTCGTCGGTGAACAGCGCTTCCAGTCGGGCCTGCGGAACGGCCTGGTCGTCCCGCTGGGTGATCTTCCGGCGTTCCAGGTGCCGGGCGGGATCGGCGACGATCCACTCGTTGCGGATCGCGTAGGCGGCGAAGGATCGCAGCGCGGACAGGTGCTTGTTCCACGTCGCCGGGGCCCGCTCGTCCCAGCGGGCCATCACCACCGCGTAGAGCGGCGGGCCGAGTTCGGCGATGGGCGCGTTCTGCCCGGCGGCGGCCAGCAGGTGGGTGAGGGTCTCGGCGTAGGTGCCGGCGGTACCGGGCTCGTCGCGGTAGCGGTCCAGGAACCGGGCGACCGCGTCGCCGAGCGGAACGGCGCCGTGGCCGGTGCGCAGTGGCGTGATCGACATCGAAGGCGGCCTCCCGGCCGATGTGACACAGAACGTTTGGGAGTCGCGGTCATCGCCGCGGGATCGATCCGCAGGTCGCTGTGATCGCTGTTCAGCAGTGTGACACAGAATATCTAATTCTGTGTCACAGGCGGCCGCGGCCTCAACCGTGTTCGTCATGAAGAGGTGCTTGATCGGCTGCCCGCATGGCCTCGACCACGGGGAGCAGAGCGGCATGGTTCGACCGGGGCTTGAGGCTTTCCCGGCTACCGGCCCAGAACCGTCCACGAAAGGCGGCGAAAAGTCTCCGGGCTCAGTTCAACGACAGCCTTGAAGTCATGAGTGCTGGTGACAACGAGCAGCCCGGCGCGGAGCCTGCCATCGAGACCCGCGGCCGACGGCCACGCCGCGGACGGATCGATGCGCGCAACGCCTCCATGACCGTGGCCAGCGAGTCCGAACCCGGAAAGCCCACCGCAGCCCCCGACGAACTGAGCGAGATGACCGCGTGATTCCCGATTCAACCCCCGCCCCGCCTTCCTGGCGGGAACTGCTGGGCCCCCAACATCTCGGAGCTGCGATCGTGCTGGCGGGCGGCGTTCTCGTCGGTGCGGTCAATATCTATCTGGCCTCGAGCCTGCTGCCGACCGCGGTGGCCGACATCGGCGGCGCCGGCTTCTACGCCTGGAACATGACGATCTACCTCGTCGCCATGGTGATCGCGACGATGCTGGTCAGTCGGCTCCTGGCCCGGTGGGGGAACGTCGGCGCCTACCGCCTCGGCTTCGCCGTGTTCCTGGTGGGCTCGCTGGCCTGTGCGGCGAGCCCGGCGATGCCGGTACTGCTGGCCGGCCGCGGCGTCCAGGGATTCGGGGCGGGGGTGCTGTCCGGGCTGGGGTTCGCCGTCATCCGCTCGGCCCTGCCGAGCCGACTGTGGACCCGCGGCAACGCCCTGATGTCAGCGATGTACGGCGTCGGCAACTTCGTCGGCCCGGCGCTCGGCGGCCTGTTCGCCCAGTTCGGCTCGTGGCGCCTGGCGTTCGTGGCGATGGCGGTGATCGCGGCGGCGTGCTGCGCGATCGTGCCCCGGGTGCTACCGCGCGGCGAACGCAGTGACGCGCGGGCGCCGGTCCCGGCCGTGTCGCTGCTGCTGGTCACGGCGGCCACCGCGGCCGTCAGCCTGGCCGGAGTACTGCCCGGCACCATGGCGATGGTGGGCGGCATCGTGGTGGCACTGCTGCTGGTGGCCGTCTTCGTCGCCTACGAACGGCGCAGCGAGCTGCGGGTCTTCCCGCGTACGACCTACCAGGCCGGCTCACCATTGAAGTGGATCTACCTGACGCTCGGGCTCCTGGCCTTCGGCGTCGCGGTCGAGTCGTTCGTCCCGCTGTTCGGCCAGCAGCTGGGCGGGCTGCCCCCGCTCGCGGCCGGCCTGTTCGGGGCGGCCATCTCGCTCGGCTGGTCGCTGACCCAGCTCGGCAGCTCATCGGCCACCAGACAGCGCACGGTACGCCGTTTGCGCATCATCGGCCCGCTGCTCCTGGCGTCCGGCTTCCTCCTCCAGGGACTGCTGCAGCGCGAGGACACGCCGACCTGGCTGGTACTCCTGTGGGTGCCGGTGCTGTTCATCGCGGGTTCCGGCATCGGCCTGGCCTACCCGCACCTGTCCGTGGCCGCCATGTCCAGCACCCAGGATCCAGAGGAAGGACGCAGGGCCGCCGCGGCGATCGCCACCGTAACGAGCCTGTCGATCGCGTTCGGCACGGCCGTGGCCGGAGTCCTGGTCAACCTCGGCGACCCGTCGATGCTCGACTCGGCACGGTACGTACTGTTCGGATTCGCGATCATCTGCGCGATCGGCGCCATCACCGCATGCGCGGCGAACCGTTCGAGCCGCCCGGAGCCCGCCGACCACGCTCCGCTTCAACAGGGCTCGTGACTCGCGATCCACCGACATGACGTCCACCCCCTGGGGATGACCGGCTCGGATTTCCGATCGCCTGTTCACCAAGTGCCCGAGATCACCCCATGACCGCATCGATGCGAGGAGATGCCATGACTGACGCCCTGCCAGAAATGCCGACCTTTCCGATGGCCCGCGCGACGGGATGTCCCTTCGACCCGTCGCCGGAGTTGAGCCGACGACTCGAAGACGCGCCGGTTTCACGAGTGAGACTGTGGGATGGCAGCACCCCGTGGATGGTCACCCGCCATGCGGATGTGCCTGCGCTGCTCGCTGATCCGCGGGTCAGCGTCGACGTGGCGCAACCCGGCTTCCCGCACACCAACGCGGTGAGCAAGGCACGCGACGCACACATGAAGACGCTGATGCAGATGGACGCGCCGGAGCACACCGCCCAGCGACGGCTCCTGACCTCGGACTTCACGATCAGAAGGATGGAGGCGTTGCGGCCCCGGATCCAGCGGATCGTCGATGACCTTATTGATGAGATGCTCGCTGGCCCGAATCCAGTAGACCTGGTGGAGGCGTTCGCGCTACCGGTTCCCTCACTGGTGATCTGCGAACTGCTGGGCGCGCCCTATACCGCCCGCGACCTCTTCCACCGAGTGTCCCGCACGCTCGTCATGGACGAACCCGACCCTGAACAGGCCATGGCCGCCAGCCAGGAACTGAACGCCTACCTGGAGGAACTGGTGGACAAGAAGAATGCCGAGCCGGGCGACGACGTGTTCAGCAGGCTGGCCGTCGAGCAGTACCGGACCGGCGCGATGACCCGGCGTGAGATCGCCACGGCCGGTCAACTCCTTCTGGTGGCCGGGCACGACACCACCGCGACCATGATCGCGCTGGGCACGACCGCACTGCTGGCGCACCCGGACCAGTTGAGCGCGGTCCGCGACGGCGGCGACCCTGCACTGGTGACCAACGCCGCCGAAGAGCTCCTGCGCTACCTGTCCATAACCCATACCGAAGCCCGCCGCGTCGCGCGGGAAGATCTCGAGATCGGAGGCCGGCTCATCCGCAAAGGCGACGGCATCATCGCGGTGAAAAGCATCGCTAACCGCGACCCCTCGGCCTTCCCCGACCCCGACACCCTCGATGTCCACCGCAAGGCCCGCCACCATGTCGCCTTCGGTTTCGGCGCCCACCAGTGTCTGGGCCAGTCACTGGCCCGAGTGGAACTGCAAGTCGTCTACAGCACCCTGTATCGACGCATCCCCACACTGGCCCTGGCCGTACCGCTGGAACAGCTGACGTTCAAGGAGAACGCGGTCTTCTACGGGGTGCGCGAACTACCCGTCACCTGGTAAATCACACAAGGAGAAACACATGAAGATCACCATCGACCAAGACGCCTGCATCGGCTCCGGGCAATGCGTACTCAGCTCGCCTGAGGTGTTCGACCAGCGCGACTCCGACGGCATCGTCGTGCTCCTGCAAGACAGCCCGGAACCCGGGCTACAGGAGGACGTCTGGGAGGCCTCCCGCATCTGCCCAGCCCTGGCGATCACGCTGACCCCGTCGTGAACCAGCCATCTCGAATCGTTGTCGTAGGTGCTTCGGCGGCGGGTCTGACCGCCGCCGAAACCCTGCGCCGTAAAGGATTCACCGGCGCGTTGACCATGGTCGGTGAGGAGCCGCAACTGCCCTACGATCGGCCGCCGCTGTCCAAACAAATCCTGCGCGGCAGTTGGGAACCCGACCGTGTGGCGCTGCGGCGCCACGACGCCCTCACCACGCTGGGCGCGGACTGGCTGCTGGGCATCGCCGCCACTACCCTCGACACCGACGCGCGCACCCTCACCCTCTCGAACGGCAGGGTGCTTGCTTATGACGGGCTGGTGATCGCCACGGGAGTCACCCCCCGGGCGCTGCCCGCGGGACACGAACTCGGCGGCGTGCACCTGCTGCGCACCCTCGATGACGCCCTCGCCCTGCGGGACGGGCTTCTCGCCGCCACCTCGGTGGCCATCGTCGGCGCCGGCTTCCTTGGATCGGAGGTCGCCGCGGTCGCCCGAGAACTCGGCCTGAACGTCACCCTGATCGATCCGCTGCCCGCCCCGATGATCCGCCAGTTCGGCGACCATGTGGCGCAGCTGCTTGCCGAGCTGCACATCCAGCACGGCGTGCAGCTCCGCCCCGGCACCGCGGTCACCGGATTGACCAGCCGCGATGGCCGGGTGACCGGAGTGGACCTGGACAACGGCGTCCACGTCCCAGCCGACCTGGTGCTGGTGGCCATCGGTTCGATACCGGCGGTCGGCTGGCTGGCCGACAGTGGACTGAACCTGGGCGACGGCGTCGAATGCGATCAGAGGTGCCAGGCCGCCCCCGGCGTCGTCGCCGCCGGCGACCTCGCCTCCTGGCAACACCCCCACTTTGGGCGCATGCGCGTCGAACACCGGATGAACGCCACCGAACAAGGCGCCGCCGCCGCGGAAACTCTCTTGGGGGCAGCAACCCCGTTCGCACCGGTGCCCTACTTCTGGACCGACCAATACGACGTGAAAATCCAGGCGTACGGCCTCACCGGTCGCGACGGCGAATTCCACATCATCGCCGAAGACACCACCACCCACCAGTTCGCCGCTCTTTACAGCACCGACGGCCGCGTCACAGGCGCCGTCACCTGGAATCTACCCCGGCAGGCACGCGACCTCCGCCGCCATGTCGCCGAGCGAACCCCCTGGCGGCAGGCGCTCCAGCCTGGCCCATCGTCATAGAGCTTGGTCGTCGTCAGCAGTGGCGGGGTCACGCAGGTCACGCAGCCGGCCAGGGAGTTCGGGCCGGTTGAACGGATAGGAGCCCACGAAGTTGATGTGTCCCCACTGCAGCGGGGACAGGTGGGCTCGGATCTCCGGGCTGATCGTCATGCCGCTGGCCGCGAGCTTCTTCACCGCGGCGTCGATGTACAGCGAGTTCCAGTAGACGATCGCGTTCAACCCCAGGCCGAGCGCGCCGAGCTGGTCTTAACCGAAATGATCTTGAAGCTCTCTGGCATGTCGGATGGCGGGAGCAGCTCACGCTTCGTGACCGGGAAGAATCTTGGTTCTG